>NZ_MKIR01000026.1 GCF_001832905.1 Floricoccus tropicus | reverse complement strand
TCAGCGGTTCGAACCCGTTAACTCCCATGATAATGGTCCCGTGGTGTAGCGGTTATCACGTCGCCCTGTCACGGCGAAGATCGCGGGTTCGATTCCCGTCGGGACCGTTTGAACAATTCTATTTGTTTATATATATACTTGGAAGGGTAGCGAAGTGGCTAAACGCGGCGGACTGTAAATCCGCTCCTTCGGGTTCGGGGGTTCGAATCCCTCCCCTTCCATAATTAACGGGCATAGTTTAAAGGTAGAACAAAGGTCTCCAAAACCTTTGGTGTGGGTTCAATTCCTGCTGCCCGTGTTAATAAAATGGCGGGTGTGGTGAAGTGGTTAACACACCAGATTGTGGCTCTGGCATGCGTGGGTTCGATCCCCATCACTCGCCTATTTTATTGGGGTATAGCCAAGCGGTAAGGCAAGGGACTTTGACTCCCTCATGCGTTGGTTCGAATCCAGCTACCCCAGTTTTATTTTTATGTATGCCGGCGTGGCGGAATTGGCAGACGCGCTGGACTCAAAATCCAGTGTCCGCGAGGACGTGCCGGTTCGACCCCGGCCGCCGGTATAGACAATGACGTTGCTGTTTGTAACGTCTATTTTTTTATTTTAAATTTAATGTTATAATTTATATATTAATTTGAGGAGAGAGTTATGGATTTAAAAACTGTAAGCGAATTATCTGATCTTTTTGGTGTGACAAGGCAAGCAATGAATAATAGAGTAAAAAAATTACCTGGTGAATTTGTTGAAAAAAACGAAAAGGGTACTACTGTTGTAAATGTCAAAGGAATTAGAGAATTAGAAAAAATTTATGATAAGAAAGTTATCGTTCAAACAACAGAGTTTGATGAAGCGAATGCTTCTGAATATAGTATGAATATTTTAATTTCAAATTTAATGGAAGATAAAAATGCTGAAATTAGACGTTTGAATGAGCAATTAAGAGTTAAAGATTCTCAATTAGCGACAAAGGATGAACAATTATCTATTAAGGATCAACAAATTTCTGAAAAGGATAAACAACTTGATCAGCAGCAACAATTAACTGCAAAGGCAATGGCTGATAGCGAACAACTAAGAATCGATACTGAGCAATTAAGAGAAGATGCTGAGAAATTAAAGACTAACATCAGTGAAGAACAAAGCAAAGGGTTTTTTGCAAGAATTTTCAAGCCAAAAAAGAAAGATAATACAGTAGATTAACAAATCAACTGTATGATTTTTCTTTTTTTATTGTAATACATATATAAGATTTATTGTTGCATTTTATTGTAAAAATGTTATCATAGTCATGTAAGTTAATTACTTACCAAAGTGCATGGGGACTTTTGTACCCATTAAAAAAATTTTTGATTTTCAATAAGGAGGAAATCTACATTATGGTAGTTAAAGTTGGTATCAACGGTTTTGGACGTATTGGACGTCTTGCTTTTCGTCGTATTCAAGACATTGATGGTGTTGAAGTAGCACGTATCAATGACCTTACAAACCCTGAAATGCTTGCTCATTTATTAAAATACGATTCAACTCAAGGACGTTTCAACGGAACTGTTGAAGTTGAAGAAGGTGGATTTGACGTAAACGGAAAATTTGTTAAAGTTTCTGCTGAATCTGATCCTAAAAATATTGACTGGGCAGCTGACGGTGTTGAAATCGTTTTAGAAGCAACTGGTTTCTTCGCATCTAAAGAAAAAGCTGAACTTCATTTACATGAAAATGGAGCTAAAAAAGTAGTTATTACTGCACCTGGTGGAGCTGATGTTAAAACTATCGTATTTAACACTAACCATGACATTCTTGATGGTTCTGAAACAGTAATTTCAGCTGGTTCATGTACTACTAACTGTCTTGCACCAATGGCTGATGCTTTGAACAAAAACTTTGGTCTTAAAGCTGGTACTATGACTACAGTTCACGGATACACTGGTGACCAAATGCTTCTTGATGGACCTCACCGTGGTGGAGACTTCCGTCGTGCTCGTGCAGCAGCTGTAAATATCGTTCCTAACTCAACTGGTGCTGCTAAAGCTATCGGTTTAGTAATCCCTGAATTAAATGGTAAACTTTCTGGACATGCACAACGTGTACCAGTTCCAACTGGATCTCTTACTGAATTAGTAAGTATTCTTGGTAAAGAAGTTACTGTTGATGAAGTAAACAAAGTTATGGAAGAAGCAGCTAACGAATCTTACGGATATAACACTGATGAAATCGTTTCAAGCGATATCGTTGGTATGTCATTTGGTTCATTATTTGATGCTACTCAAACTGAAATCATCACTGGTGATGACAACGCTCAATTAGTTAAAACTGTATCTTGGTACGATAACGAAATGTCTTATACATCACAATTAGTTCGTACTCTTGAATACTTTGCAAAAATCGCTAAATAAGAAACCTTATTGACGATCTTAACGGGAAGGCTTTCTAGCTTTCTCGTTTTTTTAAGGAGAAAAATGGAAACACCAAAATGTCCATCTTGCTCTAGCGAATACACATATGAACTATCTGATACTACATTTGGTTGTTCAGAATGTGGTGCGGAATTTTCGCAAGATGATTTAAGTAATACTGAAGATAAATTTGTTGTACTTGATAGTGAAGGTAATCAATTAAAAACTGGTGATAGTGTTGTTATCATTAAAGATTTACCTGTTAAAGGAATGCCTAAACCTATCAAGAAGGGTACAAAAGTAAAAAATATTCGTATCAATGAATTTGGAAAGAATGAACATTTTATAGATTCTAAAATTGATGGTTTTGGGTCTATTGGTTTAAAGGGTTCAGTTGTTAAACTTTCAAAATAATTATGTAATCCAAGTATTATGAATAAAAGTTAATTATTGAGAATTTTAAACTTTTATATTTTACTTAACAAAAATCAAGTTTGTGATATAATAAGCTTGTATATAAGATAATAAAAAATCATTTGATTTTAAAACAAAAGGAGAAAAAATGGCTAAATTAACAGTTAAAGATGTTGATCTTAAAGGAAAAAAAGTATTAGTACGTGTAGACTTTAATGTTCCTTTGAAAGATGGCGTTATTACAAACGATAATCGTATTACAGCAGCTCTTCCAACAATTAAATACATTACTGATAATGGTGGACGTGCAATCTTATTCTCACACTTAGGTCGTGTAAAAACAGAAGAAGATAAAGAAGGTAAATCACTTGCTCCTGTAGCTAAAGATTTATCATCTAAACTTGGTCAAGAAGTTGTATTTGTACCTGCTACTCGTGGTGCTGAACTTGAAGCAGCTATTGATGGTTTAGAAGATGGTCAAGTACTGCTTGTAGAAAATACTCGTTTTGAAGATGTAGATGGTAAAAAAGAATCTGGAAATGACCCTGAACTTGCTAAATATTGGGCTGGCTTAGGTGATGGAATCTTTGTTAACGATGCATTCGGTACTGCACACCGTGCACATGCTTCAAACGTTGGTATTTCTGAAAACGTTGATAAAGCTGTTGCTGGTTTCCTTTTAGAAAACGAAATTGCATATATTCAAGAAGCTGTTGAAGCACCAGTACGTCCGTTTGTGGCAATTCTAGGTGGATCAAAAGTTTCTGATAAAATCGGTGTAATCGAAAATCTTCTTGAAAAAGCTGATAAAGTACTTATCGGTGGTGGTATGACTTATACATTCTACAAGGCTCAAGGTATTGAAATTGGTGATTCTTTAGTTGAAGAAGATAAACTTGATCTTGCAAAAGAACTTCTTGAAAAATCAAATGGTAAATTGATCTTACCAGTGGATTCAAAAGAAGCAAATGCCTTCGCTGGATATACTGAAGTTAAAGATACTGAAGGGGAAGCAGTAGATAAAGGATTCCTAGGTCTTGATATTGGTCCTAAATCAATTGAAAAATTTGCTAAAGAAATTGATGGAGCTAAAACAGTAGTATGGAATGGACCTATGGGTGTATTTGAAAACCCTGATTTCCAAGCAGGAACTATTGGTGTAATGGATGCTATTGTATCTCAACCAGATTGTAAATCAATTATCGGTGGAGGAGATTCTGCAGCAGCTGCAATTAACTTAGGCTATGCTGATAGATTCTCATGGATTTCTACTGGTGGTGGTGCATCTATGGAATTACTTGAAGGTAAAACACTTCCAGGCCTTGCTGCACTTACTGAAAAATAATTTATTAAATAAAAAAAGAGTCTTGATTTCTCAAGATTCTTTTTTTTATTTTCCTAAATTTATTTAAATTACTTTTCTTTCGAAAGCATCAGTTGAAATTCCTCTTTCAAGAATAAGTTTTGACCATTCTTTAGCTGTCCAAAGTGAATGATCACGGTAATTACCACACGATTCTATAGTTGTACCTGGAACATCTTCCCATTTTGTTATATTAGCAATTTCTTCAAGTGATGATTTAATAACACTTGCAATCTCTTTACTTGTTTTATCACCCCAAGCAATTAAATGAAAACCAGTACGACAACCAAATGGGCTGCAATCAATCAGTCCATCCATTCTATCTCTTATTAGACTAGCTAAAAGGTGCTCAATAGTATGAATTCCTGCTGTTGGGATTTCTTGTTCATTTGGTTGAACTAAGCGGATATCAAAGTTTGTAATGATATCTCCTTTTGGTCCAGTTTCAGTTGAAATTAAACGTACATATGGTGCTAATACTTTTGTATGATCAAGTTGGAAGCTTTCTACTTCTGCCATAATATATCTCCTTTTTGTTGATAAGTTAATTATAGCAAAATTAGTTCAATTTTTTTGTAAAAGAGAAAGATTAATTATAAAATAAAGAAAAGAAAATAGGAGGATTGTAATGACTTTAACTGACACATATACTTTATCAAATGGTGAAAAAATCCCAGTTGTTGGATTTGGTACTTGGCAAACACCAGCTGGGGATGTTGCAGAAGAATCAGTTGCAACTGCACTAAAAGCAGGTTACAGACATATTGATACAGCTGCAATATATGGAAATGAAGAATCAGTAGGGCAAGCTATTGCAAAATCAGGTATTCCGCGTGATGAAATTTTTGTAACAACAAAGTTATGGAATGATGCAATTACTTATGATGATGCTAAAAAAGCTATTGATACTAGTCTTGAAAAATTAGGATTGGATTATTTGGATTTGTACTTAATACATTGGCCAAATCCAAAGGCTAATCGTCCAAACAATGAAAAGAGAAATGCTGATGTTTGGAGAGCAATGGAAGATGCCGTTGAAGATGGAAAAATTAAATCAATTGGTGTATCAAATTTCCACGAAAGACATTTGAGACCATTACTTGCTACTGCAAAAATAAAACCTTCTGTTAATCAAATTTATTTAAATCCAAGCGATCAACAAAAAGATATTGTTAAATTTAACAAAGAAAATGGCATCTTAACAGAAGCTTATTCTCCACTTGGAACTGGTAAAATTCTTGAATTACCAACTCTTATGGAAATTGCAGAAAAATACAATAAATCTACTGCACAAATTGCGCTTAGATGGTCACTTGATAAAGGATTTTTACCACTTCCAAAATCTGTAACAGAGTCAAGAATTATTCAAAATGCTGAATTATTTGATTTTGATTTAACAATGGATGAAATTAATATTTTGGATGGACTTGATGAAGGTAAACTTTCTCTAAATCCTGATAACACTGATTTTTGAGAAAAGTGTACTAAGAGTGTTTTAAAATTTCGTTATTTAGTTTATAATAATAATATGGGTTAGATAATCTAACCTGTATTTTAATATAGAGGGTAGAATTATGAATCAAGTTACAGAATTATTCTTGTCACATTTAGATCTTTCCTTAGATAAATCCCTTCATGAAATCGTATATGATGCATTTTATAAGATGATTATTACAGGGAAAATTCCTGCAGGAACAAGAATAAATGAGAAACAAATATCGGTCTATTCAAATATTTCACGTACACCTATAAGACAAGCTCTTAAGCAACTTGAAACTGAAAAGTTAGTTGCTTATGGTTTGGGAAATAAGAACGGGGCAGTCGTTCTAGGCATAACTCAGAGTGATGTTCAAGAAATTTTCGCAATCAGAAAGTCTTTTGAAACGCTAGCAACTATTGAAGCCAGTAAGAAGATGACTAAATCAGATTTTGCTGAACTAGAAAAAATCGTTAGTGATGCTGAGGAATTCTATGAAAAAGGTGAATTTGATTTAATTAGACAAAATTTTAAAGAATTTAATAATTTAATTTTTGAGAAGGCTAGAATGTTCCGTATTCAAAATATTATTGAAACACTTAAGGTTTATCAATTATATTTCCATGAAATAACAACTATTTCTGACTCAAGAACTAAGCAAGCAATTGATGAACATAGGGAAATCTATAATTTAATGCTTGAACAAAATGAACCGGAGATTGAAAGATTAATTGATAAGCATTTGGGATCAAGTGCGGACTTTATTGTAAGTGTTATTGACGATGAGGAAGAAAATGTTAACTAGTGCAAAAAAAGAACTAGAATCAATTTCTCATGCTGCATATAATGCATTAATTTTTGAAGTTAGACTTTCACCTAAACCAGGACTAGTGGACGAAAGAAATAATGGTTCTCACTCTGATATGAGTTTGGATACTTTCTTATCTAGTGCAGATGCTTTATTACCTTATTTTATAAATTATGCTAAGTTAGGTTATGAGCATGCAGATGATGATTTCGGTTCCTTATTTACAAAATTACGAGATGAAGGAATACTTGCGGAAGAAGCAATGTTTGAAGCTACTAATGGAGTAAATACTCATAAAGGAGCAAATTTTACTTTTGCATTATTTCTTGGTGCTTTAGGTTATATATTCAAGAAAAATGGTCCATCAATATCTGTTCGCAAAGATGAACTATTTGATATAATAAAACAACTGTCAGATGGTTTAATGAACGATTTTGAAAGAGAAAACTTGACTAATGGTATAAGTACTTACAAAAAGTATGGAGCAAAAGGAGTACGGGGAGAAGCTATAATGGGGTATCCCACGGTTAAAAGACTTTTGGAAAATACTTCAATTGATGAAACGGATAAGTTTTATTGGCATAAGTTACTATTAGAAATTATTCTTTTCGCAGAAGATGCAAATCTTTTACATCGTGGTGGAAGGGAAGGTCTCAAATATGCACAAAATCTTTCTAGTGAACTTTTAAATTCAGATTTTCAAGATTTTGAAAAACACATGATTAAAATGGATGAAAAATTTATTGAGAAGAATTTAAGTCCTGGTGGAAGTGCAGATTTACTTGCTATAATATATTTCTTGAATAGATTAAATTTAAGTTGATTATTAATATACATAACAATAGAGAGACAGTTTAACTAACTGTCTCTCTATTGTTATGTATATATGAAAAAACCATCCAGGAGGATGGTTTTAAAAGTTAATTATTATTTTGGAGCGATGAAGAATGGAATTCCCCAAGCACCATTTGTAAGTGTTCCAAGGATTAATGAAGTTCCTAGGAAGATTACGAAAATACCGATTGCATATTTACCAGCTTCTTTTTGCCATTCACCCATATCAACTTCAGTAAGACGAAGTAATAGGTAAATGAATGCTACTAGCGGGCTTAATAAGTGGAATGCTTGTCCCATTAGTGACGCTACTGCCATATGCATGTTATCGAATCCATACTCATTACCTGCTTTAGCAAGTGCTGGCATAACTCCGTAGTAGAATCCATCATTTGAAATGAAGAATGTACCAGGAGCAGAAACGATAGCAACTACGATACCCCAGAAACCACCAAGTGATTTAGGAATGATTGTTGTTAAGTTGTTTGCGATTGCATCAGCCATACCAGTACCGTTGAATAGTCCCATAAGAACTCCAGCACCGAATACTAGGATAATAACTTGAACTGCATCTCCACCATTTGCACCAATACGTTTACCTTGGTCTTTAAGGTTTGGATAGTTAACAAGTAAAGCTACTGAAGTAGCTACAAGGAATAATACTGCAGGTGGAACTTCAATTGCAGGAATAAATGATCCAGCAACCAACCATGCGATTAAGCCGACAGTTAGAATAGCATTGAAAGCCCAGTTTTTTGGACGACGAATTGCAAGAGTTTCTTCATCAGAAATAACTGTTAATTCTCTAAGTTCAGCATCAGATAATTCTTTAACTCCTAAGCGTTTACGTTCTTGGTTACCCATACGGTTCGCAACGAAGAAGATCATGTATGCTAATGAAAGAATCATACCTGGAAGAAGGAAAGTAAGGATGTCACCACCAACGTCTAGAACTGACATTGCACGAGCTGTTGGACCACCCCAAGGAAGCAAGTTCATGATAGTATTTTGAAGAATAACTAAAACAGCTAAGTTCATGCGTTTCATTCCTAAGCGATCGTAGATAGGTAGGAATGCAGAACAACAAATAAGTGTAGTAGTAGTTCCGTCACCATTAAGTGAAACTGCTGCAGCAACAACTGCTGTTGCCATCAAAACTCTCTTAGGGTCACCTTTTGCAAAGAAAACCATTTTCTCAGTGATTGGGTCAAATAGACCTGCATCAAGCATTGTTGAGAAGAAAAGAATTGCGAATAATAGCATGATACCAGTGACAGATACACTCTTGATACCTTCAAGAATTAAAGTTCCAAGGTCACCCATATGGATATCCATTGATTTAGGAACTTCTTTTGCACCTTCACCTGCTAAGGCTTTAAGGATTTTAATATTCCCTTTAGTAGATCCCGTTAAATGGGCCTGTCCAGAAATAATTGCAATAACTGCAAATACAATTGGAATTGTTGTCAACGCTGTAAAGGCTGACATTTTCTTAGTCATAATCACTGCCATGAAACAGATAATCATGAGATAAGCTAATAGTGTAAGCATTAGATTTCTCCTTTTTCTTTTTTTGTTTGCTAGCAAAATAACCTACACTCATATTATATAACTATATTTTGTAAAAAAAAGGTAACGCTTTCAAAAGAACACGAAAAAAACAATGTTTTTGATGCAAATTTGGAAATTAATTTTATTTGTTTTAAATAGTAGATTTCGTATATGAAACACAAAAAAACACAGGTAGAACAAGTAAAATGTTGGCGTTTTCAAGCAAAAGGGTTAAAATAAAGATATGTCTAATAATACAAAATATAGAAAGGAGTCTGAATGGGATTTTTTAGTAATCTTTTTGGAAAAAAAGCACAAGAAAACAGCGTAACTGTTTCACAACAAGTTGCTGTTCGAGAAAAAGAAGACGATAACTGGGAAACAATTCCTAAATGGATCAAGGTAGATGATCCTGATGAGAGACGTAAGATAGCTTTGATAGCTAGTTCTATTGCTAAATATGACGATAATGGTAAAGAATATATCTTAAAGAATCTTGAAAAAAGAAATCCTGAATATCGTAAGTTAGGAATCATTGTAGCAAGCACTATTAACTTCATGGTTCCCAATTCGACACAAAGCATTACAAGCATAAAAAAGGCAAAAAGTTAATTAATTAAACGGAGGACATTTAGAAATGGCATTAAGAAAGTTTGAAATCACTGTTGATGGTGAAAAGTATTTAGTTGAAATGGAAGAAATTGGTGGAGTTACACCAGCAGCACCGGTAGTAGCACCAGCTCCCGCAGCGGTTGCACCAGCGGCACCAGTAGTTGAAGAAACACCTGCACCAGCAGCTCCAGTAGCAAGCGCACCAGCAGGGGCAGATGCTATAACAGCTCCAATGCCTGGGACAATCTTAAAAGTCTTGGTAAACGTTGGTGATGCGGTTACTGCAAATCAACCAATCATGATTTTAGAAGCAATGAAAATGGAAAATGAAATTGTTGCTCCTCAAGCAGGAACAGTTACAGGTATTCATGTAAACCAAGGAGAAATGGTTCAACCTGGTGATGCGTTAATCACTATTGCTTAGTAGTTTTTTAGAGTAAGAGAGGAGATATAAGTGGACACACTTTTACAAGGAGTTATCGGTATGGGGCACGAACCCGGCCGTATTGTAATGATGCTCATCGGTGCAGTTTTAATGTACTTAGGTATCAAAAAAGATTATGAACCAACTTTGCTAGTTCCTATGGGATTAGGTACAATGTTGGTCAACTTCCCAGACTCAGGGGTACTTTCAGCAGGTGGTGAACCTGGACCATTCCAAGTACTATTTGATGCAGGGATTAAAACAGAATTGTTCCCATTATTACTATTTATTGGTATTGGAGCAATGATTGACTTTGGACCTTTATTACAAAGTCCATTCATGTTATTCTTTGGAGCAGCAGCCCAATTTGGTATATTCTTTACAATTATTGCAGCTGTATTCCTTGGATTTGATATTAAAGATGCAGCATCAATAGGTATTATTGGAGCAGCAGATGGACCAACATCAATCTTTGTTGCCAATACATTAGGTTCTAAGTATATGGGGGCAATTACAGTTGCCGCGTATTCGTATATGGCGCTTGTACCAATTATTCAACCAATTGCTATTAGAGCAGTAACAACTAAGAAGGAACGTCAAATTCGTATGACATACCATCCAGGTACTGTTTCTCAAACAGCGAAAATCTTGTTCCCAATTGTTATAACAATTGTAGCTGGACTTATTGCACCAGTTTCACTTCCATTAGTTGGTTTCCTAATGTTTGGTAACTTATTACGTGAATGTGGAGTATTAGAACGTTTGTCAGTTTCAGCACAAAATGAACTAGTTAATTTAATAAGTATTGTTCTTGGTCTTTCAATTTCAGTAATGATGCAATTTGAAGAATTCTTGAAATTAGATACATTAATGGTTATCGGTCTTGGATTAGTTGCCTTCGTAATGGACTCTATTGGTGGAGTACTATTTGCAAAAGTTCTTAACCTATTCATGAAAGAAAAAGTTAATCCAATGATTGGTGCTGCTGGTATTTCTGCTTTCCCAATGTCAAGTCGTGTAATCCAACAAATGGCTACTGAAGAAGATCCTGGTAACTTTATCTTGATGCAAGCAGCAGGAGCAAACGTATCTGGACAAATAGCTTCAGTTATCGCTGGTGGATTAGTACTAGCATTCTTAGTGTAATAGGAGGAAAACATGTCAGTAAATGTAGCAGACTTAGAAAAAGCATTAGAGCTTTTAGTGTATGGATGGGGTGGAGTATTCCTTGTAATAGGTATTATCTACTTAGCATCAAAACTTTTGGGAAAAGCATTCCCACAAAATAAATAATTAAATTTATATAGGTTAAATATGGTATAAATATGCTTTCCTTAAAGAGAATTTGGCTAGATAAAGATAAAAAAACTTATAATCAATGGCTTGAACTAATGAAGAAAAGTTCATTAAATCCTACTAAAGAACAGATAGATTACTCAGTAGGGATATTTGATGATGACAAATTAGTTGCAACCGGTTCATATGAAGGTAAGATACTGAAATGTCTTGCAGTGTGTAAAGATTATCAGTCTGAAAATCTACTTACTCAGATTCTTGTCCATTTATTGGAGAAGATGAGGGCTGAGGGAGTGAATCACTTCCTCGTTTATACTAAGCCAGAAAATGAAGATTTATTTACTTCATTAGGTTTCCATAAGATTATCGGTAATGATCTGATAATCTTCATGGAACAAGGCTTTCCTGATTTTAATGATTATGAAAAATTATTGGAATCAAAGAAAGTAAATTTAAACACAACAGCAAGTGGAATAGTAATGAATGCAAATCCTTTTACTAGGGGTCATCAATATTTGATAGAGACAGCTGCAAGTCAGAGTGAACATGTTTATGTGTTTGTTTTATCAGAAGATAAATCTTATTTCTCTACTAAAGATCGAGTTGCAATGGTTGAACTTGGAGTGGCACATCTTGATAATGTTACTGTTTTACCAACTGCTGATTATATAGTGTCATCTGCTACGTTTCCATCATACTTTTTAAAGGATGAAGCAGAGCTTGATATAGCAAGGAAACAAGCAAGTTTGGATGCTAAATTATTTAAAGATAGAATTGCAAAAACTTTAAATATTACCAAACGTTTTGTAGGTGAAGAACCGTATTCTGCGGTTACTGAAATCTACAATGAATCTATGAGGCAAGTCTTTGGTAATGAACTTGAACTAGTAGTTTTACCGCGAATTGATGTGGGTGGCAATGTTATTAGTGCAACGAAGGTACGCACAGCAATAAAAGAAAACGATTACATTCTACTTGGAGAGTTTTTACCAACTACTACATATAACTATCTTAAAGAACATAAGGAATTATGAGGTGAAGGAAATGGAAATTAAACACACTGCCGTTTCTGGAACAGTCGAATCTAGTGATATTATGATTACGATTGCTCCAAATGACACACACGAAATCAAGATTGATCTTGAAAGTAGCGTTGAAAAACAATTTGGTAACCAAATTCGTAAAGTTATCAAAGACACATTGGCTAACTTAGGAGTTGATTCAGTTGATGTTACTGCTGTTGACAAAGGTGCATTGGATTGTACAGTTCAAGCTCGTACAATTAACGCTGTTCACCGTGCTGCAGATGTAGATGCATACGATTGGAAGGAGATTGACTCATGGAACGCTTAAGAAGAACAATGATGTTTGTACCAGGTGCTAATGTTGCGATGCTACGTGATGCTCCACTTTATGGTGCAGATTCAATAATGTTTGACCTTGAAGATGCTGTATCTTTAAAAGAAAAAGATTCAGCAAGAACTCTTGTACATTTTGCTTTGAAAACATTTGACTACTCTAATGTTGAAACAGTTGTACGTATCAACGGCCTTGATACAGTGGGAGCCCTTGATGTTGAAGCGATGGTTCTTGCTGGTGTTAACGTAATCCGTTTACCAAAGACAGAAACAGCACAAGACATTGTAGATGTTGATGAAATTATTACTCGTGTTGAAAAAGAAAACAATATTCCAGTCGGAACTACTAAAATGATGGCAGCAATCGAGTCAGCTGAAGGAACTTTAAATGCTCCTGAAATAGCTCGTGCTTCTGATCGTCTAATTGGTATTGCACTTGGTGCAGAAGATTACGTTACAAATATGAAGACAAAACGTTACCCTGATGGTAATGAATTATTCTTTGCACGTAGCTTGATTCTCCATTCAGCACGTGCAGCTGGAATTGCAGCTATTGATACTGTGTATTCTGATGTTGATAATGTTGAAGGATTCACTGCTGAAGTTGAACGCATTAAACAATTAGGATTTGATGGTAAATCTGTAATTAACCCTCGCCAAATTCCTATCGTAAACAAAATTTACGCTCCAACTGATAAAGAAATTCAAAATGCCAAAGAAGTTATTTGGGCAATTCGTGAAGCTGAATCTAAAGGTTCTGGCGTAATTGCACTTAACGGTAAAATGATTGATAAACCAATCGTAGAACGTGCACAACGTGTAATCGCTTTGGCAAAAGCAGCGAAATTGATTACTGAGGAGGAAATTTAATCATGACAAAAAATAAAGTTGGAGTTGAAATTCCAGAAGAATATGTTAGCAAACATGGTGTTTACGAAGGTGAACTAGCTAATATTAATACTTATGAAGAATCTAGTCGTACAATTAAGCCAGTAAAACCACGTGATGAAAAATTACTTGATAGCATCCATGATGCAATTGTAAAAACTGGTCTTAAAGATGGTATGACAATTTCTTTCCACCACCATTTCCGTGAAGGTGATAAAGTTTTAAATATGGTAATGGAAGAAATCGCTAATATGGGAATTAAAGATATTTCAATTGCACCATCTTCAATTGCAAACGTTCATGCACCACTTATTGACCATATTAAGAATGGTGTTGTAACTAACATTACATCATCAGGACTTCGTGATAAAGTTGGGGCTGCAATCTCTTCAGGAATTATGGAAAACCCTGTTGTTATTCGTTCACATGGTGGTCGTGCAGCAGCAGTTGCCCGTGGAGATATCAAAGTTGACGTAGCTTTCCTTGGAGCACCAAGCTCAGATGCTTACGGTAATGCAAATGGTACTAAAGGTAAGGCGCCATGTGGATCTTTAGGATATGCTATGGTTGACGCTAAATATGCTGACCAAGTTGTTATCATTACTGATAGCCTGATGCCTTATCCAAATACACCAATTTCAATTCCTCAAACAGATGTTGATTATGTAGTTGTTGTTGATTCAATTGGAGACCCTAAAGGTATCGCTTCAGGGGCAACACGTTTTACTAAAAATCCGAAAGAATTACTTATTGCAGAATATGCTGCTAAAGTAATTACTAATTCTCCTTACTTCAAACAAGGATTCTCATTCCAAACTGGTACTGGTGGTTCTTCACTAGCTGTAACTCGTTTTATTAGAGAAAAAATGCTTGAAGAAGGTATTACTGCAAGTTTTGCTTTAGGTGGTATAACAAATGCAATGGTTGAACTTCTTGAAGAAGGCTTAGTTGAAAAAATCATTGACGTTCAAGACTTCGATGCTCCATCAGGACTATCACTAGGACGTAATGAAAATCACTATGAAATTGATGCTAATATGTATGCTTCAGCTTTGAGTAAAGGTTCAGTGATTAATCAACTTGATACTGCTATTTTATCTGCACTTGAAATTGATACTGACTTCAATGTCAACGTAATGACAGGTTCTGACGGTGTTATCCGTGGAGCATCTGGTGGTCACTCAGATACAGCATTTGCTTCTAAAATGAGCATGGTGATTTCTCCAATTATTCGTGGACGCATCCCAACAATTGTTGATAAAGTTAATACTGTTATTACTCCAGGATCAAGTGTTGACGTAGTTGTAACTGAAGTTGGAGTTGCAATTAATCCACTTCGTCAAGATTTAATTGAACACTTTAAAGATCTTGACGTTCCTCAATTTACAATTGAAGAATTGAAAGAAAAGGCATATGCTATTGTTGGTAATCCTGAACCAATTCAATATGGTGATAAAGTAGTTGCTGTTATTGAATATCGTGATGGAACAGTGATTGATGTAGTTAAAAATGTCTAATTTATTTAGCGGGAAGCCAGTGTCTCTATTAGAGATGCTGGATGCTCGTGAAAAAAGATCGTATAAACAAAAAGATCTTTTGTGTAAATATCCAAATTTAGTTATGGTTTCCATGACTATGAACATACCTGGTGAGATCAAAAATTCAGAACAGTTATCTGATATTTTTGACTCTATGCTAGGTAGGGTAAAAGAACTTCTCGTTCCAGATGTTATTGTTGTCAATGACGCTAATATCAAGACAGGTAGAGAAGCTTTTTTGCTTATTAAAGGTAATGCAAAAGATATAAAAAGAAAATTAGTAAAGCTTGAGGAAGAATCTCCTTTAAATAGGTTATTTGATTTAGATGTTGTCTTGATTGATGAAGATGGTGTGATTTACCAGATTTCAAGAGATGATCTCAAACTTCCAAAACGCTTATGTTTGATTTGCGGAAAGAATGCAAAAGAGTGTTCCCGATCTAGAAAGCATAGCGTTAAAGAGCTACAAGAAGAAATTGAAAGGCTAGTTATTAATGAGTAAAGTTAAAGTAATGGAAACGGTTCTTCGTGATGGTCAACAAAGTTTGATTGCAACACGTATGCCGATTGAAGATATGACACCAATTCTTGAGACAATGGATCAAGCTGGATATCACTCTATGGAAGTATGGGGTGGAGCAACATTTGATTCATGTTTAAGATTTTTGAATGAAGATCCATGGGAACGTCTAAGAACTATTAGAAAAGGTGCAAAAAATACTAAGTTACAAATGCTCCTTCGTGGACAAAATTTACTTGGATACAAGAATTATCCAGATGACGTTGTCGCTGAATTTTGTAAAAAGTCAGTAGAAAATGGAATTGATGTAATTCGTATTTTTGATGCATTAAATGATACACGTAATTTAGCAACTGCAGTTGAAGCTACAAAAAAAGCTGGTGGTCATGCACAACTTGCTATATCATATACAACTTCTCCAGTGCATACTGTTCCATACTTTGTGAAGCTTGCAAAAGAAATGGAAGATCTTGGCGCTGATTCAATTTGTATAAAAGATATGGCCGGAGTATTAACTCCTGGAGTTGCATATGAATTGGTTACAAAAATTAAAGATGAAATTTCTGTCCCACTTGAAGTCCATACGCATGCTACTGCTGGTATTTCTGAGATGACTTATGTTAAGGCTGTTGAGGCAGGTGCAGATATTATCGACCTTGCTATTTCTCCTTTCGCTGGTGGAACTAGTCAGCCCGCTACAGAATCAGTAGCAATTGCCTTACAAGACTTAGGGGTTGAAACTGATCTTGACATGGACAATCTTGAAAAAATTGCAGATCATTTTTCTGTAGTGCGTGATAGATTCCAAGATAATGGAACTATGAATATTAAAGTTTTGGGTATTGAACCTAAATCCCTTATTTATCAAGTACCTGGAGGAATGTTGTCTAATCTTCTTAGTCAATTGACTGAACAAGGAATTGCAGATCGCTACCAAGAAGTTCTTGAAGAAGTACCACGTGTAAGAAAAGATCTAGGATATCCTCCATTGGTTACACCTTTATCACAAATGGTTGGTACTCAAGCTATGATGAATGTAATTACAGGTGAACGTTATAAAGTAGTTCCTAATGAAATAAAAGACTACGTTCGTGGATTATATGGTCGCCCACCAGCACCAATTGACCCAGAAGTTAAAGAAAAAATTATTGGAGATGAACCAGTTATTACTGTCCGTCCTGCTGATTTACTTGAACCAGGTTTACCAGCTGCACGTGAAGAAATTGGATCATATGCACGTAATGAGGAAGATGTATTAAGCTATGCATTATTCCCTCAACAAGCTAAGGATTATCTTGGACGCTTACAAGACAAATTCTATGATGTACCACTTGAAAGTTTTGACCTTAAACTGTAGGAAGAACACAAGAGAACACTGGTGTACATTGACTAGCAATTCCAAATTTGATAAAATTATTACAAACATCAAGGGAGTAGCTAACGTGTAAACGTGATAATATCGACAATCCGAGTAATCCGGTATTATCTTAAAAAGTGAGACTTGTGGCCGTGCCACAAGTCTCTATTTTTTTTCTACTTTACAATGTGAAATAGAAAGGACTATTATGTCAGAGAAAAAGTTTTTTACTCAAACGGGTGAGGAAACATTACAAGAATTATCAGTAACATCTAAAGGGTTAACTAGTGCTGAAGCAGAGTCAAGACTTGAAAAGTATGGTAAAAACCAATTAGATGAAGGAAAGAAGAAATCATTACTTCAAAAGTTCCTTGATCAATTCAAAGACTTGATGATTATTATTCTAATTGTTGCTGCTATTTTATCAGTTGTTACAAGTGGTGGTAAAGATATTAGCGATGCAATAATCATTATGGCTGTGGTAATTATTAATGCTGTATTTGGTGTTATTCAAGAAAACAGGGCAGAAGCAGCAATTGATGCATTGAAGGAAATGAGCACACCAATTGCACGTGTACGAAGAAACGGACATGTTGAAGAAGTTGATTCTACTTTACTTGTTCCTGGTGATATTGTTCTTTTAGAAGCTGGAGATGTTGTTCCTGCTGATATGAGACTATTGACTACAGCAAGCTTACAAATTGAAGAATCAGGTCTGACAGGTGAATCAGTTCCAGTCGATAAAAATCAAGATGCTATCGTAGCAGATGATGCTGAAGTCGGTGACCGAGTTAATATGGCTTACCAAAATTCAAATGTTACATATGGTAGAGGAACTGGGGTTGTTGTTGCAACAGGTATGAATACAGAAGTTGGTCATATTGCTCATCTTTTGCAAAATGCTGATGAAACTGAAACTCCGCTTAAGACTAACTTGAATAAACTTTCAAAAATTCTCACATATGCAATTTTAGTAATTGCAGCAGTTACATTTGCAGTTGGAGTATTTGTTCAACATCAAGATCCTCTTGAAGCTTTGATGACTTCAGTAGCTCTAGCAGTTGCTGCAATTCCAGAAGGTTTACCAGCTATTGTTACAATTGTACTTGCATTAGGTACTCAAGTTTTATCTAAAAAGAATGCTATTGTACGTAAATTACCAGCGGTAGAAACATTGGGTTCGACAGAGATTATTGCTAGTGATAAAACTGGTACTTTAACTATGAACCAAATGACAATCGAAAAAGTATTTACTAATGGTAAGCTAATTGATGCCACTGATGAAATACCTTCAGATGATTTGACTCTACGAGTTATGAACTATGCAAACGATACAAAAATTTCTGAGCAAGGGAAACTAATCGGTGACCCAACTGAAACTGCACTTGTACAATATGGTCTTGATCATAATTTTGACGTTCGTGATGCACTTAAAAAAGAACCTCGTGTTGGTGAATTACCATTTGACAGTGATCGTAAACTTATGTCTACAATCCATAAGCAAGCAGATGGTAAACTTTTAATAGCAGTTAAAGGTGCTCCTGACCAATTATTAAAACGCGTCACTAGAAAACTTGTAGATGGTCAAGTATTACCAATGACTGATGCAGATAAACAAGAGATTCTTAAAATTAATAAGAGTTTAGCTAAACAAGCACTTCGTGTTTTGATGATGGCCTACAAAATTGAAGACACAATGCCAGAGTTAAGCTCTGAAGTTATTGAAAATGATTTAATCTTTGCTGGTCTAGTTGGTATGATTGACCCAGAACGTAAGGAAGCTGCTGATGCTGTTAAAGTAGCAAAAGAAGCTGGAATTCGTCCAATTATGATTACTGGTGACCATCAAGATACAGCGGAAGCTATTGCAATTCGTTTAGGAATTCTTGAGGATAATGCAGAAGCAGATAGTCATGTACTTACAGGTGCACAACTCAATGAGATGTCTGATGAAGAGTTCCAAAAAGCTGTGTCTCAATACTCAGTGTATGCGCGTGTGTCTCCACAACATAAAGTTCGTATTGTAAAAGCATGGCAGAACGAAGGTAAAGTAGTAGCCATGACTGGTGATGGTGTTAATGATGCACCAGCGCTTAAGACAGCCGATATTGGAATTGGTATGGGTATCACTGGTACAGAAGTATCTAAAGGTGCTTCGGATATGGTACTTGCGGATGACAACTTTGCAACAATTATCGTTGCAGTTGAAGAGGGACGTAAAGTATTCTCAAATATTCAAAAAACTGTTCAGTATTTACTATCAGCTAACACAGCAGAAGTACTTACAATTTTCTTAGCAACATTGTTTGGTTGGGATGTTCTCAAACCAGTACACTTATTGTGGATTAACTTAGTTACAGATACTTTCCCAGCGATTGCTTTAGGTGTTGAACCAGTTGAACCTGGAATTATGGATCAAAAACCTCGCGGAAGAAAAGCAAGTCTTTTCTCAAATGGTGTAATGTCATCTATTATTTATCAAGGTATCCTTCAGGCTGCTTTAACTCTAGGTGTTTACTGGTACGGAATTAAGTTCCCAGTTCATTCAGGATATGATGCTATCCATGCTGATGCTTTAACTATGGCGTATGCAACACTTGGTCTTATCCAATTAGTTCATGCCTTTAACGTTAAATCGGTACATCAATCATTATTTAAAGTTGGATTCTTTAAGTCTAAAGTATTTAATATTTCAATTTTAATTTCATTCGTTTTACTTGCAATTACTATTGTTGTCCCAGGATTCAATAAGGTATTCCATGTTACTAATTTAGATGGTCATCAATGGGCTGCGGTAATTATTGGAAGTCTATCAATGTTTGTAATTGTTGAAATTGTGAAAGCAATTCAACGTGCAATGGGGCTTGATAAAAAACAATAAAACCATTTAAAAAGTTAATCAGTTTAATCTGATTAACTTTTTTTGATATATTATAAATTTAATCAGTATTACCAGAAGGTAGATATCGTACTATTTCTGTTCTAGTAAATTCATGATGCTTTTACTTTTGAAAAAAATCTGTTATACTTATTACCCTAAGAGCCTTTTTTAGGTTAAAGTAAAATATAAGGAAGAAAAAAATTGACAAAATTACGTGATGATATTCGCAACGTTGCAATCATAGCCCACGTTGACCATGGTAAAACTACTTTGGTTGATGAATTATTAAAACAATCAGATACATTAGATGACCACTTTACACTTCAAGAACGCGCAATGGATTCAAATGCCATTGAAAAAGAACGTGGAATTACAATCCTAGCTAAAAATACGGCTGTCTCATATAATGGAACACGTATCAATATCTTGGATACACCGGGACACGCGGACTTTGGTGGAGAAGTTGAACGTATTATGAAAATGGTTGACGGTGTAGTATTAGTAGTAGATGCCTACGAAGGTACAATGCCTCAAACTCGTTTTGTATTGAAAAAAGCTCTTGATCAAAAATTAACTCCAATTGTTGTAGTTAATAAAATTGATAAGCCAGCAGCACGTCCAGCTGAAGTTGTTGATGAAGTTCTTGAACTGTTTATTGAACTTGGAGCTGATGATGAACAATTAGATTTCCCAGTAATTTACGCAGCAGCAGTTAATGGTACTTCTAGTCTTTCAGATGATCCTGCTGATCAAGAAGAAACTATGGCACCAATTTTCGATACAATTATCGAACATATCCCAGCACCAGTCGATAACTCTGATGAACCATTACAATTCCAAGTTTCATTACTTGATTACAATGATTATGTTGGACGTATTGGTATTGGACGTGTATTCCGTGGTAAAATTAAAGTTGGAGATCAAGTTACTCTTTCAAAACTTGACGGTACTACTCAAAACTTCCGTGTAACTAAGTTATTTGGTTTCTTTGGTCTTGAACGTCGTGAAATTCCAGAAGCGAAGGCTGGAGATCTTATTGCTGTTTCTGGTATGGCTGATATCTTCGTTGGAGAAACTGTAACTCCTACTGATGCAGTTGAACCACTTCCGATTCTTCATATTGATGAACCAACTCTTCAAATGACTTTCCTAGTAAATAATTCACCATTTGCAGGTCGCGAAGGTAAATTTGTTACTTCAAGAAAAGTTGAAGAACGTTTAGAAGCTGAATTACAAACAGACGTATCGCTTAGAGTTGATCCAACAGATTCTCCTGACCGTTGGACTGTATCTGGTCGTGGAGAACTTCACTTGTCTATTCTTATTGAAACAATGCGTCGTGAAGGATATGAGCTTCAAGTATCTCGTCCTGAGGTTATTGTTAAAGAAATTGATGGCGTTAAATGTGAACCATTCGAACGTGTTCAAATTGATACTCCAGAAGAATATCAAGGATCAATCATTCAAAGCTTATCTGAACGCAAGGGTGAAATGCTAGATATGCAAAATGCTGGAAATGGTCAAGTTCGTTTGATTTTCCTTGTACCTGCACGTGGACTTATCGGATACTCAACTGACTTCCTTTCAATGACTCGTGGATATGGTATTATGAACCATACATTTGATCAATACTTACCTCTTATTCAAGCTGAAATTGGTGGCCGTAATCGTGGAGCTCTTGTATCAATTGATACAGGTAAAGCAACAACATACTCTATCATGTCAGTTGAAGAACGTGGAACTATCTTTGTAAACCCAGGTACTGAAGTTTATGAAGGAATGATTATTGGTGAAAACAGTCGTGATAACGATTTAACAGTTAATATCACAAAAGCAAAACAAATGACTAACGTTCGTTCTGCTAATAAAGACCAAACTTCTGTTATTAAAACTCCAAGAATCCTTACCCTTGAAGAATCACTTGAATTCTTGAATGATGATGAGTATATGGAAGTAACTCCAGAATCTATTCGTCTTCGTAAACAAATTCTTAACAAAGCTGAACGTGAAAAGGCTAATAAGAAAAAGAAAAATTCTGAAGAAAAATAATCATTAATACTATTTCAAAGGTGTGAGTTTATCACATCTTTTTTTCGATAAAATTTTGTTTAAATTTCGTATAGATGTATGTACATCAAATATTTCCATTTTAAAATAAACTTAAATATCGTGAAATGTGTCCATAATTTTGATAAAATATAATATATGAAATTAAATGAAAATGATATGCTAACTTTTGCTGAAGGTTTAGCTCATAAATTAAATGTAGGTGATGTCATTATATTGACAGGTGACCTTGGAGTGGGAAAGACTACTTTTACTAAAGGCCTTGGAAAAGGCTTGGGTATTAATCAGATGATTAAAAGCCCTACTTATACCATAGTTAGGGAGTATGAAGGAAGATTACCTCTTTATCATATGGATGTATACAGAATAGGAGATGACCCAGATTCAATTGATTTAGATTCTTATATTTTTGGTGATGGAGTAACAGTAATTGAATGGGGAAATCTATTGGAAGCAGATCTTCCAAAAGAGTATTTGGAAATCATTTTTGAAAGAGATGATGAGGGTAGAGATGTAACCTTAGTTGCCCATGGAGATAGTTATGAAAGATTTTTACCTCAAAATTACCAGAAGTAATTAACTTTTTATTACAAAGAGAAAGATTTTGTTGTAAGATTCTCGAGAAAATGTGATAATAGTGGAATATAATAAAAAGCGAGAATATAATAAAAAATGAAGAAAATATTAACTATGTTAACTATGATTACAGTGTTAACGATAGGTGCATTATTTGCTTACGGTTATACCTTGATGAATGGTGCGGAAAATATGATGGCATCAACTTTTGATGATTTAGGGTTGGGTTCAGAGGAAGGTGTACAGTTTGATAATTCTAAGCCTTTTACCATATTACTAATGGGTATTGATACTGGTGGGGCTGGTCGTGAGAATCCATGGGAAGGTAGAAGTGATTCAATGATCGTTGCTACGGTAAATCCTAAAACTAACACGACTACAATGACGAGTTTAGAACGTGATATGCTAGTTGATTTATTGGATAAGAATGGAAATCCTACAGGAAAGTTAACGAAATTGAATGATGCTTATTCTGAGGGGGGGCCAAAGATGAGTATCGTGAATATTCAAGATATTATTGGTTTTAAAATAGATGCATATGCGTTCATTAATATGCAGGGTTTGGTTACCCTTGTTGATGCAATAGGGGGGATTACAGTTAATAATACTTTAGGAGAAACTATTTCAATTGAAGATACTGAACCAGATTACAAAGCAATTATAAAGCCGGGTGTTCAACACTTGAATGGAGATCAGGCACTTGTATATTCTCGAATGAGGTATCAGGATCCAGAAGGAGATATTGGTAGACAGGCAAGGCAGAGAGAAGTAATCACTAAAGTCATTGAGAAGCTTCTATCAATGAACAGTATTTCAAATTATAGAAATATTTTTGAGTCTTTAAGTGGTAATTTGAAGACAAATATAAAGATCAATTCTAATACTTTGATGCAGCTTATGGGATTTAGTTCGTCATTTGAGACGATTCAATCAATTAAACTTCAAGGTGTTGGAGAAATGATTAATGATGTATCTTATCAAGTAATGCCTGAAAATAATTTGTTGAGTGTTCAGAATACATTGAGACGTTCAATTGGGAAAGATATATCGGATTCACTTTCTCCAGATATTGTTACGTTTGAAAAATATTTTGGATCTTCTCCAGGTACATATGAAATACCGAGTATTGCAATTAGCAAAGATAATACTTCAAATACATATTATTTGAAAAAAGATGGTGAACCTGATAAAGAAATGCCTGTATTAGAGACAACTGAATCTTCTAATAGTGGAAACTCGGGTACTTCTACTTCACAGGAAGAGTCTTCACATTAATTATTTTTATTGTATTTAGAGGAAAATCAAAAAATCAGATTGACAAATTGTGATTTTTTGATAAAATATAATTAACGTTTACAAGAACTAGGTGGCGGGTTGCCTCGTCATTCTAGTTGTTTTTATGTAAATTGTCATGTTTCAATAGCTCAGCTGGATAGAGCATTCGCCTTCTAAGCGAACGGTCGGGGGTTCGAATCCCTCTTGGAACACTACTTAACACAAAAACCCTTAGCTTGCTAAGGGTTTTTGTGTTAAATTCATCATACGATATTATTTTATATATAAATGTGGTTATCTATTGGACTACCGACTTAGATAATGAACCATAATGATCATACAAGTAATTATAGTTCTTTTTTCATGCTGATGTGTTTTATACCGGCTTCCTCAAACACTTGTCCAAACTCGTCGAAACCAATTTTCTTATAAAAATCTCGGGCAGGGAGCTGGGCATGGAGAATGATATTACTATATCCATTACTAGTAGCGAATTTTAATGCTTCTTGTATAAGTAATTTGGCGTATCCAAGTTTCCGATATTCTTTAAGGACCGCCATACGTTGGAGAGTTACTTGCCCATTATTCTGAGGCAAGAGTCGTAGAGTGGCTACTGCCACGTTTAGGGAAGTGTATAATATAAAATGTATGCAAAAATTTTCATTATCATCAATTTCAAGTGTGAATGGTACACCTTGCTCCTTGACGAATACGCTATTACGTATTTGTACTGCATCTAAATATGTTTTTGATTGTATATCTTTGGTTTGTTTAATTTTCATTTTAGTCCTTTTATAATTAGTCTAAATAAATTATAATATAAAGAAAGTCTTTCAACAAATAGTGAGTGAGGAATTATGTTTAAGAATAATAAATTGTTTTTTTGGACTGTTGAGATACTGGCCATAGCTTCGTTAATTTTCATTTTAACAAAATTAGATTTTCTATTTAAACCAATAGGGAGCCTATTCGCTACAGTTTTTATCCCTTTTTTAATCGCTGGGTTTTTATACTATGCTTTTAATCCTTTAATCGAACTTCTTCAGAAAAAATTTAAAATTAAGAGAAGTCTAGGGATTTTAATCGTTTTTATAATTTTAATTGGACTAGTAGTATTTATGGTAGTTAGTTTTGTTCCAACAATCATTAATCAGTTAACTGGCCTTGTAAATGCGACAGCAAATGCAATCCCAGATATTCAAAAGTGGGTTGAAGAACTTGCTCAAAGAAAGGAATTCCGTAATTTAAATATTGAAGAAGCCTTTCAAAAGTTAAATTTATCATACTCATCAATACTAAAAAATGTATTGAATGGAGTAACCCTAAGTTTAAATGGTATGCTTTCAACGATAACAAGGGTTGGACTGATATTAGTATTAGCACCAATACTTCTTTACTACATGCTTAGAGATGGTCATAAGCTACTACCAACTCTTAAGAAGACAATTTTAAAAGATGATAAGTATAATATAACTGGTCTTTTAGAAACTTTAAATGATACTATGTCTCGTTACATTCTAGGATCAGCAATAGATTGTTCAATCATATTTATTTTTGTGTTCATTGGTTACCTTGTTATGGGTATTCCCTATGCTTTCTTACTTGCGACTTTTTCAGCAATTACAAATTTGATTCCATATTTGGGTCCTTATATTGGTATGGCTCCGATGGTTTTAGTTGTTGCAGCCGACGATTGGAAGAAGGCTGTTATTGCAGTAATATATGTTGCAGTCGTTCAACAAATTGATGGTAATTTCATTTATCCAAAGGTTGTTGGAAATGCAATGAAGATTCATCCAGTAACTATAATGTTATTGATGTTAGTTGTTGGTAATTTATATGGTTTGGTCGGAATGATTATTGCAGTACCTGCATATTCATTGATTAAGGAAGTAGTTAAGTTTATTGCTAACATTTTTGAAGAGAGAAAAAAAGCAAAAGCATAATCTCTTTTCAAGAAAATAAAATATGATATAATTATACTACCTTTACAAAAGAATTTATAAAATAGGAGAAGAAAAACAAACATGAATGCAGATCCCGAGGGTCAGTCGATTTTAATTCAATTAATATTATTAGTTGTTCTTACAGCATTAAATGCTTTTTTTGCAGCCAGCGAGATGGCTCTAGTAAGTGTCAATCGTTCAAGGGTTGAACAACGCGCAGCAGAAGGTGATAAAAAATAT
The DNA here is from genome assembly GCF_001832905.1 of Floricoccus tropicus. Classification (GTDB taxonomy): domain Bacteria; phylum Bacillota; class Bacilli; order Lactobacillales; family Streptococcaceae; genus Floricoccus; species Floricoccus tropicus. The sequence continues at coordinate 216,107 of NZ_MKIR01000026.1, read as the reverse complement.
TCAAAGCTGTTAAGTGTAATCAATAATCCAAGTAACTTCCTTTCAACAATTCAGGTTGGTATTACTTTAATTAATATCTTAACTGGGGCGAGTCTTGCTGAGACATTAGCAGCTAAACTAGTACCATTTTTAGGAAATATTGCTGGTGCAAAAACAATTGCACAAGTTATTATCCTTACTTTATTGACGTACTTCTCAATTGTATTTGGTGAACTTTATCCAAAAAGAATTGCGCAAAACTTAAAAGAGAGTCTAGCGGTCAAAGTTGTAACACCAATTCAAATGCTTGGTGTTATTATGAAACCATTCGTATGGTTATTAGCAAGTTCAACTAACCTCTTAAGTAAGTTGACACCGATGAAGTTCGATGATCACAGTGATAATATGACGCGTGATGAAATCGAATATCTTTTAAATACGAGTGCAGCAGCACTTGATTCTGACGAGCGTGAAATGCTTGCAGGTATTTTCTCGCTAGATGAGCTTGTGGCGCGTGAAATAATGGTTCCTAGAACTGACGCATCAATGATTGATATTCAAGACGATACGGCTTACAACATTAAATATATTATTGATTCTATCTATTCAAGATTCCCTGTTTATGATGGTGACAAAGACAAAATTATCGGTATTCTTCATACTAAAAATTTATTAAGAGAAGCATATAATAAGGGCTTTGAAAATGTTGATATCTTAAGCATTATGCAGGAGCCATTATTTGTTCCTGAAACAATTTATGTTGATGATCTAATGAAAGAGCTCAAGAGAACAAAAAACCAAATGGCTATCTTGCTTAATGAGTATGGTGGTGTAGAAGGTATTGTAACGCTTGAAGACTTATTAGAAGAAATTGTCGGTGAAATTGAAGACGAAAGTGATGCTAAGGAAGATCCAGAAGTTGAGCAAATTAGTGATAATCTATATCAGATTAAAGGTAGAATGCCATTAAGTGATTTCAATGAGGAATTTGAAGTAGAACTTGAAAATAATGATGTTGATACAATTGCTGGATTCTTTGTTACTGAAATTGGTACAATTCCAGGAGAAGACGAGCATATCAACCTAGATCTAGTATCTAAAGGGAAGTCATTTACATTGACTAACTTGAAGATGGAAGGACCTCGTGTTGATGTTCTTCAACTTGAATTTTTTGACATTGAAGATAAAGAGGAAGAGGAGGAGAATTAGCCTCCTTTTTCTATACTTTGTAGTAAAACAGAAGATTTGAAAATGCTTTCAAAATCATGTATCCTATGTATAGGAAATAAAGACGATGGAGAGTTAGAGATGACTGAAAAAGATATTACACAAGTTACTGGTTTAGTTCATTCTACTGAAAGTTTCGGTAGTGTAGATGGTCCAGGGATTCGTTTTATTATATTTATGCAAGGTTGTAAAATGCGTTGCAAATATTGCCATAATCCAGACACATTAGCATTTAAGAGTGAAAAGGCTGAAGAAAGAACTGTTGAAGATGTTTTAAATGAGGCACTTCGCTTTAAGTCTTTCTGGGGGAAAAATGGTGGTATTACAGTTAGTGGTGGTGAAGCAATGCTACAAGCTGAGTTTGTTACTGCTTTATTTACTAGAGCTCATGAACTCGGAATACATACAACTCTTGATACAGCAGCACTTCCATTCAATAGAAGTCCAGAGTTTTTAGAGACAATAAATGCTCTTTTAGATGTTACAGATTTGGTTTTATTAGACTTGAAAGAAATAAACCCTAAACGTCACAAGATTTTAACAGGTCATGATAATAAAACTATTTTAGATTTTGCTAGATATCTTTCTGACTACGGAGTACCAGCGTGGGTTAGACACGTATTAGTTCCAGGTGAAACAGATTTTGATGAAGATTTGATTGAATTAGATAAATTTGTTAAAACTCTTAAGAATGTTGATAAGTTTGAAATTCTTCCATACCATACAATGGGGGAAATCAAATGGCAAGAGATGGGGCTTAAATACCCGCTTGCTGGTGTAAAACCACCAACAAAAGAAAGAGTTGAAAATGCAAAAGAATTAATGCATACGGAATCATATACTGAATATTTGACAAGAGTACATAGAGCATAGATTATCTCAAAAGAGTAAGGCGAACGATGGTTCGCTTTTTCTTATAGCTAGAAAAAATGAAGAAAATTTGCTAAAATAGTATGAAGAAAAAAGATAAATGGAGATAAAACAATGTCAAAAATTTTAGTTTTTGGTCACCAAAACCCTGATACAGATGCGATTGCTTCTAGTGTTGCATTTGCTCACCTTTTAAAAGTTGAAGATAAACTTGATGTAGAAGCAGTAGCTCTTGGAGAAGTTAACGAAGAAACAGCTTTTGTACTTGAAAAATTTGGAGTGGCTGCACCTCGTGTTGTAGAATCTGCTAAAGCTGAAGGCGTTGAAAAAGTAGCCCTTACTGACCATAATGAATTCCAACAATCAATTTCTGATATTGAAGATGTTGAAGTATTTGCAGTTGTCGATCACCATCGTGTGGCAAATTTCCAAACAGCAAACCCACTATTTATGCGTCTTGAACCTCTAGGCTCATGTTCATCTGTAATTTACAAATTATACAATGAATATGGTGTAGAAATTCCAAGTGAGATTGCAGGACTTATGCTTTCAGGACTAATTTCTGACACGCTTCTTTTGAAATCACCAACAACTACTGATTTTGATAAAGAAATTGCTCCAAAATTAGCTGAAATTGCTGGAGTAGATCTTGAAGAGTACGGACTTGCTATGCTTAAAGCAGGAACAAACCTTGCTAGCAAATCTGCTGATGAATTAATTGATATTGATGCTAAAACATTTGAACTAAACGGTAATGCTGTTCGTGTAGCACAAGTTAATACTGTTGATATTGATGAAGTTCTTGCTCGCCAAGACGAAATTGAAGCAGCAATTAAATCTTCAATGGAAGAAAATGGATATTCTGATTTTGTACTTATGATTACTGATATCGTAAATAGTAACTCTGAAATCCTTCACTTAGGTGAAAATGTTGATAGAGTTGAATCTGCATTTAATTTCAAACTTGAAAATAACCATGCTTTCCTTGAAGGTGCAGTATCACGTAAAAAACAAGTAGTTCCACAATTAACAGAAGCATTTGAAAAATAATGTCAATTAAAATATATAACGAAAATCGGCTGACTAAACAGCCGTTTTTTCACAGTTTAATGGAATTTCTAGACATTAACCATGATGTAACTTTGCGTGTAATAAAAGGTGAATTTAAAGATACAAATAATTTAGATAGGAAACTAGAAGATTATATTCAGTCTGGTTTAATTAAAAGAGAAAATCGACGTTATTATAATAATTTTAAAGTTTTTGATGATATTGATTTCACTAAGGAATTAGAGGAAGAATTAGAAGAACCTAACAAAATTCAAATTTTATCTTACAGTAAACCATTTTTCTTAAGAGATAATTCCATGTTAAGCAGTAAATTAAATGAAAGTCAAACCTATTTATTACTGGAAAATGAAGTTAATGATTTGAAGTTTTTCTTTTCAAGCAATTTTGCTAGAACAGATGATAATTTAGCAAATTATTTTTATCATGTTGCTCAAGGTATTCCATTATCTAATCTTGAAAAGGATATATATAGAATTATGGGGGATGTAGATCCTAATTATGCCTTACGCTATATGACTGTTTTTCTTTTGAAGTATACAAAGCGTGAACTTGTACCTAATAAAAAGCCTGATATTTTTATTCAGACTCTTATTAAATATAATTATATCGAGGCAGTTGATGGTAAATACTACAAAATTAATATTAAAATTAATGATGATTTTGTAAATCCTCAAGTAATTATTTTTGATAATCCAGAAGAATTTATCGCAGCCCAACTGAAGACGACAAGAAAAATCCAAACTAGCTTTATTGTCTAGCTTGGATTTTTTCTATAAATATTTTTGTGCAATAATGTGGTCACCAGCATACTCAGCATGTGCACCGTCAACAATCTGATAGGCATCTGCTCCCTTGCCAGCAATAATTACAGCGTCTGAATCACTTAATGTTCTACTCATCGCTTCTTTAATTGCTTCTTCACGATCAATAATTGTTTCAATTGGTCTTTCAATGAATTGGGCAATCTGCTTAGCTATATCTACAGGGTTTTCAAAATTAGGATCGTCCGCACTTAGTATAACGTGGATTTCTTTTTCATCATTAAGGAGATGACCAAAATCTTCACGTCGACTTTCGCCCTTATTACCTGGTGCACCTAAAATAAGGTAAATATTGCCCTTATGAGCACCCTTTACGACATTTAGTAGGTTAGCAAGGCTGACGCCGTTATGAGCGTAGTCAACGTATACACGAGCCCCATTCGCTTGTTTAAAGACCTCCATACGACCAGGAACGGTAGTTTGTGCAATACCGTTTAAAATGTCGTCAGTAGATGCTCCGAGCTCTTTACAGGCAAGAGCAGCAGCAAGGGCATTTTCTTGGTTGAATTTACCTAAAAGTTCAATGCTGAAAGTCTCGTTGAAAGTTCCGTTGGTTGAAAAATTAAATGGATTTGACTCAGTAATTTTATTTTCTGAGTTATCGCCATAAAAGGCAGTAGGTTTATTTTTTAATTCTTCTTTAATAACAGAAAACTGATCCATGTCCGAATTGGCTACAACAAATTTACTATTATGGAGAAGTTGCCTCTTACAATAGAAATAATCTTCAAAGGTTGGGTGTTCAATTGGTCCAATATGATCAGGTGAGATATTTAAGAACACACCCACATCAAAAGTTAAGCCATAAACTCGTGCGGTTTTATAGGCTTGACTACTAACTTCCATAACTAGATGAGTCATTCCGTTATCACGCGCTTGAGCCATCATTTGAAATAAATCAAGGCTTTCTGGAGTCGTTAGTGCTGATTTAAAATAGTTCACCCCGTCAAGTGTTGTATTCATGGTAGAAAGCATTGCAGTTTTTTGTTTACTTGAAAGTTCTAAGATATTTTTTGCAAAGTAAGCAGCAGTGGTCTTTCCTTTTGTTCCTGTGAATGCTAATATTTTTAAGCTATTTTGAGGGTAATCATAGAATTTTTGAGCTACTAAACTCATTGCATGTTTTATGTTGCTAACAATAATAGCGGGTATCTCTACTTCGTAGTCAATTTCAGATATATAAAATTTCAGACCTTTGTTAATTGCTCCTTCTAAAAATTCCTTTCTGAAGTTTAGACCTTTGGCAAAAAACAGTGTATTTTCATCTACAATACGAGAGTCATATGATAGTTTATTAAAGCTAATATTTTTTTTGTAATCGTAGTGGTAGCAGCCATCTACGATAATTTCATGAAAGTTTTCATCGTCTTTCAAGATTTTAATCAATTCATCTAATTTAATCATGATTTAAGTATAAAACATTTTGTGAAAAACGTCTATTTATCTTGTAAAAGTTTGAAAATTAGATAAAATATAGATATGAATGATAATATTGATGAAATTGATCTAACGATTGAAAATACAGAGTTAAGACAAAAAAATAAGATGTTGGAAGGGGCCTTTTGGTCAACTGCTGCTGACTTCTTATCTCGCATGTTAGGCCTTATATATATAATTCCGTGGTACTCTTGGATGGGTGCAAATGGAGATAGTGCTAATAGTCTATTTAATATGGGTTATACTATTTATGCTCTTTTCCTTTTAATCTCCACTGCAGGTATTAATATTGCTGTTGCTAAGGAGGTAGCAAAGTATAATGCTTTAGGGGATGAAAACCAAGGTTATAGATTGGTTAGGCAAATGTTGATATTTATGTCAATTGTTGGTTTTGTTTGTGCATTGTTGATGTATATCATATCTCCAACACTTGCTATAATGAGTGGTGGAGGTAAACAATTAACCCCTGTTCTGAGAAGTTTAGCTCCAGCGGTTATGATATTTCCTTCAATGAGTGTAATCAGAGGTTTTTTCCAAGGAAATAATAATATAAAACCTAATGCTATGAGTCAGCTTGCTGAACAATTTATAAGGGTTATTTGGATGCTTGTAACTGCATTTATGATAATGAAAATAGGAAGTGGAGACTATGTTCAAGCTGTGACACAAGGGACTTTCGCAGCGTTTGTCGGAATGATTGCAAGTTATTTAGTATTGATTTTCTATCTGCAAAAGACAAATACTTTAACTAAGATATTGATGCCTTTACCAGGGAATATGGATATTTCTTCTAGGGAATTATTAATCAATACAGTAATACAAGCGATTCCTTTTATTATCTTAGGAAGTGCCATACAGATATTTAAGCTACTAGACCAATTTACTTTTCCAAATTTAATGACCAGAATTGGAAATTTTACTACTAATGAAGTGCTGGTTTTCTTTAGTTATTTTTCTGCTAATCCAGATAAAATTACTGCAATTTTGATAGCAATAGTTGTTTCTTTAAGTGGTATTGGAGTTCCCCTGTTGACTGAAAATTATGTTAAAGGTGATATGAAATCAGCTGGTAAATTAGTTGTTGATAATCTTATTTTAGGTGCAGCTTTTATCATTCCGAGTGTAGTTGGAATAAGTATTTTAGCTCAGCCATTGTACACACTATTTTATCGTGTTCCAAATCGATTAGCTTTGAATTTATTTGTATTAGCTGTAGTATTTAGTATACCAGTTGCTTTATATGGAATGTTAACTCCAACACTGCAAGCTTTAAGACATAGTCGATTTGCACTTAGATATTTTGGAATAGTATTGCTTCTAAAACTTGTATTACAAATTCCTTGTATTTATATGTTTGAATCATATGGTCCAATATTTGCTAGTAGTGCTGCTTTTACATTCGGTATAGTAGTTTATCTAAGAAAAACTCAAGAAATAACTAAATTTAATGTCAATACACTTCTTAGAAGACTTTCTGGAATATTGACATTAACAATTATTATGGCATTAGCCACAACAGCGGTTTATCTTTTAATGAAGATATTTATTATCCCGAATACTAAAATGAAATCTCTTATTATTATTTTATTTGCTGGTGGAGCAGGGATGATAACATATATGTATTTATTAATGAAATCTAAATTAATTGATATACTTTTAGGTGATAAAGGTGTAAGTCTGCGTAAACGTTTCAGAATAAATTAAAGAAGTTCCTACTTTGTAGGTTCTTTTTTTAGTTAAATCATTTTAAGAATTGAAGTTTCTTTCATCAAGTGCAGAGCTTATCCAATGTCCGAACTCACAAGCTAAATGTAATTGATGTGCTTTAATCATATAATTTGGTAAAACAGCTGGGAATTCAACTAATGCTCTAAATCTTAAACCATTTTTATCGCGACCGACTTGATGACGAACTCCACCAATTATTGTTCCATCTTCTAATCGTGCAGTACCTGGAGCTTGAACTTCAAATTTAGTATCAAATGAAGATTTTAAGTTTTCTTCATCATTGTAATGTGCATAGAAATGAGTTGGTAGGGGTGAACCACCAGTTGTCTCTAAAACTTCTTGAATATTATCGGCCACTTCTTGCAAAACATAATGGTCAGGGTTTGTATTTAAATTAATTTCTAAGTGTTTGTCATTATTTACCATCATAATTTCAACAATTCTATCAAGTAGTTCGCTTGGTGTTAGGTTTGTATTTGGTATAACAATTTCTGTCATGCTAAATTTTCTTTTGTTAGTAAGTATATTAGAAAACTTTGAAATTGCATCTGCTAAATTGGTTCTACTTTTAAGCTCTGAACGCATTCTATCTATCCCTAATTGCATTTTTACTCTTAAAATATCAGAACGTATGGCATCTATTTTTTTATCTTTTATCCACTTATCAAAGTTTGGTGAGAACTTAGCACCTTCCATCTTTTTAAGCATTTTATGAACAGCAACCATTCTCTTAAATTCCCATTCATTAACCTTATCATGTGATACTACTTTACCGTTAATTTCAAACACTAAATCATTATTAATTTTCATTATATTCCTCCTTTATTTCTTGTACTCTTCTTGATATTGATTGATACTACTTGAGATTTTTTCTAGTACTGAATTTATTAATTCCAAATCTACAGAAGTTAAATTTTCTAAGTCCTTCTGGATATCTTTGTATAATTTCAAGTGCATATTTTCATGAAGTCTGAAAATTTCTAGACCGGCTTCTGTGAGTGATAGCAATATTTCTTTTTTGTTGGACTCTAGTTTTTTCTTTTTTATTAAGCCTTGTTTTTCTAATCTTGGTATCTGCTGGGATATTGCACCTTTAGTAACACCTAGTATTTGAGCTAGCTCTGTAGGATTTGAATTAGGATATTTACCTATTGCTTCAATTAAATGAAGGGCGTTAGTTGATAATTTAATGTTATTTGTAAATGATAGAGGTATTCTTTGAATCTGAGTAATTTTATTGTTTACTTTGAAAAAGTTTTCAACTAATAAATTAAAATCCTCATTTTTTATTCTACTCATAAATCTCCTTTTATATTGTTTAGATCTATACTATACTATTCTGTTTTTATATTGTATAGGGCTAAACAATAATTGTAAAGAAATTTGACTTAGATAGTAAAAATTAAAAATATTTTTATCAAAAAACTGCCAACTTAATAGTTAGCAGCAGTTCAAAATAATTATAAATTACGTTCCTTATACCATTCGTCTGGAGTCCAGTTCCACTCGGTATCATATTTTTCTAATAAATCGAAACTTGCCTTTGGTCCCATTGTCCCTGCTTTATAATCATATAAAGGGACTTCATTTTTTGACCATACATCAACAATCTTATCGATTAAAGTCCAGCTAGCTTTTAACTCATCCCAATGAGTGAAGTTTGAACCGTCACCTTTCAGAACATCGTAAATTAGCTTTTCGTAAGCCTCAGGAGAATTACCGAGGATTGCAGCATCATGACGGAAATCAAGTTTAATTTCACCAATATTAAAGTCTTTACCAACTTCTTTACCGTTCATTAGGAAGGAGAATCCTTCGGTTGGTTGGATGTAGATAGTTAAAACATTTTGTTGTAATTTTTGATCTGGACCGAAGATAGAGTCTTCTTTTTTAAAGATAATATTGATGCGTGTCCCTTTTTCAGTCATGCGCTTACCTGTTCTGAAGAAGAAAGGTACGTCGTTAAAGCGACCGTTATTAACAAAGAAAGCACCAGATGCAAAAGTTTCTGTCGTAGACTCAGGGTCAACTTGGCTTTCATCACGGTAGCTAACGAAATGTTGACCGTTGAAGTCATTTTCAACATATTGCCCGCGGACAAAGTCTTCTTTAACTTCTTCTGTAGTTGGGATCTTGATTGATTGCAAGGCTTTTATCTTTTCAGCTAGGATATCTTTGCTGTGATAAGTTTTAGGTTTATCCATAGCAAGAAGAGATAGTACTTGAAGAATATGGTTTTGAACCATGTCTTTTAAGGCACCTGAATGATCGTAGTAGCCACCACGGTCTTCAACACCAATAGACTCCGCAAAGGTGATTTGAATATTATCGATGAAATCGCGATTCCAAATTTTTTCAAAAACAAAATTAGTAAAACGGATAGCAAAAATATTTTGAATCATTTCTTTGCCTAGATAGTGGTCGATACGGTAGATTTGGTCTTCAGAAAAAGCTTTTGATAAATCGTCGTTTAATTTTTCTGCAGTAGCAAGGCTTGTACCAAAAGGTTTTTCAATGATTAATCTTTCATAACCTTTACCGTCAGTAATATGTTCTGATTTTAAGTGACTTGCAATTGTTCCAAAGAATTCCGGAGCCATAGCTAAAAAGAAAACTTTATTATGATCAGTATCATATTTTTCACCTAGTTCATTTGAAAGTTCTCTTAAAGTTTCATAATGCTCAGAGTCATTTACATCATGTGCTTGATAGTAGAAGTGACTTGCAAAAGTTTTAGCATCTTCTTCATTTTCAATTAGACTAGAGATGCTTTCATGAACAACATCCTCATACATTTCTTTTGTCCACGGTCTACGAGCAGTACCAATAACCGCGAAATCTTCTTCGAGGACACCAGATTTATATAAACGATAAAGTGATGGATAAAGTTTACGTTTGGCAAGATCACCAGTTGCACCAAATATTGTAATTAAAACTTTTGACATATATCATTTCCTTAATTTCTATTAGTATTCTCTATATTTTATCATAAAATTCTGTCAAAAACATGAAAGATAGCACAGTACCGTGTAATGGTTTCAACTTAGTACGAAAATAACCAGTTTTTAAGAATGTCAAGTAACGTTTTAGTTGTAGTAGTAAGTATATTAACTGAAATGAATTGTAAAACAAAGCAATAAGAGAAATATAAGTAGACTACTAAATGGAAAAGAAAATATATTATTATACTGTTTGAAATTAAAATTAAATGAGTTTTAGTCATGGATTATGGAAATATATTTATCTTTTATATAAAATTATTCTCACTCTTGTAAGATGAATCTTATATAGTTAATTATAAGTATTTTTTTATTTACTAGATAATTCTTCATTTAAAACTAAAATGGAGTATAGAAAAATATAACGTGAGTATTTATTATTTATTTATATGTTATAATTATATAGTACCAAGTATATTGAAAGAGAAAAGAATATTATGGATGATGACGATTATAAAAATATATATGAAGATTTTTCCGGTTGGTTAAAATTTATTGAAGCAAAAAATTTAGCATTTCTTACAATACAATTGGGAGCACTGTATGCTATTTTGAAATTACAGAATGTGAGAATCGGATTAACTAGCGTAGCGTTTTTAGTTTCAATATTTATTCTTTTAACTAGTTTAATACCAAGAATAGATAAAACTAGCAAAAATGTCGTTTATTTTGGATCTTGGATTGATAAAGATACTGCAGAAATATCCAAGTTAGAAAAAAGCTATAAAACGCAATGCAAGGACATCGCACTTGTAATATCTAAAAAATCGAAGAAATTTCGTTATAGTTTATTTATTTTTATATTGGCCATATTATATGGGCTGTTTGTTAACTGGAACATTATAGGAAAATTATTTTGTTGATACATAATTTTAGTGTTAATAATATTGGAGGATAAGATGAGTTACTATAGTGAAGAAATAGAAATGAAGGCTCAAGATGTAAGAAAAATTACAGGAGTCGATATGGAAAGAGACATTAATATGATAGAAATATTAAATGTCTTAGGTATTGTACTCAGAGAAAATGTATTTAATGGTGCAGAAGGTACATTTAGCAATGATGACGATAAATTTGTTATAACTTTATCAAAAAGATATGACGAAAATAATCCTAGAGATAAATTTACATTAGCTCATGAATTAGGCCATTTATTTTTACATTATGATCCAGAAAGACCGGAGCTGATTTATTCTAGGAAAGGGACTGGTAAGATAGAATATGAGGCAAATGAATTTGCGGCTGCTTTTTTAATGCCTGAGGATATATATAGGCAGGTTATTATGGAAAATTGCAGTGCAGATCAGGTTGATATCTTAGAGGTAGCTAGAGAATTTGGAGTTTCTAAAGATGCAGCTGCAAATAGAGGGAAGTTTTTGGGTATTCTAGCATGGTAAACGACCCTACATCTTCAAAGTTTTCGGAAATGTATGCGAAATACAAAGAATTAGATACCGAATCAGATAAAGAGGTGAAAAAAAAATATAAAGAGGATTATTCAGGGTTTTATGTATTTTTTTCATTTGATATTGTTAATTCTACCTTATATAAAAGTATAGACTCTAATTGGCCAAATGTTATTACTGATTTTTATGAGCAAGCAATTAGTAGTGTGAAATTCAACTTTGATAGTTCTACCATATTCCTTCCTTGGAAGTTTATTGGTGATGAAGTAATATTTTTTGGGATAATTAGAAATACAATGGATTTATTGTATGTTCCTACAAAAGTAAATTTGACTATGAGACAAATTAATGATTCCATACATAAAAATTATCCAGAATCTAAAGGATTATTGAATATCAAATCAACTATCTGGTGCGCTAATGTTGAACAAATGAAGGATGAAGGTGATCACCCTATTGGTAAAGGCGTGAATTACCTCTATACAAATACTAATAAAGATAGTCAATATTCTGTAGGTGAGTATGATTTTTTTGGCTCAGAGATAGATGCTGGCTTTAGGTTAGCGAAAAACTGTGCAAAGAAGAACCAAGTACTAGTCAGCACTGAACTAGTTTACATAATCTTATCCTTAGCAGAAAAGACTGAGAGTAATGATGAACGTATTAAAATTACTTCGAAGTACAAAATAATGAATTTTGAAAAATTAAAGGGAATATGGCATGGAAGAAAGTATCCGGTAATTTGGTATAGGGAACAATGGGAAGAAGATGTCTCAGATTATGATGATGATGATGATTTTGATTTCTATAAAACTTACTATCAGCAGAAGGATGCCAGTACATTAGTATATCTAGATAAGGTTCTGCGAGATGTTGGAAAAAAAGAAATAGTATTAAGTTGTATTGATATCATAAAAGATTCGTCAGAAGATGGTGCGCGTATCTCTGCTACTACTCAATATATAAATCATTTTGCAGAAATTCATTTAGCCATGATTATCTTTGATAATAACTATAATATTTTATTGATGAAGAGAGGAATCAACAAAAGCAAACCAGGGAAGTATGATTTTGGTTGTGTAAATTTAACAATTTCAAAAAAAGTTGATGAAGAGTTGCTTGGATATTATTCTAACTTTTTAACTGATGAAAGGAGTATTACCATTGTTAAAGATGAAGTTGGAGAGCCCACTCCTCTCGGAATATACAATTACACAAGAAAAAATGGCCGAAATGCTAATGGTATAATCTTTTGTGCAAAATATGATGGAATTTTTAATCTCTCAGCTATTAATAGATATGATGGATACGAAGAATTTTGTATAGAATCAGTTGACAAAATTAATTCAGGTAATATTGATTTATTTAAAGGAAGCGTTGAACGCATAAATAAAGCGAAAGAATTATTAGATCTCGATTCACAATAAAAGCTCACTCTTGCAACAAGAGTGAGCTTTTATTGTGAATTTTGACGAAATATTCGTTAATATAAATCCTATTAAAATGTTCTATAAACATATGGATTACTTGGTTTATTAACTTTTTCTGATTTGTTTACAAGAACTGTTGGGAGATTTCGTTTATATGGGGCAAAGTACTTGCTTTCGATTGTTCCCTCTACATGAACCCAAGTATTGTTTTCATACTCTTCTTTTTCATCTAGCATGAGTCCAAACACTCCGGAGTCGGCAATACAGTGGATTATTCCAAAGCGGAATAAGAACTGATATTTTTGTCCGTCTAGTGAGTTATTATAAATGAAGCCTGTAAATGAAACCTTTTTCCCGATAAATTCACTTGGGAAATTATAAATTAATTCCATGGCTTCCATGTAATTTTTTTCATCAATTTTTATTTCGTCAGAATCCTTATATTTTGCTAGCGTCTTTTTCATCAATTCATCGTAATCCGACTTAGTGAAGTAGGAGCTAGTGTTAGGCTGAAGATACTGGATACTTGTACCATCATCACTGGTTCCAGATTCCTTATCAAGGGGAAAAGTAAATCCTTTGCTATCTACAACTGAAGCATCTAGTGACTTGTAAGGGATAAACAGACAAATCAGAAGTGGGGTAGCTAGTAGGAGATATGAAAAAGCTTTTTTGTACTTAGCTTTGAAGCTTTCTTTATCTGGTTTGTTATTTGATTTTACCCAATTAATCAGTTGGACAAGGGATAAGATAAAGGAAAGAATCATTGAAAGGATTGCTAGGTAACTGTAGTGAACGTTGATATATTGATTTAGCTTTCCTGTGGCCATGAGATACATCATGAGCTCGAAATAGCCTGATAATATGAGAAATCTAATCATACGAATACCTCCGCAAAAATGATGGTGGCTACTGTGACTATTGCTATAAATTGAAGGGTGAATTTAGGCTTGAAGAAGCGATTCATCATCAATAAGTTTTTAATATCAACAACTGGTCCAAATAGTAGAAAGGCGATTACTGGAGCCGGACCGAAGAGCCCTAGAAGACTTGAACCGATAAAGGCATCAGCTTCTGAACATAGTGACATGATGAAGGCTAAAAGCATCATCAGTAAAATTGCCATTAGCTTATTGTGGCTGATATTGGTGATGTAGCGTGTTGGAATATAAATTTGCATGATACTTGCTATTGCACTACCGATAATTAGATAGCGACCAGTATCAAAGAACTCATCAATGGCATGACTTAGAGCATCCCAAATTCTATGTCCTAGATTTTCTTTATGGTTTGTATCGTGTGTATGATGGTGGTCATGGCTATGACTGATTTCTATATCACCTTCTTTAAGGATGTCCCCGTTGTAAATGTAAGCGATGAATAGTCCGACGATTGTAGCTATTAAGATTGCTCCAAACATACGAAGGAGGGCAAAACGCCATGAATTACCAAAAGCGATATATGTTGCAAAAAGGACAACTGGATTTACGATTGGAGCTGCAACCATGAAGGGAAGAGCTGTGTAGCCAGGTATTCCTTTTGCCATCAGTCTGTGGACTATTGGTACAATACCACACTCGCATGAGGGGAAGAAAAATCCTAGGAAGACACCAAAGAAAATTCTTAGGACTTTATTTTTAGGTAGTATTTTGTTTATAAACTGAGGTGTTAAAAAGACTTCCAGAAATCCTGAAACGATTGACCCCAGTAAAACAAAAGGAAGTGCTTCAATAATGATTGACATAAAAATTGTCGCACATTGAAGCACCCCATATGGTAAATTGTTAAGCATTTGTATCTAAATCCTTTTTATCATCTGCATCAGGTTTTTGCTCAGTTTTAACTTGAATATTTGCATCTTTTTGAGCTTCAACGACTTTATCAGTTTTTGTATTTAAAAAATCATCTGGAAAAGTAGCAAACTCGCCAAGTACTTTTTCAAGGTCATCTCTTTTTTTGTATGTTAGTCCCATGTGTTTCTCCGTTCTTTGATCAATTATTATTAAATAATACTACTAAAGTATTAAAAATTTCTTAATTTAAATATACAAATTATAATTATTGTTTAAATTAGCCTATTTATCCTTACGAGTGAATAGGAAAAACAAACCGATAATTATTAGTGATGGCACAATAG
Source organism: Floricoccus tropicus (assembly GCF_001832905.1). Taxonomy (GTDB): domain Bacteria; phylum Bacillota; class Bacilli; order Lactobacillales; family Streptococcaceae; genus Floricoccus; species Floricoccus tropicus. The sequence goes on along the minus strand of NZ_MKIR01000026.1, from coordinate 201,002 downwards.
CTTTCAGAAGCCCCAAAATTACATCCGACATATAGTCACACCTCGTTTCTTATTAATATTTTATCACTAACTTGTAAAATATGGTAAAATAAATTGCTATGGAAAAAAATATTGAAAAAATCGCACAAAATTTATCTTTAAAAACAAGTCAAGTCGAGACTGTGTTGCAACTTACTCAAGAAGGAAATACAATTCCTTTTATCGCCCGCTACCGTAAGGAAATGACAGGTAGTCTTGATGAGGTGCAAATTAAAGAAATCATTGATAGCCATAATCAGCTTGAAAAATTAGATGAGCGTAAGGCAACAGTTCTTGCAAAAATCGAGGAGCAAGGGAAACTTACGGATGAGCTACGCGCTCAAATTGAGGCATCTGAGAAACTTCAAGAGGTTGAAGACTTGTATCTTCCTTATAAGGAAAAACGTCGCACGAAGGCTACTATTGCGCGTGAGAATGGACTATTCCCACTAGCTAAGCTAATCATGCAAAACGTTCCTAATATCGAGGATGAGGCTGAAAAATTCGTAAATGAAAATGTAAAAGATGGCAAGGCTGCATTAGATGGAGCACTGGCTATTTTAAGCGAAGCTATCAGCGAAGATGTAAAATTAAGAAATTGGACTTTGTCTGAAATTAAAAATAATAGTCGTATTGCTTCAAAAGTTAAGGATGAAAGCCTTGATGAGAAGAAGGTCTTCCAAATGTATTATGACTTTGATAATGACCTTTCAAAACTTCCAAATTACCGTGTTCTAGCCCTTAATCGTGGTGAAAAATTAGGTATTTTATCAGTTAAATTTGAAAATAATGATGAGAAGATTGAGCGTTTCTTTGAAACTCGCTTCAATGCTCGAAATAATAAATACCTGTCTTTAGCAATTAAAGACAGTACCAAAAAGAAAATCATTCCTGCTATGGAAAGACAAATTAGAAGTGAAATCACTGAAGCCGCTGAAGATTCTGCTATCAAGGTCTTCTCTGAAAACTTACGTAATCTTCTTCTAGTTGCTCCTTTAAAAGGTAAGGTTATCTTAGGTTTTGACCCTGCTTTCCGTACAGGAGCAAAACTTGCTGTTGTGGATGAGACTGGGAAGCTTTTGGAAACAAAAGTTATCTATCCAGTTAAACCTGCTAAGGCTAGTGAAATTGAACAGGCTAAAAAAGATTTAGCAGCTATTATCAAAAAATATGGTGTTGAAATGATTGCCATTGGTAATGGTACTGCATCACGTGAAAGTGAATCTTTTGTTTCCGAAGTTATTAAGAATGAAAATCTTGATGCTTACTATGTAATTGTTAATGAGTCAGGAGCATCAATTTACTCAGCTAGTGAACTTGCACGTAAAGAGTTTCCTGAGCTTACTGTTGAAAAACGTAGCGCAATTTCTATAGCACGCAGATTACAAGATCCACTAGCAGAGTTAGTTAAAATCGACCCACAATCAATCGGGGTTGGACAATATCAACATGATGTTAGTGATAAGAAGCTTGCTGAAAATCTAGACTTCGTCGTTGAAACAGTAGTTAACCAGGTTGGTGTCAACGTAAATACCGCTAGTCCGGCACTTTTAAGCCATGTATCTGGTCTTAATAAAACGATAGCTGAAAACATTGTTAAGTACCGCGAGGAAAATGGCGCTCTTGCAAGTCGTAGTGAAATTAAGAAAGTACCGCGCTTAGGTGCTAAGGCGTTTGAGCAGGCAGCTGGTTTCTTGCGTATTCCTAACGGGAAAAATGTTTTGGATAATACGGGTGTTCACCCAGAGTCTTATAATGTTGTTAAGAATCTTTTAAATGATTTGAAGATAAATGATTTAGACGATGATGCACGTAAAAAATTAGAGAATATCAATTATCCTCAAATGGCTGAAAAACTTGAGGTCGGTCAAGAGACTCTTCGTGATATCGTGGCAGATTTGATGAAACCTGGTCGTGATATGCGTGATAGCTTTGATGCACCAGTTTTAAGACAGGATGTTCTATCTATCAAGGACCTTTCTATCGGTCAAAAATTAGAAGGTGTTGTACGTAATGTAGTTGATTTTGGAGCGTTTGTTGATATTGGTATCAAAGAAGATGGTCTAATTCATATTTCTAAAATCAGTAAAAACTTCATTAAGCATCCATCAGAAGTGGTGGCTGTTGGTGAAATAGTAACTGTCTGGGTTGATAAAATCGATAATGAACGTGGTAAGGTCAACCTAAGTCTGTTAGACCCACGAGGTTAATAATGAATACTGTAAGTTGGCAGGACTTTAATCTTCAAGAATATGTTGAAAAGGTATCGCTTGAAGATTTTGGTATTGCTTTTACAAATCAGGCATACTGGAATAATCGCTTGAGGACAACAGGTGGTCGCTTTTTCCCAAAAGATTTCCATCTAGATTTTAATCCAAAAATCTATGAAAAATTTGACTTAAATGTCTTTAGAGGGATTGTAAGGCATGAACTCTGTCATTATCATTTATACAAGGCAGGGAAAGGGTATCGACATGCGGATAGAGATTTCAAAAATCTTCTAAAGGCGGTTGAAGGCTTAAGATATACACCGACTTATGACAGACCGCAAACTCCCATTTCCAGTCAACATAAGTATATATGCACCAAGTGTGGACAAGGATATGTCAGAAAAAGAAGAATAAATACAAGAAAATATGTCTGTGGTAAATGTCGAGGTAGATTGAAGGAAATATAAATAAAACAGGTGGATTCTAGTCGTGAACTGGAATTTACCTTTTTTATGATAATATTAAATGAAAGCGTTTTAAAAAGTGTCTTGGAAAATTATGTTTGTATATATTCTCTTAAAATTTAATTAAGTAATAGAAAAAATATACGGGGAGAGCTAAATGAGTATAGAAGAAGTTGAAAAGCAAATACAAGTAATAAATACTTATCTAAGTAAGTGTTTGTGGATGGATTTTGAATTTATAAGAATGGATGGTGGAGATATTGTTATTGCAGGCAGAATTGATACTTCATATGATGAATTTGCAATCAATATAGAATTTGGCACACCTTTCTATATTTCTAGCCTGTTGTCATGGCACCTAGATGATTCTAAACTATTTATAAAACTTATAGTTGGAGAAGAGAAGCAAAAAATTGATGATGAGTATCAAATTGAAAAGGGGAATTACATTTTTACTATCAATGCTGAAGGTTTCGGAACAGCTCCGATTGTGATTGCAAGCAAAAATATTAAAGTAGAAATTGTAAATCAAAATCCATTTTAAAAACATTACTGTATAATTTTAATATTACGAAAACCTCGTGTTATTATTACATAGGTAACCGTATATGTTGAAGAGAAGGCAATAAAAGGAGTTTGGTGGTAGGTTGTACATTACAGAAAAACAGTGACTGTAATTTGAATATATTGGGAATGTTAAGCGTATTTCAGAGGCTAATATCGTTAGGTCGCACTTCTATATAAAAATAGGGATTGTGAGTATATAGAAATATCAAGTTTGTCTGAGTACTTTGAGACAAAAAGGCACAGGTAGCATGTTAGTTAGAAATCTTGAATTTGGAGGGAAAGTAAGGGAAGGAGTAATAATAATTTCATTTGGGGAACAGAGGGGAGATTTTACTTTAAATGTTCAAAAAAATGATTGGATTGATAATACTATAACTAGAATGGTATGGCTTTCTAGACTCATGAGGAATTTGAGATTACAGGATTTAACGGGAATGATATAATGCTTTCTGGCGCAGTAGATAATACATTGGGGGAGTACGACATCCAGATAAAATTTATTGAACCCTATCATATAACATCATTTATGGAATGGCATTTAGATGATTCAAAAAAATTTATTTCTTTAACAAATAAAGAACAATACTATGAATTAATTGGGAATTCATGGGAACCTGATGAAATAAACTTTGTTTTCGAAATAAATACAGAGGATCAAGAAGATACAATAAAAATAGTCGCAAATGGAATTGAATGTATAATTTTAAACGATGAACCGTTTTAAAATATAATTTGTATTACTCTCCATGCTTTTGATTATTGAAATATATTTTTAGTAGTAAAAATGAATGTTATATTAGTAAGTGAGAGCATGATTAAATTCGAGTAAGAATTCAGAGAAGTATTGTCAACAGTTGTAGAATGATAGTACGCAAAATTATTTTATGATAAATAATAGAAAAGGAGCTATTATAGATATATTTGTTGAGGAATTCAATGTTTCCATAATAGTGGAAATACCTGAATCTATCATTAAATAAGGATATATCAAATTGAAGATGGTTCTTTTTATGGTTTAACGAATGTTAAAATAAAAAGAAAATTCGTCGGATATTTTGAATATCTATAATTAAAATATGAGAAATTTTTATATTATTAATTTGTATACGGTAAAGTTGGTTTGTAGTTTTAATAAATAGTTTTGAAAAACTACATCTCAAAGGAAATTAAATAATTAAATGGTATTATTAACCTAAAAGTCACGACTTTACTAAAAGTGAAAATATGCTTATTGATAGTATACCAGCACATAAGGAGTTGATAGCATTGAATGAAATTAATGAAATAATTCGTAGCGCTAAAAGTTTAGGTATAAATATTAAACTTTTAGGAAAAGAAAATTCTCAAGTGATAATAGAAAATGTTATAGAGAAATTTTCTCCTTATAGATTAACGGGACATGTAGCTATATCTAATGACTCTATGAAACTTGACACAGATTCTAATGAATTCATATTTTCTAAGTACTTACCAAAGGGCAAAGGATACATATTTTTTGAACAGGATAATTCAAAGCAATCTAAATATTGTATTGAAATTGAAAATATACAGCTTTTAAGTCAAATTCTTGAGGAGACATTTGGTATGGAATATTTTGTGACCAATGATAAATATGACTATCTTATTTCGGTAAATTGGTATGTAATTGAATTAGTTGGGCCTCAAGAGTTTTTAAAAGGGTTTAATTCGCTTTGTAAATTATGATTTTTATAACCCTATAATGGAAATTGAATTATTCCTCAAGAAAAACAATACTACCGTGTCTTAGAAGATTGATTTGAAAAAAAATAACTTATTTAGATTCATTAAATAAAATAATGTAAAGAGATTTTAATTAATACAGAAGTATTGTAAAGGAAAAATCAGGTACCTATCACTGAATAAATCAGTAAGTGAGTATCTGCTCTTTTATGATAAGATTAGCATATTGAGTATTGAAATATTTTTTTAAAGTTTCTTGTAACGAAATTTCTGAGCAATTTTAATTATAATGATGTTCGTATATTGTTGTAAATAAGGATTACCAGCAATTACTGAAATGCCAGATGCTCTTAATATAAAAAAATTGGGTGGTAAATAATAATGAATAATAGAGAAAAGTTATTTCAAGAAATTAAATCAACTGCTATAGAGTGGTACGAAGAAAATGACTCCATTTTTAAAAGTAATAATATAAATATTGATGTCTTACAGGATGGGAAAGATAGTTTTGTTGTTATCTTTGACAACGGGGTTTCTATGGCTGAATTAGTTGTAGAACAAGCTATATTTACACCTTATAGATTTGTTTCGTTTGAAGTAGCTACTATTGAGAATGATAGGACAAAAATATCATATAGTTGGTATGATAATGAAAGCACTTCTAAAAAAGAGCTAAAGGAACAATTAACGAGAGGAATTACTTATTTTATCAATATATAAATTTTTTGAGATAAAAAATTACTTGGTCATATTATTATAATTTACCTCGATAAATTGTGATATTAAAATAGGAGAATAGTATATGTGTGAATGGAAAGAACAGTATAAAATTTTTCCAAAAGAGTTACTAGAGAAATCAGAAGATTTAGAGGGCTTGGGAATTTATGCTTATGCTTGGAAATTTTCTGATTTTAAAAAAATTATAGCTTATATTGAAAAAAATAAGAGTTGTAGAATATTAGGTGGGGATGTTTATACATATGAGAAAGATACAATAAATTTATCAAGTAACAATTGGTACATTTCCGATGATAAAGCGATAGATGAGTCTTATAAAATTACGGAAGATTATATTGATAAATTTTATAAAATAAATGGTAATAATTATCTATATTCTGTTGTTTTTAAATAATATTATAATGCTATCAAAATCTAATGAAAAAAAGAATGGAATAAATATGTGGTATGAAAATATTGATTGCACAGAATTTTTAAAAAGACTATATAACGAGATACCGCCATTAGAAAAAATAAATTTAATAAATATAAAGGTACGTGGCTTTTATCCTTATAAAGTAGAATTAATAATAAGATTACCTAAATCAGTCGACTACCCTCCGTTAAAATGGACGGAAAAAGGTTTTAATTATCCTTATATTCACATTGATTTAGCTAATGTTGTAGATGTTTTTCTTGAGCAACATTCTCCTGGCGATGAAATATCAATGGAAATTGAATCAGATGGTAATGATGGTCTTGTTGTTAAATCCTATGGAGATATTTCGTTTGAGATTGTCTCAAAAAATGTAGGCGGCCTAATTCAGAAGATTGAAGGAGGGGATTAGTACATGAAACAAAAAAATTGGTATGAATATCTTAATAAGAGTGATTTAGATAGTTTTTATGATACTATTCCCTTACTAAATGATATTAAAATCTACACTACTGAATTTAATCCTAGCAAAGGTAGAATTGTTATCGAGATTGGATTTAATCAAGAAGTTGATAATAAACCACCCAGTTGGAAGATGCATGGTAGAAAGTTTGTAAAATGTCAGTTAAAATTCTCTGGTATTTCACAATTTGGAATAACTAATGATGTAAATCATATTACAGAAAGTAATTCAATAGATATTAAACAACAGAGTGATGGAATGTTTAGCATAATATCTAAAAGAGAATTAAATTTCAAATTTTTTGCTGAGTCGTATAAAGTAGATGATGTTACGTGGGATTTCTATAATAATTAATATTGAATTAAAAAAATAAAGCAGATACTCCATACTGAACAAGACAGTAAGGCAGTAATCTATTTTTTTATGATAAAATAAATTTGTAACGTATATTACAAACCTTTAAACGAATAGTTTATGAGATATATGACGTTCAGGTTGATGGTGAGGTAATTTCCACAACAGATGAACATCCATTCTATGTAGAAGGTAAAGGATTTACACCAGCGAAAGATCTAAGTCTGGAGATAAGCTAGTCACATCAATCGGGAAAACAATCGCAGTAGACGAAGTTGTCGTAAGAAAGACCAAAGGTACAGTGGTATACAACTTTGAAGTTGAGAATGCTCATACATATTATGTATTTGATATTGGAACACCTAAAGGATCAATATATGTGGAATTTGATGTCAATTCTGATTCTTTGGTTCAAGATGACAACAAATCATGGTCGCAAATACCTGGTCATGGTTCTTCGCTGATAGATTAAATCAATATAAAGGATTGCCTCCAATTATTGAAAGTCCTGAAGCTAAAAATATTAAAAGTTGGTGAAAAATGATGAATAGTAAAGATCTTACGCTTTATGATGCTATATCAATAGTTTCTAAATGGGTTAAAGATAAAGAAACTTATTTTAGAAAAAATGGAATAAAAATTTTTGATATAGTAGAGAGTAAACAATCGTTGAGTATATGGGTTAAAAATGAAAAAGGAATGGGGCGTATCCTAGTTGATGATCCTGGTTGGACCCCATATAGATTTGTATCTATTCATTTAGGTGCAAAAGATATATCTATAAAAGATTATTTTTGGTATGATGACAATAATACGAATAAAAAGGATCTAGAACTGGAACTAGATTATATTACCGATTATCTAATAAATTTATAGTTTAATTATTTATATGAATAACAAGACGAAATTTGATGCTGTTAGGAGTTGTACTATAGAGAAATGAAAAAGTACCAAGCGAAATCAATGAAGAAATATTAAAAATAAATACTTATTAAATGAGTGTTTATGGATGGATTTTGAATATGCAAGAATTGATGATGGAATTTTAAAGATAAAAATAATGCAGGTGGAAAGAAATGACTCATAAATTACAACTAAATTCCGATTGTTTTTGTTGTAACATTGCTTGTACAGGAGAGCAGTTGTTTGAAGTATTAAAAAGTTTTTCGAAAATTTCACATAGTAAATGGTTAGTATCAGATATAGAAGGAGCAACTCATCATGATGTATTTCTACCATTTAACAATGAAAAAATGAACTACTGGTATTTTGATACAAAACAATTGCTTACTGAGGTAAAAAAAATCATTCAGTTTGAAAGTGGAGTATTTTGTTTAATAGAGGGAGAATTGAAAATATATAAAGATGATGAGATTCCTTTTACTGAGGCATCAGAAGAATTACAGCTATCTGATTGTCTTATTGAGGTAAGAGCATTTGATTTTTCGTATTTTGAAGTTTATTCAAATAATTTGGAATACATTAAAATGATATTAAAAAATATTCCAAATAAATCTAGTATAGAATATTTCACGGTTTGATTCAGTGATAGTTGTAGAGACTTTAACATAACGGAGGCTGTTATATAATGTTTTTTATATTGTGAGCTTACCACCATAAAAGAATTAACCATCAGAAAATATGAAGCGATAATTGATTTGAGAAAAAGAAGAATGGTATTAGAGTAATTTAATAATGTTGCTTGAATATGCATAAAAAGGAGTTAATTAAAATGATATGGTAGATACCATATCAGAATAAAGAAGTAAGTGAGTATCTGTACTTCATGATAATATTTATATGTAAATATTGAAAAGATTTTTTAAGTTTTTTTGGAATTGAACTTTCTATCTAATATTAATAATCATAGTGATTATATATTTTTTTTAAATGTTTATGTTTTGGGAAAATAGATGAATCTTTAATAATTAAATAATCCTTTTAAATTTATAAGAAAGAAACGAAAATCTTTTCACTTTATGAAAATATACCATGTTAAGATGGCTAAAGATATGTTAATGCGGAAGTAAGACTTATTAATTCGCATAAACTTGGTAATAAACCAGAAGAGTAAATGGATAGAAATTGACAAGACTGGTTATAAACCAGCTGAAACATCCCTTGATGGGAAATTAAGTAGAAACAAACTAGACAAGAGTGGTATCTCGAATGTCAGAAAGGATGGAGGAAAATAAGGTGAGCGACTATTGCACTGAAATGTTGTATTATTTACCTGTTGCTTCAGAATTTTTTAGTAGTGGTCTTGAGCTATATGCGGAGGGAATGAATTGTAAGTTATCTTGGTGTTTTGAAGAAAATAACAAAGAGAAAAAGACGACTTTGCTGTTTAATACAGTAGCTGGCAGCCAGTATTGCTTACCAATTTTTGTAGTAGACATTTATAATGCTTTTGAACAATTAGTAGAAGTGAAAAATTCTTCTTGGGTTAAAAGGTTTAGTCAAATTAACCCCAAGGATATAAAATATTTTGATTTAAAGCACTATGTTATTTTTTTCGGAGATGATGGATTATATGAATTTTTGGCAACCAATGTTGAAATAATTACTGAAGATGTTAATTTTTAATTGAAAGGTTATTACTTTGAAAGGCGAACTGAATATAATGAAATTTGAGGATATAGATTATAAAAAAATAAGTAAAGAAGTTTCATATGCATTACGTCATGCTCCATGGGAATATGAGCTGGAACTAGATGAAAATGGTTGGGTATCAGTGAATCAATTATTACAAGCTCTCCATCAGTCTAATGAATGGCAGAGTGTAGAAGATGAAGATCTGAAAGTAATGATTGAGAAATCAGAAAAAAAGCGACATGAAATTAAAGAGAATAATATTCGAGCATTATATGGACACTCTATCCCAATGAAAATAAAAAAAGAAGAAGCTGTTCCTCCTAAGTTTCTCTATCACGGAACTGCACATAGTTCTCTCACTGAAATTAAAAAACAAGGCTTATCGTCTATGTCTCGACAATATGTTCATTTGTCTGAAGATATACAAACAGCTAACTCGGTAGGAAAAAGAAAAGATAAAAATCCAATTATTTTGAAAGTTAATACAGAAGAAGCAAGCGCAAAAGGAATAAAATTTTATTTGGGAAATGAGAAGGTATGGCTAGCAGACTACATTCCTTCAGAATTTCTCGAAGTATTGAGGAAATAGTGAAATAAGACAAAAATAGATACCCATATCTGAGTAAATTAGTAAGTGAGTATCTGTTTTTTATGATAATATAAATATATTTAATATTTGAAAATCAGATATTCATAACTGAATAAATCAGCAAGTGTATATCTGTTGTCATGTCCAAAATATAGTCCTAATTCGCAAAAAAATTATAGTTCAAGTCTTTTAAACACTCCTCAATTATGGTAATCTTAAATGTAATTGTCGATTAAATTAAGGAGAAGAAATGCAATTTATTTTAAAAAAGGGTAAGAACTTAAGACTTGTTGATCAAAGTAATGTTAAAGAAGAACTTTCAGAGGCTATTAAGAGCAATCTATCTAGTAAGTATTTAGATGGTGCTGATAATTTTGATGTTGTAGTTTCGGATTTTGAGACTCTTGAGGTTACAGGCGACGATAATCAGCAATACGATAAAATTTCAAAAATTGGTTATCAGTTTGAAGGTTTGACTCCTGAACAAGAAGAAGTAATGGCTAAACATGGATTTTCTGATAGCAATGTACTTATGGCAAATCTTAACGTAATTATAACTCCTCTTAATTCTGGTTTACATGTTGTTATGTATTCAACTCCAAACTGTATGAAATGTAGAATTACTAAACAAAATTTCGCTAAATCAATTAAAAATGATGAAGGTATTGATGTAAGTTTGACTGTTCAAGATTACTATAAAGATAATGTTGATGAAACAAATGTTATTGATATTTTAAGTGAAGATGAAAATAAGAAAAATTGGTCACTTTCAAAAGTAGAGAAGATTAAAGAAAAATATGGTGTGAAATCAATGCCGCTTGTGAAAATTGTTGACAATGATGGACATACAATTGACTTTTGGTCAGATATGGATGTAGCTGCTATTAAAAAGTGGAAAGAAGCTACTAAGAACGCTAAAAATTAATTTTTAGGGAAAATATTTAATATTTGAATGATATCAAGCAATATGTTCAACATAGCTTGGTATCTTTTTTATTGTCTTTTAGTTTATAATTTTATATGCTAAAATTAGGTATTATGCTTATCTAAGTCATTATTCATAGGTAAGAAGATATGGAAAATATTTTATTATGGAAGAAAAATATGAATAACAAATATAATAGATCGCTTTTAAGGCAATTACAGAACTTTTTGTTTGGTAAGGCGAAAAAGAAATCTCCTTTTTTAGCGATATTGGTCGTTCTTGCCTTTGCATTAGCCTTTTACTTTTTAAATGAATACGAAAGTAAACAACCTCCGGTCGGAAAAGATAGTCCGCAGTATGAAGAAGTTGAGAAACCTAAGAAGGAAAAAGAGGTTGTTCAATCAGCTGATGATGAATCACTTTTAAACCTAAAATGGGATGGTACAGTGCAAAATATTGCAATACCAGTCAATAATAATAGATCCACCTTTACTGATTCCGATCTTAAAGAGGATGGAAGTGAAGATTTTTGGGTTAAGTTTTCTAAGCGTGATAAGTTAGGCAGAGCTCAAGAAGCAAATGCTAGACTTAATCGGGATACTTATATGAAGGTTAAATCTATTCAACGTCCGAGAATTCCGCAAGGTAACGATCCTGTGGGCTGGCGCTATAGAGGAAAATCTAACAATGGTCAGATATACTTTGATGGTGAAAATCAAGCTCTCTATAATAGAAGTCATTTGATTGCTTGGATGTTTATAGCAGATGCTGGTAGTATGGAGAACTTGGTTACAGGGACCCGTGCTTTTAATAATCCAGGTATGAATTATTATGAAGGTAAGATTTCTAATGCCTTGTATTATGGTAAGACTCACATTCGCTATCGTGTTACACCAATATATTCTGGTAATGAGCTTTTGCCTCGTGGAGTACAGATGATGGCTAAAAGTATTGAAGATAATGGAAAGACTTATGATTTAAACGTTTATGTTTTCAATGTACAACCAGGTGTTGAGATTGATTACTTAACTGGACAAAATAGCGTTCAGGAAAAATAATATTAAATATTGAAGTTTAATTCTGTTTAAACATTTAACAGTCACCTACGCACCTTGATTTACGGGCTTCATCTCCTAAAGTTTTCAACACAAGTGCATTTGTGCCTTTTAACGATGTTCAAAGTTAATAAACCACAAATTTCCTTGTGCTCAAACTTTTAGCAGTCGATTCAGCACCTTGATTTACGGGCTACGGTTCCTAAGATTTATCTCACTATTTCGCTAGCAGCTCCAAACTGACGTTTGGAGTTAATGAACTGCTATCTACATTGTTCGTAAATCTTTAACAGTCATCTACGCACCTTTTTTAATTTCAGTCCATGGACTGATTTTTTTATGCTTTTAATTTGGCATAATGTATACATACCTAACAGGAGGGAAAAACAAATGAACAAAAAAGAAAGAATTTTAGATTTGATGCGTCGTGGAGTTATCTCAAACGAAGAAGCAATCGAACTACTTGAAAACTTAGAAAATAAAAATAAAGAAGTAAATACTGCAGGAACAGAAGATATCTTTTCTGGATTCGATCCTTCAACATTCTTTGATGGAGCAGATTTTGATAAAATAAATGATGAATATTCTTCTAAAAGTGAAGAAGATAAAAAGAAAATAGAAAAAGAAGCAGCAGATTTTGCTGATACTTTAGGAGAAGCCTTCAAAGGATTTGTTGGATGGGGAAATGAACTATTCGACAGTGTTAAGAGCAAAGTTGATGACAACTTTGAATGGAAGGGTGGAACTTTCAAAGTAAAAACTACTAAAAAATCTGAAAGTAGAACAATTGATAAAGACATCCGCGCAATTAACATAGCATCACAAACAGGAGATGTAGAAATTGTTAAAAGCTCTGATGATAAGGTTAAAATCGACTTTGATTTTGAAGTATTTGGTGTAGATGATCCAGAAAAATTCATTGAAGAAAATGTAACGGTTACTGATGATGCAGGAATCCTTGATATTAATATTTCAAGTAAGCGTATCTCAGCAGACATGGTGATTAGCTTGCCTGCAAAACGTTATGATTCACTTACAGTTAATACAATCAACGGAGAAGTAACAATTTCATCTTCAATTATTGACTACGTAAGAGTTTCAACAATCAATGGAGATTTAGATACTGATGATTTATCTTCTTCTATTGCTGAGCTAACTACTAAGAATGGTGATTTGAAAGTTACAGATGGTAATTTTACTGACCTTAAGGCAAGTACAATCAATGGTGATATTCGTATAAATGCTGATTTTGAAACAAGTGATATTTCGTCAGTTAACGGAGCTATTCGTATGACTCCAACACTTAAGGCTAAAAAAGTTACTGCTAAGAATGTTAATGGTGATATAAAGATGTCAGTTCCATCTAAAGCAGGAATTACAGGACTTGCTAAAACTTCATTTGGTAATTACAAGACTCGTCTTGAATTAGATAATCCAGTAGACATTGGTAAGAGTGGTGTTGCCCTTGTACGTAAGGGTGATGATGTAATCACATTTGATATTGAATCAAAAATGGGTAGCATTTGGCTTAAAGATGCTGAATAGATAAGTTAAAGAATGCAAATAATTTGGACCAAGCTATCAATTGTTTAAAAACAAGAGATAGCTTGCTTCAATAAATAACTAAATAACACTTGAAATAAACAAGAAAAATAAGATATTATAGATATAGACAAAATAACAAGAAAGAGGAAAATCATGCCAAAGAAAAAACTGACAAAGTCATCTACAGATAAGGTTTGGTCAGGGGTTCTAGGAGGGATTTCAGAATATTTCGGTCTGGATTCAACTTGGGTGAGAATTGCCTATGTGGTTCTGTCAGTTTGTTCTTCTGGCTTCCCAGGCATTACCCTTTATATACTACTCTCAATAATAATCCCTAAATCAGAAAATCAAAATACAAACCATCGAAACTTCGATAGTTTCAGTGGAAATTACTATGATCGAAACCAAAGAGATAGATATAATAATTCTGAACGTAAAAGAAAAGATGCAGAACCAATTTATCATGAAGATGAGGATGATTGGGCAGACTTTTAATATATAATGACCAGCTGCGGCTGGTTTTTTAATATTAAATGGTAGGCTGATGAAGTATATTAGAATCTTTGAAATAATTAAGAAATCTATATTTCAATCAGTAATGGAATTATAAAAGCATTTTTCAGTTCTGAACTTTTAAAATTAATATTTTTTGAGGTATAATATAATTCATAAGATTAAGATATTGGAGGATTATAAAACATGAGTAATAATGATTTTTTGGACGTAGTTGTTAATCGTCGTTCAATTCGTAGATATAAAGATAAAAAGATAGATAGACAAGAAATTTTAGATATTTTAAATTTGGCTGTTAAGTCACCAAGTAGTAGAAATATGCAACCTTGGGAATTTGTTGTTGTTGAGAGCGATGAAGCAAAAGATAATTTGTCACAAATGGTCTACTCAAACGTTCAACAAATTAAAACTTCAAGTTTTGCTTTGATTATTTTCTCGCGCCAAATTCTTGAGGATAATATTGAAGTAGTAGCTGAAGGCGAAGTGGTGAGTGGGAACTTTCCTGCCGAAAATAAGGATGAGTATGTGGCCTACATGAAGAAGAGTTATGCTTCTATGGATGATGATTCTAAAGCACATATTGCGACTTTCGATGCTGGTCTGTTAACTGCAAACTTTTTAAATGCTGCAAGACATTTCGGTTATGATACTAATGTTATTGGTGGTTTTGTAAGAGATCAAGTTAAGAACGCTTTTGCACCTGCTGATAATTTGAATCCAGCTATTGTTATTAGTGTGGGTATTGCGAATGAGGAAGGTAAAACAACTTATCGTATTCCTGCTGAAGATATCACAAAATTTGTTTAATCTTGATAAATAGGGGTCAAGTGACTCCTTTTTTGCTATAATAAACATAATAATGATAAGGAGAACAAGAATGTCTGTAACTGTTCGTGATTTAGTAAAAAAGATTAAACTACAAGTCGTTCAAGCAACTGATGAGGCTTTAGAAAGAGAAGTTACTACTGCTGATATTTCACGCCCAGGTCTTGAGATGTCAGGGTATTTTGATTATTACACCCCAGAACGTATTCAACTTTTTGGGATGAAAGAATGGTCTTATATGATGAAGTATACTAGCGATAATCGCTATGACCGTTTAAAACAAATTATTACGCCTGAAACACCAGCTGTAATTGTTGCGCGTGGTCTTGAAATACCTAGTGAAATGTATGCCGCTGCTAAGAAACAAGATGTCGCCTTACTTCAATCTAATGAAGTAACTAGCAGATTATCTGCAAATCTTACAACATATCTTATTGAAGCTTTAGCAGAACGCCATACTGTCCATGGAGTACATATGGATATTTTTGGTACAGGTGTCTTGATTCAAGGTGCAAGTGGTGTTGGTAAGAGTGAAACTGGTTTAGAGCTAGTTAAACGCGGACACCGTCTGATTGCGGATGACCGTGTTGATGTTTATCGTAAGAACGAGTTTACTCTTATGGGGCAGCCAGCTGATGTTCTTAAACATTTAATGGAGATCCGTGGTGTTGGTATTATTGATGTTATGATGCTTTTTGGTGCAGGTGCTGTAAAGGACTTTGGAGAAATAAATCTTGCAGTAAATCTTGTACCATACGAAAAAGGTTATCAATATGATCGTCTTGGTAATGGAACAAAATCAATTGAACTTGCAGAAGTGAAGGTTCCTCAAATTGAGATTCCAGTTCAAACTGGTCGAAATATATCAGTAATTATTGAAGCAGCTGTTATGAACTTCCATGCTAAAAATATGGGATATGATGCTACTGAAAATTTTGTTAAAAATTTAAATACTTTAATCAAAGAAAATAGCTAAAAGTTAGGAGGAATGATGTTTTTAACTATTAATCCAATCGCTTTTAGTTTGGGCCCCATCCAAATACATTGGTATGCTCTCTTTATAACATTGGGTGCCGTACTTGCAGTAGTTCTTGCCATGCGAGAGGCTCCAAGAAAAAATATTAAACCTGATGATATTTTGGACTTTATATTAATGGCTTTTCCAATTTCAATAATTGGAGCAAGATTATATTATGTTATCTTCGAGTGGTCATATTACTCAAAGCATTTATCTGAAATATTTGCAATTTGGAATGGTGGTTTAGCCATTTATGGTGGTTTGATAACGGGCTTAATTGTTTTGATAATATACTGCTACTATAAGTTTATTAATGTTTATGATTTTCTAGATGTAATAAGTCCTGGTATCTTTTTGGCTCAGGCCATTGGACGTTGGGGGAATTTTGTTAATCAAGAAGCCTTTGGTAAGGCAGTAGATAATTTGAATTACCTGCCAAAGTTCATTCAAAATCAAATGTTTATTGACGGTCAATATAGAGTACCTACTTTTCTTTATGAAAGTATCTGGAACCTTATAGGATTTATCATTATCATAATATTGCGTCGCAGACCAAAATTTATGCGAAGGGGTCAAATTTTTGCCTTTTATCTAATTTGGTATGGAATAGGTCGTTTCTTTATTGAAGGTATGAGAACGGATAGCTTAATGCTTGGTCCGATAAGGGTTTCTCAGATTGTATCGATTCTTATTTTATTGGCGGGTATTGGTATAACTATTTATCAATCAAAGAAAAAAGAAAAATATTATCAAGATTAAAAATATTTTGTTATAATTACTGTAATTTAGTTAGCGCAGTAGCGCTTTAGAAGGAGGTTTTTGTGGAACAAATAGGGTTGGGGCAAATAGCTTTGCTTATTATTGCAATTGCGTTTGTTGTCCTAGTAGTATTCTTAGTACAATTCATTAATAAATTATCTAAATCAGTCGATGAGGTTACAAAATCTGTAAATCTTTTAACTACTGATGCAAATCTTTTATCGAGTCAGGCTGATCAAATCTTGGCAAAAACAAGTGTTTTATTGGATGATGTTAACGAAAAAATGGTAACGATTGATCCGGTATTCCACACAGCAGCCGATCTTTCAAATAGTGTGTCAAATGTGAACGAAAGTGGTCAAAACTTTGTTTCACGCTTTAAAACAGAGTCTTCAAATATTGGTAAAGCTGGATCAATTGTAACTGTTGGTCGAGCAACAAGTAAACTTTTAAGAAACAATAAAAGAAAAAACAATAAGAATAAGAAGGAGCAATAAAATGGCAAAAAAATCTGGATTTCTAGCAGGAGCACTTCTTGGTGCAGCACTTGGTGCAGCGGGAGCATACTTAACAGCCTCTAAAAAAGGTGAAGATCTTCGTGAAGACCTCTTAGATGAGTTCAATGAATACAAAGAAAATCCTCAAGCAAAATTTGCTGAACTAAAAGATGCTGCTATTGATAAAGCATATGATGCTCGTGATCTTGCTGAAGATAAATATGTTGAATTACGTGAAGCTATTGAAAACGGTGATATCTCAGTAGATTCAGCAGTAGGCTTTCTAAACGCTAAAAAAGAAGAAGCTTTTGAACGCTATGCTAAAGTCAAAGAAAACTTAAATTATTCTGAAGAAGAGTTACGTGAAGAATTTGAAAAAGCTAAAGATGATTTTGACTACCAAATTGACATCACTGATATTCTTGATGATGTTGAAGATAAAGCAAAAGACGTTAAAGATGATTTAGCTGATAAGGCAGAAGATGTCAAAGATGCAGTAGTTGAGAAAGCTGAAGATATCAAAGAAGATGTTGAAGATGCTTCTAACAACTTTTAATTAATCAATTGAAGTAAAATGGACTAGCCATAGGGCTAATCCATTTTTATATTATTTATTTTTTATAAAATAAAAAAGGCCTAAGCCTTTTATTATTAGCGTGCTGTACGTTTACGAGCAGCTTTTCTACGATTGTCTTCAACGAATGCTTCTTTTTCTAATTCAGGATCAATAACTTTCTTTTTATAAGTTAACGCACCAGTTGCAGCAATAGCTACGCTTGAAGCAACACCAGCAAGAACACCTTTAGTAAATTTTTTCATGTTAAGTACCTCCGTTATTTGTTATGAGAATATTATAACATATAATTTTTCTGAGGGCACTTTATAAGGTATAGGACTATAGGATGAAATTGGGAATTAACAGAGGAGTTTAGTCATAATTCTTTAGTTTAGAAACAACTCTAATTAATGGTATAATACAAATAGTAGCCATATTTATCGGCATAAAAATAATTAGTTGGAAAAATAAATGAAAAATAAAGTAATAGTAGTAGCAGGTCCAACCGCAGTGGGGAAAACAGCCCTAGGTATCAAACTTGCTCAAGAATTTAATGGAGAAATAATCAATGGTGATTCCCAGCAAGTTTATAAAGGACTTGATATTGGAACAGCCAAAGCCAGTAAAGAAGAACAAGAACAGGCTCCTCATCATTTGCTGGATACCAAAGAAATAACAGAGAACTTTTCTGCTCATGATTTTGTAGCAGAGGCTAATATATTGATAGAAGATATAATTTCGCGAGGGAAACTTCCTATCATCGTTGGTGGAACAGGACTTTATCTTCAAAGCCTGATAGAAGGCTATCATTTGGGCGGTTCAGATAACCATGAGGCAATGAGAAAGCGACGAGTAGAACTTGAAGATTTAAGTGATGAAGAGTTGGAAAAATTGTTTAACTCTTATAATCTTTTTGTTCAAGAACCTAATCGTAGGAGACTAATTAGAGAAATTGAGAAGTTTGAGCTAGGTAGTGATTTAGAGAATCAAGAATCTCCTTATGAGTTTATGCTTGTTGGTTTAAATATGGATAGACAAACTCTATATGACCGAATAAATTTACGTGTCGATATTATGACAAATATTGGAATCCTTGAAGAGGCAGAAATGCTATACAAGAAATTTCCTGACGTACAAGCTACTAGAGCAATTGGTTACAAAGAATATTTCCCCTATTTTGATGGACATATTGATTTAGAGGAAGCAACAGAAACTGTTAAGAAAAATACTAGGCATTATGCCAAAAGACAAATTACTTGGTTTAAAAATCGTATGAACATTGATTTTTACGACGTATTAGATAATGAATTTCCTAATAATGTCTTGAGAGATGTTGATGAATTTTTGAACAAGGAGGATAGAAATTGATAGAAACAGAAGTAAAAAAAGAACGGGTTGCTATCGTTGGTGTAGAGACAGAAGCTAATTATAAGACTTTCTCCGTTTCAATGGATGAGCTAGCAAGCTTAGTAACAACTGCTGGTGGTGAAGTAATTTTAGACTTTACTCAAAAGCGTGAACGTGCTGATGGTCGTTACTTGGTTGGAAAAGGAAAACTCGAAGAAATTAGGCAAAATATTGAAGCAGATGAAATTGATACTGTTGTCTTTAATGAACGATTATCTCCTAGACAAAATATGAATCTTGAAGAGTACCTAGGAGTTAAGGTAATTGACCGTATGCAGTTAATTTTAGATATCTTCGCTGCGCGTGCAAAAAGTTATGAAGGTATGCTACAAGTTGAACTTGCTCAGCTTAAATATATGTTACCTCGTTTGGTAGGAAAAGGAATTGCCTTAAGTCGTCAAGCAGGTGGAATTGGAAGTCGTGGACCAGGTGAAAGCCAACTTGAAATGGACCGTCGATACATTAGGACTAGAATTGAAAATATTGAAAAGGCTCTTAAGAAAGCTGAAAAAACTAGACTTAATATTCGTCAGAAGCGTCAAAAATCTGGTGTTTTTCGAATTGGATTAATTGGATATACTAATGCTGGTAAATCTAGTATTTTTAATGCCTTAACTGATAAAATTCAATATGAAAAAGATGAGCTATTTGCCACTTTAGATGCAACCACTAAAGATTTTAGTTTAAAGGATGATTTTATAGCAACCCTGACTGATACTGTAGGATTCATTCAGGATTTACCAACAGAATTAGTTGATGCATTTAAGTCTACTCTAGAAGAAAGTTCAGATGTTGACCTATTAATACATGTTATTGATGCATCTAATCCTGACCATGAAATACATGAAGATACAGTTAAAAAAATTATGTCAGACCTTGATGTGTCTGATATTCCAGTTCTGAATGTATATAATAAGGCAGACCTTACTGGCAATGATTTTACGCCAACGGTTTACCCACATATTTTAATATCTGCAAAAAATAAGGATGACATTAAGAAGTTGAAGGAAACTATTGTTCAGTTGCTACAAGAGGTATTTGTGCCGTTTACAATTAAGCTTCCATACGCGGAATCTTATAAGTTGCCTGATTTGAAAAAGATTACCTTACTTGAAGAGGTGGATGAACTGGATGATTCCTATAAAATCAAAGGTTCAATTGCTAAAAATCAAGAGTGGAGGATTGAAGATTATGAGCACATCTAAATGGATTGATTTGGGACTAAAATATGGTGGATACATGGAGATGGACAAGGTTCTTTTAAGGAATTCGCTTGATAGGTTGTCAACAGATGAGGAGAAACTAGCTTTCGTTACACCACCTGCTAGTGTTGTGAATGCCTATTTTTCAGAGCTTTATCAGAAAAAAGACTCGGAAGCTGCTTTAGATTATTTTCTTGATTTAAGTAAAGCTTTGGGAAATTTTAATGAAAATCCTAGTTTTCAACAGGAGGGACAAGTAGACTATCCTTCATATCGTTTTATTCGCTTGAATTTGCAAGGTATGTCCTATGGTTTTATCTTTAAGAATGAAGCAGGAGAGGCCATTGCTTTCCCAGAGAATAGTGAAATGCTAGCTAAGGAAGAAGTTATAATCCAGTTAGCAACATTATTTCCATCATACGCTGTGAATATGGATGAAGGTAAATCTAATATTGAGTTGGTACCAGTAAAATATTATGATGAAGAGCCTTTGAATAGAAAGGTATTACCGCAGTTTCCAAGTTCGGTAATTATTTATTATAAGTCATATTTGGTAATTGAATCTGATAGATTAGAAGAGATAAAGAAACTTTCTCAAATAGTTGGTCAGGATTGTGATAAAGTGCTACAATATAGTCAAGAAAAACTTAGAGTCTTTCTAAAATCGTAAACAATTACGGGGGAAAAATTATGTGGACATTATTAATTATCTTAGGTCTTGTATTGTTGTTTTTTATAGCAGCTGCAGGAACTCTATTTTATGTAGTTAAGCAACAGACCGTTGCTATTATTGAGCGTTTTGGTAAGTACCATACAACTGCAAGCTCAGGAATTCATGTCAAACTTCCGTTTGGAATTGATAGAATTGCAGCGCGTGTGCAACTTCGTCTCATTCAAAGTGAAATGACTGTTGAAACAAAAACACGTGATAATGTATTCGTTCAAATGAATGTAGCGACTCAATATCGTGTTAATGAACAAAATATTACGGATGCATACTATAAATTGATGAATCCAGTAGAACAAATCAAGTCTTACATTGAAGATGCACTTCGCTCAAGTGTACCAAAATTAACTTTGGATGAACTTTTTGAGAAAAAAGATGAAATAGCTTTAGAAGTACAACATCAAGTGGCAGAAGAGATGGAAACATACGGTTATATGATTGTTAAAACTCTTATTACTAAAGTTGATCCAGATGCTGAAGTTAAACAATCAATGAATGAAATTAATGCAGCTCAACGTAAACGTGAAGCAGCCCAAGAACTTGCTAAGGCTGATAAAATCAAAGTTGTAACAGCAGCCGAAGCAGAAGCTGAAAAAGATAGACTTCACGGGGTTGGTATTGCCGAACAACGTAAAGCGATTGTTGATGGTTTATCAGCGTCAATCCTTGAAATGAAAGAATCTGGAGTTCATATTAGTGAAGATGAAATTATGTCAATCTTATTGACTAACCAATATCTTGATACATTGAATCAATTTGCTGAACATGGAAATTCATCAATTTTCCTACCAGCTAGTCCAGAAGGTGCAGATGATATTAGAACACAAATTCTCTCTGCTCTAAAAGCTACTAAATAAATTAATAAAAAGCAAAACGACTTACTTTGGCAGGTCGTTTTGCTTTGCAATTGTATATATAGTTGATTAAAACAGAAATATTTTCGTTTTACTACGCTGTCGATTACACTTAAATAAGCAAGCTTATTAGTGTAAGTGTCGCAAGACAAGGCACTTCGCTACGCTACGATGTCCATAGAACTTAAATTGCTAAAGCAATTAGTTCTAATGGCGACGAATTGATGATAGAACTAGTATTCATAGAGATGAATCGCTGCGCCATGCTCCGATGTCGATTATACTTTTATAAGCAAGCTTATTAGTATAAATCGCAACGATGTATTAATCTAAGTGACTGTAAAAAAGCAAAACGACTTACTTTGGTAGGTCGTTTTGCTTGTAATTGTATATAAAAAAGACGACTCTTAGAGCCGTCTTGCAAATTTTATTTATTTTTCTTCGTCAGGTGTTAGTACCATTGGAATAATGATTGGATTTCGTTCAGTTTCCTTATAAAGGAAAGGACGAAGGGCATCAGTCATCGCCTTAGCTACTGTAGACTCATTTGAGTTTTCAGCATTTAAAGCTTTACGGATAGCATTGAAGAGTACACGTTGACTACTTCTAATTAGGTCACCTGATCCACGCATGTAGATAAATCCACGGCTTAGAAGGTCAGGACCCGCAAGAATTAATTTTGACTTGAAATCAACAGTCGCAACTGCAAGTACAACACCATCATCAGATAATTCATGACGATCACGAAGTACTGCGTTTCCGATATCTCCAATACCAGATCCATCAACATAAGTATCTTGAGCATTGAAATGACCAGCAGGACGAGCAGTATCTTTTGTTAAGGCGAGTACATCACCATTTTCCATAATAAAGCAATTTTCTTTTGGTACACCTGTATCTTGAGCGAGCCCAGCATGGATTTTTAACATACGGTACTCACCATGAACTGGCATGAAATACTTAGGTTTGATAAGGCGAAGCATAAGTTTTTGCTCTTGTTGTCCGCCGTGACCTGATGTATGGATGTTGTTCATCTTACCATAGATAACCTTAGCACCGGCTTCAGAAATTGAATTGATAAGTTGATTAACTCCATGAGTATTACCAGGAATTGCATTAGATGAAAATACTACTGTATCACCTGGTTGAAGTGTAACCTGTCTATGCATTCCATTAGCAATACGACTAAGGGCTGCCATTGGTTCACCTTGACTACCTGTACACATGATTAACATTTCGTGTCCTGGATATTGGTTTACTTCATGGGGCTCGATAAAAGTTCCTTTTGGAGCTTTTATGTATCCAAGTTCTAGACCATTGACAATAGCTTTTTCCATGCTACGACCAAACACAACAACTTTGCGTCCAGTTTTAACTGCTGCTTCAACAGCCTGCTGTAAACGGAAAATATTTGAAGCAAAACTTGCGAATATAATACGTCCTTCAATTTTTTCAAAGATTTTTAAAATTGACTGACCAACAACTTTTTCACTGTGAGAGAAAGTTGGTATTTCAGCATTTGTAGAATCTGAAAGAAGAAGTAATACTCCTTCGTCACCAAGTTGTGCCATACGGTGTAAATCTGCTGGCTTACCAACTGGTGTAAAATCAAATTTAAAGTCACCTGTAGCGACAATTTTTCCTGGAGGTGTTTGAACAACAACACCAAGTGGTTCTGGAATTGAGTGAGTAGTGTTGAAGAAGCTTATGCTAGTTTTACGGAATTTAATAACGCTGTTTTCGTTAATTTCATATAGAGTAGCATCGCGTAAAAGACCATGTTCTTCAAGTTTACCACGGATAAGGGCAAGTGATAATGGACCTGCATAAATAGGAATATTAGCTTGCTTTAAAAGGAAAGGAATTCCTCCAATGTGGTCTTCGTGACCATGAGTGATAAAGAGACCTTTAATACGATCAATGTTATCAACAATAAAGCTGTAATCAGGTATGACATAGTCAACACCTAACAAGTCGTCTTCTGGGAATTTAATACCAGCATCAATCAGAATAATTTCATCTTGATATTGGATACCATAGGTATTTTTACCTATTTCTCCCAATCCACCGATGGCAAAGACACCGACTTCATTATTCTTAATATTTAGTTTTGTAGACATTCTTTCTCCTGTTTTTATATACGCAAAAAGCATCCTAACTTAGGACTTTTCTGCATTCTTTATTAAAATTTTGTAATCTTGAAACCTTCAGATTCTCTTTCGTATTCTTCAGCATCTTTAGATAGAGCATCAATAAATTCAACATTGTAAGGTGTGTTATCTGCAACTAGTTGACGTACTTCAACGATACCTGTTTTAGCATCTACATTATCAAGTTCAACGTACAGTGATTTAGTTGTTTCACGTTTTGGTGAGCGTAGTTTTGTTTCTTGGTAAAATACTTTAAATAGCATGTTTTATTTCTCCTAAATGTTAAATTTTGTACCACGAGGGTATTTTATTTATAGTTATTAACTATATTTTGCCTGTGCACCTAAAGGTCGCATGATTGCAATTATTACTATAATAGCATAAAATAGTAAGGGTTGCAAAAAGTATAAATTTAAAATAAACAATAAAAAGAATAAGTAAAAGAGGTAGTAATGAAAATCTTAGCATTCGATACATCTTCAAAAGCTCTTTCAGTAGCACTTGTCGAAGATGGAGATATTCTAGGTCAAGTTACCTTAAATATAAAGAAAAATCATAGTATCACTCTAATGCCTACCATTGATTTTCTGATGGCGCAAGTTAGTCTCAAACCAAAAGATTTGGATCGTATTGCAGTAGCAAAAGGTCCAGGGTCATATACAGGACTTAGAATCGCTGTGACAACAGCCAAAACACTGGCCTATAGTTTAGATATTGAACTTGTTGGTGTATCAAGCTTGCAGGCTATGGCAAAGAACCTTGAGACACCTTCACTTGTAGTACCTTTGATGGATGCAAGAAGAAAAAATGTATACGCAGGGGCTTACTTGAATGGAGAATCTGTGATTACAGATAGACACACATCATTTGATGATTTAGTGCCACTCTTGCAAGAAAGAGATGAAGAAATTGTATTTACAGGAGAAGTTGATAATTTTATCGAAGATATTTCAGAAAAACTTCCAAATGCAAGAGTAATTAATGACTCATTATTAAAATTACCTTCGGCCTATCAAATAGCTTTTATCGGAGCAGAAATGGAACCAGTGGAAATTCACACATTTGTTCCAGAATATTTGAAACGCGTTGAAGCAGAAGAAAAATGGCTTGAAACACATCATGAAGATAAAGATACAGGATATATTAACAAAATTTAATCAGCGATTATTTGGTCTCAAAGGATTGAATTTTGATGAAAAAATTGATGGTTTTTATTATTACTTAGCAGAAAAATCAGATATTTTTTATTTACTTGCAATTGAAAGGGACGTTTATGATGGAGATACTCCATGGACTTATAGTCATTTCGAATTTGAGATTGAGAAGAATCCTAATGCAAACTTTTTAATAGCTGCTAAAAATGATAAGCCGATAGCATTTATTGGTACAAGAATAGATTTTCATGAAGATAGTATTCATATTACTAATCTTGCAGTAAAAAAAGAATTCCAGCATAGAGGAATTGCTAAAAATTTTTTAGCTCAGATTGAGGACTTGTGTGAAAAATTAGGAATCAATAAAATTAGTCTAGAGGTGAAGCTAACTAATCAAACAGCTCAAGCTTTATACAGATCAAATGGATTTTCAAGTGAAAAAATTTTACCTGAATATTATGATGATGGAAGTGATGGCTTATGGATGGAAAAAAATTTATTGGATGATGAGGATTGATGAGAGAATTATATATTAAACGAATAAATCCTGATTTAGATTGTTTAAGAGATATAGCGGTCGATGTTCATCTTATTCTAAGTGATGTTTATGATACTCCACCATGGACTTTTGAACAGACATTTTCTGATTTATTAAATTTAGACACTATCTATTTCTTGGCTTATCATGAGGAAAAACCAATAGGCTTTCTGTCAGCGGTGGAAGTAATGGATGAGATTGAAATCACTAATGTTGCGGTTATTCAAAAATTCAGGGGACAAGGAATTTCATCGGATTTATTGAGTCGCCTATTGAAATTTGATGGTACTTTTTTTCTAGAGGTCCGAAAATCAAATGAAGTTGCCAAGAATTTATATAAAAAGTATAATTTTCAAGCTTATCATGAACGAAAAAATTATTATAAAAATCCCACGGAAGATGCAATTTTAATGCGTTTAGAAAGATTATAAAGATGAAAGATAGATATATTTTAGCCATTGAAACGTCTTGTGACGAAACTAGTGTGGCTGTTTTGAAAAATGATGATGATTTATTGTCGAATGTTATTGCTAGTCAAATTGTTAGTCATAAACGATTTGGCGGGGTGGTGCCTGAGGTTGCTAGCCGCCATCACGTAGAGCAAATTACTTTATGTATTGATGAGGCGATGGCTGAGGCTGATATTGACGTTGAACAACTTGATGCTGTTGCTGTGACTTATGGTCCAGGACTAGTTGGAGCACTTTTGGTCGGTGTCGCTGCTGCAAAAGCTTTTGCTTGGGCAAATAGTTTGCCATTAATCCCTGTTAATCATATGGCAGGTCATCTTTGGGCTGCACGCCTAGTTGATGAATTAGAATTTCCACTTCTAGCTCTTTTGGTTTCTGGTGGACATACTGAATTAGTCTATGTTGAAGAACCAGGTTCATACAAAATAGTAGGTGAAACTCGTGATGATGCTGTTGGTGAAGCCTATGACAAGGTTGGTCGTGTAATGGGGCTTACTTATCCAAGTGGACGTAAAATTGATCAACTAGCTCATATTGGCAAGGATATTTACAATTTTCCACGTGCCATGATTAAGGAAAATAATTTAGAGTTCAGTTTCAGTGGACTTAAATCAGCTTTCATTAATCTAAAACATAATGCAGATCAAAAAGGTGAAACCCTATCAAATGAAGATTTATCTGCATCATTTCAAGCTGCAGTTCTTGATATTCTACTTGCAAAAACTAAAAAAGCACTTGCGCAATATCCAGTTAAAAACTTAGTTGTTGCAGGTGGAGTTGCCGCTAACCAAGGACTAAGAGAACGCTTAGCAGAAGAGATTACAGATACCAAAGTTATTATCCCACCATTAAGACTATGTGGAGATAACGCAGGAATGATAGCAGCAGCAAGCGTCTGTGAATACGGAAAAGAAAACTTCGCACCATTAAACCTAAACGCAATCCCTAGCCTGAGCTTTGAAGTTAGTAAGGAGTAATTCGAAGAATTACGAACACTTACGGAAAAGCTCCTCGCCGAACTTAACGAGTTTACGACCAAAGGAAGTAAAGAGTTTAGTGAGTCTGAGAACTTTGAAGTAGCGATTAAAACTAGCAAGTTTACTTGCTTAAGTTTTATCGACATCGTAGCTAATGGAATTAGCGGAGTAGGAGTAATTCGAAGAATTACGAACACTTGCCATTAGAACTAATCGCTTTAGCGATCTAAGTTCTATGGACATCGTAGTGAAGCGAAGTACGGAAAAGCCCTCGCCGAACTTGCCACTGAAACTAGTAAGCTTATTTGCATTTGTTTCAGCGACATCGAAGTACGAGATTGCGATTGAAGTTAGGCATGCCTAAGGGCTTTGAAATAGATTATAAAACCTTTATATACCAGCTCTTTACCAAATGTTATGGGGGTATAAAATATCTGTTCAGTTAATAATAGTTTGGGTAGCACGCTAAACGTGTTACTTTTTTGTTGACAGAGATAAATTTCCTTGTGTAATCATTATTCTTCTCTTAGACATAGCATTATTGTTCGTGGCTTCAAATCTACCATTGCTATAAGGTAGTATTATTGCATTCTGATTTTAGATGATCTAGTTAATGTGGCTGCATAGCAGTACGATTAATATTCTCGATTGATTTATTAATAATCTCTATAGTAAAATTAATGTTATGTTCTCCAATTCTTATTAGATTTCTGATAGAATCATTATTTAGCATATGTCTTTTCTCTTGTAAAAATTTTTTTGTGGCTATCAACTATTCTAGCAGAGAGTTATATTTTTTTATTTACATCAAAAAAGTGTGAATGGTTTTTTACACCCACACTAGAATTATAGAGCTTTTTGAAGTTGTTTTTTTGTAGTATGAACAAATTTCAAAATTAAAATTGGTATTAAATACATTAATATCGTTATGTCAAAATATACTACAATTTCATTAGAAAAATCAAAAGGAGCATTCAACCATTTTTGAATCAGTTCTATCCACAGTGAAATAGTATTTATAGCTATATCACCAATACTAACTGTCGCAGAAGTTCCAGTAATCATATTGCCAAATGCAGTAAAAGTGTAAAAGCCGAAGGTTGACATCATAATCAAAAAAACTAAGATTACAGAATTAATTACAATTAATATCCAAGATAACACTCGTAAAAACTTTGCGAAAAATTCATTCATAAATACCTCCAGGACTTCTTTTTACAAATAAATAACATTTTTTATCTTGTTGAAAGTTCCAAAACTTTAGTTTTTCTTTCCTTATTATTTTTTCTCATATTTACGATATTAGTAAATAATTCATTATAAATCATTTTATATAAACATAATATCAATAGACACCGTATAGTATTTATATAGTTACTACACTTGTTGAGGTTTTTTGATATTTTTTATATTCATTTTCTTTTCTACATTCTATTGCAGGGCAAGGAAAAAAGTGAGAGATAGGGAATGATTGTGTTAAAAAATAGACATATCTTTTTCAGATTTTGGTTCTTCAACTATTTCAGTTAATAAAGGTTTTCCATCTTTGTCAACAATTACAGAAAGCCCGCTATTGGGTACAGCTAAATATTGTACTCCCGTACTTCTGTCTGTAACTATTGAAATATTTTGCAATAATCCTCCACTGATAGTAACTTCAAAACGATCTTTAACTTCTCTAGATAATTGTTTTTGTGTTTTTTTCATAATTTTCTCCTCTTTTTAATGATTATTATTTTTTCCTATAACATTAATATTTTAATTATAGCACGCATTAAAAATAAAAAAATATCAAAAAAGAGCTTGATAGCTCTTTTTAATTAATTATTTATCATTTTTTGTTCTGTTAACATATGCTTGATAAATTATAATACTAATTATTGAGAATCCAATAGGTCCTGCAAGCATCCATATTGTATCTTTTGGACCTGCACCATCAATGATTGGTTGTATAATTGTGAAAACATTGGCACCAAGAACTAATATAAACACGACTGTACTAACAATAACAGTAGTAGAATATGATTTATAAACTTGGAATGGACGATCTAAACCTTCTTTTTTCTTAAATTTAGGGAAAGCATAAATTAAGAATAGGTATGGTAAGGTTATTGAAACATTGGCCATTAAAGTTAATACATTGTAGAATTGTCTAGGGTCACTTGCTCCAAATGAAGCAACAAGGATGATTGTTACTACTAGAGCACATTGAATCCACATTGCGTAACTTGGCATACCATTTTTATTCAATACAGTGAATTTTTTTGGCCATAATTTCTTTGGAGTACCCATTATTAGAGTTTTAAGAGGTGAATAAGTTAAAGAGAAGAAAGCCCCACTATAAGCTAGGAACATACCAAGACCAGTATATCTAGCAAACCAATTACCCATAGTAATTGCAGCTGCCTCTTTAAGACCAATAGCTTTACCAAATTCAAAACCTAAGTTATTCATCATAACATAGCTGATGTTACCAAGGTTAGTTGTTTTACCTGAAAGAACAGTATTCCAATTTGTTGATACTCCCCATAGGAATATACCTAAAGCATAACCTACTGAGATAACTATAGCTGAAATGATAATTGCTCTTGGGAAAGTTTTCTCAGGCTTATCAGTCTTATCAACCATTGCACCCAAAGTTTCAAGCCCACCATAGGCAAAAATTGCAAATACAGCAAACCCAAGCATGGCAAGTGGGCTTTGATAAGCAGGGTTTGGTGAAGACATAATGTGCTCAAATGGCTGAGCTAGCTTACCACCATTGGCAACTAAAATGATTCCTGAAATTACTAATAGCACGGCGTTTAAACTGGTTACAGCTAAACCACCTAGACTCGTAACTTTTACAATTCCTTTGACGCCTTTGATTGAAATAAAGGTAACAGTTATCATCCATAGACATGCCATTAGACCTACAATTTGAGTAGAAGTTAATCCAAACATACTAAGCTTTTGAGTTTGGTCGCTTCCAGCAAATGCGGTTGTTAGTGGAATGAAGACTTTGGATGATGTAGAAACCATCCAAATTAC
This sequence comes from Floricoccus tropicus, assembly GCF_001832905.1. GTDB lineage: Bacteria > Bacillota > Bacilli > Lactobacillales > Streptococcaceae > Floricoccus > Floricoccus tropicus. The sequence continues at coordinate 170,686 of NZ_MKIR01000026.1, read as the reverse complement.
ATATGAAGCGAACCACATGAAGGTTGCAACAAATGCAAAACGTGGACTTACACTAACTTCTAGCCATTTATACATCCCACTATTTTCCCCTTTAATTGCTGAACCATATTCAGCCATCATCAGTGCAAATGGAATGAAGAAGAAGATTGCTGCTAGGACATAAAATATTATTGATCCGTAACCCATTAAATAATAGGCAACAGGTCCGTTAGCAAAACCGAATACCGAGGTGAAAATCATTAGAACTAATGCTCCAAGACTCATACCTTTTTGAGTTTTTGACATAAAAACCCTCCCATAATTTTTGTAGAAAATATTGCATAAAAAAAGCATGTGATTGCAATAAATACAAGAAATTTTCCCACTCTATACTTTATAATTAAAAAAAGATAAAAACAAGTAAATTTTTGAAATTATTAAATTAGGACAAATAAAAACATATTAGCTATATAAAAAAACTTCCTGTTAGATTTAATGGGAAGTTTTTTCTGAATTTTTTGTTAATTTCTACGATAATTTTTATGTTTAAGACACCTAAGTTGACATTTCATTACATATCTTAGTCAATATATGATTTTTACTTAATTAGTTCCAGCTACCCATCCAGTAGCGAGTGCAGAAGTGATATTGTATCCGCCAGTGTGTGCATTAATATCTAAAACTTCACCGACAAAATATAGTCCAGGAACGGTTTTCGACTCTAGAGTCTTCGGATTGATATTTTTTAGTTCGACTCCTCCAGCAGTTACAAAAGATTTTTCAAGAGAAAAAGTTTTTTCAATTGCTAGCTCCCAATTCTTAGCTAGGTGAGCAAGTTCTTGCAATTTCTGCTTACTTACTTGTTTAAGAGGAGTTTGCGGTTCAATTCCAACTATATTTAATAAATATAGTAAAACTCGCTCTTGAAATTCACTTTTAAGAGAGTTTTTTATAGCCTTATTCTCATCAAAAGTTAACCATTTTTTTACAAGTTCTTCTTGATTGAGGTTATCAAAGAGATCCAAATATATATTTGTTGGTTCTTTAATATATGTTGATGCTCTGAGTGCAGCAGGCCCTGATAAACCAAAATGAGTGAAAAGAATATCGTGAACAATGGTCTTTTTCCCTACTTTTACAGTCACATCATCCATTGAAATTCCCTGAAGGTCTTTAATTGGTTTATTCATTATTAATGGACTTTCGGAAGGTCTTAGATCAGTAAGTGGAATATCAAATCGTCTTGCAATTTCATGACCAAATCCTGTTGAGCCAGTAGAAGGGTAAGTTTTACCACCAGTAGCTACAATGACACGACTTGCTTGGTATTCTTCCTTATCGCTTGTTTTAACCACGAAAAAATCGCCAGTCTTTTTGACCGAAACAACTTCGACTTTAGTTTTGATGGTAACACCGAGCTCCTTCATTTTATCGATTAGAGCATTGATTATAGTCATTGATTTATCTGTTGTTGGAAACATGCGACCGTGGTCTTCTTCTTTAAGTGGAGTGCCGTTATCCTGGAAGAAGTTTATTATATCTTGGTTATCAAATTGTGAGAATGTTGAATGGAGAAATCTTCCATTACCAGGTATATTTTCGATAATTTCATCGATATTAGCGTTGTTGGTAACATTGCAACGTCCGCCACCAGTCATAGAAAGTTTTTTTCCAAGTCGTCTGTTTTTTTCAATTAGCATTGTTGAATGCCCGTAGTAGCTAGAACCTATAGATGCCATCATACCAGAAGGTCCGCCACCGATTACTATTGTGTCATATTTATTCATGGCTTAATTTTAGCATAAGTTTATTTTATATTCAGCTTTGTTGTATAAAATTGTGCAAACGTTTGAGTGAAAATGTTTACAATATGTTGAAAAATGAATAGAAAAAGGATAAAATTACTGTGAAAGACTAATTTAGTGGATAAGTTCACTAAATAGAAAAAATTTGGAGGATATTATGGCTCATATTAAATTTGATTACAGTAAATTAGCACCATTCGTTGCTGAACATGAACTTGATTATATGCAAAGTCAAGTAACAGCAGCTGATGAATTAATTCGTAAGGGAACAGGTGCTGGTTCTGATTTCCTAGGTTGGTTAGACTTACCTGAAAACTATGATAAGGACGAATTTGCTCGTATTCAAAAAGCAGCTAAAAAAATTCAATCTGATTCAGAAGTTCTTGTAGTTATTGGTATTGGTGGTTCTTACCTTGGGGCACGTGCTGCAATTGATTTCTTAAATAATTCATTTGTAAACCTACAATCTAAAGAAGAACGTAAAGCACCGCAAATTCTATACGCTGGTAATTCAATTTCTTCAACTTATTTATCTGACTTAGTTGAGTATGTTACTGATAAAGAATTCTCTGTAAATGTAATTTCAAAATCTGGGACTACAACAGAACCTGCTATCGCTTTCCGTGTATTTAAAGAACTTTTAGTTAAGAAATATGGTAAAGAAGAAGCTAATAAACGTATTTATGCTACAACTGATAAATCTCGTGGAGCAGTTAAAGTTGAAGCTGATGCTGAGGGATGGGATACTTTTGTAGTTCCAGATAACGTTGGTGGACGTTTCTCTGTTCTTACTGCTGTTGGACTTCTTCCAATCGCTGCAAGTGGGGCTGATATTAAGGCACTTATGGATGGAGCTAATGCTGCACGTAAGGAATATACGTCTGATAAGATTTCAGAAAATGAAGCATACCAATATGCAGCACTTCGTAATATTCTTTATCGCAAAGGATATGCAACTGAAATTCTTGCAAACTATGAACCAAGCCTACAGTACTTCTCAGAATGGTGGAAACAACTTGCTGGGGAATCTGAAGGTAAGGATCAAAAAGGAATTTATCCAACTTCAGCAAACTTCTCAACAGACTTACACTCTCTAGGACAATTCATCCAAGAAGGTGCTCGCATCATGTTTGAAACAGTTGTTCGTGTTGATAAGCCTACAAAAAATATCACAATTCCTAGTCTAGATGAAGACTTAGATGGTCTTGGATATCTTCAAGGTAAAGATGTGGACTACGTTAATAAGAAAGCCGCTGACGGAGTATTACTTGCTCATACAGACGGTGGAGTTCCAAATATGATCGTAAATCTTCCTGAACAAGATGAATTTACATTAGGTTATGCAATCTATTTCTTTGAAATTGCAATTGGACTTTCTGGTTACTTGAATGCTATTAATCCATTTGACCAACCAGGAGTTGAAGCATATAAGAAAAATATGTTTGCATTACTTGGTAAACCAGGATATGAAGAATTAGGTAAAGAATTAAATTCTCGCCTATAATCAAAATTATAAAGAAAAGGGATGGGCTTTCGGTTCATCCTTTTTTCTATGAATGCACTTTTCTTAAAGAATGGTGCATTTTTTCTTTTTAAGGAATCTTAAAGTTTGGATTAAGTTTTAAGCAAGTTTGGTGAAAGGTTTGATAAAGCTTTGTGAATTATTATTAATACAAATAAAATAACAAAAAGGAGCAAGGCTTATGAAATTAAAGAATGTTTTTCAAAGGCGAGAGGTCAAATATACTTTATCTTTTGAGCAATATGAAAAGTTAAGGATGCTTACAAAAGATAAACTTTTTGAAGATCAATATGGACTTCATACTATATATTCACTTTACTATGATACTGATAATTTTGACATGATAAGAAAATCAATTGAAAAACCTGATTACAAGGAAAAATTTCGCATACGATCATATGGATTACCCACAGCCGAATCAAATGTGTATTTGGAAATCAAGAAGAAAGTAAACGGTATAGTCTACAAAAGACGTGTCGAACAACCTTATTCAGCTTTGAATTTAATTGATACTTATACAGCACTAGAAAATCCCTTCCAAAGTAAAAAAAGTCAAGTGAATCGTGAAATAACTTATCTTTTCAGCCAGCAGGTTTTAGAACCAAAGGTTTTGATTGCCTATGACAGGAAAGCTCTCTACACACCTGAGGACGGAAATTTTCGTGTAACTTTTGATTTTAACATTCGCTATTCTTTAGATGAGTTAGATTTTCAAGAAGATGGAATGAGAGGTGTAAGCCCAGATGTAGACGTACTTATGGAGGTCAAGAGTTTGGCTAGTTACCCACTTTGGTTTTCAAAAGCACTGAGCGAGATTGGAGCTTTTAAGGCTAGTTATTCCAAATATGCACGGGTTTATAAGGATTTTATAGTTCCACGCGAAAATTTTAAGGAACTGGATAGAAAAATAGAAGATATAGGAGAGAAAGCTTATGCTTAATACGTTAATTGGAGTCGGGGTATCTATTGCCCTAGGTTTACTGGTAGCTTTGGTACATACTTACCGCAATGTTTATAGTAAAAATTTTATTATCACCTTAGTTGCCCTACCGGTTCTTGTTCAGCTAGTAATAATGCTTGTCAATGGCAATCTTGGTACGGGAGTAGCCGTCATGGGAGCCTTCTCCCTTATTCGATTTAGGTCGGTTGCAGGTGGTGCGCGTGAGATAACAAGTGTTTTCTGGTCGATGGCGATAGGACTTGCTACAGGAACGGGTGCCTATATGGAGGCAGCTATATTTTCAGCAATCACAGCACTTTTAATCATTACTTTAAATACTCTCAGGTTCGGTGAGCAAAATAAAGTTGCCGAGCGTACACTTAAAATAACTATTGCTGAGGATTTGGATTTTCCAGGTATATTTGATGCAATACTAAATAAGTTTACCTATCAATTTGATAATGAATCAGTAAAGACTACAAATATGGGAAGTTTGTATGAGCTTCGCTACAATATCAAATTAAAAAATATTGAAGATGAGAAAAAGCTCATTGATGAAATTAGAGTTCGAAATGGGAATTTACCTGTTTCCTTAGGCAGATTAGCACAGAATAGTGAGGTATTATAATGTCAGCAAATAAATTAAAGAAAATTATGGTTTTACTAAGTTCAAGCTTGCTTTTAGCGGCTTGTTCCAACAATTCTTCAGCAACAAGCACGAAGACAAGTTCAAGTCAGACAGCAACTGTTCAAAATGTGTCTACAAATAGTAAAGTAGATGAAAGTAATGCAACAACTATTGATTTATCAAAAGAAACTGGTAAAACTGTTGAAATTACTAAGGATGGAATATATATCTTAACTGGAGAATATAAAGGTCAGATTCATATCAAAGCTGATAAGTCTGAAGTAACAATTATTCTTAAAAATGCTAAGATTTCCTCTGATTCTGGGCCAGCCATATATTCAGAAAGTGCATCTAAAACAACCATCTCACTTGTTGGTGAAAACTATCTTTCTGATTCAAGTAATTATCCAACAACCGATGATGCACCAAATGCGACTTTATATGCTAAAAATGATTTAGTACTGACAGGTGAAGGATCATTATCTGTAAAATCAAACTATAAAACAGCCATCCGATCAAAAGATATAGTAACAATTGATAGTGGAACGTACTCAATTGAGAGTACAACAGATGCAATTAAGGCAACTGACCAAGTAATTATTAATGGTGGTAAAATCGATATTAAGTCAGGAAGTGATGGAATTCAAGCTACTAGCACAAAAGATGGTAAGGGAATAATTACAATTAAAGACGGTGAAATTAATATTTCAGCTGAGAAAAAGGGACTCAAAGCTTCTAAAACGCTTAATGTAGAAGGTGGTACAACAAATATCGCTAAATCATATGAAGGTTTTGAGGCAGAAGTTATTAATATTAAAGGCGGTAAAAATACCATTATTGCTTCGGATGATGGAATAAATGCTTCATCATCAACTTCGGATTCTGATGCTAAAGATACAAAATCAACTAATAGTAAAACTAATGATAAGGCTGATAAAGATCAAGATATGCAAAAATCAGATGGACAAACACCACCTGATGAAGGAGGACAAGGAGGTCCTGATATGAATGATGGTATGCCAGGTGGTGGTGATGAGGTTGATGAAAATCTTATTATTAACATTACTGGTGGAAGTACGACCGTTAAAGCAAGCGGAGATGGAATTGATAGTAATGGTAATGTAAATATGTCAGCAGGGACTCTCATTGTTGAACAAAATGGTGATGGTGATGCTCCTCTTGATTTCAATGGTGAGTTTAATCAATCAGGAGGTACCCTTTTAGCAATGGGTTCATCAAGCATGGCACAAACAACTAAAGGAAGTCAGGCAGGTCTTGCTGTATACGAAGAATCCAGTGGTAAGATTACCGTTGAGGATGGCAAAGATACATTGACTTACACACCATCAAATTCTTACAGTTTCCTCTTTGTTTCAACTCCCAACATGAAAAATGGAAGCAGTGTGAAAATTAATAGTAAAGAATATAAGCTAACTGATACCATCACAACTAGTGGACAAGCAAATAACCAAATGGGAGGTATGGGTCAAGGTGGAGGACCTGGTGGTCGTAGATAATGAAAGGTGAACTTTATGGTAAGAAAAACAAACAAAAAAGTAAAACCCTTGTGGAAAAAGCTGACAATAGTTTTGGCAACATTGATTTTTATAACTAGTAGTGCTCTAGCGATATTTTTTAAAACAGATGTTTTTGCAAATCAGCGTGATTTATGGGTTCAAACAGCCATGAATACTTCAAATCATAAATGGCTTGCAAGGAGCTTCCTTAGTGAAAATGAAATAAATACTATTTTGGCTAAATATAAGGTTGAAAATACGAGCAAGTCAAATAGTGAGGCAGTCTCTTTAAGCACTGCTTCACCAAAAATAAGCACTTCATCTACTGATGAAAATAATACTTCTATCAAAGAAATTAGTGGCTCTACTTATAAGGGTTATGTTGTTACAATTAAGGATCCATCAACGGTCAAGTTAGTAAATACTTTAACGTCATCTGGTGGTGGGACTAAACTTTCAGATACGGTTGCAAATAATTCTTACAAGGTCGCTTTAAATGCTGCGGGCTTTGACTTTGACCGTGCTAGTGAATCAACTGGTGACCAGGCATTAGATTCTTTAACAATTATTGATGGTAAGCTTCTATATGGAGATAAGGACACTTCTTATCAAATGATAGGAATGACTTCGGAAGGAAAACTTGTCTTGGGTGACTATACTTATCAAGAAGCGATTGATGCTGGAATTGATGATGCTATATCATTTGGGCCATATCTTTTGGTTAATGGAGAAAAACAAGTAACTGAAAAATCTACAGGTGGATACCAACCTCGAACGGCTATTGGACAAGCTGCTGATGGGACTTTCTTCTTTGTTGTTATTGAAGGTCGTTCGTCATCAAGTGTTGGAGCTACACTTTATGATTTACAAGAAATCATGGAAAATCTTGGCGCAGTCAATGCTACTAATCTTGATGGTGGTGGATCAAGCGAGATGTACTATGATGGTGAACTTGTAAATAATTTGAGTAACGGTAAAGAAAGAGAATTACCTAATGCTTTCGTAGTAAGCAAGTAGATAACAAAGAGCATGAAAAAAGCTATCAGAATTTATAAATCTGATAGCTTTATGCTGTATTAATTTTCCATATAACTTACAAAATCAAAGTCTTTTAAGCCTGCATTTAGTGCGATTAAAAGTTTAATGCGCGCCTTTTGAGAATTAACTTCGCGACTAAATAATACGCCATCACTGTGAAGTTGAACACCCCCACCTTCATAGCTATATACCGGTTCAGCGATACCATTAAAGCAACGAGATACAAGAATAACTGGGATTTTGTTTTTTAAAATTCTATCAAGACTTCTAGCAGCAAGTGGTGGAAGATTTCCAGCCCCAAGTGCTTCAATTACTAAGCCGTCAAGTCTATCCAAATCAAGTAAATCAATAAGTTCACCTGTCATACCAGCATATGCTTTTATAATCGGAACATTTCCTTTAACACTATCAATATCAATATGCTTATCTTCGTGTTCATTTTGGAAATATAGAATATGATTTTTTGTTAAAAGCCCAAGAGGACCGTGCGTTGGTGTTTGGAAAGTTGAAACGTTAGTCGTATGAGTTTTAGTAACAAAACGAGCTGAGTGAATCTCGTCATTCATAACTACCAAAACTCCTCGGTTTGCTGAATTATCATCTGCAGCTACACGAATAGAGGTTAAAAAGTTATACGTTCCGTCACTTGCAATTTCATTGCTTGAACGCATAGCGCCTGTAACTACTATCGGTTTCCCTCTCTCAATTGTTGAATCAAGGAAGTAGGCAGTTTCTTCCAAAGTGTCTGTTCCATGGGTAATTACAACCCCATCAATATTTTCATCAGAAAATGCTTTCTTAATTCTTCTTTTGAGTTCTAGCATATCTTCTAGTGTTACTTGTGGACTTGGTAAATTAAAAAAATCCTCAACTATCAGATTTACATTGTCTAGATCGACTTGTATATTGTTCATAGGATTTATTTGATCGGGTTTTACATTTCCGCTTTCGTCTTCAAGCATTGAAATAGTACCACCCGTATGTAATACAAGAATATTTTTCATTTTGATTCCTTTGATATTAGTCTTTTAAGTGAAATATTTTTATAAAAATTGTATAATAATTACTAGACTAATTCAAGCAAACAAATTTCTATTATGGGGAGAACAGATGGATACGAAAGCAGTATTTTTTGATTTAGATGGTACATTATTCACTAGCACTAGGAATATTTTGCCAAGTACTAAAAGAGCAATTGCAGAACTCAAAGAAAGAGGTATTCTTGTTGGGGTTGCAACTGGACGCGGTCCTGCTTTTGTTATTCCAATAATGGAAAATCTTCAACTTGATTTTGCTATTACATATAATGGTCAGTATATATTTTCACCATCAGAAACTATCAGTACAAGACCGATTGATAAAAAAAGTTTAAGAGAGATATTAGCATATTCAAGGAAGAATCATAGAGATGTTTCTTTTGGAGGTGCAGATGGAATGTTGGGAAGTGGTCTAATTAAGTTTGGTGAAACGAGAACGGCTCAGTTTGTTAACCATATTTTACCTGGACAAATTTCTAACAGTCTAAAAGATACCTTTAAAAACTTTGTAAGAAAAGTTAAACCACAACGCATGGATTTGGAAAAAATTATTCGCCAACCTGTTTATCAAGTGGTAATGGTAGCGACAGAGGATGAAACTCCTGAACTTGAAGCGAACTTTAAAAATGTTACTATCACAAGAAGCAATCCATATTCTGTAGATATAATAGCAAAAAACAATTCAAAGCTTAATGGTATTGCAAAAGTTGGAGAAAAATATGGCTTTACTCTAGAGAATGTAATGGCATTTGGGGATAGTAATAACGACATAGAAATGATTGGTGGTGTTGGCATAGGTGTGGCTATGGGAAATGGTACCCATCAAGTTAAACAAGTAGCCAGTTATGTAACGGATACAAATAATCAAGATGGAATAGCAAAAGCTATTGCCCACTATGGACTTATTAATTTTTATGATCACGAAACCTTCCGTAGTCGTGATGAGGAATTCAACAAAGCTAAAGATTTCCATAAATTAATGGATGGAAAGACTCAAGAAATTCCAAGAGTATTTTCAGCATCAGAAGCAAGTAATCGTGTTGACTTTAAGGTAGAGGAAATGGTTGAGTTTCTTTATGCAGCAACAAAAGGAGATGAAGAATCTTTTGAAACTATAACTGAAAAAATGAAAACGGATATTGATAAGGCAAAACAAAAAGTTATTTCTAAAAATAAAAATATCGATGATGTTTTGACAAATGAAGTAGACGCTTTGACTGATATGCTTTATCTTACTTATGGAAGTTTTGTTTTAATGGGTGTAGATCCTGCTGAGATATTTGATGCTGTACATCGTGCTAATATGGGGAAGATATTCCCAGATGGAGAGGCACATTTTGATGAAGTTACACATAAGGTTTTAAAACCTAGTAACTGGGAAAAAGAATATGCTCCTGAAGAAAGGATCAGATTTGAGCTTGAAAGACAGAAGAAAGTTGCGACGAAAAAAGCAAGTAGATTAGGCTAGAAATTAATTCTAGTCTTTTTGATAGATTGAAAAACAACTATGAAAATGTTATAATGGCACGAGTATTATACACTAGGAGAGAAAATGGCTAATAATATTGTAAGAAAACTTATTGAGAATGATAAGCGTGAAATAAAAAGACTAGATAAGCAAGCTAACGAAGTTGAAAAATATGCTGATGCAATGGCTGCTTTGACTGATGAAGAATTAAAGGCGAAGACACCAGAGTTTAAGCAACGATACCAGAATGGTGAAACTTTAGACGAACTTTTACCCGAAGCTTTTGCTGTTGTTCGTGAAGGAGCAAAACGTGTTTTAGGTCTTTATCCATATCATGTTCAAATTATGGGGGGAATAGTTCTTCATAATGGTGATGTACCAGAGATGAGAACAGGGGAAGGTAAAACCCTTACTGCAACAATGCCTGTATATCTTAATGCAATTAGTGGTGAAGGTGTGCATGTAGTAACAGTAAATGAATATTTATCAACTCGTGATGCAACTGAAATGGGTGAGTTATACAACTGGTTAGGACTCTCAGTTGGTATTAACTTGAATGCAAAATCACCTGAAGAAAAGAGAGAAGCATATAACTGTGATATCACTTATTCAACAAACTCAGAATTAGGATTTGATTATCTTCGTGATAATATGGTTACACAGACAGAAGAATTAGTTCAACGTGATTTGAATTTTGCTCTTGTTGATGAGGTCGATTCAATTCTTATTGATGAAGCCAGAACACCTTTAATTATTTCAGGACAATCTGAAGGCTCTAGTGCTCTTTATGCAAGAGCTGATATGTTCGTGAAATCATTAGCTGATGAAGACTACATTATCGATTTACAATCAAAAACTATTTCTCTTACTGAGAGTGGGATTGATAAGGCAGAGTCATATTTTGCCTTAGATAATCTGTATGATCTTGAAAATGCGGCACTCACTCATTATATTGATAATGCATTAAGAGCAAACTTCATAATGATACTAGATTTAGATTACATGGTTGATGAAAATCAAGAAGTTCTTATAGTTGACCAATTTACAGGTCGTGCCATGGAAGGCCGTCGTTATTCAGATGGACTTCACCAAGCTATTGAAGCTAAAGAAGGTGTACCTGTTCAAGATGAATCTAAGACAATGGCTTCAATTACTTATCAAAACTTCTTCCGCATGTATAAAAAATTGGCAGGGATGACTGGTACTGCAAAAACTGAAGCTGATGAATTTAGAGAAATCTATAATATGCAGATTATCCCAATTCCTACAAATAAGCCTATCAAACGTATTGACCATAATGACCTTTTATACCCAACTCTTCAATCTAAATATAATGCTGTTGTAGAGGATGTTAAAGAACGTCACGAAAAAGGCCAACCCATTCTTATTGGTACTGTTGGTGTTGAAACGAGTGAAATTATTTCAAACCGTCTAACTCAGGCTGGTATTCCTCACGAAGTTCTTAATGCAAAAAATCACTTTAAAGAAGCTGAAATCATCATGAATGCAGGCCAAATGGGAGCAGTTACTATTGCGACAAATATGGCTGGTCGTGGTACAGATATCAAACTTGGTGCAGGTGTTGTTGAACGTGGCGGACTTGCTGTAATTGGTACTGAACGTCATGAGTCTCGTCGTATTGATAATCAGTTACGTGGTCGTTCAGGTCGTCAAGGAGATCCGGGTGAATCAAGATTCTATCTATCGCTAGAAGATGAACTGATGAAGCGTTTTGGTAGTGAGCGAGTAAGTGCTTTCCTCGAAAGTATGAACTTGGCTGATGAAGATGCTATCATTGAATCACGTCTAATCACTCGTCAAGTTGAATCAAGCCAAAAACGTGTTGAAGGTAATAACTATGATTCACGTAAGCAAGTACTTCAATATGATGATGTAATGCGTGAGCAACGTGAGATTATTTATAAGCAACGTAAAGAAGTGATGACTGCAACGAAAGATTTAACGTCGACTCTTCTTGGAATGTTTAAACGAACAATTGAAAGAGAAGTTGCTACACAAACACAAGGCGGAAATACTTTATCTAAAGATTCTATCAATGATCTTTATGAGTTTACAAAAGCCTCTCTTCTTCCTGAAGATTCAATAACTCGTGCAGATTTAGAAGGTAAAACTCCAGAGCAAGTAACGGATTATCTTTATGCTAAAGTTCGTGAACATTATGAAAATCAAATGTCTAAACTTGCTGATGATGAACAAAGATTAAGATTCCAAAAGGCTGTAATTTTACGTGTAGTTGATAGCAAGTGGGCTGATCATATTGATGCTTTAGACCAAATGAGACAATCAGTTGGTTTACGAGGATATGCACAGAATAATCCTTTAGTTGAGTATCAATCAGAGAGCTTTACAATGTTTAATGACATGATTGGTTCAATTGAATTCGATGTGACTCGTCTGATGATGAAAGCGCAAATTCATCAAGAAGCCCCACGTCCAGTATCTCCAAATGTAGTTATGACAGCATCACAAGAAAACATGCTTGTAGATGATAAAGTTGCTAGTGATAAGGATGCATTGAGAGCAGAAGGAATTGACTTTTCACAGGTCAAGAGAAATGATCCTTGTCCTTGTGGAAGTGGTAAGAAATTTAAAAACTGCCATGGAAAAAATTTATAAACTATAATTGAATAAGAAGCTAAAGTAGTGTAATTAATTACACTACTTTATATATAAGTGAAGGGTTTAGAATATTATGACATTTGAAATTATTAGTCCAAAAATTGATGTGGAGAAGGTTAAGGATCTTGGTAAGTTAACAGGAGAAGCTTTAGAAAGAAAAAATCAGAGAGATAAAGAGTTAGAAGCTATCATTAAGGGTGAAGATAATCGTATACTACTTGTTATTGGACCTTGTTCTAGTGATAATGAAGAAGCAGTTCTTGATTATGCAAATAGATTAGCGGCCTTACAAGAAAAAGTTAAGGAAAAAATATTCATTGTAATGCGAGTATATACTGCTAAACCAAGAACAAACGGTGACGGGTATAAAGGATTAATACATCAGCCTGATGTTGAAGGATTGCCAAATTTGATTAATGGTATTAAGGCAGTACGTGACCTTCACTATCGAGTCATTACAGAGACAGGCTTGACAACTGCTGATGAAATGCTATATCCAGAAAACCTACCATTGGTGGACGATTTGGTAAGTTACATTGCAATAGGAGCTCGTAGTGTCGAAAATCAACAACACCGATTTGTAGCAAGTGGAATTGATATGCCAACTGGGATGAAAAATCCGACAAGTGGTAATCTTAAGGTGATGTTTAACGGTATCTATGCAGCTCAACATTCTCAAGAATTTTTATATTCAAGTTCAGAAGTGAAGACTTCTGGTAATCCATTAGCACATGCAATATTACGTGGCGGATTAAAAGAAGATGGAAGATATGTTCCAAATTACTATTATGATAATTTATTACATGCCATTGAAATGTATGAATCATCAAATTTAAAAAATCCATTTATTATGATAGATACTAACCACGATAATAGTGGTAAAAGATATATGGAACAAATTAGAATTGTTCGACAAACGTTAATTAATCGTGAATGGAATGAAAAGATAAATAAATATGTTCGTGGATTTATGATTGAATCATATATTGAAGACGGACGTCAAGATCATCCTGATACATATGGTAAATCAATCACTGATCCATGTCTTGGATGGGAAAAAACAGAAGATTTAGTACTAGAAATTTTTGAACATGAAAATAATCTGGTAAAATAGTGAAGAAAGTAGTACATTATTTGTACTACTTTAATATTTTTTAGAATGAGGAATTTATATATATTATGACGTTTGAAGTTACAAGTCCCAAGATAGATATGAAAGAAGTAAAAAATCTTGGTAAGTTAAAAGGGCAAGAGTTAGAAAAGAAGCTACAAAGAGATAAAGAACTAGAAGCTATAATTAAAGGTGAAGATGATAGATTACTTTTAATAATTGGTCCATGTTCAAGTGATAATGAAGAAGCAGTGTTAGATTATGCACATCGCTTAGCTAAATTACAAGAAAAAGTTAAAGATAAAATCTTTATGGTAATGCGAGTTTATACGGCTAAACCTAGAACTAATGGAGATGGATATAAGGGATTAATTCATCAACCCAATATTAATGCTCTTCCAAATTTAATAAATGGTATAAAGGCAGTTCGTGATTTACATTATAAAGTTATCACTCAAACAGGTCTAACAACTGCTGATGAAATGTTATACCCAGAAAATTTATCATTGATTGATGATTTGGTAAGCTATCATGCAATTGGTGCTCGAAGTGTTGAAAACCAACAACATAGATTTGTGGCAAGTGGAATAGATGCACCAACTGGTCTAAAAAATCCGACAAGTGGTAATCTTAAAGTAATGTTCAATGGTATCTATGCAGCCCAACATCCTCAAGAATTTCTATTTTCAGGGACTGAGGTTAAAACTTCAGGAAATCCATTAGCCCACGTTATTTTACGTGGTGGACTAAAGGAAGATGGTCGTTATGTACCTAATTACTACTACGATAACCTTCTACATACTATAGATATCTATGACAAAATGAACTTAAAGAATCCATTTATTGTAATTGATACAAATCACGATAACAGTGGTAAGCAATTTATGGAGCAAATTAGAATAGTTCGTCAAACATTGATCAATCGTGATTGGAATGAAAAAATAAGAAAATCAGTTCGTGGATTTATGATTGAAAGTTACATTGAAGATGGTCGACAAGATCATCCTGAAGTCTATGGAAAATCAGTTACGGATCCTTGCCTTGGATGGGATAAGACAGAGGCTTTAGTAATGGAAATTTTTGAAAACGAAAGCAAAGTAGATTAGTTTAATCTGCTTTTTTTCTTACCAATTATATGACAGTAAACGATTGCAAATTATATCAGTTTATGATAGAATTTTCTTTGTAAGGGGTTACCCTATATGAAAAAATCATGAATTTTTTCAGAAATCAATATAAACAATTCAAAGGAGAATGCAAAATGGCATCTAAAGATTTTCACATTGTAGCAGAAACAGGAATTCACGCTCGTCCAGCGACTTTACTAGTTCAAACAGCTAGCAAATTCACTAGCGATATCAACTTAGACTATAAAGGTAAAGCAGTTAACCTTAAATCAATCATGGGTGTAATGAGCCTAGGTGTTGGTCAAGGTGCTGACGTTACTATCACTGCTGAAGGTGCTGATGCAGACGACGCAATCGCTGCTATCACTGAAACAATGGAGAAAGAAGGTCTAGCTGAATAATGTCAGAAGTGCTTAAAGGTATTGCAGCCAGCGATGGTGTTGCGGTAGCTAAGGCATATCTGCTTGTTCAACCGGATTTGTCATTTGAGACAGTTACTGTCGAAAATACTGACAACGAAGAAGCTCGTCTAGACGCAGCATTAGCTGCAAGTCAAGGCGAGCTTCAAGCTATCCGTGACAAAGCAGTGTCAAGCCTTGGAGAAGAAGCTGCATCAGTTTTTGATGCTCACTTAATGGTTCTTTCAGACCCAGAAATGATTGGTCAAATTAAAGAAACTATTCGTGCTAAAAAAACCAATGCTGAACATGCTCTTAAAGAAGTTACAGATATGTTCATTACTCTTTTTGAAAATATGGATGATAATCCTTATATGCAAGAAAGAGCAGCTGACATTCGCGACGTAGCTAAACGTGTTCTTGCAAATCTTCTAGGAGTTAAACTTCCTAGTCCAGCAATGATTAATGAAGAAGTTGTTGTGATTGCTCATGACTTAACTCCTTCAGATACAGCTCAATTAGATCGTAAATTTGTAAAAGCATTTATTACAAATATTGGTGGACGTACAAGCCATTCAGCTATTATGGCTAGAACACTTGAAATTCCAGCAGTACTTGGAACAAATAATATTACTGAGTTAGTAAAAGATGGTCAACTGCTTGCAGTAAACGGAATTACTGGTGAAGTAGTAATTGAACCTTCTGAAGAAACTCAAGAAGAATTCCATAAAGCAGGAGAAGCTTACAAAGCTCTTAAAGCTGAGTGGGAACAATTAAAAGATGCTAAGACTGAAACTGCTGATGGAAAACATTTTGAACTTGCAGCAAATATCGGTACTCCAAAAGATGTTGTTGGAGCAAATGATAATGGTGCAGAAGCAATTGGTCTTTACCGTACAGAATTCTTATATATGGATTCTCAAGACTTCCCAACTGAAGATGAGCAGTATGAAGCTTATAAAGCAGTTCTAGAAGGAATGAATGGTAAACCAGTAGTAGTTCGTACTATGGATATCGGTGGAGATAAGGAACTTCCTTACTTTGATCTTCCAAAAGAAATGAACCCATTCTTGGGATATCGTGCATTACGTATTTCATTATCTGAAAAAGGTGATGGAATGTTCCGTACACAAATTCGTGCTCTATTACGTGCATCTGTTCATGGTAAATTACGTATCATGTTCCCAATGGTTGCTCTTCTTACTGAGTTCCGCGCAGCGAAAAAAGTATTTGATGAAGAAAAAGCTAATCTTTTAAACGAAGGTGTTTCAGTTGCTGACGACATTCAAGTTGGTATTATGATTGAAATCCCTGCAGCAGCAATGCTTGCAGACCAATTTGCTAAAGAAGTTGACTTCTTCTCAATTGGTACAAATGACCTTATTCAATATACAATGGCTGCTGACCGTATGAACGAACAAGTTTCATACCTTTACCAACCATACAACCCATCAATCTTGCGTTTAATAAATAACGTAATTAAAGCAGCACATGCTGAAGGTAAGTGGGCTGGAATGTGTGGAGAAATGGCTGGAGATCAAATCGCAGTACCATTATTAGTTGGTATGGGATTAGATGAATTCTCAATGAGTGCTACATCTGTTCTTAAAACACGTAGCCTTATGAAGAAACTTGATACTAAACAAATGGAAGAGCTTGCTAATAAAGCTCTTACAGAAACTTCTACAATGGAAGAAGTTGTTGCTTTAGTAAATGAGTATGTTCCAGAAATTCAATAATAAAGTAAAAAAGCTACTCTTGCGAGAGTAGTTTTTTTGTGAATTTGTGAAACAAAATGTAAGCAATAATTCAATATTTTTGCTATAATATCGGTTTGTAATGTAATTGCTTACACTATAAAAAATATTAAGGATAGGAAAAATATTATGAAGAAAAACATATATAAATTGTTTGTTGTTGCTTTTGCAACGGTATTTTTAGTTGCTTGTGGAGCTAAAACAAAAGAGAGCGGAGATCCTAGCTTATCTAAAGTTGAAGAGAAAAAAATCTTAACTGTAGCCACATCTGGAACATTGTTTCCCTCATCATATTATAATGATAAAAATGAACTAGTTGGGTATGATGTTGATATAGCCAAAGAAGTTGCAAAACGTTTAGATCTAAAAATTGAATTCAAAGAATACAATGTCGATGGCCAAATTGCTTCTCTTGATAAAGGAGAAACAGATTTTGCAGCAAATGATTTCGGTCTAACTGCTGAAGATAGAAAGAAGAAATTTTCATTATCAACTCCAATAAAATATTCATTTACTAGCTTAATTGTTAGAAAAAGCGACGATTCAGGTATCCATTCTTTAGATGATTTAAAAGGTAAGAAAGCTGCTGGTGAACCTAATACTAGTTACATGAAATTTGCTGAAAAGATGGGAGCTATTCCTGTTACTTATGATAATGCGACAAATGATCAATATTTAACTGATGTGGCAAATGGAAGAACAGATGTTATCATTAATGACTATTATTTACAAAAAATGTCAGTAGGTGCCCTACCAAATATTCCAGTAAAAATTTTAGATGGTCTATACTTTGATCCAAGTGAATCAGGTTTTCTATTTAAAAAAGAAAGTGATAAATTAAGAGAAAAAGTTGATTCAACTTTAGAAGAGATGAAGAAGGATGGAACTTTAGCTAAGATATCCAATACATATTTTGGTGAAGATGTATCGGTGAAATCAGATAAAAAAATTGAAACAGTAGACAGTAAATAATGTATATCCCGAAAATCGATGTCAAACTAATGTTTGACTCTCTACCTTTTGTACTTTCAGGATTAAAATACACTATCGGTCTTTCAGTAGCAAGCTTTTTTCTTGGTAATGTCTTGGGACTAGTTTTAACTGTTTTTGGGATGACAAAATCGAAAATTTTACAATATTTTGTGAGATTTTATGTTTCATTTTTAAGAGGTGTACCTGCATTAGTTTTACTATTCTTGTTATACTTTGGACTACCAATCCAGCTAAGTGCTTTAGTTGCGAGTATAATATGCTTTACATTGAGTAGCAGTGCATTTATTTGCGAAATATATAGAGGGGCAATTCTTGGAGTTCCATTTGAACAATGGGATGCGTCATATTCTCAAGGTTTTACTTTCATTCAAAGCTTAAGATATATTATTATTCCCCAAGCTTTTAGGATATCTATTCCTGCACTAGGGAATGTGGCAATGGATTTGGTTAAGGGGACGTCACTTGCTGCCATGATTACAATACCTGATATTTTCCAAAAAGCTAAAATAGTTGGTGGTAGAACTTTTGATTATATGACCATGTATGTAATGGTCGCAATAATTTACTGGCTTTTGTGTATTGGAATTGACTATTTACAAAAAAAACTTGAAAAATCTTTAAATAGATATATAAACGTCTTAGAATAAATTAAAATGCCTACTCTAAAATTATTTAGAGTAGGCATTATTTTAATTTTTTGTTTTATTATCTAACATTTTTAGGAAACGAACTACCTTACTTTTGGCATATCTAAATTCGACATTTTTATCAATTAAGAATTTTTTAAAATCCTTTTTTCCTTTTACTGAATCTTGAACTTCAAGTTCAAGTTCGTAGTCACAGGCATCGAAGTAAGTATTTTTATCTAGCGCCATTAGTCCAATATCAGTTTCCATCTCTTGTCTGATGGTAGTTAGACTTCCGAGAACTGTAATTTTCCCGTAGTCAATTCCACGTTCTTTTAAGATTGAAAGAATATCAGAAATTTGAGGTAGATTATCATTAATTTTTTTTGCCTCAAGCATCCCATGCGCTTCTTCTAAAGTTAAAGCAGCGTTATGCTCAATATTTCCGATTGTTTGAGGGACTTTCAATGTCATTTCAGCATCGTTATCAAAGGTGCGGATACGTAATGCTAATCGGTTGCTTCTCATTATTAAATCGTGACTATCCATATAGTGATTAGTTTGTCTGATTGGAGTGACGTGGCTAAAATATTTTTTTAGTCTATCATATTCATCCAGACTGAGAAGGGTTTTATATTCTATTTCTAAATTGGTAGTCATAATGTAATCCGTTCTAAATTGTGGTAAAATTATTATTGATTATAACGTGAAAAAGGAGATGTGGCAAGTCTTTTAAAAAACAATCTATTTAAAAGTTAACCTTGTCCTTTTAAAGATATGAATTGGGAAGAATTTTTAGATCCATACGTACAAGCAGTTGGTGAGCTTAAGGTTAAATTTCGTGGAATGAGAAAACAATTTCAGAAGAAAAATAGACATTCTCCAATCGAATTTGTTACTGGAAGAGTTAAACCAATTGAGAGCATAAAGAACAAAGCAAAATTAAGAGGTGTAAAAAAAGAAAATCTTGAGCAAGAAATGCAAGATATTGCTGGAATCAGAATAATGGTTCAATTTGTTGAGGATGTTGAAGAAGTTCTAGAATTATTACGGGATCGAAAAGATTTTAAAATAATTCAAGAAAGGGACTATATTAAAAATCAAAAAGCTAGTGGTTACAGGAGTTATCATGTAGTTATTGAATATCCTGTTGAAACTATTGATGGACGTAAACTTATATTAGCTGAAATCCAAATCAGAACATTGGCAATGAATTTTTGGGCAACTATAGAGCACTCGCTTAACTACAAGTATCAAGGTGAGTTTCCGGAAGAATTGAAAGAAAGAATTGCTAAAACTGCTAAAATTGCCTATGCTTTGGATGAAGAGATGAGCCAAATCCGTGAAGAAATTCAAGAAGCTCAATTACTTTTTAATCCACCGGCTAACAAATTGAATGATGGAGTAGGAAATAGCGATGACAATGATGAATATTACAGATGGTAAAAGAGTTGCTTTTGTATCAAGTGGGTCAGCAGAATCTGTAGATGTTGAGAAGAAAATTCGTAAAAAATTAAAGGTCAAACGAATTGAGGTTGATCCAAAAACTCCTGATATCGTGATCTCTATTGGGGGCGATGGGACGCTCTTAGAGGCAGTTCACACATATGGTAGACGTTTGGATACAATACGCTTTGTTGGAGTTCATACGGGGCATCTTGGTTTCTACACAGACTATCTATGTAGTGAGGTTGAAGAACTTGTTGAGGCAATAGTAAATGAGGACCCGAAAAATTCTGTAGCCTACCCTGTTTTAAAGATGAAGGCTGTCATGGCTGATGGTCAAATTTTTGAGAAATATGCACTTAATGAATCAACCGTCCGACGTCTAAGTAGAACACTTGTCGCTGATGTCTTTATTTCAAATTTTCTTTTTGAAAGATTTAGAGGAGATGGGCTTTCAATTTCAACACCAACTGGAAGTACAGCTTATAATAAATCTATTGGCGGTGCGGTATTACACCCCGGACTAAAAGTCATGCAGATGGCAGAGATTGCTTCGCTCAACAACCGTGTTTATCGAACTTTAGGGGCACCAGTGGTAGTAACTGAAGATGAAAATATTATTTTGAATTTGGATAAGGCGCTTGATTATAGCCTTACCATTGATAGATTAGAATATAAATTTACCAATTTAGCTGGATTAGAGTATTCACTAGATGGAACAGTGGTCCGTTTCCTTGGTGGACGTCATAGCTCTTTCTGGAAAAGGGTACAGGAGTCCTTTATTGGTGATGTAAATTAGATTTTAGATAAGGAAGAAATATGAAATTTACCTATGAAGTTGAGCAAGATAACATTAAAATAAAAACATTTTTGGCTCAAAAGGGAATTTCAAAACGACTTCTAGCTAAAATAAAGTTTGCTGGGGGTTTAATCCTTGTTAATGGGCAGGAAGAAATTGTAACGCACATGGTTAATAGTGGAGATACTGTTGAAATAACAATACCTTCTGAAAATCCTTCTGAAAAACTGCTGGCGCAAAAATATCCACTTGATGTTATCTTCGAAGATGAACATTTCTTAGTAATTAACAAACCAGCAAGATTTGCAAGTGTGACAAGTTCAGTTCATCCTAATAATACTATCTCAAATTTTGTTCAAGATTACCTGATTAGACAAAATTATGAGAACAAAAAAGTTCATATTGTAACGCGTTTAGACAGAGATACATCAGGTCTTATGATGTTTGCAAAACATGGTTTTGCACATTCACATATGGATAAAATGTTGCAAGATAGAACAATTGAAAAGAAATACTATGCTCTTGTTGAATCTTCGGACATGCTTGAAAAAGAAGGGGAGATAATTCTTCCCATTGATAGAGAAGAAGGAAGTATTATTAAACGTTGTGTTGCTGAAAGTGGGAAACAAGCACATACTAGTTATAAACTACTTGAAAAGAAAGATGATACTTCGCTTCTAGATATCAAACTTCATACGGGTAGAACTCATCAAATCAGGGTTCATTTTTCACACTTGGGAGCTCCTTTGTTGGGAGATGACTTATATGGTGGAAGTATAAATAAAATTCAAAGACAGGCCTTGCATTGCCATTCATTGGAATTTATTCATCCTTTCACAAATGAAAAAATAAAATTAGAAGCAAATCTTCCAGAAGATATGAGGAATTTAATCAATGAATGAAGAAATAAATTTTGAGAAAAATTTTGTTCAACTTAAAGAACTTCTAAAAAATAATGAGATAAACGAATTCCGTGAATCATTTCTAAATCATCACTTGTATGATCAAAGTAGATTTTTCCTTTCTTTGGATCCAGTGGAGAGATTAGAGTTTTATAATCTTATGAGTCCTAAAGAAATTGCTGATATCTTTGACCTTTTTGATTCAGATGATATTGATATTAATCCTTTTGTTGACGAAATGAGTAAGGAATATTTGGGTGAAATTTTTGACTCAATTTATTCGGATAATGCTGCCGACCTACTTGCTAACTTAGAACCAGAAACCATGAAGGAAATTCTTGATAGTATGGATGCTGAAGAGTCGACGGAGGTTAAACGCATACTTCACTACGACGATGAAACTGCTGGGGCGATTATGACCACAGAATTCGTTTCGATTGTCGCAAATCAAACAGTCCGCTCAGCAATGACTGTTTTGAAGGCACAGGCTGAAGAAGCTGAAACAATTTATTATGTATATGTAATTGATTCACAGAATCGGCTATTAGGTGTAATCAGCTTACGTGCACTTATTACAAGTCATGATGATACTTTAATCAGCGATATTTATAATGACCACATCATTAAACTTGATGTAAATGAGGATCAAGAAAAGATTGCTCAATATTTCCGTGACTATGATCTACTTGCAATACCAGTTGTTGATACGGACAATAAGCTTATAGGTATTGTAACAGTCGATGATATCATTGACGTAATCGATGAAGAAGCAGCTAGCGACTATTCGGGACTTGCAGGGGTTGATACGGAAGATGTAAGCCAAAACCCATGGCAAGCAGCTTCAAAACGTTTACCATGGCTAATTGCTCTTCTATTTTTAGGAATGGGAACTGCCAGCCTTATTAATCATTTTGATAGTTTGGTGTCAAAAGCTAGCATTCTTGCTGTTTTTATCTCATTAATTACAGGTACTGCAGGGAATGCAGGAACTCAATCTTTAGCGGTTGCAGTACGACGTCTAGCAATTCGTGATGAGGATAAAAAAAATAGTTTAATGACTATGATTTTATCAGAACTAATAACTGGGTTGATTACAGGGCTTGTTACTGGTATCACTATTTTTATAGTTGTTAGTATCTGGAAACATAATATGATTCTAGGAATAGCGGTTGGGACTGCAATGTTTTGCGCTATTACAGTCGCAAACCTTGCAGGGAGTCTTATTCCCATACTTATGGAGAAATTAGGATTTGATCCAGCAGTTGCCAGTGGTCCCTTTATTTCTACTATGAGTGATTTGACAAGTGTTTTCATATATTTCAACATAGCATCATTATTTATACATTATTTCAATTAGAATTTCGAAGAAAAAACCAGTGAGCCGTTGTTGTTGGCTAACTGGTTTTTTCTCTATTTTTTAAAATCATAATCTTTGATGACTTCAATTGATTTAATTTTTACTGGGTTAACTGGTTTTGATTTTTCATTCCCAGAACTATTTGCTGTAGTTTCTCCATTAGCAATTTTATCAACCACATCCATTCCTGAAACTACTTGTCCGAAGACAGAATAGTTTTTGTCCAGACTAGGAACACCACCATTTTTATATGCGTCTATAATCTTTGTAGGAAATTCATCGTATAGCAACCCATCACTCATATCCTTAGGATTTTGTACAATAAAGAATTGACTTCCATTTGTATCAGCTCCGGCATTAGCCATTGATAGGGCACCTCTTAAGTGGAAAAGATGATTAGATACTTCGTTACGGAATCCAGTCCCTGGGTCAATACTTGCATCTTTACCATTCCAAATTGACTCCCCACCTGTACCACTGTTCTTAGGATCTCCACCTTGAATCATAAAGTCTTTCACAACTCTGAAAAATTCAACTCCGTTATAATATCCTTTTTTAGAGTGCGTCAAAAAGTTTTCAACTGCAAGTGGCGCATATTTAGGGAACAGTTTGATTGTGATATCACCTTCTTCGGTAATCATCTTAACCTCTGCTTCATCATCAGAAACCTTGTCTGATAATTGAGGTAAATCAACTTTTTCTAAGTCTTCTTTACTAGTAGTAGTTTTGGTACTTGATGATTCTGCACTTTTTGTGCTTTCTTTTTTCTCTCCTTTGTTTGCAAAGTAAACAAGACCAAATATAGCAATTAGAGCGACAATGGCACCAATAATGATGCCTAAATTATTATTTTTTTTCTTATTTTCCATGGGCATATTATATCAAAATAAGTATATAAAATAAAGAATTGCTATAAAATAAGAATTGGTATACCTTGCAATAATATCTAAAAATTTGTATAATTATAACACTATATTTTTAAGGAGGTGACTATGCAGTATATATCAGAAATACTCCCTCAACTATTATCAGGCTTGAATACTACCTTACAAGTTTTTGCAATAACATTGATTTTATCAATACCGTTAGGGATGATAGTTGCATTTTTATTAAGAGTTAAATTTTTCCCAGTACGCTTATTGACAAATATTTACGTTTGGCTAATGCGTGGTACCCCTTTATTAGTACAATTAATTATTATATTTTATGCACTACCAATGGTGGGTATAACACTAGATAGAATGCCAGCTGCTATTTTAGCTTTTGTGCTTAATTATGCAGCATACTTTGCTGAAATCTTCCGTGGAGGACTCCAAGCAATTCCTCAAGGACAGATTGAGGCTGCTGAAGTTTTACAGTTAAATAAATGGCAAACAGCACGTTTCGTTGTATTACCCCAAGTCGTAAAAATCGTTTTACCAAGTATTTTTAATGAAATTATTAATTTAGTAAAAGATTCTTCATTGGTATACGTTGTTGGTTTGGGAGACTTACTTCGAGCAGGTAAAATTGCTATGAGCCGAGATGTGACTTTGATTCCAATGATAGTCGTATCATTAATTTATTTGGTTCTAATAGGATTGTTAACACTATTATCTAAGAGAATCGAAAAGAAATTTGATTTCTATAAATAATTGAGATTGGAGAAGGTGAGATGCTAGAATTAAAAAATATTTGTAAAAAATTTGGCGATAAAGTTATCTTTGAAAATTTTAATTTATTAGTTGAAGACAAAGAACTTTTAGCGATTGTAGGACCAAGTGGTGGTGGTAAAACCACTCTACTTAGAATGCTTGTTGGGCTTGAATCGATTGATAGTGGGGAAGTCATTTATAATGGGGAAAAAATTTCTCATGATGGCTATGTAAGGGGAAACATCTTGGGTTTTGTTTTTCAGGATTTTCAACTTTTCCCTAATATGACAATTATTGATAATCTAACTTTAAGTCCGATTCAGACAATGAATATGAGTAAAGTTGATGCAGTATCTAAGGCAGAAAGTCTTCTATTTGACTTAGGTATATTTGAACAAAAAGATTTATATCCCTATGCCTTATCTGGTGGTCAAAAACAAAGGGTAGCGCTAGCGCGTGCCATGATGATTGATCCTAAGATTATTGGATATGACGAACCAACAAGTGCGCTTGATCCAGGACTTCGAGATCAAGTTGCTGAATTAATCCTAGCTAATAAGGTAGCTGGAATGACACAAATAGTTGTAACCCATGATATGCAATTTGCTGAAACCATAGCCGATACAATACTTGCAGTTAATTCAAAGGAGGATTAGTATGAAGAAATTTTTAACAATTTTTAGTTTACTTTTAACAACTTTATTTTTAGTTTCATGTGGAAAAAAAGAAGAAAAAGCCGACGGTTGGAAGAAAATTGAGGACAAAAAAGAAGTAGTTATAGGTTTTGATAACACATTTGTTCCAATGGGATTCAAAGATGAATCAGGCAATAATGTTGGATTTGACATTGATCTTGCTAATGCTGTATTTAAAAAATACGATATTAAAGTTAAGATGCAGCCAATTGATTGGTCAATGAAAGAAACTGAATTGAAAAATGGAAGTATAGATTTAATCTGGAATGGTTATTCAATTACACCCCAAAGGGAAAAACAAGTTCTTTTCACAAAACCTTACATGGCTAATAAACAAGTATTAGTTACTAAGAAATCATCAAATATCACAAGTGTCAAAGACATGAAGAACAAGGTTCTTGGTGCACAAGATGGGTCAAGTGGTTACGATGCCTTTACAGGAGCTCCAGAAGTCCTTCAAGATATCGTAAAAAATAATGATGCAACTTTATATGAGGGCTTCAATGAAGCTCTTCTAGATCTAAAAAGTGGACGTATTGACGGCTTATTGATTGATGATGTATATGCTGAATATTATTTGAATAAAAATAACGAAATAAAAGATTACAACATTATTGAAACTGAATACACGCCAGAAAATTTTGCCGTTGGAGCACGTAAAGATGATAAAACTTTAGTAGAAAATATTAATAAGGCTGTTAAAGAATTACACGAATTAGGTGATTTTCAAAAGATTTCAGATAAATGGTTTGGCAAGGATGTATACCCGAAATAATTAAAGAGGCTAACATGCCTTCTTTTTTTATAAACAAGATATGGGTAAAATGATTATTTTTCTTATATAATATAAATATAGTTAGAATATTTAGTAAAAGGAGAATGATATGAAAGTAATAACACGTAACGGGGAAGAAGTAGCAAGAATAGAACCAATTATGGAAGGAAAAGCTCCAAACTTTAGTTTAGAAGATCAAAAAGGAAATACAATCACCCTATCTGAACTAGATAAACCAATTGTTTTAAGTATTTTCCCGGATATAAATACGCGAGTTTGTGCCCTTCAAACACGTCATTTTAATGAAGAGGCTGCAAAGAATCCAGAAATTGAATTTCTATCAATTTCCAACAATACTTCTGATGAACAAAAGAATTGGTGTGCCGCCGAAGGCGTAGATATGGAAGTTTTATCTGATGAAACAAACACTTTTGGACAAGAGTATGGTCTTTTAATGCAAACTGGAAAATTAGCAAGAAGTGTATATTTAATCAAAGATGGTGAAATTGTTTATGTTGAGGTTGTGGATGAGATGACTGATGAACCTAATTATTCCCTTTTATTTGACGCTATTGATAAAATAATAACCAAATAGTACATTTATCTTTTTTATTATTTTAGAACTAGTGATATAATAAACATGAAAGACTGGAGGAACCATATGAAGATAATTAATGTTACCAACAATCATCGTGGTCTGGTCAGAGAGCAGTTGCGAAATACAGATGCGGAACTTGTAGAAGTTTATTCTGCTGGTAATACGGACGTTATTTATACAAAGGCTCCTAGCCATCATGAAATCGTTGTTTCTAATAAACACCGTGCCATTCGTCCCGATGAAAGAAAACAAATTAAATCATTTTTTGTTGATAAAAGAATTGATCAAACTGATATTGATCGAGACAATATCAGCCTAATTGAAACCCCAAATCTTATCGAAATATCAATTCCTATTCCTGGTGAATAATCTAACCTTACTGGTAGGTTGATATCCCTTTCTCCTTGGAAGGGTTTGAAAAAATTAAATATATTAATAAAAAAAACACTGACTTAGCTTGACTCGGTCAGTGTTTATTTTGTATATGATAGGTGGAAAATTTAATGTTTTGTTTTTTGTGAGTTATATTTTTCGTATATTTTCATTCCGATATTTAAAATTGCCATAATGGCAAAAATAATACCAATTGGTAAAATCCTGTGTAATCCCTCAGAGTCAGAATCTACTTTGTAAAAATAAAATGCTAAAACTACAAAAGATAATCCTGTAAGGAGTGAAAATGTAAGATAAAGATTATCAATTTGATTTCTTACCTTCTTACTAGCTTTATTAAAGTCTTTTAATAATTTTTTTAAACTTTGGAAAATTAGAGTAAGCCCTAAAAAAATCAATGATAAAAATAGAATTGTAGCATCTTTTCCAAGGTTAATTAGTCCAATTATGGAAAATCCTACTAATAAAATACCTAGTATTAAAATTGTTAAATTGAATATTTTTTCTATTATATTAAAAAATTTATCTAACTTTTTTGATTGATTCATATTTTATCCTTTTTATTTTTTTATGATTATATCATATAAATGAAATGAAAGTTATGTTAATAAATAAATTTTATTTCATTTATGCTACAATTAATATTAGAATATACTACAGATGAAAATTTTGAGGTAATAAATGAATACTACAATTAAAGATGACTATTTTGTCTACGAAGAAGAAATAAAAAAATCACGTTTTATCTGTCATTTAAAAAGAGTTGGAAATGAGGATGAGGCGCGTGAATTTATCAATAAAATAAAAAAAGAACATTACAAAGCAAATCACAACTGTTCTGCTTTTACTCTTGGAGAAAATCAAGAGATTCAGCGTTCTAGTGATGATGGTGAACCATCAGGTACTGCAGGTGTTCCGATGCTTGAAGTTCTAAAAAAACGAGAAATTATTAATGTGGTTGCAGTTGTTACCCGTTATTTTGGAGGAGTTAAATTAGGTGCGGGAGGGTTGATTCGTGCTTATGCAGGGAGTGTTGCACATGCTCTAGATGAGGCACCTTTAGTAAAAATCGTTGAGCAACAGGAAATTAAAATTAACATTGATTATTCTCTTTTTGATAATCTTAATCGTTTTCTCGATACACAAGTTTTGAAATTAATTGATGCTCAGTTTACAACTGAAATTACTGGATCAATTTTTGTTGATTTAGATAAAGTTGATGATATTTTATCCCAAATTACCGAAAGCTTTAACGGAAAGGTTTCAACAAGTCTAGGAGAGAAAAGATTTGTCGAAGTAGATATTTGATGTTATAATAGTGCTACTGCTTAATAAGGGGTCGTTACGGATTCGACAGGTATTATTGAGCATGAAGTGCAACTAGGATTTGCAAACCTTAATCTGCTAAAAAAAATATAACTGCTAAAAACAGTAATAATTACGCAGTAGCTGCCTAAACCCCAGCTCTCGTGAACTAGATTTTGCTCGCCCATGGTAATTTCCAGTTCTCAAATTAGTGGGATACGTTGTTAAATTGTCTAGCTTTAACAAAAGAGATTTATAGACTAGCCGTTAACTCAGTTGAGCTGTGTCTGTGTTAAATGGTTAAATTAATGCACAGCCTATGGTTGTAGACCTTTGTGTAGCAAGATATTTGGACGTGGGTTCGACTCCCACCGGCTCCATACGTACGTTTTAGTACATTTCAATAAACGCCAGAGACTCTTTAATAACAAGGGTTTCGGCGTTTTTGTTTTTTAGCAGATTTCAGTAGTTTCCAAAAAAAACTTAACCATTTTCTTAACCATTTTTTATTAAATATTAAGATTTTTATGATGACTATTAAATGAGCAAATGCTCCTCATCAACATAGCAGTTAAGATATACGACGATATGTTTTCAATTCTTGTCATTAATAAAAGTAAAAAATTGATTTTGTGTATATCATGAGGATTATTTGGGTTAAAGTTGGAGTTTAATAAAAAATATATATTTTATAATAATATATGTAAAGCGCTTTACAAATATAAAATGAAAGGAGAAACAATTATGGCAACAGGATTTACAATTGCACAAGCAAAGTCGTTAATGACGATGTATCTTAACAGTCCAATATCTTTAGATTCAAGTGGTAACTATCACGGTACGCTTCCAGGAAGCCCTGAAATTCATTCGAATTGTACATTATTTAGTACATGGTTTTTACTAAATTATACTACTGATAATGTTAGATTAGCAATCCTAAGTGGTAATGGGAATCAAATGGTAGAATACTTCGTAAATGCAAATATTGGTAAAGTATCTATTCGTAATACACCAGTAGCATTTTCACTATTTTCAATTACTGCAAATAATGGCAATTACTACACTATGAATGCAGGACACACCGGAATTGTTTTGGGAATTGATGGCGATACTGTAATAACTGGGGAAGCAAACTATAATGCACCTTTTGGAGGGTTAGATGCTCCATATCCAAATAATGGTACTGTAGTACGCACATACCCACTATCTACATTTAATAGCTCAACAGGAGTAACTTTTGTAGATTTAAATAATTATCTAAAAGATGAATTAAAATTAATAGGAAGAGAACAAATAATAGAGGAGGAACAAGATATGTTTACATTTGATTGTAACGGAACAGTATTTTTGAAGCAAGGTGATAGAGCTAAATGGTTTAATGATTCCAAAAAGTTAGCAAAATTGCGTGAAGAATATAAACGTGTTTATGGAAAAGATTTGATGAATATCGGTACTGTAGATGCAAAACAACGTGATGAGTTTACACGTTAATTGACTTACCTTAAAAATTTAATAATATTTTCAATAATTTATAATTTGAGGAGGAACAGACAGAGTGAATAAAACGATTAATTATTCTGGAGGTGAATTGAGGAATGTTGAATATGTGATTTCCCAGGATAATCTAAATCTGATAATTAATGCAGTTCAAAAGTATAATTTAAAACCAAGTTTTTTAATTACTCAAATGTTTATAGAAAGTCACTGGGGTGATAAAAAGACATCTTATGTTGGAAGTGTAGATAATAATTGGAGTGGTATTTCAGAACCCTTCTCTACACCGATTGACTTAGATATAAATATGAGCCGTGGTACTGCTAGACCAGACAATGAGGGAGGTTATTATATTCATTTTGCAACATTAAATGATTTTTTCAAAGCCTTTAGTTTTGTAGTTTCTAAAAGAAATGGTTTATATAATGTAGAGGGAGCGGCTTCCTTGGAGGCTTATTGCAAAGGGTTATTTAGAGTAGGAGGAGCTAGGGCAGATTATGCAGCTAGTGGTTATGATAATTACTTAGAGTTAATGTTACCAACATACAATGCAATAAAGAAACAAAACCCAGGAAAATTTGAATTGATTGATTCAATAGCAGATAATAGTCCAATACTGGACGATAATAAAATTTTAGAGGAGGAACAAGATATGTTTACATTTGATTGTAACGGAACAGTATTTTTGAAGCAAGGTGATAGAGCTAAATGGTTTAACGATTCCAAAAAGTTAGCAAAATTGCGTGAAGAATATAAACGTGTTTATGGAAAAGATTTGATGAATATCGGTACTGTAGACGCAAAACAACGTGATGAGTTTACACGTTAATAAACATTATCAGCCCTAGCTTTTGCTGGGGCTTTTTTGATAGAAAGCGAATTGTTTTTCTATATATATTTATTAGTTATCTACATCAATTTTTTGATATGTCTCAATATGTTTTACGTATAAAATAGCATGGAAGAACTTTTATATGGACGTATTCTTAGTGAAAAAGAATTGCAATCTGTCCCTAAAAATGTACAAAAACTAGAATCTATGTCTGAAAGTGGTCAATATATTATATGTCACCGCTGTAACAATAAGAATCTGAAAGAAGAAGTAAAGTTACAGATAGATGCTTATTATTGCCCAAAATGTATAAATTTAGGTAGAGTAAGGTCAGATGAGTATTTATATCATTTACCGCAAAAATCTTTTTCTCAAAGGGAAGAAAGTGTTTTAAAGTGGTCAGGACAGCTAACTGAATTACAAGGGAATATTTCAAAATTTTTGATAGAGGCAAATAAAGATAAGGATTCAATTTGGGTTCATGCAGTAACAGGAGCAGGAAAAACCGAAATGATTTATCAGGTAGTTGCTGAAACCATCAATAATGGAGGAATAGTAGGTATTGCATCCCCACGGGTTGATGTATGCATTGAACTCCATAAACGAATGGTTAATGATTTTGATATAGATATAGCCTTGTTATATGCAGAAGGAGATTCATTTTATCGGACGCAA
Organism: Floricoccus tropicus; assembly: GCF_001832905.1. GTDB lineage: Bacteria > Bacillota > Bacilli > Lactobacillales > Streptococcaceae > Floricoccus > Floricoccus tropicus. The sequence continues at coordinate 139,195 of NZ_MKIR01000026.1, read as the reverse complement.
TTAATGATTTTAACTACTCATCAGCTTTTACGTTTTAAGGAAGCATTTGATTTATTAATAATAGACGAAGTTGATGCATTTCCATTTGCGGATAATCCAATGCTTTATTATGCTGCTGAAAATTCGCGAAAAAATGAATCATGCCTTATATATTTGACAGCAACTGCTACAAAAAATCTTAATAATCAAGTTTCTAAAGGAAGTTTGAAAAAAGTAAATTTACCAAGAAGATTTCATGGCAGTCCCTTAGTTGTTCCCAAAAATATTTGGTGCAATATTCCATGGGAAATAGAAAAGATACCTAAAAAACTGTTTTCTTATATTAAAGATCAAAGGGCAACAGGCTTTCCTTTATTGATTTTTGCTCCTGTAATTTCATTTGGTCACAAATTTGAAAAAACTTTACAAAAATTCTTTCCAAACGAAAAAATTGCTTGTGTTTCAAGTATTAGCGAAAATCGTAAGGACCTCGTTAATGATTTTAGGGAAGAAAAAATTGATATTTTGATAACTACAACTATTTTAGAGAGGGGCGTTACATTTCCAAGAGTTGATGTGTTTGTACTTCATTCAAACCATAAGCTCTTTAGTTCAAGCTCCTTAGTTCAGATATCCGGCCGAACTGGCAGAAGTCCTGATAGAACAAGTGGTCTGGTATACTTTTTTCATAATGGGAAAAGTAAAGGTATGGTTGATGCTATATTAGAAATAAAAGAGATGAACAGACTGGGAGGGTTTTGATGACTTGTATTTTATGCTCAAAATTTATTAACTATCAATTAAAATTCACTGATATTATTTTTCTTAGAAAAATTGAAAATAGAGTATGTCAAAAGTGCCTTGCTTCATTCACGAAAATTTCAGATGTTCATTGTAAAAGATGTTTTAAATCAGGTACGAAAGAAACCTGCTCAGATTGTAAAAATTGGTTAAAAAAGGGCGAAGAAGTCAAACATCAAGCAATATATAAATATGATGAAGCTATGAGAGAATATTTTAAGATGTACAAGTTTGTCGGACATTATCAACTGAGACAGGTATTTGCTCAAGAAATAAAAAAAGTTATTAACACATATAAAAGCTATACTGTAATTCCTATACCAGTTAGTCCAGAACGACTAGAGGAGAGAGGTTTCTGTCAGGTTACTGCAATTCTTGAATGGTGCGATATTCCTTATATTCAAGTTTTTACTAAAAAGGATTCAGAAGATCAGTCAAGAAAGAATAAAGTTGACAGGCTAGAAATTGAAGGCCTCTTTTCTATTGTCGAAGGATATGAGTTACCAACAAAGGTACTTTTATTTGATGATATCTATACAACTGGTGCTACGATTAATCAGGCAAGACAGATATTGAAAAAAGAAGGTATTAAAGAAATTAAGTCATTATCCATCGCAAGATAAAGAACAAATTGTAAACAATTTAAGTACTCTATAAAACTATCAGTTTAAATACTTGTAAAATTGTAACTTTTAATGCTATAATGACCTTACATCTTGAGAAAATCATTATTATTTCAGATATATTTACATATAGCCCGTTTGGGCTTTTTTTGTTGCATTTTTTTGACTGATTCAAAAATTTTTACTAGAATGAAGTATACTATTATTTAGGGAGATATAAAAATGAAAAAAAATGAAAATTCATTCTTTACTGTTAAACGTGTTATTGCAATTATTGTTATCGTTTTAGTTGCTATTTTTGCTTTTCAAAATTTAAATACTGCAGAATTATCATTATTATTCTTTTCAATTAAAGTTCCACTTATCTTATTAATTTTGATTATGCTTGCTTTGGGTGTATTTGTTGGTTGGACTTTTGAAAGAAGTGACTTTGATAAATTAGTTGTAAATCTCGAAGATGAAACGCGTAAGGAATTAAGTGACTTACAAGCTCAGTTGAAGGCAAATAAAGAAGCGAAAGAATTAAAAGATAAAACTAAATCTGCTGAAGATAAAGCAGAAGAAGTTAAAGAAGCTGCTAAAGAAAAAGCAAATGACGCTGTTGATGCTACTAAAGAAGTCGCGGATAAAGCAACAGATAAGGTAGATGACATTTCAGATGATGTCAAAGACAAGGCAAGTGATGTCAAAGATGCAGCGAACGAAACAGCTGAAAATGTACAGGATAAGGCGTCCGATGTTATAAGTGAAGATTAAAATATACTATCTATAGTAGAAGCAAGTAATACTTGCTTCTTTTTTTATTAATTAAGTTGATTTCAAATGACTTTTTGGGAATTTACATGTGTTTAAAAAATCTAGCTTAAGCTAGATTAAAATCTAAAAGAAAAACACAAGTTATGTAAGAACGTTCAGCACTTGTTCTAAATATAGCTCGTGTTTATTTTTGTTGAATATGTTTAGATGACTTTTAACTAATCCTTTTATTGTAATCTTATAAAGGATTTTTATTTGGTGTTCCAGCTTTTCTTGGATATTTATTGGGAGTATCTTTTGTTTTTTCAATGATCACTATATGACGTTCATCTCCATTAGGAAGTTGATAGTCAATCTCTTTAGATAATTTTGCACCTAAAATTGATAAAGATTTTTTTGCTTCAGATACTTCTTCAGACATTTTACTCGCCTTCAGTGAGAGAAGTAATCCATTCTTTTTAAGGAACGGAATGGTAATTTCGTTTAGAATATTTAACCTTGCTACAGCTCTTGCAGTTACAAAATCAAATTTTCCACGATATCTTTTATCTTGACCATAATCTTCTGCACGTCCATGTAATAATTCAACACCTGTTATTTTGAGTTCTGAAGTTAATTCTTTTAAAAAATTAATTCTTTTGTTAAGTGAGTCAATAATTGTAACCTGAATATTGGGGAAAATTATTTTCATTGGGATACTTGGGAACCCAGCACCTGCTCCAATATCAAGTAATTTGATATGTTCGTTAGGAATCAATTCATAGAGTATAGGAGCAATAGAGTCGTAAAAATGTTTAAGGTAGACATCTTGCTTTTCCGTAATTGCAGTTAAATTAATTTTTTCATTCCATTCAACTAAAGTTTCAAAGTAGTTTTCAAATTGTTCTTTTTGACTGTTAGTCAATTCGATATTAAATTTATTTAATTCATTATAAAATTCTTCTGTGTTCATATGACCATACCTAATTTTTTATTATAAATAATCATAGCATGTTTTAAAGAAATTAGAAATAGAATGATGAATAAATAAAAATAAAAGAGACTTGATTTACAAGTCTCTAAAATCTTATTTTTCAGATTTAATTTCTTTTTTAGGTGCAGGACCTTCAAGTTCTTTACCTAATTTGATGATGTATTGTTTTAAATCATCTTTAATTTGTGGATGTTTTAGTCCATATTCAATAGTAGTTTCTACGAATCCAAATTTATCTCCAACATCATAACGTTTACCTTTAAATTCGCGAGCAAATACACGTTGAGTTTTGTTTAATGTTTCAATTGCATCTGTAAGTTGAATTTCATTACCAGCTCCAGGTGCCTGATTTTCCAAGATGTGGAAGATTTCAGGAGTTAACAGGTAACGACCAATGATAGCGAGATCACTTGGTGCATCTTCAACAGCTGGTTTTTCTACAAAGTTTGCCACATTATATAAACCTTCTTCAACCTGACCTTCAGGAGCAATAACACCATATTTGTCTACTTCCTGATGAGGAACTTTCATAACTGCTATTGTAGAAGCGTGAACTTCATCGTAGTCATTAATTAACTGTTTAGTTAGTGGAACTTTGTCCTCCATAAGGTCATCGCCAAGCATAACTACAAAAGGTTCATCACCAACAAATGCTTTTGCTTGAAGAACAGCATGTCCTAACCCCTTAGGATGGCTTTGACGGATGAAGTGTAAGTTAATATCTGTTGTTTCTTCTACTAACTTAAGAAGTTCATCTTTACCTTTTTCTTTCAAATTCATTTCAAGTTCAATATTTGAATCAAAATGGTCTTCAATTGGTCGTTTTGCCTTTCCGGTTACGATTAAGATATCTTCAATTCCACTAGCTAATGCTTCTTCAACGATAAATTGAATTGTTGGTTTGTCAACAATTGGAAGCATTTCCTTAGCAATAGCCTTAGTTGCAGGTAAGAAACGAGTTCCTAAGCCAGCGGCAGGAATAATTGCTTTTCTTACTTTTTTTGAATTGTCAGTGTTTGCTTTCTTGTTCATAAAATTCTCTTTCTATTTATGTATAATTATATTTTTAAATGCTATATTCGTTTTCAGATCTGAATTCACGAGTCATAACATTTTCAATAGCTTCACGTAAGTTTGCGTCATTGTATAAAACATTATAAATGACTTCTGTAATTGGCATTTCAATATTAAGGGAGTTGGCTAATTCATAAGCAGCTTTAGTAGTTGATACACCCTCAATAACCATACCCATATTTGATTCTATATCTTTGAGTTTTTCGCCTTTACCAAGGGCATTACCCGCACGCCAATTTCGACTATGAGGACTAGTACCAGTTACGATTAAATCACCAACACCTGATAAACCAATATATGTTAGTGGATCTGCACCAAGTGCAACACCAAGTCTTGTAATTTCAGCTAATCCTCTTGTAATAATTGCTGCTTTCGCATTATCTCCGTACCCTAACCCATGAAGAGCTCCAGCACCAACGGCAATAATATTTTTTAAGGCACCAGCTGTTTCCACTCCTACAACATCATTATTTGTGTAGATGCGGAAGTAGTTGTTGCTGAGTAATCTTTGTACATACTTTGCATCATTTTCAGAATTAGAAGCAGCTGTAATTAAAGTTAAATCACGGACAGCAACCTCCTCAGCATGACTTGGGCCTGAAACAACAATAATGTCGCTTCGTAATTCTTGAGGAATTTCTTCTTCAAGAATTTCGGAAATTCTTTTATGAGTGCCTTGTTCCAAGCCTTTAGAGGCATGCATAACATAAACTTTATGATCAATTACCTCATTAACTTGTTTTGCAACTTCACGTATAGCTTTTGTTGGAACAACAAATAGAACTCCATCAACTCCATTAAGGGCTTCGGAAAGATCAGAATACGCCTTTATGTTTTCAGCAAACTTTTGGTTTCCAAGATAAGCCGAATTTGTATGTTTCGTGTTTATTTCATTAACCTGTTCAGGATTGTAACTCCATAACCGGGCCTCATGACCATTGTCATTTATAACTTGAGCAAGACCAGTTCCCCAACTTCCAGCTCCAAGAACAGCGATTTTTTGTTTTTCCAAAAAATGTCCTCCTATTTTTATATATATTTTATCACAATCTTATATGATTTGTAAGCATATTCATAAAATCAGTCTCTAGGAGTATATTCTAAGGATAAAAATATGTTAAAATACTTTTATAGATAAAGGAGAATAAAAATTATGTGGAAAACAATAATATTTTTAGGAATTGCTTACCTAATAGTAAAATATTTATTCTTGGATAAAAAAGAAAACAATAATAAATTAAATAATAATATTAAGAAAAGTAAAACTAATAAGATACAACATTACAAGGAAAAAGGGTTAGATGACAAAGATATAGATATTTTCCGTGATACAATGAAAGAAGCGCGAGATAATATAAAATATTGGAACTCTCAGTTACCTACACATGAAAAATTAGAAATTATTGAAGAACAGACAGCAGGTCTTGAATCAAGTAAGAAAATTTTCCAAGCTATTGTAGAAGAACCGGCTGAAATGACTAAAGAAAATGATTTTCTATATAAAGATTTACCAAATATGGTAACTCTAGTTAAAAAATATGGTGAGTTAACTGAAGTAAGGCCTGAAACACAAGAAGTTAAGATGGAGTTGGCTGAAAGACTTTACTATATTAATAAGCTCTCTGAAAGAATTACTAAAAATTATCAAGCGATGTTAATTGATGATGTCGATGAAATAAAACATGCTTTAAAAGATAAAGAAGTTGAGGAGAAGGTGGAGGAATATGAATAATCCTATTTTAGAAGATTTGATGAATGAAAGCTTACAGAATAAGGCTGAAGGGCAAGTAGTAGAAAGTATTAATGAAGTTCAAGAGGTGGGGACAAACTCTACCCTTGCCACATTGACACCTGAGGAAGTGGAACAGGCTAAAAAGCTTGTTGAACAATTAAATGAAAATAATTCGCAGTCAGTTATTGAATATGGAACATCTGCACAAAAGCGTGTGGGCGATTTTTCTCAGGGTGTTTTAGAAAGAGTTCAGGCTAAGGATTTAGGAGAACTTGGTTCAAGTCTTACTGATCTTATGTACCGCTTAAAAGAGGCAGATACTAACGATTTAGTTACAGGAGATCAAAATTTCTTTACTAAAATGTTTGGTAAGGTAAAAAAATCAATTTTCGAAGTTACTCAAAAATATCAAAAAATTGGTGCAGGTATTGATAAAATTGCTGTAAAATTAGATTATGAGCAAGCTGGATTACTTGAAGATAATAAAACTCTAGAAGATTTATATGATGAGAACTTAAATTACTTTAAAGCATTGAACGTTTATATAGCTGGTGCTGAATTGAAGATGGCTGAATTAGAAAATGAGATAATTCCTAAAGCAAGAATTGAGGCAGAAAATTCAACTGATAATGCTTTGGCGATTCAAAAAGTTAGTGATTTAGAGGCCTACAAGAATCGATTGGATAAGCGTACTCACGATTTACGTCTAGTTAGACAAATTACAATTCAACAAGCGCCTCAGATTCGTTTAATTCAAAATACAAACCAAGAGTTAGCAGAAAAAATTCAAACATCAATAAATACTGCTATTCCTTTATGGAAAAATCAAGTTGCTATTGCTTTGACCTTACTTAAACAAAAAGATGCCCTTGCAAGTCAAAGAATTGTATCAGAAACTACTAACGATCTTCTATCGAAAAACAGTGAAATGTTGAAGACTTCAACTATTGAAGCTGCTAAAGAAAATGAACGAGGAGTTGTTGATGTGGAAACTCTCAAGAAGACTCAGAACGATTTAATTGAAACAATTCAGGAAACACTTCGAATTCAGGCGGAAGGAAGTCAAAAACGTCGTGCTTCTGAAGTTGAATTACAAAGAATGGAAAAAGAAATTAAAACTAAACTTCTGCAAATTACTGAAAATAGTAAAAAATAATAATCAGTTTGGAGATATAAAACTATCAGAAAAGATTTCTGATAGTTTTTTTGTTCTTTGATAAAATTAATTAATATATATATGATATAATTATTTTAAATTAACAATTTTAAAATAAGAAAGAGCAAAGGGAATTTTCTTAGTAATTATATTTATATATTTGGAGTAGAATATGGGGAAGAAAAGCGTTACCAATGACAATTTTTCGAACTAATTTTATCAACTTTTTATTTATAGTAATTCATTCAGTGATTTGGAAGATGATAAGTCACCAATAATTACAAATCATAAAAAAAGAAGAAAAACAAATAATATAAAAAAAGAAATTCCATCCAGTAGAATTCAAAATATCTTTGCAGATGAAAGTTATAAAAATAAAGAAGTAAATAAGAGTTCAAAATCTAGAACAATGTTTTCTGTATTAAGCGGCATATTTATTTTTTGTTTGGTTGTTGTATTCGTATTTAGTATGATAATGAATATTGAAATACCTGGAACAGAATCTAAAAAAATTGATCTAGATAGTATAAAATTACAAGATGGAGTAAAAAAAATCGCAGATAATGAATCAGAAAAACCGTTAACTGATGTCTTTAGTCCGGTTTCAGAAAATGAAAAACAAACAACAGATTTTTATGTTAATCAAAAGGGAAAAAACTTTATTTTGTCTAATGGTTATGAACTTGAAACAAAAAACTTAACTGAACTTGGTAAATCTGAAACAATTAATGTTGAACCTTTTGATGGTAGCTATGGAGCACGAAATATTTTTTCTCAGCATACTCTGATAATGGATTAAATGATATATATCTTGGTTATACCTCCTATTTAAATAATAATATTGTTGACAGTTATGAAATACAAAATGGTGAAAACGCAAAACTTTATAAAATATTTCCAGCAGAAAAGTTTAATGGGTATGAAGTAGCATGCATTTATATTATGGATATACAAGATAATTATTCGATAAATCATATTAATAAAATTTATCGACTTACCAATGGATCTGAATTTTATATAGATTGCTCATTTATGTTTGATAGTGATGTGGAATCAGAAACTAATGAGGAAGGTAGCTTGTATGAATTTGATATGAAAAATTTTGACCATGTTAAAGAAGTTATTGATAGCCAATTTAACTTTAAAGAAACAAATTAATAAAAAATAATATTGTTAGATCAAACGTAGCATGTTTTAAAGGGCTAAAAGTTTTTGATGTAATTTAATGACTTGGGGAGCGAATTTTATGACTTATAAAAAGAATAATGAAGCAAGTAATGATGATTTTGCAAAGGAATTTGATGAAATTTTTGGCTTTAGCAGTGAAGATTTAAAAAGAGTGCCGCCTAAACGAGAATTAGAACATAATAATGGTAAGATTAACGAAAAAAGTAAAAGAAAGTTTGTTAATCAAAGAAAAGACAAAAATTTTAAGAACTATACTTTTTCAAAATCTGTATCAAAAGTAAATAATAGAACTATATATATATTTATTTTTGTAATCATTATTGCTATTTTAATATTTAATAAACAGAATTCTTCGAAGAAGCCCATTGGAAGATTTAATGAGAATATCTCAGAAACTACAGGAAATAAGAAAGGCATGAACAATTCTTCTGATGAAAAAAGCTTTGAAAGAATCGAAAAAGTAGATACTGAAAGAGCAGTGAAGGAGGGACAAGTTCTAGTTGTCGGGGAGAAGAAATTTTTTCCTTTGAATGGTGTATTATCTAAGCCAACAAAAGAAGCAAGCAAAACTGATAATTTTTATGTTTTTCAAGAGGGGAAAACATTTAATTTTTCAAATGGATTTCAGTTGAACGTGATAGGATATAACAGATTAAGTATGAAATCAGAACCGACTATTGTACCCCCTGTAACTGATTATGATAACTATGCAAATTTTTTATCATATGATTTTGATTTGAAAAATGAAGAATTTAGAATGAGAACCATTATGGTTGACGGAATAATGAGTAATGATATTTTAAAATCATATTACTTTCAGAATTATGGTAATGAATTACAAATTTACAAAACTTTTGATGTAGAAAAACATGAAGACTATGAGGCAGTTTATATATATAGACAAAAAATATCTGAATATGGTGACGCTAATTATATAGATAAGGTTTATTGTTTTAATGACGGTAGTGGAATTTCATTAAGTTCAAGTCTCTATGATTCTGATGGTTCACATAGTAAAAATGAAAAAATAATAGATGTTTATTCCCTAGACAAACAAAAAGAAATTTTTGCAAAAAGTTTTGAACTTATAAAATCCAATGCAAATAAATGAGTATCAGTATGCTGGGAAAGTATAGTGTTTCAAATTAACGTTAGAAACATATAAAATTTACAAGATTAAACTATCAGGAGCATAACTTCTGATAGTTTTGTTGAAAATACAAAATAAATACACAATATTGTATAATTTATTTTAAAATATATTTTTTTAAAAAATATTATTAAATATGGTATGAAGTATAAAAAGTTGATTATTATACGTAGGTATATATATATAAGAAATATACTCAAATAATACTGAATATAAGACTCAATATCTTTTGAATACATAGTTGATAAAAAATATATAGATTAATATGGAGTGCTATGGAGTGTTATTATAAGGAAATTAAGGATGGAATTGCTTTATGAGAAATGAATTTAGTTAAATTAATCGCTCGGTACTTTTAAAGTAGTTGAAAAAGAGGTGGATGAAATGCTGAAGTTTGAAAAAAACAATAATCAGAAAGTGTATTTATGACTAATAAAAAGAATAATGAAGCAAGTAATGATGATTTTTCAAAAGAATTCGATGAAATTTTTGGCTTTGATGAATTTAAGGAAGATGGAAAATATAATTCAACAACCAGTGAAATCCAAGAAAATGTAGTAAAGAAGCCTATTAATGTCGAAAATAAAACATATGGTGAAAAAGAAATAAACTTTCATGTAAATGATAAGAAAAAAAATAATAGAAATCAAAAAAAAAGAATAAATTCAGATACAATTAATAAAACTTGGCATATGGATCAATTGAGAGTGAAAGTATTAATAACAGTTATACTAATATTTTTAATAGCATGCAGCATTATAAAATTGAATATCAATAAACCACTACTTACTTTCGACAGAACTCGAAACTTAGAAATAGGTGTGCATTATGTGAAAAAAAATGAAGAGGTTAATCCATTAGCGGATATATTTTCCACGTCAACTGAAGAAACAAGTAAAGAAAATAATTTTTATGTCACTCAAGAGGGAACGCATTTCATTTTTTCTAATGGTTATCAATTAACTTTAAAAAATTTTGTAACAATGGAGTTAACTGAAGAATCTGTTTTTGTATCACCATCAAATAGCTATGGTGACGCTAAAACATTTTTAAAATCCAATTTTGAAGACAACGATAATTATGTATCTGTTTGGGGATCATTGACAAATAACATTATAGAGCAGTTTAAAATTTATGGATTATATTCATCCACTGATGAAGCAACATACTATAAATCTTCAGACGTTGAAAAAAAAGCTGATTATGAGTTAGTAAGAATATATTCAAAAACAATGCACACGGATGGTTATGTGAAATATGAAGTTTATGACATTTATAGGTTTAATGGTGGTTATGGTATTATAATTGAAATGACTGATTCAACTGACAATAAAGGTTATAAGGTTGGAGATAAGATATCAATTGAAACTGACGTCATGGATAAATTGGTGGAAAAAGCTGATGAAAATATTGAAATCAAAAAAGTAGACATTAGTAACCAGAATCAAACTGATTCCTCTAACAAAAATCAATAAATGAGAAATTAAAAACTATAATAAATCTATTTTTGGTATATACCAATTGACTTTAAAATCTAAAGTAGTAGAATATAGGTAACGATAAGAAATATGGAGGATATATAATGACAACATATATTAAAGCAGATAAATTTTTCTACCCGTTTGAAACAAAAGTAGGTGGATACTTAGAAATTAAAGATGGAAAATTTGGGAACCATGTAAGTGATATTCCAGCTGATGCAGAAGTCGTAGACTATTCTGGTCATACTATTGCTCCAGGTCTTGTGGATACTCATATTCACGGCTTTGCAGGCGTTGATGTCATGGATAATGATATCGATGGAGTACTTACTAAAATGAGCGAGGGGCTTCTTGCAACTGGTGTTACAAGTTTCCTTCCAACAACTTTAACTGGTAACCATGAGTTGTTAAAAGAGGTTTCTAAAGGATTAGGTGATAATTATAAGGAAGCTAAAGGAGCTAAAATTCAAGGTATTTACTTTGAAGGACCTTATTTTACAGAGGAATACAAAGGAGCTCAAAACCCTATTTACTTCTCTAATCCAAGTGTTGATGAATTTCATGAATGGCAAGAAGCTGCTGGTGGGCTAATTAAGAAGATTGCACTTGCACCAGAACGTGATGGTGTTGAAGAGTTTGTAAATACTGTGACTGATGAAGGTGTTGTTGTGGCTTTAGGCCATTCAAATGGTACTCTTGAAGAAGCAACTAAGGCTGTTCAAGCTGGAGCTAGTGTCTGGGTACATGCATACAATGGTATGCGAGGCTTAACTCACCGTGAAGTTGGTATGGTTGGTTCAATGTTTGAGCTTCCTCATACTTATGCTGAACTTATTTGCGATGGTCACCATGTTCATCCAAAAGCCTGTGATATTTTAATTAAACAAAAAGGTCATGACCATGTGGCTATGATTACTGACTGTATGCGAGCAGGTGGACAACCCGATGGTGATTACATGCTTGGTGAATTTCCAGTAATTGTTGAAAATGGAACCGCTAGACTTAAAGATGGTGGAAATCTTGCTGGTAGTATTTTAAGACTTAAAGATGGTATCAAAAATGTAGTTGAATGGGGACTTGCAAGTCCTGAAGAAGCTGTAATGATGGCAAGTCTTATCCCTGCAATTTCATGTAAGATTGACGATAAATGTGGAAAAATTAAAGCAGGACGAGATGCTGACTTTATCGTTTTAGATAATGACTTAGAACTTGTTTCTACTTGGGTAGATGGTGTTAAGCGTTTCGAAAAATAAAAATTTTTCAATCACATGCTTACAATAAAATAAGAAGCATATATATTACCAATTATATTGTTTATAATGTGTAATTTATCGTTTCTTAAACTTGTTATCAATACGATATTAACGATCTTAATTAAGGTCGTTTTTTGTCATATTTTATTAGTGATATAAGACAAATAATTTGATAAAATGACAGTGTAAATGATATAATTATTTCAAAGGTCAAATTTGGTCAAGGAATAAAAAACCAAATTCCTTTATAACGAAAACTTTGCTAAGTAGGTTGATTTAGATATAATTAAAAACCTATTTTGAATAGTAAAAAAGGAGATTCATATGCTTTGTCAAAATTGTGGTAAAAATGAAGCGACAATTCACTTATATACAAATGTGAACGGTCAAAAACAACAAACAGATCTCTGCCAAAAGTGTTATCAAGAAATGAAGATGGGTGGTCGAGATAACTTGTTTGGTCAAGCAACTGAACCAACTAAAAATATAAATAGTGATGATAATAATCGTCAATATAATCCATTCGAGGATTTATTTGGCACATTAAATCGTGATTTTGCAAGTGGATTTGGGTCAGTTCCTCCAACACAAACAGGGGGAAGAAATCCAGGTGGAAACGGTAATGGACCAAAGAAACCAAAAAGTGCAAAACCAACTTTATTAGATGAATTTGGTATCAATATTACTGAACTTGCACGCCGTGGAGAAATTGATCCTGTAATCGGTCGTGATGAAGAAATTACTCGTGTAATTGAAATATTAAATCGTAGAACAAAAAATAATCCAGTTTTAATCGGAGAGCCTGGGGTTGGTAAAACCGCGGTTGTTGAAGGTTTAGCCCAAAAAATTGTTGAAGATGATGTTCCGCAAAAATTACAAAATAAAGAAGTTATCCGACTTGATGTTGTTAGTCTAGTTCAAGGTACAGGAGTACGTGGTCAATTTGAGGAACGTATGCAAAAACTTCTGGAAGAAATCAAAGAACGTGATGATGTAGTTCTCTTTATTGATGAAATCCATGAGATTGTTGGCGCAGGTTCAACAGGTGATGGGAGTATGGATGCTGGTAATATTTTGAAACCGGCTCTTGCGCGTGGTGAACTTCAAATGATTGGGGCTACTACGCTTAACGAATATCGTATTATTGAAAAAGATGCGGCACTTGAAAGACGTATGCAACCAGTTCGAGTTGACGAGCCTAGCATTGATGAAACAATAGTTATTCTCAAAGGTATACAAAGTAGATATGAAGATTATCATCATGTAAAATATACAGATGAAGCCATTAGACAGGCAGCACTTCTATCAAATCGTTACATTCAAGATAGATTCTTGCCAGATAAGGCCATCGACCTTCTGGATGAAGCCGGTTCTAAGATGAATTTAACTCTTCGTTTCCTTAACCCAGAAGATATTGCACGAAGAATTGAAGATGCAGAAGCTGAAAAAAATGATGCCATGATGATGGAAGATTTTGAAAAAGCAGCTTACTATAGGGATCAAATTTCTAAATTGAAGGTTCTGCAAAAAGAAAGTACTGTAGAAGTTGATACTCCAATAATTTCTGAAAAAGAAATTGAGCAGATTATTGAACAAAAAACAAATATTCCAGTTGGAGATTTGAAAGAAAAGGAACAAGCTCAGCTCGTAAATCTCGCTGATGACTTAAAAGCCCATGTTATCGGTCAAGATAATGCCGTAGATAAGATTTCTAAGGCAATTCGTCGTAATCGAATTGGACTAGGAAGTGATAGTCGTCCGATTGGTAGTTTCATGTTTGTTGGTCCTACTGGGGTTGGTAAAACTGAACTAGCTAAGCAGCTAGCTAAGGAACTTTTTGGCTCAGAGGATAGTATGATTCGCTTTGACATGAGTGAATATATGGAAAAACATAGTGTGGCTAAATTAATCGGTGCTCCTCCAGGATATGTGGGATATGAAGAAGCCGGTCAACTTTCTGAAAAAGTTCGACGTAATCCATATTCATTAATTCTGCTAGATGAAATCGAAAAAGCTCACCCTGATGTTATGCATATGTTCTTGCAGATTCTTGATGATGGTCGCCTAACCGATGCTCAAGGTAGAACAATTAGTTTCAAGGATGCTATAATTATCATGACTTCAAATGCTGGTACTGGCAAGGTTGAAGCAAGTGTTGGTTTTGGTGCAGCACGTGAAGGACGTACAAATTCAGTTCTTGGACAATTAGGTGATTTCTTCTCACCTGAGTTCATGAATAGATTTGATGGTATCATTGAGTTTAGTGCACTAAGTAAGGATGATTTACTCCATATAGTTGATTTGATGCTTAAAGATGTTAATAATCAATTATCTAAGAATGAGATTCATCTAGATGTTACAGATTCTGCTAAGGAAAAATTAGTTGATTTGGGCTATGATCCAGCAATGGGTGCACGTCCGTTACGCCGCACAATCCAAGATAACATTGAAGATGGAGTTGCTGACTTTTATCTTGAAAATCCTGAAAATAAAAATCTTGTTGCTGATACAAATAAGGCAGGGGATATCGTTATTAGGAAAAAAAGAGGAAGAAAAAAAGCTGCTACAAAAAAAGTGGAAGCTAAAGCAGAAATAAGTGAATAAATAATATGAAAATGGTGTAGAATGACTGCATCATTTTTATATTATTAGAATGAAAGCGCTTGACTTATTTAATTATATTTGATAAAATACAATCAAATAAAGGATTGTTACTGAGTTACAGGCAAAACCTAAAAAATTTCATCTTTTTTCGATGCATATTTTTTAGGTTTTTTCTATGGAGAATGAAATGATTATAGAAAAAATATTAAATAATAATGTTCTCCTGACTTCTACAGAAACAGGTCAAGAACTAGTCTGTATGGGCAAAGGGCTGGCATTTCAAAAGAAAGTTGGTCAGGAAGTTGAAGTTAGTAAAGTTGAGAAGGAATTTGTTTTAAAAGACAACAAACTGAGTAATCAGTTTCAAGATTTATTGGCAGATATACCAATAGAAGAATTCGATTTAGTGAAAAAACTTATTGATATTGCGGAATTTGAACTAGATAAAGAATTATCTTTGAACATTTATTTTACTTTAATGGACCATATACATTATGCTCTTGAAAGAGTTGAGAACAATATTGAAATTCCAAATCTTCTTTCGTTTGAAATAAAGAAGTTTTATAGTAAAGAATATCAGATTGCTAAAAAGTTGG
The DNA here is from genome assembly GCF_001832905.1 of Floricoccus tropicus. Taxonomy (GTDB): domain Bacteria; phylum Bacillota; class Bacilli; order Lactobacillales; family Streptococcaceae; genus Floricoccus; species Floricoccus tropicus. Next base: position 123,829 of record NZ_MKIR01000026.1, on the reverse strand, counting down.
TTAGTATAATCGAAAAGGAATTTAATGTTTCGTTTACATCTGATGAAGCAGGATTTATAGCATTGCATTTAGTTAATAGTCAGCAAAAAAATGGAGATATGATTATTACAATGGAAGCAACAAAATTATTGAGAGATATTCTTAAACTTATTAATAATTTTGTAGGGATAAAAATTAATGAAGAATCTTTGAAATATCAAAGACTTGTCACTCATTTACAATTTTTTGTATATAGATATCTAGAAGGACAAGAGAACCAAGTTACTGATGAGGATGAATTTCTTTATGGTATTGTTAGTAAGAAGTATAAAGAAGCATTTGATTGTGTCGAGTTCATTGATGAATTCTTAAAAAGTACCAATCGTCCTGGCATGGATAAAAGTGAAAAAACATATTTGGCAATGCACATAAATAGAATAATAAATTGATAAAATACAATAGAAAGGATTGTTACTTTTAGTAGGCAAAACCTAGATTGTCAAGAGGACGTTTTACGCACTTTTAACAATCTAGGTTTTTAATTTAAAAAGGAGAAAAAATGGGAAAATATAGTGAGTTGGCTAAACAGATTGTTAAAGGTGTTGGTGGCGATGAAAATATTATAAGTCTAGTGCATTGTGCAACTAGACTAAGATTCAAACTAAAAGATGATTCAATTGCAAATACAAAAGAATTAAATGAAAATCCTGGTGTAATTCAAGTTGTTAAGAGTGCGGGACAATATCAAGTTGTCATAGGTAGTCATGTTGGTGATGTATATAAAGAGATAATGGAAATAACTAATTTAGAAGGAAGTAATAAATCAGATGAAAAAGATAATTTGGGAATATTTGCTAAATTAGTAGATACAATTTCAAGTATCTTTACACCATTTCTTGGAGCTATGGCAGGAGCAGGAGTATTAAAGGGACTATTAATTTTATTTGTTTCACTGGGCTGGCTTTCAGTTGAAAGTGGAACATATACTATATTATTTACGGCAGCTGATGGTATTTTTACATTTTTACCAGTATTTTTAGCTTATACGGCTGCTAAAAAGTTCAATGCTAATACATTTATTGCAGTTGCAATAGCTGCAGCTTTACTTCATCCAAGTATAAGTGCTGCATTAGCGAGTGGTAATGGACTGAAATTTCTAGGAATACCTGTAATATTAGGTGTAGGAGGTTATGCTTCATCTGTTGTTCCGATTATTTTATCAATCTGGGTACAGAGTAAGGTTGAGCCTTTCTTAAAAAATGTAATTCCTTCAGTATTACAAATGGTATTTATTCCATTTTTAACTTTGTTGATCATGGTTCCGCTAACATTTGTAGTAATTGGACCACTAGGTACAATAATTGGTGATTACTTGGGTAAAGGATTTAATGGTCTATATGGATTTAGTCCACTGTTAGCGGGTATAATAATTGGTGGTTTTTGGCAAGTAATGGTTATGTTTGGTATCCATTGGGGCTTTATTCCGATTGCAATGATTAGTCTTCAAATGCAAGGTTATGAAGTGCTAGCGCCACTTGCCCTTCCAAGCGTGATTGCTCAAGGTGGAGCAGCTCTTGCAGTAGCATTTATTACAAGAAACAAAGAGTTCAGGGCTTTGAGTATTTCAACAGCTGTCCCTGTATTTTTTGGAATCACAGAACCAGTTGTATATGGTGTAAACCTACCATTGAAAAAACCATTTATCGCATCTTGTATTTCTGGTGCTGTAGGTGGAGGCATTATCGGTTTCTTTGGAGTAAAGAATTTTACTAATGGATTAATAAGTCTTCTTTCAATCCCGGGTATGATAAGTACAGATCCAAGCCTTAAATCTAATGTTCCAGCGGTGATTGCAGCAGTAATAATTGCGTTTGTTCTTGCCTTTATTTTAACTTATGTGCTTTGTTTCAAAGACCAAGAAGTTATTAAGGATAAGAAAGATGCTAACACTGCTATTCTTGTAGAAGGAGAACTTGTAAGTCCCATGGATGGAGAAGTTATAGAGCTTTCTCAAATTGAAGATCCTGTATTTTCTTCAGGAGTAATGGGAAATGGATTAGCTATTAAGCCTATTGCTGGAGAGGTTTATTCACCGGCTGAAGCTACAGTAATAACAGTATTTCCAACTGGACATGCTATCGGTCTTAAAACAGATGAGGGAGCTGAGATACTTATTCATATTGGTATGAATACTGTTGAACTTGATGGTGAAGGCTTCCATCCAATGGTTAGACAAGGTGACAAGGTTAAACAAGGTGATTTACTAATTAATTTTGATTTAGAACTTTTAAATGAGAAAGGTTATTCAGCAATTACACCTGTGATTATAACAAATACTACTAATTATAGAGAAGTTATTCCTACAAGCGAAAAAGAAATAAGAGTAGGACAAAGTGTTATCAAAATAGTATACTAAAAATAGAGAAAAGGAGAATTTAGCATGGCATTTAGAAAAGATTTTTTATGGGGTGGCGCAACAGCAGCCAACCAATGTGAAGGTGGTTATAATCTTGATGGAAGAGGGCTCGCAAATGTTGATTTAGCACCCCTTGGTGAAAAACGTATGGGAGTAATCACAGGTCAAGATAAAATGTTTGAGTTTGTTGATGGAGAAATCTATCCTGCAAAGGAAGCAATTGATATGTACCATCATTATGAAGAAGATATATCATTATTTGCTGAAATGGGATTTAAAACTTATCGTATGTCAATTGCTTGGAGCAGAATTTTCCCACGCGGTGATGAATCAGAACCAAATGAGGCTGGTCTTGAATTTTATGAAAAGATTTTTAAAGAATGTAAAAAATACGGAATTGAACCACTAGTAACAATTACTCACTTTGATTGTCCAATGTATCTGGTAGAAAAATATGGTGCTTGGAGAAGTCGTGAATTAGTTGGATTTTATGAAAATTTATGTAATGTTATTTTTAATCGTTATAAAGGTTTAGTAAAATATTGGCTTACATTTAATGAAATTAATATGATTTTACATGCACCCTTCATGGGAGCTGGTTTGTATTTTGCCCCAGAGGATAATCAAGATCAAGTTAAATATCAGGCAGCACATCATGAGCTAGTGGCATCAGCTATTGCAACAAAGATTGCCCATGAAGTGGATCCTGAGATGAAGGTAGGTTGTATGCTTGCGGCAGGTGCTTACTACCCTTACTCTCCAAAACCAGAGGATGTCTTTGAGTCAAGACAGAAGGACCGCGAAAGCTACTTCTTTATCGATGTTCAGTCAAGAGGGGAATACCCTGCTTATGCTCTTAAGGAACTTGAGCGAAAAGGTATTGAAATCAAGATGGAAGATGGCGATCTTGAGCTTCTTCGAGAAAACACTGTTGATTTTGTGTCATTCTCTTACTACTCATCTAGGGTTGCTACTACAGACGAAGAGCTCTTAGCCAAGACTGAAGGTAATATTTTTGCTTCGGTTGCTAATCCATATCTGAAAGCTAGCGAGTGGGGGTGGCAGATTGACCCTATGGGACTCCGTATTACCTTAAATGATATCTACGATCGTTACCAAAAACCATTGTTCATCGTAGAAAATGGGTTAGGTGCAAAAGATACACCTAACGAAAATGGCTATGTGGTCGACGACTATCGAATTGACTATCTCAGCCAACATATTCAAGCTATGAAAGATGCTGTTGAATTAGATGGAGTTGATCTTATGGGATATACAACATGGGGATGTATAGACCTTGTATCTGCTGGAACAGGTCAAATGTCTAAACGTTACGGATTCATCTATGTTGATAAAGATGATGAAGGAAACGGAACACTAAAACGCAGCAAGAAAAAATCTTTCGACTGGTATAAAAAAGTCATTGCTACAAACGGTGAGGACTTGACTAATAACTGATAAATCAATCAGTAGTGAAAAATTGAATAAAGAAAAGGAAGTAAACATTGTTTAATTTAGTGGTGTATACTTCCTTTTAAGTATTATTTAAAATTAAATTATCAAAAATGAGTCAGCATCTTCTTTTTCTTAGATATTAAATATTTTAATAAAAATAAATTATTACATCTTGTAATAATTGTAATATTGTGGTAATCTATATTTATAAAAAAACTATAGGAGAAAATTAATGAACAAGAAAAGAGTTGCAGTTTTAACAATGAGTCTGTTAGCAATCGTATCTTTAGCAGCATGTGGAGGACATAAGACAGATTCTAGTAAAACTAAAGAAAGTAAAATATCATCAACATCTAAGGAAAAATCGTCTGAAGGGTCATCATCTGAAGGGTCTTCAAATGAATCTACTGAATCTCAAAATGCTAGTCAAGTTGAATCTGATCAAGAGGGAAATGCTTCTGGAGATACTGGATCAAAAGCTACTCAAGATGATGTTACAGAAGCTAAATCGAATGAAGGAATGACAGAGGAACAGGCTGAAACAGCAGCACAAAACTATGCAACTCACATGTCTAGTTATAGAGTTGGTCAAAACGGACAAGTTGTAGAAGGTCCAACAATTGATACAAATGGTTATAAAAGCAATCTACTTGCTTATGGAACTCCATTCCCAACAGGTATGTGGCCAGAGAAAGCTGGTCCAGCTTATGGATTAGGAGGAACTGTGGGACCAAAACCAGATGATATGAGTCAAGAAGAATATGATCGCAGATTAAAAGAGATGAATGAAAAAATGAGACAAGCAATGATGGACAAGATGAGTTCAAAAGGTACACCAGAATATGATCAGGCTCTACTAACAAATTTTAGTGGACAATATCCAGATAATCTTTATGCAAACGCAAAATAGTTTCAAAAAAGAGAACTTTAGGAAACTAAAGTTCTCTTTTTGTTATTTGTCTTTGGATACATCTCCAATGTCTATCCCTGCGCCAAATGCTTGTGACGATATAGGTTTGGTGGTTTTCAAAGTATTCATAGGTTAATATGAAGGTCTTCTTGCTTATTCTTTCTGGGTTGAACTGAGAGATTCCAATTTGCTGAGGTTTTTTCTCAATTAATCTTTGGCTCTTATCAAGTATTATGCCGTCAGATTGTATTTCTTTAAAGGTTCTGTCAAGAAGTTTATCAAGCTCAAAACCATTTAAGATTTTTTCTTCCATAGCAAGTAAATCAAGGGCTATGTAGCTGTCTCTTTCTTCTTCTTCAAGATACGATGGTTCAACATGAACATCGACGTCAAATACTTCAAATTGAGTCTTGAGTATATTTTCAATCTCTTCGGTTGCTTGGTGACTTTCGAAAACTGACATATCAGGACTCATATCGACAACGACGTCTAGAAAGACGTTACTTCCATATGTACGACCACGGATATTCTTGATTTCTTCTATTTCTCTTATTCCTGTGAGGGCTTTTTTATATTCTTCGATTTTTTCTTCATCAAAGCCATCTGACAAGCTAAAGGCACTTTCTGAGAAGATATCATAGGCTGTTTTGAAGATGAAAATCGTGATCACAACGGCCATAAGGCGGTCAATCCAAGTAAGATTGAAGGATGCAGCTACGATAGCAATAGATGTAGCAATTGATGTTACCGCATCACTTAGGTTATCTTTTGCAGCACTCATGAGTCCAGGGGATTTAACTTTTTGAGCAAGTCCAGCATTATAGCGATAAATTCCGAACATGATTATTGCTGAGAATATACCTACTATGGCACCCACAGGATCAACTGCGGTTTTTTCGTTATTAATAATGTCAATAATCGTCTGGCGCAAAACAACAAAACCAACAGCGAACATAATGAAACTAGTAATTAAACTAGCAACACTTTCAACCTTCCAATGACCATAGGCATGATCATCATCTGCAGGACGTCTTGCCATACGTATTCCAGCAAGAACGGCTATATTTCCTATAATGTCCGTGATGTTGTTAAACCCATCAGCTCGTAAACTTTCAGAGTTTGTGACGTTTGCGACAGCAATCTTAATAATTGAGAGAACTACATAGGCTACGATGCTAATTAGAGCACCACGTTCAGCCATTTTGAGCTCTTTAATTCTAGAATTGTTCATCTCTCCATTTTATCACAAAAAATTTAATACACAAGAAAAATGTGCACTTAATATTTTTTAGGTTAACTTAAAAATTTTTATAACTTAATTGCTTCTATAATTGTATAAAATTGCTCTTTCCAAATCCAGAACCTTTTAATTGACTTTTAAGTTCAGAGGAGTAAAATCTATTTGTTAGTTAAAAAATAGATGAACTAAATACTTTAAGGAAAGGAAGCATATGTCAAAAGAAAGCCAAGATCTGTTTAGGATATTTATGAAGATTATCAGAAAACCTAATGTTGCCAAAGCGGTACATGGTATCAATGATGGTAGACGAATAAGGCAAGATGGTAGTCAACGTGGAGCGCGTGGTTTGTTGTTCTTTTTAAATGATAAATCAAATGGTCTAACGAACTCAGAGATTGCTGAAACTTTAGATATTAAGCCTTCAAGTGTAACTGCAATGGTTAAGCAGCTTGAACAAGAAGATTTAATTTTTCGAGTCAGTGATGAACAAGATAAAAGAATAAATAGAATATATATTTCAGATGAAGGAAGAAAAATGGTATCTGAGAGAATCAATATCATGGACACTGCTTCAGAAGAATTATTTTCATCCTTAACAATAGAGGAACAAAGTGAATTGCTCAGATTGCTAAAAAAACTTGATGCAGCAAATGCTGATGGTTCAAATGAGTTTTTCTCAATGTGTAAGAGTAGTATCTTTGGTGCTCCCTTGCAAAAAGATGAAAAATAATGTTATTTAGGTCTAAAGGTAGTGGACATTTTTGATTTGAAAATGTACAATAGTAAAGCTGCTCTCTTGAAGAGGTAATCAAAAGAGTGTTATTTATTTAAAAAATGAAAAGGAGAAAAGAATGCTTTTCCAGTTTATTAAAAAGTATAAGTGGTATGCACTTGCTTCTCTTGTAATGATTGGTTTGGTAGTAGCTTCAAGCTTGCTGCAACCTCAATATTTACAAGATGTATTAACAGCTGTAATGCAAGACGACAAAAACAAAATCAAAGAAGTTGGTGTTTGGCTAGTCGGAATTGCAGTTATGGGTCTAGTTGCAGGTCTTATTAATACTATTCTTGCTGCTAAGATTGCACAAGGAGTATCTGCTGATATTCGTGAAGCAACCTTCAAAAAAATTCAACAGTTCTCATATGCAAATGTAGAGGAATTCAATGCTGGTAACTTGGTAGTTCGTATGACAAATGACGTTAACCAAGTTCAAAACCTGACAATGATGATATTCCAAGTATTACTACGTGTTCCTATTTTATTTGTCGGGTCATTTATCCTTGCTGTAAGAACTCTACCAAAACTATGGTGGTTAATTGTTCTTCTCGTAGTGTTAATCGTAGTAATCACTGGTCTTGCAATGTCTAAAATGGGACCACATTTCTCAGCTTTCCAAAAATTATTAGATAGATCTAATACGATTGCTAAAGAAAATCTTCGTGGTGCTCGTGTAGTTAAATCTTTTGTTCAAGAGAAATCTCAGGAAGAAAAATTTGATACTGTAAGTGATGAGCTACTTGGTCATAACTTGGCTGTTGGTAATTTATTCTCAACAATGATTCCAGCATTTACTTTGGTCAGCCAACTTACAATTTTCGGAGCTATATATTTAGTTTCAACATTTATCGTTGATGATCCAACAGCATTAGGTGGTGTTGCTTCATTTATGACTTACATGGGACAAATCATGTTTGCTATCATCATGGGTGGTATGATGTCTATGATGGCAAGTCGTGCATTTATTTCACTTCGTCGTATTAAAGAAGTTCTTGATGCAGAACCTGCTATGCAATTTAAAGATGTTCCAGATGTAGAACTTAATGGTTCAATCAAATTTGATGATGTAACATTTGTTTATCCAAATGATGATAAACCTACTCTTAAAAATGTGACATTTGAAATCAAACCTGGTCAAATGGTTGGTATCGTAGGAGCCACTGGTTCAGGTAAAACTACTTTAGCACAATTAATACCAAGACTTTTTGATCCAACAGAAGGTATGGTTGAAGTGGGAGGACGCGATTTACGTGATTTAAGTCGTGGTACACTTAAGAAAAACATTTCTATTGTTCTCCAAAAAGCTATCCTTTTCTCAGGTACAGTTGCTGATAACCTTAAACAGGGGAAACCGGATGCTAATTTGGACGACTTGAAACATGCAAGTGAAATCTCTCAAGCTAAGGAATTCATTGAGAAGATGCCTGATAACTATAATTCAGAAGTTGAAGAACGTGGTGCAAACTTCTCTGGTGGTCAAAAACAACGTATGAGTATTGCGCGTGGTGTTATTAAGGATCCTAAAGTTTTAATTCTTGACGATTCAACATCAGCTCTTGATGCTAAGAGTGAAAAACTAGTTCAACAAGCTTTGAATGAAGATCTTAAAGATACAACTAAGGTTATTATTGCCCAAAAGATTTCTTCTGTTGTCCATGCTGACACTATTCTTGTTTTGGATGAAGGTAGATTAATTGGACAAGGTACTCATAAAGAGTTGATTCAAAATAATGATGTTTATCGTGAAATTTACGAAACTCAGAAAGGAAGTGATGAATAATGGGAGAATATAGAAAAGCTATAAAATTCTTTTGGCAATATTTTAAGAAATATAAACTTTCATTTATTGTTATTATCCTAGCTATAATCGCTTCTACATATTTACAAGTTAAGGCTCCTGTCTTTCTTGGTCAAGCACTTACTAGCTTAGGTGAATGGTTGGGAGAATATATGAAAGCTAAAGGAGTTGCTGATGCAACTGGTGCAGCTTTTGTTAGTCCAAGTAAGCAACCTTTCTATGATGTAATGGTTAAGTTATTCTTAGCTTATGTCTTTACTACAGTAGCAAACTTAATTTACTCACTACTATTCAATAGAGTAGTAAGTTATTCAACAAATGAAATGCGTAAAGGCTTATTTGGTAAACTAGAACGTTTAACAATTTCATTCTTTGACCGTCATAAAGATGGTGACATCTTGAGTCGTTTTACAAGTGACTTAGATAATATTCAAAACTCACTTAACCAATCTGTATCACAAGTTGCAACAAACTTTGCTCTATTTATTGGTTTACTAATTATGATGTTCCGTCAAAATGTGAGTCTTGCATGGCTTACAATTGCTTCAACACCAGTAGCCATCATCCTTGCAATATTTGTAATCCGTCAAGCTAAAAAATATACTGACATTCAACAAAATGAGGTTGGTAAATTAAATGCTTATATGGATGAAACAATTTCAGGTCAAAAAGCTATCATTGTTGAAGGTCTTCAAGATGATGTAGTTAAAGGTTTTGAAGTACATAACGAAAACGTTAAAGGTGCTACATTTAAAGCTCGTGTATTTGGTGGTATGCTATTCCCAATGATGAATGGTATCAGCTTGATTAATACTGCGGTAGTAATCTTTGTTGGTTCAACAATTGCACTTAATGATTCATCTTTATCACGTGCAGCAGCTCTTGGTTTAGTAGTAACATTTGTTCAATATTCACAACAATATTACCAACCAATCATGCAAATTTCTTCAAGCTTTACAGAACTTCAAATGGCAATTACTGGTGCTCGTCGTTTACAAGAGATGTTTGACGAACCTGATGAAATTCGTCCTGATAATGGAGTTAAATTTGAAGAAATTAAATCTGGTGTAGCTATCAAAGATATTGATTTCTCATACACACCAGGAAAACAAATCTTAAAAGATGTTTCAATTGATGTTAATAAAGGTCAAATGGTTGCCCTTGTAGGACCAACAGGTTCTGGTAAGACAACAATCATGAACCTTATGAATCGTTTCTATGATGTAGATTCTGGCTCAATTAAATTTGATGGAACTGACATTCGTGAAATGGATCTTGATAGTCTACGTTCAAATGTTGGTATTGTACTTCAAGATTCAGTATTATTCTCAGGTACAATCCGTGATAACATTAAATTTGGTAAACCAGATGCTACTGATGAAGAAGTAATCACAGCAGCTAAGACTACTCATATTCATGACTTCATTGATAGTCTTCCTGATAAATACGATACTATTGTTGATGATGAACAAAACATCTTCTCAACAGGTCAAAAACAACTTATTTCAATTGCTCGTACCATCCTTACAAATCCTGAATTATTAATTCTTGATGAAGCAACAAGTAACGTAGATACAGTAACTGAGAGTAAGATTCAACAAGCTATGGAAGCAGCAATTGCTGGACGTACAAGTTTCGTAATTGCCCACAGACTTAAAACAATCCTTAATGCAGATAAAATCGTCGTATTACGTGACGGTCAAGTTATTGAAGAAGGAAGCCATAAAGAACTCCTTAGCCAAAAAGGATTCTATGCAGAACTTTATCATAACCAATTTGTATTTGAATAAAACCATCGAAGTTAGTAAGGAGCTATCAGTAGGATAGCGAACACTTACGGAGAAGGTTCTCCGAATCACTTGCGACTTATACTTGTGAGCTTCTGCCCACTGTAGTATAATCGACATCGAAACAAAGTGTAGTGCCGATTTTACGACTGCATAAGGAGTAAAGAGGCTGCGATTAGAACTGTCAAATTTTATTTGACATAGTTCTATCGACAGCGAAATGGGTGTAACCCTTGTAGATAGTAAATTCGCTCCATCGAAGTTGCGACTAAAACTCGCAACTTTTTTGTTTATATTATTTATGACTTTGTAACAAACTGAGTTGGAAAGGAATCATCTGTAAAGATGATGAACTCCTGCCATTGAAACTCAAGAGTTTACTCTTGTAAGTTTCGTGGACAACGTAATGAAATGAAGTACGGAAAAGGTTCTCCGACGCCCTCGATGATTTTGTGAACGAATAGTGAGCAAAGAGTCGAAGCAAGTCGGTCATATCATCTAGAAAATTATTATATTTATAGATTTAAAAAAAGTTAGAAAACCTAATACTAAGGTGTCTAGCTCTTTTTTATTTGTAGTTATTTTATAAAAGGGGTGGAATTATAAATATAAACTATCCAATTTATTTGTTAAATATTCTTTCAGATTTTCTGTTGTATGGGAATATATTTTAAAGTGGTCTTGGAATTATCATAGCCAATTTGGTCCACTATCGGTTATACTATTTTCACAAGATTTATTCTGATTCTATACTTAAATTATTAATATTGAACTTAATTAAGTTTGCTTATGTTAATATTATAATATCTGAATAAAAATATAATTGGAGAAATAATGGACATTAAAAAAATAAAGGACTTTACTGAAGAGCATTACTTGGTTTTATTAAATGCTGATCCTGACAGAGATTTAGTTAATTCTTATCTTAAAAGAAGTGAAGCGTATGAGATGGTTATAGATAATAAAATGATTGGTTTGATTGTATTATTACCTACAAGGCCAGAGACTATTGAAATTGTGAATATTTCAGTTTCAGATTCTGAGCAAGGTAAGGGATACGGTAAGAAACTTTTAGAATATGCTATTAAATACTCTAAAGATGAAGGATACAAAACAATTGAAATAGGGACTGGAACAACAAGTTTTGGTCAACTTTATTTATATCAAAAGGTTGGTTTTAGATTATCTTATATTGATAAAGATTTTTTTATTAGACATTATAAAGAGGAAATTGAAGAAAATGGGCTTATTTTAAAGGATATGGTCAGACTCTCAATGGATATTTAAGTTGAAATTTCAAAAGAACACAATCGATACACATAAATTGGTATAGTTTAATTCTACATAATTGTAATGAAAGCGTTTTTTATTTATAATAAATTTAAGAGAATACGTATTATTAATAGGAGGCTTTATTGAATAAAATAACAAGTAGAATAAAAATAGGAAGTGTTGGTTTTTATGCAGCAAAAATAGGAATTGGTACAACTTTAGCAATTTTTATTGCTATGTTCATGAAATTAGAATATGCTAGTTCAGCAGGAATTATTACATTACTATCAATTGTACCAACTAAGATGGATACATGGAGGCTCTGTCTTGATCGAATAATTACTTTTATAGCTACTGTATTTCTAGCATGGGTTGCACTTTTTATAACTGATTATAATTGGATAGCTTTTGGTATTGTTTTAACCATTGTAACTTTTGGTCTTGCTATCAATAACTTACAGGCAACTTTGTCAGTAAATGCTGTATTCTTAACTCATATGATGTCAGCAAAGCAATTGACTTGGACATCGATTTGGAATGAATTTTGGTTACTGATTATTGGTATTGTAATTGCGATTATAATCAATCATGTTCAAGATTTTTCAGCTCAGAAAAAAAGATTGGATGCTGGAATACTAGATGTTGAGATTGAATTTAAAAGAATTTTTGCTAAATTGAAGAATTACCTATCAAGTGAAGATACTGATGAAATGCATGTATGGGATGATGTGATTGCACTAGAAGAAAAACTTACACCATACCAGACAATGGCTCATCAATATCAACAAAATCGCTTGCCTGTAAAAGATGATTTCTATGTAAATTATTTTGAGATGCGATTACAACAAGTTAATATTCTTCATAATCTTCATTATGAAATTAAAAAATTACGTAAAAACCCTCATGAGGCCCAAATTGTTGCTGATTATTTGGAAACAATACATACTTATTTTTCTGATAGAGAAGAACCAAAAATTCAACTTGAAAAACTCGGTCAATATTTACAACAATTAGAAAAAGAAGAACTTCCAAAAACTCATGATGAATTTGCTGCAAGAGCACGTATGTACCATATATTAATGGACTTAGAAGACTTCATTATTCTTAAGAAACGTTTTATAAAAAATAATAGAATTTAAGTTTGAAGCACCGACTTTATGAGTAGGTGCTTTTTACTTTGTAAAATTGTATAATGGTAGTAGATATTTAATATTAGAAGTAGAAGGTATTAGTTTTGAAAATTTTATATACAGGTGGTGGCTCTGCAGGTCACGTTACTTTAAATTTACAGTTAATTGAATTATATAGGGAAGCTGGTTGGGAGCAATATTATATTGGTTCTGAAAAAGGAATCGAAAGAGAGATGCTTGCCAAATATCCAGATGTCAAATATTATCCAATTTCAACTGGTAAATTAAGACGTTATTTTTCAATGGAGAACTTTACTGATGTCTTTAAAATCACAAAAGGTATTGGTCAGGCTCGAAAAATAATTAAAGAAGTAAAACCGGATTTCATTTTTTCCAAGGGCGGTTTCGTGTCAGTTCCTGTAGTTATTGGTGCTAAGATGAATAAGGTTCCAGTTGTTATTCATGAGTCAGATAAATCAATCGGTTTAGCCAACAAGATATCTTCGAAATTCGCAACAAAAATGTTGTCAACGTTTGATATAGCAGGACACGACGGAGTACAGAAGGTTGGAGCTGTTATCAACTCAAACTCAATTAAACCATTTGAACTGCCTAAAGATTTTGATGCAAGCAAGGAAACTCTACTATTTTGGGGTGGAAGTCTTGGAGCCAAAAACATCAATAATTTAGTAGCTGAAAACCTTGATAAATTACTTGAAAAATATAATATCATCCACCAGACTGGTAGTGTGGATAAATATGAAGCAAAACCGGGATACTACCCGTTTGAGTTTGTTGACGGTGGAATGCTTGGCATAATTGCAGCGTCGGACATAGTTATAGCGCGTGCTGGAAGCAACTCAATCTTTGAAATTCTCTACTCAAAGAAACCAAATATTTTAGTTCCCCTATCTCTTGCTTCAAGTCGAGGTGATCAAATCCAGAATGCCAACTACTTTAAGGAAAAAGGTTATTCAGAAGTTATAGATGATGAAGAATTTACCTATGATAATTTAGTAAAGAAGCTTGCAGTGCTTGAAAAAGAAAAAGACCAAATGATAAGCAAAATGGCAGAAACTGATGAAATAATTTCTATCAATGAATTTTATAATCTACTTAATACCCTATATTAAGCACACAAATACCTACCTTAGTGGGTATTTTTTTGATTACAGAAAAATAAATTTGGAAACAAAAAAAGCAAACCATAATTTCAATTAGCTTGAAAAATGTTTGCTTAAAGATTTAAAATTCTACAATTTTTGTACCATGAACATAGTTAGTACCAGTTTGATGGGCAAGTTCTTCGGCATTATTATAGGTTACCCCGCCACCAATGATAATATCAATTCGACCGTCAGCATATTCAACCATCTCTTTGATTTTATCAATATTTAATGGCTTATCTAATGGACCACCATGAGCTAAGATTTTTTCGACACCTTCATCGATTAAATAATCCATAGCAGGTTTCCAATCTTCAATTTCATCAAAAGCCATGTGGAAGGTAATTTGGAGCCCTTGGCTTGCAATTAGAAGAGTTTCCATAGTTTCTTTATCAATATTATTATCTTCAGTTAGAGCACCCATGACAAGAGCAGTTGCCCCAGCTTCAGCTGCCTTCAAGACATCTTCTTCCATAATTTTAACTTCAGTACTGTTGTATACAAAGTTACCACCACGGGGACGAATGATAACTGCTAGAGGAATATTATCGTCCTTTGTATAGCTTGCAGCTTCTTTAATTACCCCATAACTAGGAGTAGTACCACCAACAGCTAAATTATCGCAAAGTTCAATACGTGTAGCTCCCGCTAGAATTGCTTTTGGGATATCAGTAAAATTCTCAGCACAAAATTCTTTGATAATCATTATTATTTACCTCATTTATTCTATTCAAAAATTTATCATACAATATTTTTATGGACTTGTAAAAGGTATTAGTTTATTAATATTTTACATCAAAATATATCATTATTTTTTCTTGTGTTATAATTTACTTATAAATTTAAGGAGTTAGTCTATGAAAAAATTAGTTAATAAAATTGAGACAATAGGAAATAAATATCCAAATTTAACAACGGCAGCATTAGTTATACTTATTTTAATTTTACTTGCAATAGTAAACCGTATAATTAAAAATATTTTTGAACTTTTTATTAATATGGATGCTAAGTATCTGGGGTTTTGGGGTGCTATTATTGGTTCGATAATAGGTGTTCTTGGAGTATACTTAGTGACGAGTCACCAGTTAAAAAAATTAAAAGATTCCAATCGCCCAATACTAGTTGTTAATTCTTCTAAAAATATTATTTTAGAAGAAGGTAAGAAGTTAGATAAAATCTTTACTTTAATAAATGGAGGAGAAAGTCCTATCTTTAATCTTTCAGCTTGTTTGAAAATTAGTTTTGATCAATCAAGTGATTATCAAGAAGAGAAGGAATTCATGATAACTTTACCATACAAAGAACATTCTTTTGGAATAAGCGACACCTTAGTAGATAAAATACAAGAATTCAATAAGCGAGACTTATTAATATCGTTAATATGCAAGTATGAAGATAAAAATGGAAAGATCTATAGTCAAGAATATAAATTTACTTTTGCTAATGTTACTAATAACTCTGAAGATCAAGTAATTTATAATATTGAAAGATGTTAGGAAGTTATTTCAATATTTAATATGAACCAAATTTGAACCTGTATACATTTTGTAGAACAATTCACAATTGACTACAGCAGTTAAATATTAGTATTGCTTGCTACTAGATAGTTTACTTGATAAAATTAAAAATATCACAAATAGTTCTTTACTTAAAATATTGGAGGATAAATGAGAAAGAATTCTGTCAAACAGTTAACTATTGTTGCTTTATTAATTGCAATGGGAATTGTAATACCAATGATTATGCCACGTATTACGATTGGACCAGCATCATTTACATTAGCAAGTCATGTACCACTTTTTATTGCTATGTTCTTTTCACCAGGCGTAGCAATTGCAGTGGCACTTGGAACGGCATTTGGCTTCTTCATCACTTCACCATTCATTATTGCATTGAGAGCATTATCGCATCTAGTTTTTGCAATTCTTGGTTCAGTATATTTACAAAAGAAACCTGAAACAGTGTTGAGTAATAAAAAATTTCAAATTTACAACTTTGTAATTGCAATAATCCACACAGTCTGTGAAATTACAGTTGTAGCTATCTTCTTCTTAAGTGGTCAAGGCGTTACACCAAACAATTTTGGAATTCTATTATTAATCATGGGTCTAGGTGGTGTTGTCCATAGCTTAATTGACTATAATATAGCTTATTTTATTGCTAAACCGCTGAGTAAGGTAGTTGAAATTCTAGTATTTGCTAAGGCAAAAGAAAAAAGTAAACTTAAATAATATAATTAAAAGGAGCAGAGATGCTTCTTTTTTTGTAATTTTTAATAAAGGAAAAGTTCAAGATAAAATACATCATCTTGAACTTAAATACTAATATTAGAATTTTAATTGATCATTGAAGAACTTTGCAATATAATCTACTGCGGGATTAATATATTCTTCTTTATCATAAAGATCCACATGAGTAGCTCCTTCAGCAATATAATAGTCACGTTTTGAAGATGCGGTAGCTTTTTCATAAAGTTCGTCTGTGAGGAATTTAGTATCTGCTTCTGATCCTGCTACAACAAGAAGTGGTTGTGTAAGAAGGGTATCTACTAAATGAAGAGTGTCGTATTGGAAAATTTCTTGCATACTACGTTGTAATAAGAAATCTGGAGCAGTTGGGTACATCGCGCGAGGAGTACGATAATAGTCAGAAGCTTCACGAGCATATACAGGTGTATCTTCTGTAATTTCATCTCTTGTATAAGGAACATAATTAATAAATGTAGATGTTTTTGAATTTGCATCTTTTGAACGAGCAAGTGATGCGGCTTCTAGAGCTTGAATTTGCGATTCAACTGGTACAGCATGATCTAGACCTTCACGGAATAAGATACCAATATTTACTAAGCTTACAGCGCCAACCGCTTTGATACGACGGTCTACTGTCGCCGCAGTTACAGAATAACCAGCACCTGCACATATACCGAATGCTGCGATATTATTCATATCAACAAATGATAAAGTAGATAAGTAGTCAATTGCAACACTGACATCTTCAATTCGGGCTGATGGACTTTCTAATAAGCGTGGATATCCACCGCTTTCTCCTTGAAATGAGGCATCAAATGCGATAGTTAAAAAACCATGTTCAGCTAACTTACGAGCATAAAGACCTGCTGCCTGTTCTTTTACTCCACCACCTGGATGAGAAACAACTATTGTTTTATATGTGTTATTTTCATTGAAATTTTCTGGGTAGTAAATAATTCCAGACATGTCATAATATGAATTTGGGAAAAGTACTTTTTCTGATTTAATCATTTTTGTCTCCTGATTTAATAATAATATTATTGAGATAATTAATATTTCAATACACTTATAATAAACGAACGTTCATTTATTGTCAAAAGAAATGACTTTTTTAATAATAAAAAAACTAGCATAAAACTCTATTATATAGAAATAGAATTCCAAGCTAGTTCAATAAGTGTATTTATAACCGCTTTTTTGGGTCTTTCTTCAGAGTTAAACTGCTCTTTAAAATAAGCTGACAATGGTTGAAAAATTGGTAAAAATAATATTTTTGTGTCAACATCTTTAATAACTTTTTCGCTGATCCCTTTTTCTAATACTTTCTCCATGGGATAGAAGTATTGGTTAGTTTGGTCAAGTATGTCGCTTGAAAGTATAGGCATATTTTGCAATTGCTCTACAAATAGAAAACGACTTTTATTATCTTGAATATATTGGCTAAACTTTCTCATTATATTTTCAAAATTTTCATGTACAGTTTTTTGATTGTCTACTTTTACAAAGATATAATCACTCATCTCTTTTTTTACAGATAAATACAACTTGTTAATAAGATCTTCTTTATTCTCAAAATAAATGTAAATTGTTGCTGGAGATACACCTGCTCCTTTGGCTATTTTGCTAATCGAAGTTTGGTGGAGACCGTCATCAATAATAAGTTGAAGTGTAGCTTCATATATACTTTCTAATTTTTTTTCATCTTTTATTCTCATGTGTTAATAATAAATGAAGATTCGTTTAAAGTCAAAGGAATTTGATTTATATTATTCTTACAAACTTGTAAGGTTAAAATGCAAAGTTGTAAGTTTTTATAGGATAATATAATTTATAATTATTTCTTAGTTACTAGAAATAGAGGAGATTTGATAAATGAAAACAAATTACAAGGGAATCACTGGAACACAGTTAAAACTAATTGGAGTTTTCCTCATGGTTCTCGATCACATACATCAGATGTTTTATTATGCAGGTGCCCCAATGATATTAACAATGCTTGGTCGCCTAGTTTTACCTATATTTTTATTTATGCTTGCTGAAGGTTTCCATTACACGCGCAATAAGCACAAGTATCTAGCACGTCTTTTTATTGCTCATGTCATAATGATGATTATGACTCAAATAATTACCAAGGCTTTTCCACTTGATACAGTTGTTCTTATGAACGGAATTTTTGGGACAATGTTTCTTGGAGCTTTGACAATGTTTGCTTATGATAAATTTCGTGAGCGTAGATACTTATTGGGTACAGGAATCTTAGTTTTACCATTAGTTCCAGCAGCTGTAGGTATGCTTTTAAGCAACAGTCACCCAATGCTTGCTGCAAATATAATGATTGATATTCCAAATTACCTAGCAGTTGAAGGTGGATTTATTAGTGTATTTTTAGCCCTTGGATTATATATCTTTAGAGAAAAAAGAGCAATTCAATATTTTCTGATTGCTCTAGTTGCTCTTATATCTACGAATTTTCAGTTTAATAGTACATTATTGACTGAAAACGTTCAATGGATGATGGTATTTTCTATAATCCCAATTTCATTCTACAATGGTCAAAAGGGAAAGGGATTAAAATATTTTTTCTATATCTTTTATCCAGCTCATATCTACATCCTTTATATCCTTTCATACTTATATACGAATTATTTTATGTAATTTAAAAGCTTGAGGTAGAATATGTTACCTCAAGCTTTTAGCGTATTAGAATGTTAATTGCTCTTCTAAGAATTTAGATGCGTAGTCAACGATTGGATCAATGAATTTTTCTTTATCATAAAGGTCAACGTGAGTTGCTCCTTCAGCAACATAGTAGTCACGTTTTGAAGATGCTGTTGCTTTATTATAAAGTTCATCTGTGAGGAATTTAGTATCTGCTTCTGAACCTGCAATAACAAGAAGTGGCTGAGTAAGAAGCGTATCTACTAAGTGAAGTGAATCATATTGGAAGATTTCTTGCATACTCTTTTGAAGTAAGAAGTCTGGAGATGTTGAGTACATTGCACGAGATGTACGGTAGTAATCAGAAGCTTCACGTGCATATGTAGGAGTTTGATCCGTAATCTCGTCTTTTGTATAAGGCACATAGTTGATATATGTAGAAGAATCAGAGTTTGCATCTTTTGAACGTGCTAGAGATGCAGCTTCAAGAGCTTGAATTTGAGATTCTACGGGAACAACATGGTCTAATCCTTCACGGAATAAGATACCAATATTTACAAGACTTACTGTCACTAAAGCTTTAATACGACGTTCAACAGTTGTAGCAGTTACTGAATATCCAGCGCCTGCACATACTCCGAAAGCAGCAATATTATCCATGTCAACGAATGGTAAAGTTGATAGATAATCAATTGTTACGCTGATATCTTCAACACGAGCAGAAGGACTTTCAAGTAGACGAGGATATCCTCCAGATTCTCCTTGGAATGATGAGTCAAAAGCGATTGTTAAAAATCCTTGTTCTGCAAATTTACGTGCATATAAACCTGCAGTTTGTTCTTTTACTCCTCCTCCAGGATGAGATACGACGATAGTTTTATATTTTTTTGAAGCATCAAAATTGTCTGGGTAAAACATTAATGCTGACATTTCATAGTAAGCGTTTGGGTATAAGATTTTTTCAGTTGTAGTCATTATGTTATCCTCCGATAAAAATGGCATATATTATATATTTAATGCATGCTTGGTTCTTAGTTACAAATATATAATATCACAAACTTATACTCGTAAACTAACGAAAAGCTTGGTATAACAGTGTATTATTAAATGCTGATATTGTGAAAAAGTAGTTGTAACAATAAAAATTAAATGAATATCTTTTGTTGCTTGTTAATAGAGCCAATTAATATTAATAAAAAAACAATTGAAAAAAGCAATTAAATGTGTATTAAAAATATGATTTTTCAAAAATAACAAAATTTCTACGAACAAAATTTTTAGATTAAAATCTAAAATGTCTTTTGCTTGAATAATATAGTTTGATACAGTAGTATTTAGTTATTAATTATTTTTTTTGGAGGAATTTATGAACAAAGGACGCGTTGAAGCCTTTACGGATGCTGTTGTGGCAATCATTATGACCATTATGGTTTTGGAGTTTAAAACACCGGAAGAACCAACACTTGAAGCACTTTTCAGTGAAGCACCATATCTGTTTGCTTATATAGTTTCATTTGTATTCATCTGTGTTGCTTGGTACAATCATCATTATATGTTTGCTTTGGCTGATAGAATTTCGAAAAGAACATTCTGGATAAATAATTTTTGGATGTTTACAATGTCTCTTTTACCTATGGCAGCTGCTTGGGCTGGTAATTCTATAGATGATAGAGTACCAGAATACTTTTACATAGTTATCTTCTTTCTATGGAGTTTAGCATATCTTTTCTTAACAAAATCTATTGCTAAAGATTTGGATGTGACAAATCCAGAAAAAGCAGCGAAGATTAGAAGTATGCCACCATACAAATTTATGACTAGTATATTATTCCCAATTGCCATTATTGTAGCTATAGGAGCAGTTTACTTTTTCCCACCATCAGGATTATTACTAACTTTCTTAGAATTAATCTATATGGCGTTCAATACAACGCCTGATAGTGACCGAATTGAAGGTATGTAATAATATAAAAATGAGCTATCTAATTAGATAACCCATTTTTTTTTACATTAAAAGTTCTGCAGGAGCAACAAAAGCTGCTGTATTTATTATCTTTACGATTTCTTCAGGACTTTCTTTGGTGTCATTTAAAATCCAATATTCAAGGATTGATACAACACTTGATAGCATAATTTCATATGCATATCCGTCTGGCATTTTAAACTTATTGAAGTTTAAAACACCAATTTTTTTTGCTCGTTCTTGTAAAATATCAACCATGATTTCTTTAAACTTAGGAATAAGTTTTGAATTTCCACCTTCTGAGATCAAACCATGAATCATTTCAAAATTGTCTTTAGCATAAGTGGCAGCATGAAGTATGGAATCATTGGAAAAGAGTTGAACATTTTCTTTTTCAGTATAATCTACAGGTTTAATAATTTTTGGTCCTGATTCATCAAAATAACCTTTTAAATTACCCAAAATCTCATCTTCAACTTCATTAAGTAGATCATACTTGCCAGTATAGTGAGAGTAAAACGTACCTCGATTAACATCTGCAGCACGAGTAATATCACTTACTGTCATCTTTTCAAATCCTTTTTCGTTTAGTAATTTTGAAAAAGCGTTTTTTATAACTTTTTTCGAGTTTGTATTTCTATGTATTACCATAATTTTCCTTTTTTAAAAAAATATTTTTTTCTTGCTTTATTTATATTTATATTATACAATTACTTTACAATTAAATCAACACGTTGTTCGAATAGAGGTGGAAGCGACATTCTGCTTATATTTTTTTTAAATTAATTAAATCAACATGTTGTTCGAATAGAAAGAAGGATATATAAATGGCATATATTGAAATGATAGACTCAACTAAGTCTTACAAAACAGGTTCAACTACTGTTAATGCTAACAAAGACATTAACTTTGCAATTGAAAAAGGAGAGTTAGTAATTATTCTCGGAAGTTCTGGTGCAGGAAAATCAACAGTATTAAATATTTTAGGCGGAATGGATACTAATGATAGTGGCCAAGTGTTAATTGATGGTAAAGATATTTCAAATTATACATCTAAAGAGTTAACAACCTATAGAAGGTATGATGTTGGTTTCGTATTCCAGTTCTATAATTTGGTATCAAACCTAACAGCCAAAGAAAATGTAGAGCTTGCTTCAGAAATTGTTGAAAATGCTATGTCCCCTGAAAAAGCATTAGAAGATGTTGGACTAGGTCAAAGAATGGATAACTTCCCAGCACAGCTTTCTGGTGGTGAACAACAACGTGTAGCTATTGCGCGTGCGGTTGCTAAAAACCCCAAGATTCTTTTGTGTGATGAGCCAACAGGAGCCCTTGACTATAATACTGGTAAACAAGTTCTACAGATCCTGCAAGATAAAAGTCACATTGATGGAGCAACAGTAATCATAGTTACCCATAATGGAATGATTGCACCGATTGCTGATAGGGTTATTCGAATGCACGATGGACAAGTTAAATCAATTGAGGTCAATGAAAATCCACAAAATATTGCTGATATAGAGTGGTAGGGCAGGAGATAATAATACTATGAGTAAAAAAATATTAAATAAGGATATAAGGCAATCCATTTTAAAATCAAAAGGTCGATTCTTTTCAATTTTTGCCTTAATTTTACTTGGCGTTTTTGCTTTTACAGGGCTTAAAATATCGGGACCAAACCTTAGACAAACAGCTGAGACATTTTATAAGGAAACAAATCTAGCCGATGTTGAAGTAATGTCAAATTATGGTTTAAATGATGAAGATAAAAAAATAATAAATTCTTCTGATGGCTTGGATAAGGCAGAATTTGGATATTTTACAGACGCCCTACTTAGAAATACGAAGACTTCTTTCAGAATTTTTTCCAAACCTGATAATATTTCTAAATATGAAATAGTTGAAGGCAATCTACCTAAGTCTGATGATGAAATTGCTCTCGATTATTTATATAAAGACGACTATAAAATTGGTCAAGAAATAGAGTTTACAAGTGATAAAGATGTCCTAAAGAAAACAAAGTTTAAAATTTCTGGCTTCGTAAAATCTAGTGAGTATACCTCGAAAACAAGTCTAGGAACAACTGATATAGGAACTGGACAGCTAAATTCTTATGGAGTAGTTACACCAAGCGTATTTGATTCGGAAGTTTATATGATTGCTCGACTTAGGTATAAGGACACTGAAAGTCTTTCAGCCTATAGCAAGAAATACTCAAACCGCGTGGAAACACACAAGGGTGAATTACAGGACCGTTTGGATACTCAAAAAGATAGTCGATTAAAAGCTATTAAGGCAGAGCCTCAAAGCAAAATTGATGATGGTCGAGCTAAAATTGAAAGCTCTAAAAAAGAAATCAGCAATCAAGAAGCAAAAATTAAAGAGCAAGAAAATCAATTATCACAAGCAGAAAAAGCAGGTATGTCAGTACCTGACCAACAAAAAGTACAATTAAATGATGCTAAAAAGAAGATTGTAGATGCTAAATCGGAAGTTTCGGATAAAGAAAAAGATTTAAAAGAAAAGCAATCAGAACTTGATGGACTTTCTGAACCAGTATATCTTGTTAGCGAACGTTCTGATAATAGAGCATACAAAACATATTTGGAAAACTCTAAGCGAGTAGACATTTTATCAAATGTTTTTCCAGTTTTCTTATTTGCCATTGCAGCACTTGTATCACTCACAACAATGACACGTTTTATTGAAGAAGAGAGGATAAATTCAGGAACATTCCGAGCATTAGGTTACAGCAAAGCTGATGTTAGTCGTAAGTTTGTTGTCTATGGATTGGTCTCAGGGCTTCTTGGAGCAATTGCAGGAGCAGCTCTTGGATATACCTTGCTTCCAACAGTAATTTTTAAAGCATATACAGCAGCAACAACCTTTGACAAATCAATATTAACATTCTCTTGGAAGTACACCTTAATTGCATTTGCCATAGCCCTTGTTTGTACAGTATTATCAAGCTTATTCATCTTATGGCGTGAGCTAAAAGAACTTCCAGTAAGTCTCTTACAACCGAAACCACCAAAAGCTGGTTCTAAAATATTACTAGAATACATTACTCCAATATGGAATAGAATGTCATTTACCCATAAGGTAACAGCGCGGAATATCTTCCGTTACAAGTCTAGAATGTTTATGACTATCTTTGGGGTAGCTGGTTGTACAGCTCTTTTGATTACAGGCTTTGGTATTCGTGATTCCCTAGATGGTATTTCAAGTAAACAATATGATGAGCTTATCAAATATGACTTAGTTGAAGTCAAAAAAGATGATGCGACAAATAAAGAAAATGAAGAAATCAATAAAATTTTATCTTCAGAACAAGTGAAAAGTCATGAGCCAGTTCGTTTTGAACAAGTTACAAAAGTAGCTAAAAATGAAGGTAAACAGACAATTAACCTAATTGCAACTCAGGACACCAAGAATTTTAAAGACTTTGTTAATTTGCGAAATCGTGAAAGTCATTCGCAAATAGAATTAACAGATGATGGAGTAGTCATCTCCGAGAAATTTGCTAAGCTTTTTGACCTGAAAGTAGGAGATAAATTTAAAGTAGAAACATCTAAGGAAACTTCAGATGGTAAAGAAGTAGAACTAAAAGTTTCTGCTGTTACTGAAATGTATATGGGACACTTTATATTTATGGATTCTAAGAATTATCAAGCGACTTTTGGTAAGGATTTTAAAGACAACTCAAATTTGGTAATTTTGAAGAATGGTGATGCTAAAGGAGTTGAAAAAGTTTCTAGTCAACTTATTGATACCGAAGGTGTTGCTCTAATTCAGCAAAACCTTGATGCCAAGAGTGTTATTGATAATGTCATGGAGGGCTTGAATAGTGTAATCCTTGTCTTGATAATATGTGCAATTTTGCTTGCGGTAGTGGTTATATATAACCTTACAAATATTAATGTTAGTGAACGTATTAGAGAGCTTTCAACTATCAAGGTACTCGGATTTTATGATAAAGAAGTTACACTATATATCTACCGTGAAACAATTATCCTTTCTGTACTTGGTATTGTTGCTGGTTGGTTCCTTGGTACTTTCCTTCACGGTTTCATAATTTCATCGCTTCCACCAGAAGATGCCATGTTTAATCCAGTATTGAATTGGGCTAACTACCTAATCTCAGCAGCCATCACTCTAGGAATAACAGCCGTAATAAGCGTAGTTATCCATAATAAAATAAAAAATGTTAACATGTTGGATGCCCTAAAATCAGTTGAATGACCTTTGGAGTTACCAAGGAGCAATTTATGAAAATTGCGAACGGTTGCCATTGAAACTTACGAGTTTTACTCGTCTTAGTTTCATGGACATCGTACGAAGTGAAGTACGGAAAAGTCGTTCGAACCCTGCCAATAGAACTAACGACTTTCAGTCGTTTTAGTTCTATGGACATCGTAATGAAATGAAGTGTCACGATTTTACGACCAAGGGGAGTAAAGAGTGCAAGCAAGTCGAACCAATTTAGTTGCGATTTATGCTCGCACTAACAGAATTGACATCATAGATATGAATAATTGAATAGCTATAAAGAAACACTCAAAGACTACCAGACCAAAATTGGTTTAGTAGTTTTTTATAATATATAGTATAATCAATCTAAGAAAATATTTTCAAAATGGTGGTTAAACATGAAAAGTGCGGGTCAAGTAATTAGAAATATAAGGAAAAGTAGGGGATATACATTAAAACAGTTGTCGGACGGTATTACTTCTTACTCAACATTGGCGGCTTTTGAACGAGGAGAAAGTCAACTGGCATTTGAAGTATTAGTCGAAATTCTTGATAAATTAAATATTACTCTTGGTGAATTTTCAAGATATATGAATAAGCCAGCGACTGCTTTTTACACATGGTTATGGAAAATTCAAGATTTGTTTGATGCTCGTGAGCTTGAAGCGTTAAAGATGGAACTTGAACTTTTAGAAAGTAATTCTCAAGTTAAATCTGATAAGTGTCAAATATTAATCCTAAAAAATTTCATTAATATGCTTGATAAGTCGATTTATATTGATGATGAAGAGGCTAAATTTATAAAGGATTACTTTTGGGATATTGACGAATGGGGAGAGTTTGATATTGTTTTTTTCAGAAGTACTTCCCATAAATTGAATAATGATTCCTTGTTGAGCCTATCACTTGAAATTTTAAGGTTAATTGAGGAGGAATTACTTCCAAATAACTATGGGGCTAGTCAATATATAGGGGCAATTTTAATTTCTGTTCATCTATTCTATGAAAGAAAAGAGTATGATGATTGTCGAATTTTGGTTAGAAAAGTTGAACCGCTAATACCTAGTCAAAATTTATTTGAATTAACTCGTCTTGAAGGGTTTAAAAATATTCTCAACTATCGTGAAAACCCTAAGCTTGTCTATATTGATAATTTAAAGAAAATTTTAGATTATGCACAGTATGTTGATGATAATTATCTTTATGAAGCACTCTATCATTTATATGAGGGGCTGTTCGAAGATAATGGCGGTATTCCGCAAATTCCAGATTATGAATAACTATTTGAGGAAAAATTATATTGCCTTAAATAGTTTTTTTGTATCTCTTAAAGCTTTGGATATAAGCATTTAGGAGGTGTAGAGTCTTGTTTTTAGGGTTGTAGATTTTCACAATTTTAAAAAACGAATAAAAACCTTGCTATACTTTTAAAAAAAGTAAGAGAGAGGTATTTAAATGAATCTAAGACAGCTTTGGAATGACATTCCTAAATGGAAGCTCTTATTATTATTTATAGCCATGATTGGAGCTGGTTTTGATGGGATAATTATGTCACAGGTGTTTTCATCAGTATCAAAATTCTCAAAAAAATCTACCCTAAACCAGGTTACGATTTTTATTATTTATAGCATTGGATTTTATATTTTAATTGAACTTTCAGCTCTCATTAAGTCACTTTTACAAAATGATATTTTGAAGAACTTGAATGAAGAATATAAAATGAAGGTTATAAAGTCCTTAGCAGCAAAAGAAGTAGAAAATAGGGATGTAGCACAGTCAATATCAACTCTAACAGTTGATTTGAAACTCATAGAAGATAAATACTTCTCGGTAATATTTAACTGTACTTATTATTTTATCCTTGGTCTAATTTCGATGATTTATCTACTTTATCTGAGCCCTTTCATAGCTCTGTTATTCATAGTGTTTTCTTTTTTACCCATGTTACCATCTATGGTATTTGGTAAGTATTTAAAGACTGCGACAGATGATTATACTGGTGCAAATACAAACTTTATAAGAAACATTAAGGATTTGTTCCAAGGATATTCAGTTATTGAAACTTACGGGGCATTTTCAACCTTCTTTAGAAGGTCACAAGATTCAATCGAAAATTTGGAGACGAAATCGCAAGTAATGGGTAACCGTCACGCTATCGTCGGAATGTTTTCATCAGTTTTCGCTTGGTTCAGTTACATGTTCCCTCTCGCTGTGGCTTTAATATTTGTAATTAATGGAAAACTTGAGGCAACGGCAGTCATAGCACTTCTACTCGCGAGCGACCGAGTAATTTATCCCTTTAGAAATGTTTCTGAGTATTTTAGGATAATAAAATCAACTGAGAGTACAAGAGAAAATATCGCGAGTCTCATTGCAAATAGTGATGTTGAGAAGTTGGAGAATAGTCCTGCAGATACTACGATTGCTCCAGAGATTGTCATAGAAGACCTTAGCTTTGGTTATAATGGCGAGGAAAAACTATTTTCAGATATAAATATAAATATTCCTTATGGAAAAAAAGTATTAATAACTGGTAAATCTGGAAGTGGAAAATCAACAATCCTTGATTTGATACAAAGAGTACTAATACCGAATTCTGGTGATATTTATATGATTGATGAGGGGAAAAAGATTAATAATCAACCACAAGCAATGGCAAGAATTCAGCAAGCACCATATTACTTTGAGCTTTCGCTTAGGGATAACCTGATAATGGAGTTAGAGGGTGTAAGTGATGAAGTACTTTTTGATATTTTAAATAAGTTAGGTCTACTTGAAGAATTAGGGCAAAACTGTTTAAGTGAGAATTATGGAGAAAATGGCTCTCTATTATCAGGTGGACAAAAACAGAGAATAGAAATAGCGCGTGCTTTGATACATGATAAGAAAATATTATTAGTTGATGAAGGGACCTCATCAGTTGATAAAAAATTGTCTAAAAAAATTCAAGATATTTTCTTTAAATCTGATATGACTGTAATAGAAGTAGCCCACCATTATGATGAGGATAGGAAAAATAATTACGATAGTCAGATTGAAATTTGTGATAAGCGTTTAACGATAAATGAAATCACTAATTGACTTTAAGCAACAAAATCTTATATGATTTTGTTGTTTTTCCTTTTCCTTACAACACTGTAAGAAAGCGTTATCTTTTTGTCAGAAAAAGTATGCTATATGTCTTATATAATGTAAGTAGAAAGTAGCTAGGTGAAATATATTTCATAAAAAGGAGTGGAGTTGAATGAAAAAAAGGATAGAACTTGTTGGTAATTTTAAATTTGTCGCATATGCTTTAATTATTTTTCAAGGTATTTTATTGAGTATTCTTGCTTTAATTACCATAGGAAATGATTACTTAGATAAGTGGTCGTCTTATCCTAACACTGAAAATGCCCAAGAAATTTATATTAAAGATATTGGAAAAAATCAAGAACAAGCAACTTTAAATTTTTTACTAGGCTATAGTCAAGAACATAATCTATTTGTTAGTAGAAGGGACAGTGCTAGCAACAAAAATGGTGATTTTAGTGGCTATAAGTTTGGAATTGGCGGAATAGCAAATGGAAATAATGTTGATTTTTCATATTTAGATACAAATATTTTAAATACTGAAAATCTTGATAAGTTGTTGACTATAGAAAATGAAGAGGCAACAATCGGTATAGATAAAGGCTCAGTAAATAGTATTTACCAATTGCCAAACTTTAGATTTAATGGCACAGTAGTTGTCAAAAAATTAACTCAATTATTTAAGGAGAGTGGTACTGTAAGTGGTGATTATAAAATATTGGGATTTAATGATGAACAAGATTTGGAAAATTTTTTAGATAACCTATCAAAAATAAGTAAAATTGATAAAAATAAATTACTTGATAAAGGTGCGGGTGGAGTTCATGATAATTCCCTAATTTCCAGGTCAATTGTAATTGTTACTATAGTTACAGCGATGACTCTTGTTTTGATTTTTGTTGTAATTGCAGTACGTTCTTTATCAGCATATGGGAAATTGTCATTATTGGGATGGTCAAACTTAGACTATGTTAAGTTTATATTTAAAAAATTTATTTTCTATACATTAATGTTAATTCCTGTTTTAAGTGTTTTTGCTTATATGCTATCAGGATGGGGACATTTTTCTTTTCCACTTTTAAATAAGTTTATATTTTATAATGTAATAAATCTTCTTCTAGTTATTATAGCTATTTCGATTGCAAGTTTAATAATTATGCTTACTAATTCTTTGAATGCAATTCATGGACGAATTCCTCATAGGCTTCTTTATATTTTTGGAATTTTAGTTTATATCTTTATTGGTATGGGTCTTGTGGCAAGTTGTATTTATCTAGATATTCCAATTAAAACAATTAAGGGAAATGTGAAACTCGCTCAAAAATGGCAGAAATATGATAATTACCAAGTTCTAAGTTCATATGATTTAGGGAATGATAAATTATCTAATTCGGGTCAATCAACAAAATTAAATGAAAATATGTTTAATTGGTATAAATCTATTGCTGATAATGATGGGGTTTATCTGATTAACAGCACCTTTTATAGTAAAGAAATAATTGATAATCAAAGAAATTCTGGTGCTTATGAAAAAGTTCCCACTAATCCTTTCTGGTACTTTGTATATTCACCTAATTTTCTTAAATATAATGGAATTGATATAGATGGAGGATCAATAGAAGAAGCTAAGCAAGGTGTTCGTGTATATTTAATATCAAGTGAATTAAGTGATAAAGATAAAAAAGAAATTGAAGACTATTATACTGAAATAGAAGAAAAAAGCTCAGCATCCAATGGAGATATTGACAACAATTATAAGAGAAATAAAAATTATAAATTTGCATTTTATAATCCTGTTGGAGACTTATTTACCTGGACTACAAATAAAGATGATGATGTAACAAGTAGAAATCCAGTCATCTATCTAGCAACACCAGAAAATACATCTTTTATTGAAAATGAGAGCTTTATTGCAAGGGGATTAGAAAATGGGTATATAAAGTTTGAGAGTCAAGATATCCGTAAAAAATATACTTCTTCTTCAATTTTTACTAAATATAATTTAGATGATAACAATATTTCATTCATCTCCGTAAGCAATTATATTGATGGAATAAGTAAGGAAATGTACATGATTATTCAGTTTCTTATTTTGATATTAATTGTTGTAGTGTCTATTTTAACAGTTCTATTAATTACACTTGCTACTATATACAGAATGGTTAATCAAGAAAAAATAAATGTTAAGAAATTTATCGGATATAGCTTTTGGAATATATATAAATTACCTGTAATTTTTCTCTCTATAGCATTAGTAATTGAGTTAGTAGCAGTAATTATTGCAAAATCTACCGTAGGTGTCATGACGATTAGTATGGTATTTATTCTACAATTAATAATTTTTTGGAGATATGTTTCAAAAAATGAATTCAAAAATATTTTAATTGCATTTAAAGAAAGGTAAAAAAATATGAATAAAGCTATTGAAATACAAAAATTAAGTAAATCCTTTGGAAATAGAAAAATAATTGATAATCTCAATCTTACAGTTATGGAAAATGAAATAGTTTCTCTTGTTGGTCCATCAGGATGTGGTAAATCTACTTTACTAAATATGATTGGTATGCTTGAAACAGTTGACTCAGGAAAGATTAAGCTTTTCGGAAAAGAATTACCAAAAATAACTAGTAAAAAAGCAACATTAGCGAGAAGAGATGATATTAATTATCTTTTCCAATCTTTTGCTTTGGTATCTGATCTTACTGTAAAAGAAAATTTGCTCTTAGCTATGAATTTTATGAATATAAAGAAATCGGAAAAAGAAAAGCGAATTATAGAAGTGTTAACTTGGCTAGATATTGATAAATTAATAAATGAAAAGGTAAATAAGTTATCTGGTGGAGAACAGCAGCGCGTGGCTATTGCAAGAGCTATATTGAAACCAGGAGATTTAATTTTAGCTGATGAACCGACAGGTTCTCTTGACCCATTAATGGCAGAAAATGTATTTTCAATAATTGAAAAATTGCGTGATAATTTTGGAAAAACAATAATTGTTGTTACCCATAGTATGGAACTTGCCAATAGAACAGACAGAATAATCCAATTGGAAAAGATATAAGTCAAATCTCAATGTTTTTATATAAAATAGTTGAGATATTAAAAGGTGAATCTATGATTTGCTTTTTAATTTTCTTGTAAGAAAGTTTTATATCTTGTAGAATAATAACAATAGTAATAGGTAGATAAGGAGAAGTATGCAAGGAAAAGAAAATTATAAAAAGGAAATTTATGAATTTTTAGCTTCAAGAGATTGCATTTCAACCTATGAACATTGTATTGAAGTGGGAGATTACGCAGCTATTCTTGCCAATGACTTTGGATTTAATGAAGAAAAAGCACTAATTGCTGGATATTTCCATGATATTTCAGCTATTTATCCAGTTGAAGAACGGATTCATGCTGCTGAAGAATTTAAGATTAATTTATTGCCTGAAGAAAAAATCTTTCCTTTAATTATCCATCAAAAAATATCTGCTTATCTAGCAAATAATTATTTTTTTGTTATTGATGATGAAATACTTTCGGCTATTGAATGCCATACAACGTTAAAGGGTGGTTATTCTGAAACTGATTTATTAGTTTTCGTCGCTGACAAGATAAAATGGGATCAAAGAGGTATTCCACCATACTTAGACAAAATGTTAGAAAGGCTAGAAGAATCTTTAGAAGATGCTGCTTTGTATTACATCCAATATATAATGAATAATGATATAAAAATTTTGCATCCATGGCTTCTTAAAGCAAAATCTAGTTTAGAAGAAAATATTTCCTTAAGGAAAATACATAGAAAAAGAGGAATATTAAATAATGGAATATAATTTTTAAATAAAAATATGGGTAACTAATAACTTTGATACAAGATAGCTAAATATTTAGAATACATCTCACATTTAAATAATTTCAAGGAGTAGATAATGAAAAATAAAGTAACAGGATTGTTAGTAATGGATGTTGATTCAACCCTTATTCAGGAAGAAGTAATTGATCTTTTGGGTGAAGAAGCTGGAATCGGGGAGCAGGTTGCTCAAATCACTGAAAAAGCCATGCGAGGAGAAATTGACTTTGAAGGTGCTCTGCGAGAAAGAGTGTCTCTTTTGAAGGGACTTCCAACAACAGTATTTGATAAGGTACTTGAACGTGTGCATTTCACACCTGGGGCTGAAAAGCTTATTCATGACCTTAAAGAAAAAGGTTTTAAGATAGGAGTTGTTTCAGGCGGATTTCATGAAATTGTTGATATTTTAGCTGAACAAGTTGGCTTAGATTATGTTCAAGCTAATCGCTTGGAAGTTGAAAATGGTATTTTAACCGGACAAGTAGTAGGTGAAATCGTCACAAAAGACGTCAAAAAAAATAACCTTCTTAAATGGGCTAAGGAAAATGGTTTAGGTATTGAAAATACGGTGGCTATGGGAGATGGTGCAAACGACCTGCCTATGATTGAAGCTGCAGGTGTTGGAATTGCTTTTAATGCTAAGCCAATTGTTCGTGAGCAGGCTCCATATCAGATTAACGAACCTGACTTATATAAGGCTATGAAAATTATTGAAGATAAGATGTAGGCGCGGAGAAATCTGCGCTTTTTCCATTTGGGAATTTAGAGCTACCATCTATGATATTATTGTGATTTTGAAAATAATGTTTGCTATAATCAAGAAAAAGGGGGAAGTAGCATGGGAAAAACTAGACTAGTAGAATTTCATGATAGTAAGAAAAACCATTACTATTCACTAGGGTATATACTGGAAGAAAATGATAAATTTATTATCTTTGAATCAGTTGATTTGTCAGGTCGACTTGAATCAATACTTATAGCACGAAAAAATAAAAAACAAAGATTTATTAAAAAATCAAAATACATTGATTTATACAAAAAAATTATTTCTTATAATAAGAAAAATAATCTCTATAATCCTTATAAACTAACAATTCAAAACAAGCTTCTTCAAACAAATACCGAGCAAGATTTAACAAACATTTTAAATAATTTAATAAAAGAGAAAATATTTGTCACCATTGAAGCTAAAAATAATGATAAGGATTTTAATGATGATAATACACGTTCAGGTTGGATAGAAAAAATTACTAAAAAGAATAATATTAATTTCCTCGCACTCTATGATAATCTAGATAAACTATCAAAATTAAAAATCAAACAAAAGAAAATCGCAAAAATTGAACTTGTATCAGTTAGGGGAAAAGTTATTGATAAGGTGAGGAAGTGAATAGACGTATTTATAATAAGAAAACTAGGGATTTTAAAAGAAGGTGGAATTCTGCTTTTGAAAATTTAGAATTGATGAAAAATGATTATTTAGTCGATGAAGTTTTTGTTGCGGAAGTTCTAGATGATACATACAAACGTCGTAAACACAGGTCGTATGTTTTGAAGCTGGCAAGTGAATTTATCAAAATTTTAGAAGATAGACTTGAATACTTTAAAGACAGTGATAAAAAGGTTATTGGTTGGATTAATATTTCAAGATTATCTGAATCATCAATTTTCATTTTTGAAAATCAATCTGAACTTGATTATTTTTTTCAGATAAAAATAGAAGACTATAGTGAAGATCTTTATAAAAAAGAAATTGAAATGTTAAAAGCAAAAGAAACTTATGATTCATGGTTATTCTATCTGAAGGAAATTTCCTTAAATCAAGTTGAGGAGAAAAATAATTACATATTAGACTATTTCATTGACCACTATGAAGGAGATTACCTTTTTTGCCAAGGTTATTATTTAGATGATTTTGAAAGCTTTGTTTTTGAAAAAGATGAGCAATATTTATTGATTGGCGATATTGAAAATGCTAAAAATTTGTATAACTAGGCACTTTTAAATATTACAAATCATGTTTCAAGTGGTAGAATAGAGCCAAGAAACTGATAGGAGAATTGAAAATGATTGCTGAAATTATATCTGTTGGGACAGAGCTACTTTTAGGTCAGATAGTGGACACCAATAGGGCTTTTATTGCTAAAAAAATAACTGAAAAAGGTATTGAAACTTATCATCAATCAATTGTTGGAGATAATTTTGAACGCTTGGAGGAAGCTTTAACTCTTGCCGATACTAGAGCAGATTTAATCATATTAATAGGGGGACTCGGCCCAACTAAGGATGATATGACCAAGCAAGCAACAGCCAAACATTTAGGTGTAGGGCTAGCTACCGACGATGAGGCACTTGATAAAGTTGTTAAGTGGCATAAGAATTCAGGTGTACCAATGGCTGAAAATAATAAACTTCAGGCTCAATACCTAGAAGGCGGTCATCCTGTAAAAAATGATGTTGGATTTGCCGTAGGGTCATTTTATCAAGATGAAGAAAAGAATCATGCCGACTACTTGCTTTTGCCAGGACCTCCATGGGAACTTGAACCAATGTTTGAAAAATATGTTGAACCATTTTTCAACAAGGCATATTTTGAAAATCAGATAATAACTTCAAGAGTTCTACGCTATTATGGTATCGGAGAGTCACGCCTTTCAACAATTCTAGATGACTTAATTGAAAATCAAACAAATCCGACTATTGCTACGTATGCTAAGAAGCAAGAACCAACAATTCGTCTAACAGCAAACGGAGAAGATCAAGCAGAAGTTGATAGTCTGCTCGACGAGGGTGAGAAAAAGATAAATGCATTAGTTGGAGATTATTTCTATGGTTATGGGGATGATTATAGTTTAGAAGAAGCAGTTTATGATTTATTGAAAGATAGAGAGTTGACACTTTCTTCTGTTGAACTTGGAACTAATGAACTTTTTAAGAAAAAAATCTCAAAAGTAGACCGATTTAATGAAGTCTATTTGGAACTCTTTGAAGGATTCATGGCTGATGTGGCAGTTTATGAATCAGTTGATAAGGTCAAGTCAGAAGAAGAAAAAAGAGAAGTAGCTAAGACTTTAGCAGATCAAACGAGACAATTAAGCGGTGCAGATATTTGTGTATTTGTATTTGGAAGCGATGGTGAAGTTGAAGATATTCATAAATACCAGGAAGAATCTTTCCAACTGGCTTTTTCAAGAAAAGGTCAAGAAACAATAGTTTACTCAAGAGTATATGCAAAAGACCACTTGGATAATCAAGAACGAGCAGTCTATGACATGTTTGATATAATAAGACGACAAGTATTAGGACTTAAAGAACTAGATAGAAAATAAGTAATAGGATAAAAAACTATACTTATTAATTTGGATAAAGTCTTTCTTTATAAGAATAGAATATATGAAATATTAGAAGAATATTGTGGGTAGACAGTTATGGGGACTTTTTTAATATGTATAATAATATTATTACTTGTGGTTTTAACACCTTCATATCCATGGTGGGTGAAAAATCACTTATCATATGTACCAATTTCTTTTAGTTTGACTTTGCTTGTGGTGGCAGCTTTAATTCAACTATTTTCGGGGAATACTGTGATTCCATCCTATTGCTACATAATCTTGATAATTGTGATTATGTATCAAGCATGGCAGATTCATAATAAATAAAAAAATAAAGGTGTATGTCATTTAACAAATTCATGCATCTTTTTACTTTTATAAAATTTTCATTGAAAAGGAAACAAAAAGGCTATACAATATAGATAAAGAACAAAAGGTGGTGAGTCATTTTGGATAAAAAAGAAGAAGCATCGAAAAAAATACGCCAAGTTTTTAATAAAATGGCAATGCTAAATGCATCAATAATGGCTTCAGAGCTTAGTGAATATACACCTTCTGAAGTACATGTGATTGAGTTTATTGGAGAAAATAATCAAGCAAATGTTACAAAATTAGCTCAAGGTTTATACATGACCAAAGGTGCTATCAGTAAAATATCTAAAAAACTGATTGCCAAAGGTGCAATTGAAACTGTTAAAAAGTCTGATAATAAAAAGGAAGTGTACTTTCTACTAACAGATAAGGGACAAGAAGTTTTTGATACTCATAAGTCACTACATGACTCCTTTGAGAAAAGGGACGAACAAGTGTTTGAAGATGTAACTGACCAGGAATACGCACGAATCATTGAAATCATGGAAAAGTATAGTGGACATCTAGATAAAGAAATCGAGAAGTCAGGGCTTGAAATGTAGTTAATTCTGCATTTTTTCTTTTATAGTTATTATTGTTGACAAGGAAACTAAAAAAGATTACTATATAGTTGTTTCTTAGGAAACAATATTAACAAAGGACTAATAATAATCATGAATACAAATAACAATTCACAAATCAACAAACACTCACTGGTCTTTGGACTCATATCAGTTTTTCTAATTGGTATCAGTTTCAGTATTGTCATGCCAGTTATTCCCTTTTTAGTAGCCCCTTATGTTTCGTCAGCATCAAGTCAAGCTCTAATAGTCACACTTCTTACCTCAATTTATGCAGTATGTACATTCTTTTCAGGACCTATTCTTGGAGCTATGAGTGATAGATATGGTAGAA
The DNA here is from genome assembly GCF_001832905.1 of Floricoccus tropicus. Classification (GTDB taxonomy): domain Bacteria; phylum Bacillota; class Bacilli; order Lactobacillales; family Streptococcaceae; genus Floricoccus; species Floricoccus tropicus. The sequence goes on along the minus strand of NZ_MKIR01000026.1, from coordinate 87,266 downwards.
GACCAATTCTACTCATCAGTTTACTTGGAGCCTCACTTGGCTTCTTCATCTTTGGACTTGGTGGAGCCTTATGGGTTCTATTTCTAGGTCGAATAATTGAAGGAATCACAGGAGGCAGTATCGGTACAATATTTGCCTATTTTGCTGATATAACTCCCACTGAAGAACGTACAAAATACTTTGGGTGGGTAAGTGCAATTGTCGGCGTTGGGACAATATTAGGCCCAACTCTCGGTGGTCTAATCTCAGCTCAATTCGGTAACTCAGCACCAATGTTCTTCGGTTCTTTACTAGCACTTCTGAATGCTCTATATGGATATTTCTATATGCCAGAAAGTCTTAAATCTGAAAATAGAAGTGGACAAATATCCATCAGTCAATTCAATCCACTCAGCCAATTAAAATATATATTCTCAATCTCTACAATTCAAAGATTACTGTTAGCAGCAACTTTACTCTGGATTTCAAGTGCTTCAATTCAAGCCGTATTCTCACAATTTTCTATTGATACATTTAACTGGAATCCAGCCCTTATCGGACTAATGTTTTCAATTATGGGCTTGCAAGACATTATCTCACAAAGTCTTATTATGCCTCAGATGTTAAAATTTATGTCTGACAAACAAATTGCAAGTACTGGTATTGTTGCAGAAGTGATTGGCTATACTTTAATGGCAATTTCAATTATCACAGCAATTCCTGTAATACTTGTAGTTGGAGTCTTTATATATGGCTTTGGTGACTCAGTATTCGGTCCATCGTTTAATGGTCTACTTTCCAAATCAGTTGGAGCAAGTGAGCAAGGCCGAGTACAAGGTGGAGTTCAATCTATTCAGTCTCTAACAAGAATTTTTGGACCGCTAATTGCAGGACAAATCTATATCCTACTAGGTCACTCTGCACCAGCAATTATGGGAGCAGTGCTACTTTTCATCGCTTTTATTGTAATTATACTTAGAAGGGGTAAATGAAATATATTATAAAAAGCTTCTCCTTTCAAAAAGGAAAAGCTTTTTTCTACTTATTATCTAATTTTGAAAACTATTTTCTATCTTTTAATTTTGCACTTATTAACAATATTATTGCTATGCCCAAAGTGTATGATAGACCAGAAATTCTAAAATCTCAATTAAATATATATTCAATAGCAATACCAAGTAATGACCCAAATATGACCGCTAAAATTATTTTCTTATATTTATTTTTCATCAGAATAGCCTATATCTACCTCAATTATATTATAGTTCAAATTCATTTCAATATGTAACATAAATAGAAAAAGTGACTAGTGTGTACAAAAATCTCAAATTAATTTTTTCTATTGTACCATATAAACAATCGAAAGGAGAATGTTTTATGAATAAAATAGAAAAAAAGAATACCCTAGCAATTTCGGCAGGAAAGGTCATTTCAAGGTTTGGTAATATTGTTTTTGATTATTCAAATGTCACTTATCTTGCAAGTAAGAGTAATGGTAGCCTTGCATTTGTTGGAATTTATCAGGCATCAGAAAGTATTATAAGCATTATTTTCAACTTATTTGGAGGTGTTATTGCAGATAGGTTTAACAGGAAGAAAATAATAATTATTACTGACTTTTTAAGTGGAATACTTTGTTTATTGCTTTCCTTTTTTGTAAGTCAAGCAAAGTATTTATTATATTTGATTGTTTTAGCTAATGTTGTTTTAGCAATATTTGACTGTCTATCTGGACCTTCATATAAATCAATTGTCAAAGAAGTTATTGAAAAAGATAATATTCAAAAATTTAATTCTGTACTTGAAACTTCATCAAGAATAACCCAGGTATTAGGACCACTTATTGCTGTATTTATTTATAAACAAGCTGGGATGAGAGGGGCCCTTCTTGTTGATGGTACAAGTTTTATTTTATCGGGGTTGATTACAATGGCAGTAATTCCAATCGTTGAAGTTACTCTTGCTGAAAAGAAAAAATTTTCTCTTTCCAATCTTGTAAATGATATCAAGGAAGGATTCATCTATGTGTATTCGAGGAAAAAAATCTTTTATTTAATTGCTCTTTCATCTTTTTGTAATTTTTTACTCGCTGGTTATAATTTAATTATTCCTTTTACAGATAGAATGTTTAATGGATCAAATGTTAATATATATGGAACTATTCTAACAGCAGAAGCCGTGGGTGGAATTGCTGGTGCCTTATTAAGCAGTTTCTTTAATAAAAAGCTTAGTGAGAAAAAGATAATCGCTTTTATCACTGCAAATGGTTTGTTACTAGCTTTATTAGGAATAGTTTTTAAATATTTTCAGAGCATCCCAGTTATTTTTATCATAGTTGCAATATTCTCCTTCTGTTTATCAAATTTTAATATTCAATTTTTCTCAAAAATACAATCAGAAGTTGATACAGAATATTTAGGAAGAGTCTTTTCAATAATATTTACTGTTGCAGTTTTATTTATGCCCATTGGAAGCTTAGTTTTCTCAGCATTCTTGAAGGCTAACAATCCAAATAATTTTATTTTTCTTGGTATTGTAATGATAATAATAAGTATAATCTTTATCTTTTTGATTGAGAGATTATCATCAGAAAAGTAAATAAATTCCTGTAAAAAAACTCTCACTTTTGTGGTGGGAGTTTTAATATATTATGAAACTGGAGTAATTTTATCACTATAGTATTCAACTTCATCAAGCATTTCCTTCAATAAGCCAGGTTCTTCAGTAAGTTCAGCAAGACTAATTCCTTTTTCTATCATCTTTTTATTTCCTTGACATAGACCCAGTCTAACCCATGAGTATGATAAGTAATAATAATTTTTAAGTTTTTTTGCGTAATCTAAGCCGAGATTAGTAATTTCAATACATTCTTTAATCATATTGTTTTGTAAATAAAGAGTAGACATATTTAGAAAAAGGCAGACTCGCAAAATGTTTAAACTATTATTATTATAATTTTTGTATTTATCTGCGCTCTCTAATATCGGCTTAATGATTTCAGGAAGAGTAGATATAGGAATGCGATGAATTATTGAGTTGATAATAAATAAATCATTATAATACCATGTATCCATTGATTTTAAATCATCCCATATCTCTGAAACGAATTCTTTAGATTGGTCAGAGATACTATTATTGTTCAAGGAAATATTTAGGTATGATGTAAGGATGCGATGATAGTTTTTAATTACTAAATCATCCTCCGTCTTTAGTAATTCTTCACATTTAAACATTAATGTCTTTAACTTATCAATTTCACTACTACTATTTATAGTTTTAAACTCATTGAAAATCTCTTGCCGTTTATCTTTTCCATCCTTATTACATAGAAAATTAAACTCCTGGAAACTGACATTCACTTGTCTCAGCAAAAACTCCATTGTTTGATAGGATGGTACAAGCTTATTATTTTCAAATTTTGATAAAGTAGTCCTTGAAATTGTATTTCCGCAAATCTCTTCTTGAGATAGATTTTTAGATTTTCTTATATCTTTATAAACTGAACCAATATCCCAGCGCATATTTTCTCCTTGAAGTGTGATTAGTGTGTACAAAAAAATTGAATTTCTTTTTTTTATTGTATCATAAAAAAAAGAAAGAAAAGAGGAGTGAATAAATGACAATTAATGTGGAAGCGTACTATAAAGATATGACAGAAATGCCTTGGGGAAAATTGTTTTATCAACTTTTATTTGAACAAATTGATAAGAATATACCTTCAGGAGCAAAAGTCTTAGACTTTGGGAGTGGACTTGGATTTACAGCTAAGCATCTTGCTAAAAATCATGAAGTTATTGCATATGAACCAAACTCTCAGATGATATCTTATTCAGTTAATGAAGGAAATTTTCGCCAACTAACAGGTGACTTAGATGGATTTATTGATGTCATGAAAGAAGAAAAGCAAAAGTTTGATTTTATTGTAATCCACAATGTACTTGAATATGTAAGCGACAAAAAAGGAATTCTTTCATTATTAGTAAATCTTTTGAATACTGGTGGAAAGATTTCTATTGTTAAACATAATCCCAAAGGAGCAATCTTATCTCAAGCAGTCTTACAGGATAATCCCAAAGAAGCACTGAATCTACTTAATGGTGAAGAAAAGAAATCAGAAAATTTTGGCACCATTAATGAATACGAAAATCATTTTCTGGAAGATATTCTAGGTGGAGCAGGCCTTAAACAAAATTCCCTTTATGGACTTAGGATCTTTTACGGACTGTCATCGAATACAGAAGTTAAATTTACAGATGAATGGTATGATAACATGTTGGAACTAGAAAGAAAAACATATGAAAACTCAGATTTTGTAAATATCGCATTTTTCCATCATTTAATTTTTAAGGCATAAATTATGTGACTAAAGTGTACAAAAAACTTTCAAATTTCTACATCCATGTATGATAGATATAAAAATAAAAATATATTTTTTTAAAAGGAGAGAAATATGAAGGTTTTGATTTTATCACAAATGAGTGCAAAATATATTAAAATGAATGAATGGGGCTTAGATAAAATGGAACATGAGTTCCACATAATTGTTCCAGAACGTGTAAAAGAATCCTATAAAGATTTAGGGGAAAATGTTTCAATTTATGTCATTGATTCATGGTCTGAAAATAGTATTATCTTAAAGTCGATGCTTATAATGGAGAATACTCCTTGCCAAAGAATATTTGCTATTGACGAGTTTGATATTGACGTAGCCGCAAATCTTCGCAAATACTTTTCAATTGAAGGCCAAAATATAGATAGTGCAACATTTTTCAGAAATAAATTAGTAATGAATAAAATTGTAAGGGAAAATGGATTTAACGCACCTATCACAAAATCACTTGGAAGCATATTAGATATTTTTAGCTTTGGAAAGAAGAATGGTTATCCATTAATTATTAAACCAATTGATGGAGCAGGAACTATGGAAACTTACAAAATCAATAGTGAAGATGAAATCAGAAAATATGGTCATATTGATTTCCACGCTGGAAAATTTATAATTCAGAATTTTATTCAAGGTGATTTGTATCATATTGATGGCTTTATTGCTAACAATGAATTACGCTATGTTAAACCATCGAGATATCTATATCCAACCTTGGCTCATTTGGAAAATAAATCTACAGCAAGTATCCAACTTGATAGGGAAGATGAAGTGATATTTAGTGACTACTTGAAAGAACTAATTGAGAGGATTCCAGTACCAAGAGATTGTTTACTTCATTTGGAAGTCTTCTTTGATGGAGAAGATATTTATTTCTTAGAAATAGCTTCTCGCTTAGGCGGTGGAGGAGTACATGATATAGTCAGAGATGAGTATGGTATTGACCCTGTTAGAGCAAGTCTTTTAGCAGAGATAGGTGACTATGATGAAATTTCAGTCTTTGAAAAGAATAATAGCTCTCATTATGGTTTCATTCTTGTAAATTCTGGAATCGGTAAACTTGTTAGTCTACCTGATAATATGGAACTTATAAGTCAAAAGTTTGATGTCATTGATACAAAGATGTTTGCAAAAGTTGGTCGTGAATATAAAAAACACGAAAGTAGCGTTCAAGCAATATGTAGAATAACTTTAAAGGGTGAAACCGAAGAAGAGATACTGTCAGGCCTTGATTATGTTGATAGGTTTGTAAGACATAATACTTTGATTGTTTGATTACTTTAATATATTTAAAAACTTTACCATCTGAGTAAAGTTTTTTTATTGATTTTAATATTTATTTTTAAAATAATAACTTTTAATGATATAATATACAACATTACGGAGGGTATTATGAAAAAGAAAATCAAAGATTTTTTTAAGCAGAATATTTGTATCCTGCTTATTTTTTATCTGGCATTCATTATTGCTTATTTTCTCGATAGTTACTCTTTTGGGTATATACTATCGCTTTTAGAAGAAAAAAATATGAATTTCACTAAATTTACAGGAATTATTTTATTATTCTATGCAATCATTTTTATTTGTAAATTTATGTCAGATATTTTGGGGCAGAAAATAGTCTATCTTGCCTTTAAAAGTCGTATGGAACAAGTACAGTCACTAGTCGATAAAACTTATAAAAGTAAATATCAATATTTTGAAGATAATAACTTCATGTCAACACTTAATAGAGCTATAGATTTTTTTGGTGGCGACAACATTGGTTATCAAAACGTAATTATTGATATGGTCTATCTCTTTCCCTATTTATTTTTAGTCATAATAAGTGGGGTTACAATCGGGAAAAATAATATTTTTATTGTACTTTTGACATTGATACTTACAGGCTTGAGCTTTCCTATCAAGCAAAAATTGAATGATTTTGATATTGATACTGATCTTGAGAATGGTCAAATCGGTGAGAAATTAGAATACTTTCAGGAAATAACAACAGATAATTCATATGGAAAAGATATTAGAACATTTGCACTTAAACCAATAATTTTAGAGAGATATGAAGAGTTAGCAAAAGCAGCAAAAGATATTATTAATCGTCGTACAAATTTAGCAACAGTCCTTGCAATCTTATCTCTTCTAATTGAAGTATTAAATGATGGATTAGTTCTTTATATTCTTTATCTAAGTCGAAATGAGCTATCTCTTGCTTTAATTTTCCTGATTTTTAGTATGTATATTTTACTTAAAACAATGTTTAAAAAAGTTCTGGAAACATTAGCTGATCTCAATAAAAATGCAAAACTTTTTACAGATTATGATGCTACGCTTGATAATAGTGGTCAAGAATACAATGATAGCCAAATGGTTAATAAGCTAGAAGGATTTGATATTGAGTTTAAAAATGTTTCATTCGCATATCCTGGAAGCGAAAATATTGTTCTGGATAATCTGAATTTCAATATAAATTCTCAGGATAAACTTGGTATTATCGGAGAAAATGGGGCAGGGAAGACTACCTTAATAAAACTTTTAATTGGGCTTTTTGACCCTAGCGAAGGACAAATTTTGATTAATAACAAGCCGTCTACTGCAGATCAAAGACTGGAATATTTTTCATCAGTTTTCCAAAATTCTTTACTCTTTGCAGGAAGTATTGGAGATAATCTGTTTTTTAATGAAGATAGTCTTGCTTCAGATAAAGTGGAGTATGCTAGAAGTTATTTTGCAGAAAATACTCTTAAGAAAGATGGTCAGCTAATTGATTTAACAACTAATATTGGGCAGGATTTCTACGATGACGCCTTTAAACCATCAGGCGGTCAGGAGCAGTTACTCTTAATTCTACGTGCCCTGGTTCAAGATGCAGGAATGCTTGTCTTGGATGAACCGACATCAGCACTTGATCCTTCAAAAGAGATAGAGTTTTATGAGAGAATTGAGAAAGAAAGTAAGGAACGTGGATTCATTGTAATCTCGCATCGACTTGCCGTTTCAAATATTGTTGATAAGGTGATTGTCATAAAGAACCATAAGATTGAAGATATTGGTTGTCATGATGAACTTATTAAAAGGTCGGACTACTACCGTCATTTAAGGGATTTAGCAAGTAGTATGTATGAAAGTGAGGCTAAATAAATTGAAAAATATTAAAACAAGTTTGAAACTTTTGGCTCATTCATATAAGGCTAACAAGACTTTTCTATTTGCACTCGTACTTGAGATAATTTTGAGCGTTTTTGAAACCTTAGTCATTCTAGATTTAGTAGGAAAGATGACACTTGTCTTACAAAATAAACTAGAAATTAACAGGCTTATAATTTTATTGGTTATTATAGTTTTAATTAAATTAGTAAAAACCTTGATAAATTCAAAAATGCAGCAATTTCGCCATGCTTATATCATGAATTTGGAAAAGATGCTTCTTGATAAATCGATGTCAGTAAGTTTCAGTCAATTAGAGAGTCCAAGTTTTTATATCTTGCAAGAACAAGCAGAATTTTCTCTCAGAAATCAATATTGCCTTGAAAATTTACTTGAAGCCATAACAAATGGTATTGAAAATCTTGTAGTAATTATTACAACAATTGCTGTAATTACCAGTATGTCTCCATTTCTTGGTATCGTACTTCTAGTTTGCTCATTTTTAAATTTTTATATTAAAATAAAATTTGCTCAAAAAGATGATAAATTTTATGAAGAACTAGCCCCAATAAATAGACGCTTTTGGTACTATGAGATGTTTCCTTTTGATAAAAATAAAATGTTGGATATAAAAGTAAACCATATGGAAGAATTTATGTCAGCTTCATTTAAAAAAATTCGTAAGCAGTTTAACCTTAAATTTAAGGACTTTTATCAAAGGCAAGGAGCAGGAATTGCAATCTCTGATTTCATTGCTAATTTTTCAGTTATGCTTATTGTCCTATTTTCTGCGAGGAACTTCTTTGAAGGGAAAATAGATCTTGCTATTTTTAATATATCAATTGCAAGTATCATAAAATTTTCGTTAGCCATCAATGGGATTACAGAGAGTATTGTTGACTTTTGGCGATATTCACAATATGCAAGCCCAATACTTGAATTTTTAGATATTGAAGCAGTTGAGGAGGAAGCGAGTCAAGTTTCAGAAGAATCTTTAATCGCTAAAGATCTGTCCTTTGGTTACAAAAATCATAAGATTTTAAAGGGGATTAATTTCGAAGTTGATGATAAGAAGTTAATTGTTGTCATTGGAGAAAATGGAGCAGGAAAATCAACACTTATTAAACTGATATCAGGATTGTACCAGCCTGAAATAGGTCAATTATCCTATAAGAAATTAAAAATGTATGGATCCAAATTTAAAAATATTTCGAGTGTCTATCAAGATTTTACTCTTATCAATGATTTATCAATAAAGCAAAATATAGCTTGCAGTTTGAATAAAATCGATGAGGATCGCATTGAATCTGACATTAATAAGTTGAATTGGAATACAACTTTTGATATTAATGATAGTTTGGGAAAAGAGCTTGATGATGATTATGTTGAATTATCAGGAGGACAGGCTCAACAAGTAGCAGTACTTAGAGCATTGTATCAAGACCGTGATATTCTAATTTTAGATGAACCAGCAGCAGCTCTTGACATAGAAAAAGAAAAAGAACTTTATGATTCCATTGCTAGACTAAGAGGTCAAAAAATTATTTTCTTAATTTCACATCGATTAAGTGCAGCTACTAAAGCTGATGAAGTTTGGTTTATGAAAGATGGGCGAATACAAGCACGTGGAAGTCATAAACAGGTCATGAAAGAATCAGAGGATTACAATCATTTATATTCAATTCAGGCTTCACGTTATCAAAATATATAAAAGAAAAAGAACATGACCGAAAATCATGTTCTTTTTACATCTCTTTCCTGTTATAAGAGATTTTATTAATTTTTTTCTAAAGATTTAACTGCATTTCCAGCCACTTGTGGTGGGATAGATGCAGTCATTGGTGCCAATCCTTTAATTATGAATTTAACTTTTTGTCCATCCTTATAGTCTTCAATTTTAAAGTCATCAGGTAGTTGGCTCTTCTCAAGATTGAGGACAACTCCATTATTCTTCATCACTGGTAGGATATCGTTTGGATCGTCAGTAGAATCAACATCTTTTAGCAAGAAGCGGTATGACTTATCAACAGTTTCATTTTGGCTCACATCACCATCAATAACTGCTGTGAAAGTACCTTCTGACTCGTTAGTTGACTCTTGTGTAGTCGTACTAGTGCTAGTACTAGTACTTGTTTCAATTGGTTTGTCATTACTCTTCTTACTTGTACAAGCAGCGAGGCTAATACCAGCCAGAGTTGTTAGTAGAAGAATTGGAATAATTTTCTTTGCTTTCATTTTGTTACCCTCCATGAGTATTTTGTTAACTTAATTTTAATTGAAAATTTATTAGAGAGCAATAGGTACAAAGTCCTATATGAATAAATATTTTTAGATTAATAAATAATTAGTACAGTAGAATTTGTTATTATAGTTTGCATAAAAAAGTATTTTTGTTTTAAAGCTTGTAACTCCATACACATCAATAATGACAAAGATGTTTTACATTTTTGAGGAAATGTTAATTTGTTACTGAATAGTGGAAATTATATAGAACAGATAGAGACAAATCTCTAGACTTTTTTAATTGAAAACGCTTAAATAGAATTATATTTAGAATTAAACTAATATTGGATTATTATATATTGAGAAAGAGGTCAGTAAATGATTAAAGAAGTTCTTTTCCCTAAGCTTAGTGCAAAAACTAATGATGGTGTAATCGTTAAATGGAATAAAAAAGTTGGTCAAGAAGTTGAACTTGACGAAGTATTATACGAAGTTGAAACAGAAAAAACTATTATTGAAGTTGAATCACCTCTTGCTGGAGTTTTAAAAGAAATCAAAGCTGAAGAAGGCGATACTGTAAAGGTTGACCAAGTAATTGCTGAAATGGAGGTTGATTAATGGTTGAAAAACCTCGTGTAAGGTTTAATTACGAAAAAACAACTAAAATGAATGACCTTATGCAAGGTCTACAGTTAAATACAGTATGTGAGGAAGCAACTTGTCCTAACCTTGGAGAATGTTTTTCAAGTGGAACTGCAACTTTTATGATTCTTGGTAAAAACTGTTCTCGTAACTGTCGTTTTTGTGATGTAAACTTTGGTGGTATGGAACTTGTTAATCCACATGAACCAATGAATGTTGCCGTAGCAAGTAGCCAACTACAGTTAAATCACGTAGTAGTTACAAGTGTTGCGCGTGATGATTTACCTGATGGAGGGGCATTCCAATTTGCTCAAACTATTAAAGCCATCAAAGAAGTTAGTCCAAATACAACTGTAGAAGTATTAATTCCTGACTTTATGGGTAACAAGGAAAGTCTTGATGCGGTAATTGCTGCAGGTCCTGAAATTATCAATCATAATTTAGAAACTGTGGAAAGACTAAGTCCAAAAATTCGTCATCGTGCAACTTATAAACGCTCTCTTGAAGTATTGACTTATATCAAGGAACAAGCACCTGAAATCTTTACAAAAACTGGTATCATGCTAGGTATCGGGGAACAAGATGATGAAGTTGAACAAATGATGGAAGATGCAATAGCTGCAGGTGTTGATTTCTTAACAATCGGTCAATATCTACAACCATCTGAAAAACATTATCCTATTGAAGAATACGTATCAATGAGAAAATTTGGTATTTATCGCAGACTTGGGATGAAAAAAGGATTTAAGTTTGTTGCAAGTTCACCAGCTGTAAGAAGTTCATACAAGGCACTTGAAGCTTATCAAAGAGGAGTTTTAAATGATATTCATACAGTCGGATGAGCAAAGTGCAGCATATTACTTCGCTTTAGAAGAATATTTGATGCAGGAAAAATGTTTCGACGAAACAGTATTTATGTTATGGCGTACTAAACCTACAACAATGCTTGGTAATTACCAAAATGTATACCAAGAAATCAATTTACCAGCGGTAAAAGAAGATGGTGTTGCAGTAGTTCGTCGTAATACTGGTGGTGGAACAATCTATACCGACTTAGATGGTTTCCAATTTTCATTTATTAAACGTGTACCTAAGAGAGAGATTGACTTTGCTGGCTATATGGATCCAATTATCGAAGTACTTGGTAAAATGGGTGTAGAAGTAAAGTATAGTAGTAGAAATGATTTAACTATTGATGGCTTAAAGGTTTCTGGAAATGCTCAAACCTATAAGAATGGCTATACATTACATCACGGTTCACTTCTTTATGATATGGATTTTTCAAAAATGGCGCGTTACTTAAACCCACCAAAATATAAATTAGAGTCAAAAGGTATTACTTCAGTTCGTGAAAGGACAACAAATATCATTGAAAAGTTGCCTGAAAGACTAACAATTGAAGAATTTTATGACAAGTTTGTAGATATTCTTCTTCAGGGAAGTGCTGATTTATATACATTAACAGAAGAAGACGAAAAGAAAATTCAATCAATAATTGATAATAAGTTTTCTACATGGGAATGGAACTTTGGTGAAAATCCTCCTTACACAATTTCTAAAACAATGCGTTTTAAGGGTGGATTTATCACAATTAACTTAAATGTTGAAAATGAAACAATTAAAGACTGTAAAATAAATGGTGATTTTTTCTCTGCTAATGATGTTGACCAGTTAGAAAATGCTTTAGTTGGTAAACCACTAATTCCAGAGATTATCAAAGAAAAATTAGATCAAGTTTATATGTCACAAGATGAAGCCATCCATGATATTAGTGCTCAGGACATTGTAGGTTGTATTTTTTCTTAGAAAAAGATTTTGTAAGCAATGCTAGCATTTACAAAAAATATTATATAGTATAAAATTCATATAGGGAGTCGGGTTTTGGCCTGATTTCCTATTTATTTTGAATGTATGCAGTAGATTGAGGAAAAATAATGCTGAAAAAAATCGATAAATCCTATAATTTTTTAGAAAAAAACATAGACAAGTTAGCCTGTCCCCTTTGCCAGTCATTGTTTGACCTATCAAGATACTCGCTTAGGTGTCAAAAAGGTCATCAATTTGATATCAATAAAAAGGGATTTGTTAACTTTTTAAATCATAAAGTTGTGGAAAACTATACCAAGGAAATGTTTGAGCCTCGTGGCCGAATGATTAGAGCTGGAATGTACGAAGGAGTCCTTGAATATATTAAGCAAAACCTTTTAGGCAAAACCTTGCTTGATGTTGGGTGTGGAGAAGGATCGCATCTTTCTTTACTTAATTTTGAAGGTGAAAATTTTGCCTTTGATATTGCGCGTGATGGAATAAATTTGGCAACAAACCAAGATATTGAAGCTTTTTGGGCAGTCGCTGATTTGACAAAACTTCCATATGCAAATTCTTCAATGAATAATATCCTAAACATTTTTACTCCAAGTAATTATGATGAATTCAGACGTGTTCTATCAGAAAATGGTCAAGTTATAAAAGTTGTTCCTGACAAATATTACTTACAAGAACTACGTAAGGCATATAAGCTTCCGCTAGATTATGATAATTCAAAAGTAGTAGCTAAGTTTAAGGAAGAATTTCCAAAAGTTACAGAAGAAGAAATTTACTATGAATTTCAAATTCCTGAAGAACAGCGAAATGATTTTTTAAAAATGAGTCCTTTAGAATGGCAAGTAGATGATGAGTTGTTAGATGAGGTTAAAAATAACCCACCAAAAACCGCAACTGTAAATGTGAGGATTTTAATAGGTAGTTATAAATGATTAAAAAACATCTTTTGAAGGGTGTTTTTTTATTTTGACGAAGATTGTGTCCATTAGGTCGTGTCACAAATTTCTGTGTCACGATTTTTATTGTTTATTTAATGTAAGGGGTTACAATAAAAGTATGGAAATTATTTAAAAATTAATTTATAGGAGGATTCTTTTCATGGAAAAAGAACAAGTTTCATTGAAAGTCAGAGTTCAAAAACTTGGAACTGCACTTTCTAACATGGTAATGCCAAATATCCCAATTTTAATTGCTTGGGGAATTTTGACAGCATTATTTATCTCAGATGGGTGGCTACCTAATGCAAAATTTGCATTAATGGTTGGTCCAATGCTTACGTATTTAATTCCAATCATGATTGGTTATACTGGTGGTAAGAATATTTATGAACATCGTGGTGGAGTTGTTGGTGCTATTGCTACATTTGGAGCTATTGTTGCAACTCAAGGATCATTAGGATTTTATTCTGCAATTGGTGGTCTAAAACCTGAAATGGCTGATTTTGCAACAAAATATGCTGATGCTTTAGCAAATAGGGCACCAGACGTTCCGATGATTTTAGGTGCCATGATTATGGGTCCTCTAGGAGCATGGGTTATCAAAAAATTCGATGCTTGGGTTCAGCCTAAAACACCAACTGGTTTCGAAATGCTTGTAAATAACTTTTCAGCTGGTATCCTAGGTTTCTTATTATCATTAGTCGCAAATATTGCAGTTGGACCTGCAGTTGAAACACTCACAAGCTTCATGGCTAAAGGAGTAGATACATTAATCAATGCCCATCTAATTCCGCTAGCAAATATCTTTATTGAACCAGCAAAAGTTCTTTTCTTGAACAACGCAATCAATCATGGTATTTTAACTCCTCTTGGAACTGAGCAAGCACAACAAACTGGTAAATCACTTTTATTCTTACTAGAAGCTAACCCTGGACCTGGTCTTGGTATCTTACTAGCATTCATGTTCTTTGGTAAAGGTAGTGCAAAAGCTACTGCACCAGGTGCAGCTTTAATTCACTTCTTAGGTGGTATTCATGAAATTTACTTCCCATACGTAATGATGAAACCAGCATTATTCCTTGCAGCAATTGCTGGTGGTGTCACTGGTACTGCAGTTAACAATATGCTTGGTTCAGGTCTTCGTGCTCCAGCAAGTCCTGGTTCAATTATTGCAATTTTAGGTATGACACCAAAAGGAACATTTATTCCTGTAATTATGGGTGTTCTATCAGCAACAGTAGTTTCATTCTTAGTAGCAGCAGTAATTCTTCGTCGTGATAAATCAGATGTTGCTGAAGATGATTTTGAAGCAGCACAAGCAGCAGTTGCTGCTGATAAAGCAGTTTCTAAAGGTATGGCTCAATCAGGTCAAGCATTCGTAGATGAATTAGGCGATACTGGACATATCAAACATATTATCTTTGCATGTGATGCAGGTATGGGTAGCTCAGCAATGGGTGCAAGTATCCTTCGTGATAAAGTTAAAAAAGCTGGCTTAAATATTGATGTAACAAATAAAGCAATCGCTAATCTTAAAGATAGTGCAGATACTTTAGTAGTAACTCAAGAAGAATTAGCTCCACGCGCAGCAACAATGGCTCCAAGCTCAGTCAGAGTAGCAGTTTCAAACTTCCTTAACAGTCCTAAATATGATGAAATTATTGAATCACTTTCAGGAAAAGGAATTGATAATAGCCCAGTAGTTAAGTATACAGAAGCACCATCATCAGATGTTGATTTAAATGTAATTGATGAAGTAGTTTTCGCTCATGGTGAAAAAGTTGGAAGCTCAACAATGGGTAAAGAAACACTCAAAGCAATTTTCAAACATAATAATATCGCTATTCCAATTTCAGATCATGATTTCTCTGAATTAGTAGCATATAATGCTCCAAATATCTTAGTAGTAACACAAAATAAATATGCAGGAATTGCAGAAAAATATGCTCCAACTGCTCAACATTTGAACGTAGATAGTCTCGTTACTACTCCAGAATATGATAAAATAGTAAGTAGAGTAAAATAAGTATAAGGAGTAAGCTGCTATGATAATCACAGTTCGAGAGCAAAAATTAATTGACGCCTTTAAAAAGAAAAAAAAGGTATTAAAAATTGAAGATATGCTTGCAATTACTGGGACCAGCAGACGTACCCTCTACCGAGATTTACAAAATTTACAAGATAGTTTGGCTGAATATGACATAATTCTTCAGCGTACTGATGAAGGCTATCTATTATCAGGAAACCTTAAAGCTCTTGATGATTTGAATTCTCAGAAAGAATGGAGAGCTCAGGATAGATTGCTAGCCGAGCTCTTGATTCTAATTAAGGGAAGGACAAGTCTAACTGAGTTAATGGACTACTTTGGTGCAAGTCAGCCAACAATAAGTAATGATTTGCAGGCTATTGAAAAAGAGTTAACTTACAATTCTGCTGAATTAAGTAGAAAAAATGGTTTATCCATTATAGCCTCAGAATTTACTAAAAGATCAATAATGGTTGGTGTCCTTTCAAAAGTTCTTAAACCATTTGAAATCTTCAATTTAACTGAAAAAAAACTTGAAAAAAATCAAGTTGCAAATCTCATTGACTATTCGGTTTATGATAAGGTAAATCGTGCATTCCAGGGAATTGACTTTAAGGACTTTAGTGATAAAACACAAGCTATCTGGCGATTGTTTTTCGTCGCAAGCCTTGTTGATGATAATGAGATTGAAGAGTCAAATGTTCAACCAAGCAAAGCATCATTAAATAAAACAAAAAAAATAATTGAAAAGATGGATGAGGTGATTTCTGAGAAAGAAATTGCCTATCTCTCTAATATTGCTGATATTTTACATTTTGAAAGAGGAGCTAGTTTCCTATTTACAGAAAAATTTGATACCGACTTTTCTTATAGAATTAGTAAATTTATCAATTTAATGAGTGAAAAGTTACAAATTGATTTTGAAAGAGATGAAAAATTATTCGATTTACTAAATGCTCACTTAAGAAGTACCATGCTTTTACCATCGTTCTTTGACAGAAGTGATGATGTATCAATGATAAAAGAAATTGAAAGTAGCAATCAAAAAATATTTGCTGCCGTAGATGAATTGTTAAACGAAGTTTTTGAAAAGAAATTCTCGAAGAAAGAAGTGGCCTACATAACACTCCATTTTGTATCAACTCTTGAGAGAAGTGATAGCGTTCTGCCTCTAGTTGCAGCACTTATAACTTCAAACGGTTTTGTAACAACAGAGATTGTAAGCCGAAGTATCAAAACACAATTTCCCTTTATTAAGGACATCTCCATTATTCAGTCAAGTCAAATGGGACAGATCGATTTCTCAGGATTTGATGTTATCTTTTCAACTGATAATTTAGAAGTTGATTTTGATTATATCAAACTTGGTGAGATGCTTAGTAGGCAAAATATAGACTATATTTCTAAAGAGTTGAGAAAAATTCAACAGAAGGTGTCTGGTCGTAGGATTCAAAGAAGAACTTCGAGAAATTTTGTAAATATCCAAGAGTTTTTCAAGGTTAGTTCGGAAATTTTAGAGAATTTCAAGATTTCAAATTTAGAGAACAAAAAAGACTTTCAATCACTCGTAGCTAATGTTACAAGTGCGATTGATGAAGATACGGTAACAGATAAAAAAAAAGTAGGGAAAGTAATCGCAAATCGTTTTGTAAGAACACCGTTCGGTATTCCAGAAACGAAAATGGCTCTTTTCCATGCTGTAAGTGATAATATATTGCGTCCAGATTTTGAAATATTTAATTTGGAAACAGAAGTTGAACTTTTGGGTATGGACAAAAAGAAGATGCCTGTATCAAGAATACTTTTACTTATTGCTCCTGAAGATTCTGATGAAGTTGTATCTTATCTTCTTGGAAAAATATCAAGTTCAATTATTGAAAATAAACTCTATACAACTATTTATAATTCAGGTAACTATGACGTAATCTATCAGTTATTAAATCAAATAATTACTGATGGTTTAAAAGAATATGAGGTATGAAATGAAAATCAACAAAAACCTAGTAAAATTAAATGAAAATTTTGCTTCAAAAGAGGAAGCTATTGAATTTTGTGGTAAGCTATTAGTTGAAGGCGGTTACGTAACCCCTGATTATGTTCCAGCAATGATTCAACGTAATGAAGAATTGTCTGTTTATATGGGGAACTTCATTGCGATTCCTCATGGAACTGACGCTGCAAAGAAAGAAGTTAAGAAGAGCGGGATTACTATTGTTCAAGTTCCTAGAGGTGTAGACTTCGGAACTGAAGATGATCCTAAAGTAGCTACTGTGCTATTTGGAATAGCAGGTGTTGGAAATGAACACTTAGATCTAATTCAGAAAATCTCAATCTTCTGTGCTGATGTTGATAATGTCGTGAAACTTGCTGATGCACAAAGTAAAGATGAAATTGTTGAATATTTTGACTTTGACCTATAAAATCGGTCAATTAGAAAGAGAGTAACAAATTGAAAAAAGCAGTACATTTTGGAGCAGGTAATATTGGACGTGGATTTATTGGAGAAATTCTCCATGAAAATGGTTTCGAAATTGCCTTTGTAGACGTAAACGAAAAAATTATTGACGCTTTAAATGACCGTCATGAATATGAAATTGAATTAGCAGAAGATGATAAAAAACGTATTAAAGTAGATAATGTTCGTGGAATTAATAATGGAAAGAATCCTGAAGAAGTTGTAAAAGCAATAAAAGACGCTGATATTATTACAACAGCTATTGGTCCAAATATCTTACCATTCATTGCAGAATTAATTGCAAAAGGAATTCAAGCACGTCGTGAAGAAGGAAATATTAATCCTATTGATGTTATTGCTTGTGAAAATATGATTGGTGGAAGTGAATTTCTTTTTGAAAAAGTTAAAGAATATTTGACTGAAGAAGATTTTGACTTTGTTGATCAATTTGTTGGTTTCCCAAATGCAGCAGTAGATAGAATTGTTCCGAATCAACAACATGAAGATCCATTATTTGTAGTCGTTGAACCATTCAGTGAGTGGGTTGTTGATGAAAGCCAAATGAAGAATACTAATCTTAAGCTTGAAGGTGTCCATTATGCAACATCACTTGAACCATTTATTGAAAGAAAATTGTTCTCAGTAAATACTGGTCATGCTACCGTTGCCTATACAGGTGCATATTATGGTTTTGAAACTATTGATGGAGCACTTAAAGATGAACGTGTCCTTGATGCACTTAAGAATGTCCAAAAAGAAACTCGTACATTATTAATCGCAAAATGGGATTTTGATGAAAAAGATTTAGAACAATATCATGAAAAGATAATTTCTCGTTTTGCTAATACTCATATTTCAGACGAAATTACTCGTGTGGCAAGAACTCCTATTCGTAAATTAGGTTATGATGAAAGATTTATTCGTCCAATCAGAGAACTTTCTGAACGAGGTTTAAGCTACCAAAATCATTTGGACGTTGTGGGTAAGATATTTGCTTACAATGACCCACAAGATCCTCAATCAGTTGAATTACAAGAAAAATTAACAACTCTTCCTCTTGTTGAAGTGATTAAGGAAGTAACTGGTTTATCAGATGAAAAATTAATCGGACAAATTGAAGAAGTTGTTGAAAAATATAAAAAATAATATTTTAAAAAGGTTACTTATTCTGTAACCTTTTTATGGATTATTAAAGTTACAAATAATTATTTGAATTTATATATTATTTGATTTAATAAGTAACACAAATTACTAATATTTTGTAAGCGGTATAATACATTTTATGTTAGTCTAATTAAATTATTTGTGATAAAATGTTCATGTAGAGATTCTTAGTTAAAATTTTAACTAAGAGCTTAAAAAAATAAAAAGAGGTATAAACATGTCACGTAAACCAATTATTGCTGGTAACTGGAAGATGAATAAAACTTTATTAGAAGCTCAAGAATTTGTTGATGCTGTTAAAGATAATATTCCTTCAAGCGAATTAGTAGATACTGTTATTGGTGCTCCAGCACTATTTTTAGCTCCTATGGCTTACTCTAGTCGTGGAACTGAACTTAAACTTTCTGCTCAAAATTCATTCTGGGAAAATTCAGGTGCTTTCACTGGTGAAAATTCTCCAGCAGCAATTGCTGATCTTGGAGTTCAATACATTATTATCGGTCACAGCGAACGTCGTGAATACTTCCACGAAACTGACGAAGATATTAACAAAAAAGCAAAAGCAATCATCGCTAATGGTTTAACACCAATCTTATGTTGTGGTGAAACTCTTGAAACTTTTGAAGCTGGTAAAACTGCTGAGTGGGTTGAAGGACAAATTACTGCTGGACTTAAAGATCTTACTCCAGAACAAGTTTCTAATTTAGTAATCGCTTATGAACCAATCTGGGCAATCGGAACTGGTAAATCAGCAACATCTGAAATTGCTGATGATACTTGTGGAGTTGTTCGTGCTACAGTAGAAAAACTTTATGGTTCAGAAGTAGCTGATAAAGTACGTATTCAATACGGTGGTTCAGTTAAACCTGAAAACGTTGATGAGTACATGAGCAAAGAAAACATTGATGGAGCTTTAGTTGGTGGAGCATCACTAGAAGCAGAATCATTCCTAGCATTGTTAAACTTTGTAAAATAATCTCATAATTGTATACGAAAAAACTGGTAGAATTTATCTATCAGTTTTTTTATTTCAGTATTAAAATGTTATTAAGGACAAATAAAAAAGTTTTACCTAAAAGTGGAAAAACTTTCTGTCATTCGTTGTTATGTTTATTATAATTAAGTAACCTACTGCTTATTTCAAAAACAGAATAGGTAATAATGAAGGATACTAATACTGATACAAAAGTTGGTAAAATCATCATGAAAAGATAATTTAAAATAACTAAGGTAATTGAAAAAAATGACATTTTAGCGAAAAAAATGACTTCCTTCAATCTAGCATCCATGTATTTAGCGTGATCCTCTTTGGGAATAAATTCTCTTGTTAGAGGGCGCTCTTCTTCTTGATTATAATAATAGTTATCGTCCTTATGTGCTTGCATTACTAATTGGCCCTTCATTTAGTGATTTAAGCATAACATAAAAATATAGAATACAATGTTACAAAAAACTTTACAATTGTTACGGTAATATTTCTGAAACGATGCTGTATTCTACAAGACATAAATACAAAGCAGATATTTAAGTTTCAGAAAGTTTTTGAAAACGTAATATTTGTAATATTTAATGTGAAAATTAATACTTATTTATTAAAAAACTTTTTACATAATCGCGATTCATGATATAATTAAGGTTTGGGAGACTATATAATGATAAAAATAACGGCAACTGCTGAGAGCATCGAGCAGGCAAAAAAATTATTAGATGCAGGGGTAGATACCCTCTACATTGGAGAAGGTACTTATGGCCTTCGTCTACCTCACAACTTTACATGGGAGGAGATTAGAGAAATTACTAATCTTGCGCATGAGGCTGGAAAGACTGTTACAGTTGCAGTAAATGCCTTAATGCATCCTGAAAAAATGAAAAACATTAAAGAATATCTGGATTTTTTGCAGGATATTCAAGTTGACAAACTTACAGTAGGCGACACTGGTGTGATATTTGTATTGAAGAGAGATGGTTATAATCTTCCCTACATTTATGATGCATCAACTATGGTTACAAGTGCGCGTCAAGTTAACTTCTGGGCTGAGCATGATGCAAATGCTGCAGTATTAGCTCGTGAACTACCAAAAGATGAATTAGTTTCAATGTCTCAAAAGCTAAATATCCCTGGAGAGATTTTAGTTTACGGAGCAACAATTATTCATCAAACTAAACGTCCTCTTTTACAGAACTATTATAATTTCATCAAAACTGATGAAGATTATTCCTACGAACGTGGACTATTCCTTTCTGAACCAAAAGATGAAACGACTCATTATTCAGTTTTTGAAGATGATCACGGAACTCATATCTTCGCAAGTGATGATGTTGATATGATGCCTGTTCTTAAAGAATTGACTGATATGGATTTTGTAAACTGGAAATTAGAAGGAATTTATTGCCCAGGTGATGATTTTGTTGAAATAGCAAAATTATTCGTTGAGGCAAGAGCTTTAATCGAATCTGGAAAATTTACAGCAGATAAAGCATACCAACTTGATGAAGAAGTTAGAAAACTACATCCAAAAGGAAGAACACTTGGACGTGGATTCTATGACTTCGCCCCAGATGATATTAAATAGAAAAGCTTTAGCGACTGGTCATATTCTGACTTAACTAAAGCATACAGTTCATTAACTCCAATCGTAAGATTGGAGCTGTGTGCTGAGTTAAGGACGGAATATAGGAGCTGAAAGCTAGACAAATAGAAAAGCTTTAGCGACTAGTCATATTTCTGACTTAACTAAAGTTAATGCTTAATAATAACTATCATCTAATCGCTAAAGGTTTGGTCATACTTATTTTGAATGACCTTTTCAAATAGCTAAGTATTTTATTAAAAAGAAAACTTTAATCTTGAAAATTGGAGTAAAAAAATGTCAAACACAAGAAATTTAAAACGTCCTGAAGTTTTAGCACCCGCTGGAACTTTAGAAAAACTGAAAGTAGCCATTCAATATGGAGCAGATGCTGTCTATATTGGTGGTGATGCATATGGACTACGTAGTCGTGCTGGAAACTTTAGCTTTGAAGAAATGGCTGAGGGAGTAGAGTTTGCTAAGAAATATGGTGCACAAGTCTATGTAGCTGCAAATATGGTAACTCATGAAGGAAATGAAGAGGGTGCAGGAGACTTCTTCCGTAAACTTAGAGATATCGGTATCCGTGCAGTAATCGTTAGTGATCCGGCACTTATCTCAATCTGTGCACAAGAAGCACCAGGACTTCCAATCCACCTTTCTACACAAGCTAGTGCAACTAATTTTGAGACACTAGAATTTTGGAAGGAATTGGGACTTGAACGTGTTGTACTAGCACGTGAAGTATCAATGGAAGAGTTAGCTGAAATCCGTAAAAATACAGATATTGAAATTGAAGCATTCGTTCACGGAGCAATGTGTATTTCTTATTCTGGTCGATGCGTACTTTCAAATTATATGAGTCATCGTGATGCCAACCGTGGAGGTTGCTCGCAATCATGTCGCTGGAAATACGATCTTTTCGATATGCCTTATGGTGAGGAAAGACGTAGTATTACAGGAGAAGTTCCAGAGGAATTCTCAATGTCTGCCGTTGACATGAGCATGATTGAACACTTGCCAGATATTATCGAAAATGGAGTGGATAGCCTTAAAATTGAAGGTCGTATGAAATCAATTCACTATGTTTCAACTGTCGCTAATGTATATAAAAAGGGTGTTGATGCTTACTTGGAAAGTCCAGAAGCCTTTGAAGAAATTAAGCCAGCCTTAGTTGATGAACTTTGGAAGGTAGCACAACGTGAGCTTGCTACAGGTTTCTATTACGGAGCACCAACTGAAGAACAACAATTATTTGGAGCCCGTCGTAAAATACCACAGTATAAATTCGTGGGAGAAGTAGTTGACTTTGATCAAGCTACAATGACAGCAACTGTACGTCAAAGAAATGTAATTAAAGTTGGAGACCAAATTGAATTTTATGGTCCAGGATTTAGACACTTTACAACATTCGTTGAAAATCTTCGCAATGAAGATGGTGAATTAATTGACCGTGCACCAAATCCAATGGAATTACTAACAATGACAGTTCCACAAGTAGTTGAACCAGGAGATATGATTCGTCGCCATGGTGAGGGCCTTATCAATCTTTATCAAAAAGATGGGACAAGTAAAACTGTCAGAGCATAAAAAAAAGCCTTAGGGCTTTTTTTCTTATCCATTGAATACCAATTTCTGACTTTTATGAAAGTCTACGATTAGTAGATTGTATAAAAAATCTTTTTCTTTTAGAATATACTATGAGGTGATAATATGAACGGAGATAGAAGAAAAAAATTAAAAGAAGACTATAAAAACAGAATGCCAGAGATGGGAATTGTTTCCTTTAGAAGTAGGCACTCAAATGACGTTTTTGTCGGGATAAGCCGGGATACTCAATCGGTTTACAACAGTAATTTATTTAAGTTGAAAATGGGTAATCATTCTAATAAAAAAATGTTAGAATTATGGAATGAATATGGTGATGATGCCTTTGACTACAAGTTAGAGGTCAAGTTGAAATACGATAACCCTCAAGATGATCAGACCCGTGATTTGGAGGATTTACTAGAGCTTTATTTAGAGGAGAACCCTGACGTTTTGAAAATAGATAATAGGTAGGTAGCTTATGGATGTCGAAAAAGTTGGAACATTAATTTTCCAGTTAAGGAAGGAAAGAAATATGACTCAAAAAGAACTGGCAGACAAATTGAATATTTCCAACAAAACTATTTCTAAGTGGGAATGTGGGAAAGGAGCTCCAGACTCATCAATGTGGCAACCCTTGTCAAACATTCTTGGTGCTGACTTACTTAATCTGCTTCAAGGTAAACTTGAATCCAATCCAAAAGATATTGGAAAAATAGACAGAATAAAGTTTTATGTCTGTAAATCTTGTAAAAATATATTAATAAGTACAGGAGATGCAAGTATATCTTGTTGTGGTAGAAATTTAAAACCATTGAGTATAAATAGTAAAAGTGAAGAGCTTGGAATAAATATAGCAGAGTATGATCAAGCAAATTA
Organism: Floricoccus tropicus; assembly: GCF_001832905.1. Lineage (GTDB taxonomy): Bacteria > Bacillota > Bacilli > Lactobacillales > Streptococcaceae > Floricoccus > Floricoccus tropicus. The sequence continues at coordinate 63,454 of NZ_MKIR01000026.1, read as the reverse complement.
TATTAGCTTTGAACATTCTATGACTAAAGAAGACTATCTATTATTTGCTTGTTATGTATATGAAGACCGCTTCTTTCTTAATCGATTTTATCCTGAACAAACGCCGGCGTTTTATCTACCAGATTTAAAATTGAATGCTTCTCTATATGTACATTCAATTAATGAAGGATTGTCTAGGTACTCGATCAAAGATCTACTATAAAAGTAAAATAATTAACATAAACCATCTATCTTTATATAATAGGTGGTTTTTATTTGAAAAATTTTTGCATTCTATAAACTAAACAGTTAGAATATTATTTAAAATGGAGGATTTTATGCAAGATAAAAAGGCTGATTTTTCACATGTTTCGGAACTTTATAAGACTGCAAGACCAACCTACTCTGAAAAATATCTAGACTCTATTCCGAAAGGTTTGAAAATAGCTGAATTTGGTGCTGGTACTGGAAAATTAACTTCGCAAATACTATAAGAAAGAGAACCACAACTTTTAATTGCTGTTGAACCAAACATTGATATGAGTAAGAATTTGCATGATCTTGCTAGAACTTTTGAAAGTTTAGAAGTTATTAATGATAGTGCAGAGAATGCAAACCTTGAAGAAGATTCTATTGATAGAATTATTGTTGCCCAAGCCTTTCATTGGTTTGATTGGCAAAAGTTTTTAGATAAGACTCGCTTCATCCTCAAAGATGAAGGTAAAGTTAATCTTATATGGAATAAAAGAGGAGATAGTACTGTAAATAATGAGTGTAGATTACTCTTTGAAAAATACTGCCCGAATTTCAAAGGATTTGGCGGAGGAATTTGGAATAATATTCAACCTCTGGAAAATTTCTTTCAAGAAACAGGCTACAAGTTAACCGAATATGAAAATCCTCTTATTTATAGTAAAAATGACTTCGTCAATAGAAACTTAACTGGTAGTTATATACCTGTTAAGGATAAAGAAGAGTATCTGCTAATAAGAGAAGGACTTGAAGAAATTTTTAATGAGTACTCTGATGAAAATGGACAGATTATAATGGACAACACGACAGTCGTTTACGAAAATATAAAAAATTTTAAGGAGGTAAAGTAATTGAATAATAAAAATTTTATCTGGGATTTAGATGGCACTCTTCTTGATTCTTATCCTGCAATAATTGAATCTCTTTTTGAGACCTACCAGCATTTTGACTTAGATTTTGATAAGGAATATGTTTCCAAATTTATTATTGACATGTCAGTTAAGGACTTATTTAATAAGTTGTCTAGTGAGAATAATATATCTTTTGATGAATTGAAAAAGTATTTCACCAATACTAATAACCAAAAAAACGATATGATTGTTCTAATGCCAGGTGCGTTAGAGGTTCTGGATTATCTATTTGACAATGGATCTAAGCACTTTGTTTATACTCATAAGGGTAGAAATGCTTATGATGTTCTGGATAGCTTGGGAATTGGGCACTTTTTCAAAGAAGTTATAACTAGTGATAATGGTTTTATACGTAAACCTCACCCAGAAGGTGTTGATTATTTGGTGGAAAAATATGATTTGGATAGAGCAGATACCTACTATGTAGGTGATAGGTCACTTGATTATGAAGTTGCCTTAAATTCAGGAATCAAAAGTATTAACTTTATTGTTCCTGATAGCGATATTAATAAACAAATTTCTAGTTTGAAAGATATTGAGGAAATGTTTTAAATAGTCCTAAAGTATGATGTGCTCTTATGAAAAAAGGTTTATTATTAACACATAGATAAGTGATAAGCCTATCTAAAAACTTTTTTTCATAAATACAAAACTCCTTAATAAAATAATTCCTACAAAATACGATTAAGTCAGGTGAAAGCCTGACTTTTTTGTGTTATCAAGTTTAATAAAGTTAATATTTCTTTAAAAAATTAAATATTAATTGACAAAAACTTTAAATATGTTAATATAACTTTAACAAAGTTAAAGCGAGGGATGGATATGGATTGGTTTTATGAATTGGATGAAGAAGATAGAAATTTTATTAAACAATTTGTCCTTTCGTCTGGTTCGTTGAGGGAATTAGCAAAAATATATGGAATTTCATATCCGACTGTGAGGCTTCGACTTGATAGATTAATTGAAAAAATTAAACTACGGGATAAGGATGCAAAAAATCAATTTGAAGTTAAGATGATGCAAATGGTTATTGACGAAAAAATTGATTTAGAAACGGCAAAAAATATTATTTCTTTACATAGGGAGGACAAAAAAAATGACTAAATCAGTTTTATTCGTAGTAGCTGCAATTGTATTTGCTTTTATAGCAATTGGTATACAATCATATTTTGGCAAAATCGGTAGTAAGAAGTTAGGGGCTATTCTTTTCGTGATTTCTTTAATTTTATGGGCTATCTATTTATACAAAGGCTTGGGTTCATCAAGGGATTTTTTCTATATTCCAGTATCTTTTCTCGCATTAATTAGTAGCTGGGAAACGGGTAATAAAATTGGAAAAGTACAGCGAGAAAAGGAGCTCGAAAAAATGAAAGCCAAGGATAATATTAATTAGTCTTCAAATATTGATATATCTGAAAAGTAGTTATTCAAATTGGAGGAATAAAAATGAAAGAAAATATAATGGATTTATTTAATAATAGAATCGTACTAATAATTATTGGCTTTGGTATATTATATTTACAAAAATATTTTGGAAAAAAAGATTATAAAATATTGGGAGCGATACTTCCATTGATATTTTTAATCATATCAATTTTATTTATTTTAAATGGACAAATTAAAACATTATGGGATGTTTTTATGATATTTTTATCAATCTTTATGGCATTAGGATCTTGGCTAGTTGGATATGAAAGTGGAAAAGAAAAACAAGCTAAGGAACTCGAAAAAATGAAGGCTAAAGACTATATTAATAAATAGTCCTAAAGTATGATGTGCTCTTATGAAAAAAAGTTTATTCTTAACATATAGATAAGTGATAAGTTTATCTAAAAACTTTTTTTCATAAATACAAAACTCCTTAATAAAATAATTCCTACAAAATACGATTAAGTCAGGTGAAAGCCTGACTTTTTTGCTGTGCAAAATTTTCTATGAACTTTAAAAGATCTTTTAAATAAGTTATACTAAAAATACAAATGTTAACCTTAAATATTTTTATGGGTTACAAAAGTTTTTTGGAAATAGAGAAGGTTTTTATAATGAATACAATATACAGAAGAATTGATGAATGGAAGTGTAGAGATAAAGATATTGCATTAATATTTAAGAATGGTGAAAATATCACTTATAGTCAATTAAAAAAAGAAATAGATATTCAAATTCAGATAATCAAAGATTTTGAAAAGGACAATAAAATAAACAATCAAGTTATTGCGCTACCTATGAGTTTTAGACTATCCACGGTATCAAAGCTTTTTGCAATTATTAAGTTAAACAAAGTTTTTGTTCCCTTGGCAAGTGATATTGAAATTCAAAAATATTCAACTATTGGTAATCAATTTCACTCAAGTTTATTTTGGGATGAAGAAGGAAAATTACATCAAGTAAATTGGGATGCTGGGAAATATGAATTTCCAGAGAAAACTCTTTTTATAGGTTTTACATCAGGTACAACAGGTCAGCAAAAAGGTTTTGTTCGCGACCACGAAAGTTGGGTAGAAACCTTTCAAGCTTTTGAAGAGCAAAATTTTCCTTTTAGAGCCAAACATGTAGCTTGTTTGTCCCCCTTAAATTATTCACTAGGACTTTATGTCCTTTGCCAAAGTCTATATCTAGGGCAGAGTTTTCTAATGGATAATGACAGTTTCAAGGATATTTTAGCATTAAATCTTGATAAGACTGAAATGTACGGAGTGCCAAGTATTTTAAGAATAAACTTTCTCAAAAACTCTAATATATCCCAGCAAAATTTTAGACTTTTCCTTTCAGGTGAGCCAGTCAATCAAGATCTTCGCGATGACTTTTATCTGCGTTTTCCGAAAGCTGAGTTAGTTGATTTTTATGGTACATCAGAAGCTAGTTTTATTGCCATGAATCGTAAGAAAAAGCCGGAAATTAATGAGTCAGGAATAATTTTTCCAAATGTTACTGTAGATATTGAAAATGCTAAAGATGGAATCGGGGAAATATTCATAAAAAGTCCCATGAGTTTTATGGGTTACTATAATAAGGGAATTTTCAAAGAAGCTAAGCAGCCCATTTTCACGGGTGATCTTGGTTTTGTTAAAAATAATTCGATATATAACATTGGTCGAATAGACAGTAGGATAAATCGAGGCGGTGAGAAGATTTTTCCCAAGTACCTTGAAGCGTTACTTATAGAACATCCAGCTATCAAAGACATCTTAATAGTAGGTCAAGAAGACTTTATTCTGGGTCAAAAAGTTAAAGCCTACATTATCTTCTCTAAGGATAATAGGTTAAGTATTGACCAAATAAATAAGTATTTGAAGCAAAAGGCTAAAAGAAAATCTGTCATTGATTCAATTAGTGAAGTAAAAGAATTTTCTATTAATCCTAGTGGGAAAAGAAGTTTGAAGATTGAGCAAGTGGATTAAAAGACAGGTGTCAGAAAGTGAGTAGCGATGAGTGAAAAAGTTTTTATAATTGATAGTGCAAGGCTTGCAGTTGGAAGATATGGTAGTGTTTTTAAAGATAATTTACCAGAGGAGTTGGGAGCTCACCTTTTAGATGCAATGCTTGAAAGAAATGGTATTGATGCTAAAGAAATTGATCAAATTATATTAGGAAATGTTGTGGCAGGTGGTGGAAATGTAGCGAGAAAAGTAGGTTTATTAAGCAAACTTCCTGTCACAACACCTGCGGTAACTGTTGATATGCAATGTTCATCAGGACTTGAAGCAATAAATATTGCTAGATCAAAAATTATAGCAGATGATGCTGATTTGATAGTTTGTGGTGGTGTCGAAAGTACAAGTCGTGCACCGTGGCAAATGGAAAAACCTCATAATTTATATGGTAGAAACCCTCGTGTTATGGCTCGACAACAGTTATCTACTGGAGAGTATGGTGATCCTGATATGGGATATGCCTGTGAAAGATTGGCAGAAAAATATGAGATTTCTCGTTTAAGACAAGATGAGTTTGCATGTAACAGTCAAAATAAATATGAGTTAGCAAAAGACTTAGGGATTTTTGACAAAGAAATCATTGAATTTGATGGAATTAATCAAGATGAGTGCCCACGCGCTGGAACGACAATTGAAAAATTAGCTAAGTTAAGATCAGCATTTGAAAAGAATGGCACGATTACAGCTGGAAATTGCTGTCCATTAAATGATGGTGCAGGATTAACGTTTTTGGCCAGTCAATCATTTTGTCAGGAAAATAAAATAATTCCTAAATTCGAAGTTATAGCCTCAGCATCAGTTGGTATTGATCCAATTGATTTTGGACTTGGTCCTGCAGTGGCAATTGAAGCGTTGCTTAAGAAGACCAATATCAGTATTAATGATATTGATCGTTTTGAAATTAATGAATCATTTGCGGCTCAAGTTTTAGCTTCCATGGTTGTATCAAATATTCCCTCTGAAAAAGTGAATGTTTCTGGAGGTGCTATTGCCTTTGGACATCCATTTGGAGCAAGTGGAACCATATTAATCAGAAGGTTGATTACTGAGTTAGAGCGAGAAGAATCTTTGAGATTAGGTATTGTTGCCATGTGTGTTGGAGGTGGACAAGGTTCAGCTATCATGATTAAGAAAGTATCAAATGTATAAGAAAAGTGTAAGATTAAGTTTAAACAAGATTAGCCAATATAAAGATGTTGTTTCTTATAAGGGTAATGATTATCCAAAGTCGTACTTTTTAACACTCTGGCAGGAGTTTGATCTAGAAGAATTGAATAATCATGAGCATTTTCTCTTGGAACAAAACATTACGGAGCATTCAAGAGTAATATTTGATAGAGAATACTTACTTGAACTTGAAAGAGTAGATGTAGTTAAAAAAGCTAATGGACAGATATGGCAATATAAATTGTCTTTAAAAGAAGGTGAAAGACTTTATATTGAAGCCTTTACTAAACTATATGTGAGGGTGAAAAATGATTGAAGAAATTATTTTTTCAAGTAGTGACCTAGAAAAATTTCGCTTAATTTCGGGTGATAATAATTCTGTCCATGATACTGGATTGGTTTTCGGTATGCTAATTATGGCAAGAATTGAAGGGATATTATCTAATAAAGGAATAAAGTTCAGTGAGATTGAATATAGGTTCTTGAAACCCCTATATACTGAACATACAGCTACTTTAAAAATTTATGATAGTAAGAGTTTTTCTTTGTTTTTAGATGCGGAGCTTATTGGAGAGGGGGAGTACAATGACTAGTCATGTAGTTTTAATTTCAGGAGGAACTCGAGGTATAGGGAAATCATTAGTTGATTTATATCTTGCTCAAGGTCACAAGGTTGCGACTTTTGGACAAAGTGTAGATAATGTAAATTCTTTGAGGAAACTACATCCAAATGATGATAATTTGCTTCTTGAAAAAGTGGATATTAATAATCCCAAAGATGTTGAAGATTTTGTTGATCAAGTAGTTGATAAATTTTCGTATATAGATGTACTTTATCTCAACGCGGGAATTTATGCTGATTCAAATTTTTTGAAAATGAAAAAAGAACAGTGGGATAAAGTTATTGAGACCAATCTGAAAAGTATTTTCACCCTATCTCAAAAGGTCTTCAAGAAAATGGCTGAAACTGATGGGGAGAAGAGGATCTATCTGATGACCTCTCTTGCTGGGCTTAGTGGTAGTTTCGGTCAAGTTAATTATAGTGCTTCAAAGGCTGGTATGATTGGTTTTGCCAAAGCTTTAGCACTTGAAGGTAAGAAATTTAATATTTCTGTCAATGCAATTTCACCAGCTGCCCTCACTGATATGACTCGACCAATTATTGAAAAGGTTGAAGCCAAATGTGAGCTTGAAAATAAACCATTTCCCGATTACTGGAAAATTGGAACTAGCGATGAGCTTGCCAAAACTTTGATTAGACTAGATGCCAATTTGCAGGGAATGACTGGTCGTATTTTTGGAATAAATGGGGAAAACATAGTCTTATATGAGGAGCCTAAATGTGAAAAATTCGATATTTGATAAAAAGGAACTAACCCAGCTACTGGGTGTAAAATATCCTATAATACAAGGGTCTATGGCATGTATTTCAGATAGTAGTTTTGTCCTTGAAGTTATGAGAATAGGTGCTCTTGCTACTCTCTCAAGCTATGGATTAAGTGCCGAGGAGCTTAGGGAAGAAATACTTTTTATAAAGAGTAAGACAAAGGAAAACTTTGCCTGTAATTTGATGTTACAAAATCCAAATATTGAAGAATTACTTGAAGTACTTATTGAGCTTGAAGTTCCGATTGTGACAGTAAGTGCGGGCTACAATCCGCAGGTAATTTCAAAATTAAAGTATCATAAGATAAAAATTTTAGCTGTTGTATCTAATCTTAAGCAAGCTTTGAAAATGCAGAGTTTAGGTGCGGATGGGATAATCGCAGAAGGAATGGAGTCAGGTGGGCATATTGGACAGCTAACCACTTTAACTTTAATGCAAGAACTAAGTGAAAAAATCCAAATTCCATTGATTGCTGCTGGAGGTATCTCTTCAAGGAAAGCTATTGATTCTCTAGAAAAGTTTGGTATATCTGGAATTCAAGTTGGAACCTTGTTCTTAGTTAGTAAGGAATCTTCTCTGTCTGATAAAGAAAAACTCACCTTATTAGAGGCAAGTTCTCTTGATGCACAAATTGTAGTTTCGTCAAATGGACTTGCCATGCGCGGAGTCAGGGAAGAAAGTGATAAGATAATTCCATGCGGACAAGCAGTAGGTCAGATAGATGAATTGCTGACTTTAAAAGAAATAGTCGAAAATTTAATAAAGATTAATAAATAGTCCTAAAGTATGATGTGCTGATGTTAAAAAAAGTTTATTATTAATACATAGATAAGTGATAAACCTATCTTAAAAACTTTTTTCATAAATACAAAACTCCTTAATAAAAAAATTCCTACAAAATACAATCAAGTCAGGCGAAGGCCTGGCTTTTTTGTCTTGCATTGACAGCAAAGATATTGAGTGTATAATTTGAATTAAGATATATACAATTATTTTGAATTTATTTTTTTGTTTAATAACTCGAAATATAAGAAGGAGTTTATATGATAAAAATTATTTTGATACTTGTTGCTCTAATGACTGTAATAATTTTAGTTTCAGATTTTATCAGCGACTATCGAACTCGTAAGAGGCTTCGCTATGAATGGAATCATAATACAAGGAGACGTAAGGCGCGTGATAGTGATAGTAGTCTTTATGAAAGTTTTCAAGTAAATAAAGAAAGCAAATCTTATAATTATCTTGTTGATGACCAAACGTGGTCTGACCTTGACTTACAAGATTTATTTCGCAAAATTGATATTTCAACCTCTAGTCTTGGAGCTGAATTTCTTTTTTCAAAAATGCGATTGATTAACAAAAAATTTGATAATAAATTTGAAGATATGAAAGAATATGTTGTAAGTAACCCTGAAGAGAGAGTAGAGTTACAGCTTCTATTTTCGAAACTTGGTAAGTCAAATTACAATAATGCTTCAAGTTTTGTTGTATCAAAAGCCACAAAAAAAGAAAATTATATTCTATATCTTTGTTTAGGCATATTCCCCATTATATGTTTGGTTATTGCGCTTTTTAATTCAACATTAGGGTTATCTCTTTTACTTTTCAGTATTTCAATCAATATTATTGTTTATTTCACAACTCAATATACAAGAAAGAACAATATGGATAGCCTTGAATATTTAGTTAAGTCAATATACATTGCCAGGAAGTTAACTAAATATAATTTTCCAGGAAAAGATGAGTTAGCAAAAGCGAACAAAAATTTCAATATTGTATCTAGATTAGGATTTTTCTTCCGAGATAAAGGAGGGATTTCAGAAACCGATATTCTTTTTGAATACATCAATATAATGTTTATGCTTCCAAATATTGCGGCTAGTTACATTCCTAATAAGGTTCATGCGAACGCAAGTGATGCGCAGTTGATTATAGATATTATGTCTAAGCTTGAGGCTGCAATTTCTCTTGCTCATTATGAGAATACCCTTGCTTATTATTGCCAACCGCAATTTGTCAGTGAAAAAGCTGTTCTAGGGACTGACCTCTACCACCCTTTGGTTGATGGCGCCGTAGCAAACGATGCTAATTTTTCTAAAAACATGATTATCAGTGGCGACAATGCCTCAGGTAAGTCAACTTATTTGCGAACCGTTGCCATAAGTCTTATTACTTCCCAAACCCTTAACATTGCTTTCGCTAGTAATTTAAGTATCTCATATGGGAATGTCATGAGTTCCATGGGGGTTAGTGATAGCATTGAGACGGGAGATAGTTACTTTATATCTGAAAGTAAGTCTATAAAACGGATGCTAGAAGCCCTTGGGCAAAATGATTTTTCATACTTCTTTATCGATGAGCTTTTCAAAGGAACTAATACCATTGAGCGAATTGGCTCAGGAATTGGAATTCTTAACTGGCTTGAAGATAAAAATTGTATATATATGGTTTCCAGCCATGACGTTGAATTAGTAGAACTGATGAGTAAAAGTATTGATAGTTACCACTTTGATAGTCAATATGAGAACAAGAAAATTATTTTTGACTATAAGATTAAAAAGGGAAGTGCTATTACCAAGAATGCCGTTAATACTCTAGAATCACTAAATTATCCAGACGAAATAACCTCAATGTCTAAAAAAGTAATAAAAAATTATGAAAGAAACCATAAGTGGGAAGTGTAAAAAGCCAATCTAAATTTTAGGATTGGCTTTTTTAGTAATTACTCCGCAAATGCATTTTCAGTAAATCTTATTTCATTATTTTCTGAGTCAACTTGACATTCTATTCCGTAAGGTAATACGCAACGTGGATTTGCGTGACCAAAGTTAACATTGTAGACGATTGGAATGTCTGGATTATCAATGACTTTAATTAGTTCATCTTTATATTCTTGATAATAAACTTCATCTTGTGGTTTACCAATAATAATGCCGTTAATTACATCAAAAACTCCATTTTCTTTCAAATAGTTTAGGTTTTGAGAAAACTCCTTTGGAGAAATTCTCTCTTCGCAGGTTTCAATGAAAAGTATTTTGCCCTCCCATGAGTCCTTTTGTGGAAATAGATTGTATTTTGCGCAGGTTTCGAATTCATCAGGATATCTTTGATCACCTAAAACGTCCCCTAAACTTTCAAGACATCCACCAAGAAGTTTTCCTGAAAATACAGCATCTCCTTGTAAAAGTTCAAATCCTTTTGTATCTGGATGGCTAGCTCTATCAGTTCCCAATGCACTTTCAGAAAAATCTGTTCTTTCTTCATACCAAATTGGACTTGATTTTATTGTATCTAAAGTGCCATTTCCCTCAATATATTTGAGAAAATACTCTTTATTGTAGGGAAGCATGTCCGATGCCATTTCGCCTAGGTCAGTTATGAATGATGGACCATAATAGGTTGTTAATCCTAGGTTGTGGAACATGAGGTGGTTGACTGTCGTATCAGAGTATCCAGTGAAAAGTTTGGGGTGATTTTTGACATTTTCAATGAAAGTTTTGTCCTCTAATAAGTAAGGTAGAAGACGATAGGTATCATCACCGCCGATAGCGCAGATTATACCTTTGATTGAATTGTCAGCGAAAGCATCTTTCAAGTCTTGTGCACGCGCTTCAGGATGTTCTTTCAGATACTTGATTCCTTTCAGGCTATTGGGCATAAAAACAGGTTCTAGACCGAAATCTTTGAGTCGCTTTGTCCCAAGCTCCAAATTGTGCTTGACGAAGTCCTCTCCCAGTAGTCCACTAGATAGGCTAACAATAGCAACCTTATCGCCTTGTTTTAATCTTTTTGCTTTAGTCATATTTTAACCTCCTTATAAATTTTAATAATTATAACACAAGAATACTAAATATAATTATTAATTGTATTGCTTTACAAAAATAATTTAGTTATTCTAATGTCAGATTAAATTATTAAAATAAAATAGGTAGGATATATGAAATATTTAGAATCATACTTTGATGACGACTCAAGCCAGTCTATCCTTGATAAGGAATACAGAGAATATAAAAAATATTTAATAAATAATAAGGACAATTTCGATGAAAATACCATCGAGATTTTAGCAAAAATGGACTATCATGATGCAAAGATTGTTAACGTGACTTTAAGCGAAGTATCTAAAGCTAAAAATGATTGGGAAAAGTACATTGATTTAAAAATCAATCTTCTTTCTTATGATAAAAGTACGAAATATGAAGTACTTTTTGAAGATGTTAAAGATTTTTCATTTACAAAAAGTTTTAATAATCTAATGAATAATGGATTTGGAGATGTTTTAGTAATGGAATGTATACATGATGAGGAAAACTATATTTTTGAACTATATCTCTCCGAGTGTATCCCTATGTTAGTTAAGTCTAGAGAATTTAAAATTACTAAATCAAAAATATAAAATAAAAAGGTAGTAATGAATGTTTTTAGAATCATTCACTATTACCTTTTTTAATATTCTAATATCAAATGTGCTGCTAGGGGAACGAATATTACATACATAATACCAGTAATGCCAATGGCTAAAGCTCCCATAGCACCTTGAACTTTACCGAGTTCGATTGCAGTTCCTGTTCCGACAGCGTGACCAGTTCCACCAAGAGCTATTCCTTGAGCAACAGGGTCTGTAATCCTAAAAAGTTTAAGAAGAGGTAGACCTAGAGCGCTTGTCAGTATGCCGGTTGCTACAACCACCACAATAGTAATTGTAGTAACACCATGAATTTTTTCAGTAATTCCCATTGCCATAGCAGTAGTTACAGATTTTGGAAAAAGAGATAAACTGGCAAGCTTGGGGAGTCCAAATAACTTAAGAAGTATGGCAGTTAGGCTGGTATTTACAATAGCCGCAACACCAATACTGATAAGAATCGACTTTATATGATGTTTTAGTAGATGGAAGGTTTTATACAAAGGAATTCCAAGTGCCACGGTAGATGGACCAATTAGATCAGTTAGGATTGAACCACCTTTATAGTAATTTTTGTAAGGTATCTTAAAAATTAAAAGAATAGCAATAATAATTATCGTTGAAACCAATAGTGGACTTGTCCAAGCTCTAGGTTTAAACTCATTTATCCTCACAGCTACAATAAAGACAAAAATAGTTAGAGTAATTCCAAAAAGCGGAGTCGAAGTAATAGTATCAATCATTTATTTCACCTCCTTGACCATTCTTAGGCACATAATCTCCTTCATATTTGTTCTTTATAAACTGTACAATACGTCCGAGGAGAAAAATATTAATTATCAAAGCTAAGACAACTATGAAAGCTATTTGAATCCAGTATTTTGAAATTAAACCCCATTTAGCCATAATTCCAACACCCGCTGGTAAAAATAAAATGGTCATATTATTGATTAAAAAGTCCCCAACTACATCAATATGCTCAGTCTTTAAAAGCTTAAATTGAAGAGCTAGAAAAAGAAAAATCATACCAATAATGCTACCAGGAATTGGTAAATTAAAAACATTTGAAATACTATCTCCAATAAATGAAAAAGCAAAAATTATAAGTATTTGAAAGTATATTTTCATAAAATCTCCCTTATTTAAAAAATAAACTATTTTTATAATAGACCTTTGTAAATATATTTTCAATAATATATAGGTTTGTTAATTGTTCTAATGAAAAATATGTAAATAAAACATGCAATATTTTGTGAATATTTCACAAATATAAGTGTTTATAAAATTGGGATATACTAATAAAAAGTATATAAAATTCACAAATCCTATTTAAAAGTAAGCGTTTTCGGAGTATAATGTGATTATAGAAAAAGGAGGAGTTTATTATGAGTTTTTTAAAACCACCAAAGGCAAAGGCATTAGTTTCTGCTGAAAAGGTTGATCCTACTTATAAAAAATTACGCTTACAAGTATTTATAGGTATATTTATTGGTTATGCAGGATATTATCTTGTTAGAAATAATTTTTCAATCGCTATTCCAAAGCTTATTGAACAAGGATTTACAAAAGCCCAGCTTGGTTGGGCATTCTCAGCTGTATCAATTGCATATGGTTTTAGTAAGTTTTTCATGGCGATTCTGTCTGACAGGAGTAATGCAAGAATCTTTTTACCTCTAGGACTGGTCTTGACGGCAATTGTTAATTTAATTTTTGGATTTGTTCCTGCTGCGACTGAATCGGTTACATCTATGTTTGTGCTTCTCTTTTTAGTTGGATGGTTTGGTGGAATGGGATGGCCACCATGTGGAAGAATTTTGACACATTGGTATTCTATTTCAGAGCGTGGTATGTGGACATCAGTTTGGAACACAGCTCATAATGTGGGTGGGGCAATAATGGCACCTCTTGCTGCAGCGGGAATCACCTTTATTGGTGTTCATTTCACAGGAATGAAAGATTACACTGGAGCTTTTATTTTTCCAGCTCTCGCAGCTCTTGTGGTAGCCTTGGTTTCTTACTTACTTATTCGAGATACACCGGAGTCTCAGGGACTTCCAGCAATTGAAGAGTATAAAAATGACTTTGCAAATAGTGACCATGTGACTTATGAAGAAGAATTTACTGTAAAAGAAATTTTATTTACATATGTATTAAAAAATAAATGGATTTGGATAATCTCATTTGCAAATATTTTTGTTTATTTTGTTAGATATGGAATAGGTAATTGGTCACCAACATATTTATTTGAGGTTAAAAATCTTCCTCTAACAGCAACATCTCATTCATATGCACTTTATGAACTTGCAGGAATTCCAGGAACAATTTTTGCTGGATGGTTTTCTGATAAGGTGTTTAAAGGTCGTCGTGGACCAGCTGGTTTCTGTCTTATGCTTCTAGTTAGTGTCTTTGTATTTATGTATTGGAAGGCACCAAGTATGACGTTTGTAAATATCGGTTTATTTATGACAGGTTTCTTAATTTATGGTCCTGTAATGTTAATCGGACTACAAGCTTTAGACTCAGTACCTAAAAAAGCTGCCGGAACAGCAGCAGGATTGACAGGACTATTTGGATATTTATTTGGTTCAGTAGCTGCCAACGCAGCAATGGGAGTAATAGTAGATAACATGGGATGGGATGCAGGTTTTACAGCAATCATAGCGTCATGTCTAATCGCTGCAGCTTTGTTCTCATTAACATGGAACTTACGTGGACAAGAAGTAATTAAAAAATAATAAAAAATTCGAACTTCTAAAATAATTAGGAGTTCGAATTTATTTTTTTAAAAGTTACTTATCTATATTTTATGAAAAATTAATTTTGAGAAAAACTCTATATGTATTAATATATTTACAAATCAATAAAACACTACAGCATAAATTACTACAATGTTTTAAATCTATATTTGCTTTAAATTTTTAATAAATCTTCTTGAGGCGAAACATTTTTGGTCATTTATGAAGTTGATTTCAAAATTTTTATAATCAATACTTGAAATACTATTTTTATTAACCACAAAAGAAGAGTGAACTTTTATGAAATCATCCGACAGGTTGGTTATGTCTTTGAGCTTACCGTAAAACTCAATTTTGTCATTAGTTAAATTTAAAATTAACTTGTGAGATATAGGTGAAGTTTCAAAGAACATAATTTGCTTAAGCGGAACAAATTTAATCTCAGAACCAATTTTTATCTCAATCATTTTTTCTTCAACTGAATTTAATCGTTTAAAGATACAGGATAAAACCTTTTGAATCCGATCACGTATATTTTCCGGAGTAGACTTCTCAATGAAGTCGGTAGCTTCTAACATATATTCAAACGTTAATGGGAGCATTTGTCCTTCAGTAGTGATGAAGATGATTTTACCAGTAGTATCAAGATCCCTAATTTTGGTAGCTAATTCAATTCCATTGATATCTTGATTTAGATTAATATCTAAAAAGTATATTTTAGGGTAATTATTATTATTTTTGACAAATTGGAAGACTTCATCTGGATCATCAGTTGAAACTTTTATGTAAGCATCAGCATCTTGCTCAATTATATAATTTTCAATGCAGTTCTGAATGAATTTTCTTTGAACAGGGTTATCTTCACATATAATAATATCAACCATTAATTGCCCCTCCTTTCACAGATAATTTCTGCCTAAATTTATAATTTTCACTACTAGTTGTTAAATCAATATGTGATGAAGATTTAACAATACCTTGAATATTATATAGTCCAAGCCCTCGATTTTCTCCTTTCGATGAAATACCCTTCTCATTAATATGTAAAATGTCTTTTCTTTCTTCAGTCATAGAGTTTTCAATAACAATTACGGCTCGTTTTTCTAGAGGGAAAATAGCAATGTTTAATTGTCCAGGTTTGTCTTTTTCAACAAGAGAACTTAATTCTTCTAGAGCATTGTCAAGTATAATACCGATAATTCGAACTAGATTTACAGAATTATTAATATTTTGAGGAATAATAATTTCAGGTATATCAATATGAATTTTTATTTTATCATTAGCATTTCTTAATTTATTAATAAAGATTGCTCTAATTTCCATTGATTGTATATTATTAAGATTTTGAAACCCAATTCTATTTATATCAGCAATCTTTTTGGTTGGTACAATTTCCTTATAAAAATACTCCTTAAGATTATCCATATTTCCTTCATCCATGTAAAGTTCCATTGAAAGAAGAATATTCAGATAGTCATGCTTAAAATTCCTAACGTCTTGATACTGTCTTTGAATCTGTTCAACATAGATTGTAGATATTTCATTTTCAATATCTTTTCTTTTATTCTCAGATAGGAGTTCCTGATTTCGTTTATAAGCATAAAAGGCAATTACCAAAACAAGAGCTAAACTCAGTATAATTGTAAATAGTATTTCAACAAAAAAAGTGCCTTGTGTATTGAAAAATTTTGCGTAAAGGTGAAAGTACTCAATCAAATCTCTTATGTAAATACATGCGCCGATTAAAAACCCAACACATCCAATACTGGCAAGAAACCTACTGCTTGGGTATGTATCTATAAGTTCCCTTGCAAAAAAACTTATAAGGAAAATAATTACAAAAATACCTGAAATTATGAGAAGAATTCTGATATTTTCTTGCATTGAATCATCGAAAATCCAAAAATCTAATTTTGGGGTGCAATTGATAATTGCTTGAGATGTGACGATGGGAATAGATATGGTAAAAAAGATTTGCGGTATTCTCTCATAAATTGAAATAAAAAAGAGAAATAAAACGACTAAAAAAGTAGCAACTGATGGATGGATACCAGCTATATAAATGAAAATGAATAGCGCAAGTAAGATTGAAACATTAGCAAGATTAAGCTTCCAATTATTTTTTTTGTATATTAAGAAAAGAAAAGCGAAAATTACGATGAGAATCTCAAGATAGCTCATCCATAGGTTGATTAACATAATTATTCCTAACTACAGCTGAAATTTTTTATTTTCTTGTATCATTAATTTTTAAACTTTCTAAATTTACGAATGTTTAAAAATTCTTCTACACAAAATATTACTATTTATTACACACTATGTCAATAATATTACAAAAACATTTCGTAATCATTAAAGGAAAATTGAAATTTAGACGGGTATACTTGTAAGACATAATAAAAATCTCTGAAAAATTATAAAGTATACATGAAATTTGCGATAGGAATTTAAGAAAAAAAGAACCTATCACAACCCCAATTGGATATGTGTTAGATTCGCTTTATTTTATAATCTTTTATCTTTTTCAATTGTTTTTGTTACTGCATCAATTACTGAAGCAACAAATCTATTTTCTTCCAAGCTAACAATACCTTCAACAGTTGTTCCACCAGGGCTTGAAACTTTGTCAACAAGTGACCAAGGATTTTCTCCAGATTGAGCAAGCATATTTGCAGATGCACTTACTGTTGAAGCAACAATTTCAGTTGCCAAGTCTTTAGGCATACCATGAAGAACACCTGCACGGCTAAGGGCATCAATAAAGATGTAAATGAAAGCAGGACTTGATCCAGCAATAGCAGAGAATGTTGAGAAATCTTTTTCTTCAATCTGGAAGATTTGTCCAATAGAAGAAAAAATCTCTTTAGCAATCTCAAGATTAGTATCTATTACTAATTCATTTGGACAAATAGCAGTAGTAGATTCTTTAATCGTAGCATTGATGTTTGGCATAATACGAACAATTTCTAGTTGCTTACTTGTTAAGTCAGCTAGGTTTTCCAAAGTTAAACCAGCAGCAATTGAAAGCATTAGTTTTCCTTCAAGGTAGTCTTTTACTTCGCTTAAAACTTTAGGCATGACTTGTGGTTTAACACTCATAATTACAATATCAACAAATTTAGCTAATTCAATATTATCTTTAGCTTGGTTAACACCAAGATTTTTAGCAATTATCCTTGTTTTTTCAAAATCACGGCTTGAAATATATACTTCAAACTTTTCCTTATCAAGTCCTGATATGATTGCTTGTGCCATTTTTCCAGCACCAATAAAACCTATTTTCATATATTTTTTACTTCTCTTTCTATAGAAAGTTGAATTGTTATTTTTCCTATATTTGGAATTAATAAATTGTGCGCTTTGATTATGTCAGAAATATGAACAGTCATAACGCTTTTCTGTTTTGTCATGCTATCATTCCTAGACTTTCGTACACAAAAAATTATACAGCTTCGATTTTTCAATCGAAGTTAATAAACTGTATAATTTTCTTGTGCTTAAAGTCTAAGCAGTCACTCTAGCACTTGTTTTGTCCAGCTTTTACTCCTATATTTCTTCCATAACGCAGCACACAGCTCCAAACTTTCGTTTGGAGTTAATATACTGTGCGCTTTGATTATGTCAGAAATATGAACAGTCGTAACGCTTTTCTACTTTTGTCCAGCTTCTACTCCTATATTTCTTCGATAATGCAGCACACAGCTCCAAACTTTCGTTTGGAATTAATAAACTGTGCGCTTTGATTATGTCAGAAATATGAACAGTCGTCACGCTTTTCTACTAATACCCTTTGATTGTATCTACTGTTGCTCGATCAAGGTTTTTAATGATTGCTTGAAGGTAGGCTTGGGCTTGTGCAAAATCGTCTAGATTGAAGATTGTTTGGTGGCTATGGATATAACGTGCACATACTCCGATAGTAGTTGATGGAACACCATCATTTTTCAAATGAGCAGCCCCAGCATCAGTTCCACCTTTTGCAGTATAGTACTGAGTTTTAATTCCAGCGTCACTTGCAGTATCAAGAAGGAACTCTTTCATGTTTTTAAGCATGATATGTCCTGGATCGTAGATACGAAGAAGAGTACCTTCGCCGATTTTCCCATCAGCATTTTTATCAAATGTATCTTGGGCAGGAGAACAATCTACAGCGAAGAAAAGTTCAGGATCAAATTTAGTAGTTGACACATGGGCACCACGAAGGCCAACTTCTTCTTGAATATTAGCACCAGCAATTAGAGTATTTGGCAAACTTTCACCTTTAAGATTGTTTAAAAGTTCTGTGACCATTAGGCAACCGTAACGGTTATCCCATGCTTTTGAAATAACATTCTTCTTGTTAGCAGTTAATATTGTTTCGGTTTGTGGAATAATAACATTTCCTGGACGGATACCAAAAGATTCAGCCTCAGCTTTATCAGTAAATCCGGCATCAAAAACAATATCTTCAATTGCTGGAACCTTAGCTTGACCATTTGCTCCTCTTAAAAGATGTGGTGGAACTCCGCCAGTTACGACAGGAATTTGCGAACCATCCCGAGTATATAAAGTAAAACGTTGACCACTTACAACAAGGGGATTCCAACCACCAAGACCAACAACACGGAAAGTACCGTCTTCCTCAATACGAGATAGCATAAATGCAACTTCATCCATATGAGCAGCAACCATAATACGTGGTGCATTGGCATCTGAATTTTCTTTAATTCCAAATATCCCGCCAAGACCATCAAATTCAACACGGTCAACGAGTGGGCTTATTTCCCTCTTCAAATAATCACGAACTGGACCTTCAAAACCAGGTGCGGCTTGTAGTTCAGTCAAAGTTTTTATTTTATCAAATAGTTCCATTTCTTAAACTTCCTCCAATTTCTTACTACTAATAATAACAAAAAAACATCTAAATTTCTTCTATTCAATTTAGGAGTTAGGAGCTTACATCTGAGAAAAAAATACATTGACTTCTGTTCATAAGCATTCTTTTTTCTATAAGGAAAGCTAAAAATATGTTAAAATATTTATTATCTGATAGTATGGAAGAAAATTAATTAGGAGGTAAGGCATGAAAACTTCTCACAAATTAGGACTCGGATTAACTGCGACACTAGCAATAGGTGCTGGACTTTATGCGCTCTATCAAAGTCAAGAGGCTAAAAGACAGAGAACTTTGCTTAGTTATGTCAAGGAAGAACTAGGCAATGATAATATTAAAACTTCTTGGTTAATGGAAGAACCTGTAAGGGACAACGTCTTTGAAGGTGGTTTGGTTGTGGAAGAGGATGGTCAACTTGAAAGTATTGAGTTCGAAGTTGATGATGATACTCTTGAAATAGTAGAAACAGGAAGGAAACCTTTATGATAATTCCAAATTCTTATGAAGAAATCGCCGAATATGTTGAAAAAGGGAAGAATGTCTTCTTTTTTACTGCTGATTGGTGTGGCGATTGTCGTTTTATAAAACCATCTATGCCTGAAATTGAAGCGGAAAACCCAGAATTTACTTTTGTTGAGATCAATCGAGATAAATTCATGGATCTTGCTATTGAGTGGGGTATTATGGGTATACCTAGTTTTGTAGTTACCGAAGATGGTAAGGAAACTGGTCGTTTAGTAAATAAATTAAGAAAAACAAAAAATGAAATAAATGAATTTTTAGCAGGAGTAAAATAAGTGATTGCAATTTATAACCAAAATTTAAATGATGTATTAATGTTTATCGTAGCTGACAATAAAGGTGCTGACCTTGATTTTGAACGCAAAGGCAATGTAGCTAAGGTTTTCCGTCAAGATAATGGAGAAACAGTAGCATGGAATATCTTTGAAGCTTCTAAATTATTTGAGATTGTTGGAAATGGACAAGTTGAGATTTCAAGTGAAGAACTTAGTCAAGTTAACTCTTTGATTTCTGAATCAGGATTTGACCAAGTTATTCCAGAAGATAATGATCCTAAATTTGTTGTTGGAGAAATTGTTGAACTTGTTCCTCATGCTGATAGTGATCATTTGAATATTGCTCAAGTTAAAATTTCTGAAGATGAAACTGTTCAAATCGTAGCAGGAGCACCTAATGCGCGTGTTGGTTTGAAAACAATTGTAGCTCTTCCTGGTGCTATTATGCCAAATGGTTCATTAATCTTTGATGGGGAACTCCGTGGTGTTCCGTCATCAGGTATGATGTCAAGTCCTCGTGAATTGGCACTGCCAAACGCTCCCCAAAAACGTGGAATTATTGAACTATCTTCTGATGCAGTCGTTGGAGAAAAATTTGATCCTGCTAAACATTGGCAAGGATAAGAAAAAGCATATTATTTAATTTAGGTGAGAGAAATCTCACCTTTTTTCGTATAGAAAAGTAGGAGGAAGGGAAAACTGCTAGAAATATGGATAAGTCATAAGATAGATAAATCCATAAATAAAAAATAAGTTTTCTCAAATACTTTTCATGAATAAAACAATGCTAATTGGACGTTTAACTGATACACCAGAATTAAAGAAAACCCCAACTGATAAAAATTTCACTCGTTTCATTGTCGCTGTTAACCGAAAGTTTAAAAATTCAGAAGGGGAAAAAGAAGCCGACTTCATTTCTGTTATTGCTTGGGGAAAACTTGCGGAACTCCTATCCTCATATGGTAAAAAAGGTGCCTTATTATCACTTGAAGGAGAAGTTCGAACAAGTTCATACACTGATAAACAGGATCAAAAACGTTATCAAACAGAAATTCTGTGCACAGCGTTTGAACTACTTGAAAGCCGTGCAGCCCAAGCATTGCGAGAAAATAATTACGATACAACCGATTTGATTCTTGAGGAAGAGGAAATGCCTTTTTAAATTTTAAAGCCTGATTATTCGGAACTTTATTTTTAGATTGAAGCCCCTGACTAAAAATGTTTTAATAGGTAAGTAATAACAATAAGAAAGGGTTTAACATGAAAAATATAAAAGCTGTCATTTTTGATATGGATGGTTTAATTTTTGATACTGAAAGTATCTACTACCGTGGAAGTCAAGAAGTCGCAGATGAATTAGGAATTCCTTATGATGCTGAGGTCTATAATCGATTCTTAGGTGTTGGAGATAGTGAAATCTGGGCAACTTATCATCAAATGTATGATGAAGAGTTTGGATCTGATTTAGTAAATGATTTTATTAAGCTTTCTTATGAACGAGTGGTAGATTATCTTAAAAGTGGAGTTGCTGAAATGAAACCAGGATTATTAGAACTGCTTTCATATTTAGAAGAAAATAATATTCCTAAAATTGTTGCTTCGAGTAATAATAAAGATATAATTGAAGATCTCTTGAAGAAGAATAATTTATTTGATCGTTTTTCAAACATTGTTTCAGTTGAAGATGTGAAAAATGCTAAGCCCGATCCAGAAATTTTTAATAAGGCACATGAAGTATTAGGGATTGATATGGATAATTTACTTATTCTTGAAGACTCTAACAATGGTGTAATTGCAGGACATGCTGCTGGTATTCCGGTAATAATGATTCCTGATCTTATCCAACCTGACGAAGAATTGCGTTCTAAAACAATTGCAGTTCTAGATAGCCTCGCTGATGTTCCAGCTTTTATTGAAGATAATAAATAATATAATTAAAATAAATAAGACTGATTACTTTAACCATTAAGCTATTCAGTCTTTTTTTATAATATTTGTATGCGTTTTCAAATGTGATATACTATTTAAGTAGTATTGTAATTATTCTCATTTATTAATCACCTATCTAAATATTAAAAAAGAGGTAATTATGAGTACAAAATTAGTATTTAGTGATATAGACGGGACCCTGCTAACAAACGATCATGTGGTGGGGTATTTAACGTGTCATGAGATAAAACGAATCATATCTGCAGGAATTCCGTTTATCCCTGTTTCAGCTAGAATGCCTGAAGCGATAAAGAACATAATGAATGATATTCCTGTTGAAAGTCCGATAGTATCTTACAATGGAGCCTTAATTCAGGATGAGAGTGGAAAAATAATTTCATCTTCTCCAATGTCTGTTGATACGGCAGTAGATATTTGTAATTATGTTGAAAAAAATATGCCATCTACAACTTGGAATGTCTATAGTGGGCATGAATGGTTTTCGCAAAAATCAAATGATAGATCAAAGGTTGATTTGGAAGAAAGCATTGTAAAAGTCAAATCTATAGACTCAACTATTTCAGACATTAAAAATCTTAATATTGTTCATAAATTATTGCTCATGGGTAGCGTTGAAGAAATTACTTATCAGGAAGAAAAATTGAAGAAAATATTTCCCCAGCTTTCAATTTCAAAATCATCACCTGCCTTTATGGAGATAATGTCAAAAGGAGTTGGGAAAGATTTTGCAGTAAAATTTCTTGCTGAACACTATAAAGTAGCTATTGAAGATACAATGGCTTTCGGAGATAATTTTAACGATTTAGAAATGCTAAGGGCAGTAGGGATAGGATACGTGATGGAAAATGCACCAGAAAAAATGAAAGAGGAAATACATAATATTGCTCCAAGTAATAATGATGATGGTATTGGACAAATTTTGCAAAAAATAAAATGATATATTAATATTCACTTCCTATAATTTTTTTGATTTATGAATATCTTTTTAAGATAAATCATTTAAGAAACTATAGTGTGATATAATTAACAATGAAGTATGAGACTTAAAAGGAAATTTACATGAAAAAAAGAAATACTTTATTGATTTGTTCAATAATAAGTGGAATAGCATTTGTAATAATTGTTTTCCTTTGCTATAAATTTTTACCAGTAGTACCAAACCAGATTAGAATTGGCTCTTCTTATATGACTATGAATAATGTCTTTTATAAGACTCTTAATGATGAAATTGAAAAACGAGTTGATGAAAATCATGATATCCTCTATACACGAGACCCTGCATTGGATATAGATAAGCAATGCTTACAGATTGAGTCGTTTGTAGATAAGAAAGTTGATGCAATTATTATTAATCCAATTGATAGTAATAATAAAAAATTAAATACTGCAATAAAAAAAGCTAAAGATGCTGGTATAAAAATTGTTGTCGTTGATACCCAACTAAAAGATAGTTCAAATGTTGATAGTACAATTGTTTCAGATAATTATAAGGCTGGCGTTCTATGTGCTGAGGATATGAAAAAGAGGATCAATAACGCAGAAATTCTTTTGCTAGAGCATAGCAGCACAATGTCCGCAACGGATAGGATTAAAGGATTTACAGATACTATCAAAGGAAATACAAATTATAAGATTATTGACAGGGTAGAGACCTTAGGTCAAACCGAAATAACGATGCCTATTGTTAGCAATTTAATTTCCAAGGGTGAGAAATTTAATGTAGTCATGGCATTAAATGACCAAAGTGCAATAGGTGCATTAGCAGCACTTAAAGAAAACAATATAAATAATAAAATATATGTTTACGGCATAGATGGCTCACCAGATATGAAGAAGCTCTTACAAGATAAAAATGAGGTAACAGGAACAGTAGCTCAATTTCCAGTAAAAATTGGGCAAAATGCAATAGATGTCGTCTATGATTTAGTGAAAGGAAAAAAGACGGATAAGGAAATAATAGTGCCAGTTGAGTTTATTGATAAAGAAAAACTTACCAACTTTGATATAAGGGGATGGCAGTAAATGAATAAAATTAAAAGTATAGAATTTTCAAAGGATATTTTAATTTTTATAAATTTTTTAGCGGTCGTTTATAATGCTTCCCTCTATCTATTTTGTACGAAATACATAGTAGCTACGGGTGCAAGTCACTCCTTACTTGAAAATTTAGCTCGGATTCCTAACTCACCAACAAAAATATTTTTTTGGTCGATAACCTTATTTGCACTTCTTTTGGGAGTAATTTATTATCGTGGAAGTCATGAATCAAAATCAGAAGTTTTATTTGACCGTTTTGCAATCTTAGAAATTATTTTAATGGTTGGAGTATTTATTTCACTGCAATCATCCTATAACGGTCTCGTATTACTAGTTTTCACAGATATATTTTATAGCTCAAAAGATTTCTTTGCGCCAAAAGACAAAAAATATTGGTTATCATTTATCATTTTATGTTTCGGTATGATGCTCATTTCCAACTACGATTTATTGTCGTTAATCATAAAAATCCCCTCACTAGATACCTACATCAGTTTTCTTCCATCCTCGATTAAAATATTAATTCTTTTTTTGAAGAACTTTTTGGTTTCACTTAATATAATTGTATTCATAATTTCAATGGTCAGTTTCATTATGTACTCCGTGACAGAAAGGCATAATATTGAAGAAGAAGTAAAAATGGTTTCAAGAGTTAATACTCAATTGAATAATTATGTTGCTCTAACAGAAAAAATAGCTGAGGACAGGGAAAGAAAAAGAATATCAAGAGAAATACATGATACTTTAGGCCATGCATTGACAGGTATATCAGCAGGAATCGATGCAGTAATGGTGTTGATTGATTATGATCCTACTATTGCGAAAAAGCAGTTAAGCAGTGTTTCAAATGTTGTAAGAGAAGGAATTGTGGATGTACGGAGATCTTTAAATAAGTTAAGGCCAGGTGCTCTAGAGGAGAGGACATTGAAGGATGCTCTTGACAAGGTAATTAAGGAATATGAAGATTTATCTAAGATTAATATTGATTTATTATATGAGTGGGATTCTGTTGATTTAGACAGTACTAAAGAAGATATAATATTTAGAGTTATTCAAGAAACTCTGACAAATTCTTTAAGGCATGGTCATGCTAACAACGTAAAAATATCAATGTTAAGTGGAGAAGAGTTTATAATTGATATTCAAGATGATGGAGTTGGTTGTGAAGAAATCAATTATGGTTATGGCTTAACTCAAATGCGAGAAAGACTTGCAATAATTGGGGGTAAAGTTACATTTTGTAATGACAATGGTTTTAAAACACATATTGAAATTCCTAAGGTGAAAGGAGAGATGGATGATTAAAGTATTAATAGCAGATGATCAAGAACTGATTAGAGAATCACTAAAAATTGTTTTATCAGCACATAGTGATATTGAAGTAATTGGAACTGCAAGTGATGGTAAAGAAGTACTTGAAAAAATTCCGCACAATAAACCAGATGTAATTTTGATGGATATACGTATGCCAGTTATGGATGGAGTTTTATGTACAAAGGCAGTGAAGGAAAAGTATCCTGATATTAAAATAATCATATTAACAACTTTTGATGATGATGATTTCATATATAGTGCATTAAGATATGGTGCTTCAGGATATATTTTAAAAGGTATTTCAATGGATGAACTCTATCAAGCTATAATTACTGTTAATAGTGGTGGGGCAATGATCAATCCAGATATTGCTACTAAAGTATTTAAAATTTTTTCTCAAATGGCTCAATCAAATTACACAATTCAAGTTGAAGAAGATAACTTATCTGATATGAGTAAAACTGAATGGAAAACTATTCAACAAGTTGGCTTTGGACTTTCAAATAAAGAGATTGCCGCTAAACTTTTTCTATCAGAGGGTACAGTTAGGAATTACCTTTCAAATATTCTATCAAAATTAGACTTACGTGATCGGACACAATTAGCTATTTGGGCTGTTCAAACTGGCATTACTACAAGAAATTTTGATGATTGATATGACTAGAAAAAATAAAATTTTAATAATATGTATTACAGCTCTATCAATATTAATTTTTGTAATTATCATCTACAATAGAAAAAAGACAACAGTTCTGAGACTTGGCACATATTCTGGGAGCAGTTGGAATGTTCCAAATGCTAAGGAAAACAAAGTTATTGATAATGCAATTAAAAGATTTGAAAAAGAAAATCCAAATGTAAAAGTTGAATATGAGAGTGGTATACCAAAAGATGATTATTCAGATTGGTTGTCTGAAAATATAATAAAAGGCACGCAGCCAGATGTATTTATTATTCCAGAAAATGATTTTAACCTATTAGCATCAACTAACGCTTTGATGAAATTAGATGGAAAAGTAAATAATATTATTGACACTAATGATTTTTATGGAAGTACATTTAAATCGGGACAGTATGGAGGGTCTCAGTATGCCCTACCTTTTGAAAGTAATCCAACTATGATGTGCATTAATAAAGATTTACTTGAAAAAGAGGGAATTAAGATACCTGATTCAAGCTGGACCCTTGATGATTTTTATAATATTTGTAGTAAACTAACTCGTGATACTGATAATAATGGGATAATTGATCAGTTCGGATCCACTGATTATACCTGGCAAATGGCAATTGCTGCTACTGGTTCAAAAATTTTTAATGATGAAGGGACAAAAGCATATTTCAATACCACACCTGTAAAAAAATCATTGAATTTTATTTCTCAATTGAACAAACTAAGTGGTAACTATAAGGTGACATCAGATGATTTTGATGAGGGACATGTAGCATTTTCGCCGATGACTTTGGCTCAGTATAGGACTTACAAACCATATCCATACCATGTTTCTAAGTATTCAACTTTTTCTTGGACATGTGTAAAGATGCCTTCGCTTGAAAAAAATATTAATGGAACTCAACTCAGTACGTCCTTATTTGGAGTATCTTCTAAAACAAAGAATGCAAGGTTGTCATGGAAATTTTTAAAGCTTCTATGTGATGATGATAATACTCAGCAAGAAGTATTTGCTACATCGCAAGGCACATCTGTTTTGAAAAGAGTCATGGAGAGCAGTGCAACAAAGTCATTATTAAAGGATGACGACTTTGGTTCAAATGCTTTAAGTGTAGATACATTGAATACTATGATGGATAATGCAGTAAATGAACCTAAATTTAAAAAGTATAATTCTGTTGAAGAGAAAGCTGATTATCTTATTACAAAGGCGATTAGCAATAATAATATTGATACGGAATTAGCTAATATACAAAAGTCCATTGAAGATGAATTAAAATAGACGAAAGTCTATTTTTTTTAGATTTGAATGTGACATTTGTCACTTTAAATATTGCAATTGTCATATTTGAACAGTGACAAACTTCAATTTAAAAGCGTTTACAATTTATATAAAATAAAAATATAGATAGGAGATATGAAATGAGATATTTATTGCTTGTAAGTCATGGAGGATTTGCAGAAGGTTTAAAAACTTCTCTAGCGATGTTTGCTGAAGACAAAATGGATCAAGTTGTTGCAGTTGGTCTTGCAAATGGTAGTTCAGTCGATGAATTCGCCATTAAGTTTAGAGAGTCTATAAAATTTTTAACGGAGGATGATTCTGTTGTTGTTTTAGCTGATATTGTTGGTGGAAGCCCGTTAACAACAGCTTTAAATGTTTTATCCGAATTAGGGAAACTAAATGACGCTACTGTTATGGGAGGAATGAACCTCTCAATGGCTTTAACATCAATTGTTATGAAAGATGTACTTAGCGGAGAAGATTTAGTAAATGCAGTGCTTGCGGAAGCACAAGCTTCAATTCAAGAATTTAAAGTTGTCAGTGAAGAAGCTGATGACGATGAAGACGATATTTAAAATTTTGTAAATATAAGGAGAAAAATTATGTCAGTTTCATTTGTAAGAATCGATGACCGTATGATTCATGGTCAAACAGTAACACGTTGGGCTAAAGAATATCCATGTGATGGATTAGTAGCAGTTAATGATGCAGCTGCAGGAAATTCAGTTCTTAAACAAGCATACAAAGCTGCATCAGATAAAAAAACCTTTGTCTGGACTAAGGAAGCATGGAAAGCAAAATCTCAAAAAGTTTTGGATTCAAATGATAAGTATTTCTTAATAACTAAGACCCCAGTTGATATGAAAGAAATTTTAGTTGATCAAGCTTTTGTTCCAAGCGATGTAAAAGAAGTTATTGTTGGTCCTTGTAATGATCGACCAGGAGCTGTTAAATTGGGGAATAACCAATCAATAACACAAGAAGAAGCTGAAGCTTTTCAAGCAATTCAAGCAGCAGGATACAAGGTTAAATTTCAATTATTACCAGATGTATCTATTGGCTACTGGGATGACTTTAAAGGAAAATTTGGATTTTAGGAATTAATAATAGAATACTTAAGGAGTAATTATTATGACAATAAGTTGGCTACAAGCCGCTTTACTTGGCTTATTTGCCTGTTTATCATCAATGCCTGGTCTTGGTGGTACTACCGTTGGTAACTACACCCTAGGCCGTCCTTTAGTAGGTGGTTTAGTCTGTGGTTTGATTCTTGGTGATGTAAAAACAGGTATTATTTGTGGTGTTGCTATGCAATTGGTTTATATAGCACTTGTAACACCAGGAGGAACTGTATCTGCAGACTTACGTGCTGTATCGTATATTGGTATTCCTCTTGCAATGGTTGCGATCCACTCACAAGGACTTTCAGCAGATTCTGCTGAAGCAGCAAATTTAGCAAAATCAATGGGTACATTAGTTGGTACTATTGGAACAGTTCTCTTTTATGGAACTGCTACAATGAACCTTATTTGGCAACATATGGGTTGGAAAGAAGTTGAAAATAGGAATTTTAAGAAATTATATACAGTAAACTGGCGTTTACCATGGATTTCACATTTTGTATTTTCATTTTTACCAACCTTGATTATGTGTAAACTAGGATCAACAGCGGTTACAGCACTTAAAAATGCTCTTCCAATGGATGGTATTCCAATGAAGACCTTATTTACAGTTGGTTCTCTTCTACCATGTGTAGGGATTGCTATTTTATTAAAACAAATCGTTGAAAAGGCAGTTGATTTCGTACCATTCTTCGTTGGATTTACTCTTGCTGCTTCAGTTGGATTAAATTTAGTATCATGTGCAGTCATATCATTAATATTTGCTGTAATTACTTATGAAATTGAAATGGTTAAAAATATGAAAGTCGCCGCAGGTGCAGGTGGTGGACAAGTAGATTTTGACGATGATGACGAGGAGGATATCTAAAAATGGAACAAAAGAAAATTTCTAAAAAAACACTAACAAAATCTTTTCACCATTGGTTTTATGGTAACCTTACTTGTTTCTCTCAAGAACACATGCAAACATTTGGTTATCTAACTTCAATGCTTCCAATCGTTGAAGAATTATATGATAACGAAGATGATAAAGCAAGATCAATGCAAACTTACACTGCCTTCTTTAATACTGAACCTCAATTAGGATCACTTATTGTTGGTATTACAGCAGGTCTTGAAGAAGCGCGTGCTAATGGAGCAACTGACGTAGATGATGAAACAATTAATGGTTTACGTGCAGGTCTTATGGGTCCAGTTGCAGGTATTGGAGATTCACTTATTGTTGGAACGTTAATTCCAATTATTCTTGGTATCGCATTAGGTCTTTCAACTGGTGGGTCACCAATTGGAGCAATATTCTATATTATTGTATGGAACTTGCTTGCCTACTTCGGGATGAGATTTGCATATTTCAAAGGTTACGAATTAGGGGATAAAGCAGTAGAATTCCTAGTTGGTCCTCAAGGACAAGCAATTAGAAAAGCTATTTCACTTATTGGTGGTATGGTTATAGGTGCTGTTGCAGCAACATGGGTTCCAATTAAAACAGCTTTCCAATTGAAAGATAAATCAGGTGAACCCTATCTTGTTTTGCAAGATAAATTGGATTCTGTTTATCCAGGTCTTCTTACAGCAATCTTTATTGTATTCTGTTGGTGGTTAATGGCTAAGAAAAATCTTTCTCCAATCAAAGTTATGCTACTCTTAGTTGTCATTGCTTTTATTGGGGTGCTTGTAGGGTTCTTCAATCCAGGACTATCATATTAAAAATAATAGGAGTAATAAATGGAAAATCAAGTATTAATAGAAGCATATGAAAACGAAATTTCTTATCAAAAACACATGATTGATAACTTGGGAAGATGGTTTGCATTATTCTTTCTAGTTTCGAGTATCGGTGCAATGCTAGCATATTTGTTTCATAATAAAAATCTAATACTATTAATTCTTGGTGTTGTCTTGATATTACTTGGAATTTTAGGAATGATGTTATTTAGTTATGGAATAAATAAAGGGAAAAAGAACGTAGCTAAAGTAATTGACAGCCTTGAAAGAGCTATAAAATAATAGAAAAGTTTATTGTAAAAATATACATAAAAAGAAGAATCGTTTGGGAGATCGATTCTTTTTTTATGAATTTAAAAGCAAAAATATATGTAAATTTTGAGTATTTTTTCTTGACTATTTTTGACTAAAGCATTAGAATAATAGAGTAGTTAGCACTCGAAAACGATGAGTGCTAAAAAATAAAAATTGGAGGTCTATCTATAATGTTAAAACCATTAGGTGATCGTATTGTTTTACGTGTAAAAAAGGAAGAAGAAAAAAATATAGGTGGAATCGTGCTTGCTAGTGCAGCGCAAGAAAAACCACAAGTAGCAGAAGTTGTAGCCGTTGGTGCAGGAAGTCGCACATTAAATGGTGATTTAGTTGAACCATCAGTAAAAGTTGGTGATGAAGTATTCTTTGAAAAGTTTGCAGGAACTGAAGTAAAAGTTGATGATGAACTACTATTGATAGTACGTGAAGCAGAAATTTTAGCTATTGTTGAGTAAATGATATTAAAATAATCAATAAAAATATTTAGTTAAAATAAAGGAGCAGATATAAAATGGCAAAAGATATTAAATTTTCATCAGATGCACGTAGCGCAATGGTACGTGGAGTAGATATATTAGCAGATACAGTGAAAGTAACATTAGGCCCAAAAGGTCGTAACGTTGTTCTTGAAAAAAGCTTTGGATCACCTTTAATTACAAATGATGGTGTGACTATCGCAAAAGAAATTGAACTTGAAGATCATTTTGAAAATATGGGTGCAAAACTTGTTTCAGAAGTAGCATCAAAAACAAATGATATTGCAGGGGATGGTACAACTACGGCAACTGTTTTAACTCAAGCGATTGTCCGTGAAGGTCTTAAAAACGTTACTGCAGGAGCAAATCCAATTGGTATTCGTCGTGGTATTGAGAAAGCAACAGCCAAGGCAGTTGAAACAATTAAAGAAATTGCAAAACCAGTAAACGGTAAAGAAGAAATTGCTCAAGTTGCTAGTGTTTCAAGTCGTTCTGAACAAGTTGGTGAGTACATTTCTGAAGCTATGGAACGTGTTGGAAAAGATGGTGTAATTACCATTGAAGAATCTCGTGGGATGGATACTGAACTTGAAGTAGTTGAAGGTATGCAATTTGATCGTGGTTACCTTTCTCAATATATGGTAACTGATAACGAAAAAATGGTTGCTGACCTTGATAATCCATATATTTTAATTACTGACAAAAAAATTTCAAACATCCAAGATATTCTTCCACTATTGGAACAAATTCTTCAACAAAATCGTCCATTATTAATAATTGCTGATGATGTTGATGGAGAAGCTCTCCCAACACTAGTATTAAATAAAATCCGTGGTACTTTCAATGTAGTAGCAGTTAAAGCACCTGGATTTGGTGATCGTCGCAAAGCAATGCTTGAAGATATTGCAATTCTTACAGGCGGTACAGTAATTACTGAGGATTTAGGTCTTGAACTTAAAGATGCAACAGTTGATTCTCTTGGTTCAGCTTCAAAAGTAACAGTAGATAAAGATTCTACAGTTATTGTTGAAGGAGCTGGCTCAAAAGATGCAATTGCAAATCGCGTAGCAGTTATTCGTTCACAAATGGAACAAACTTCAAGCGAGTTTGACCGTGAAAAATTACAAGAACGTCTTGCTAAATTATCAGGTGGAGTTGCTGTAATCAAAGTTGGTGCAGCTACAGAAACAGAACTTAAAGAAATGAAACTTCGTATTGAAGATGCACTCAATGCAACTCGTGCTGCAGTTGAAGAAGGTATTGTTTCAGGTGGTGGAACTGCCCTTGTTAACGTAATTGGAGAAGTTGCGAAACTTGAGCTTGAAGGTGATGAAGCTACAGGACGCAATATTGTTGTACGTGCTCTTGAAGAGCCAGTTCGTCAAATTGCCACAAATGCTGGTTACGAAGGTAGCGTAGTAATTGAAAAACTTAAAAATAGCGATGCTAATGAAGGATTCAATGCAGCAACTGGTGAATGGGTTAACATGCTTGAAGCTGGTATCGTTGATCCAGCAAAAGTTACTCGTTCAGCACTTCAAAATGCTGCATCAGTTGCAAGCCTAATCTTAACAACAGAAGCAGTTGTTGCCAATAAACCTGAACCAGAAACTCCAATGCCAGGAATGGGAATGGATCCATCTATGATGGGCGGAATGATGTAGTTTATAAAAATAACCCCTTTGGATATTAATCTAAAGGGTTTTCTTTTACACAATATGCGGTGTTTTCGAAGTATTTATTTCTATCTTTAACACTACATATTGTGTTTTTTGGATTTTTTATAAAAAAAGACACTGAAATACACAGCTGAAAATACTCTATTTATAAGCATTTATACCATATGTAGACATTTCATTCGAAAATAATACTATATATTGTGATTTTTGCTCTTGATAATGAACTGGAAAAGGTTTAAAATAACTTCATATTCAAAAAAGATGAAAAGAAAAAATATTAGGAGTTTTATTATGGTAACAGTATTTTCTAAAGATAATTGTATGCAATGTAAGATGGTGAAAAAATGGTTGAATGATAAAGTTATTCAATACAAAGAAATAAATATTGATGAAAATCCTGAGTTCATTGATCAAATAAAATCAATGGGGTTTATGGCTTTACCAGTCATTACTAAAGATGATAGTATAGCTTTCTCTGGTTTTAGACCAGCTGAATTGGCAAAATTATAAAATAATATAAATTATAAATTTAAATAAATAAATACCTCATAAAAGCTAGAATTATTCTAACTTTTATGAGGTATTTTTGTTAAATAGTTAAATATTCTTTAAATAATTCTTCAGCTACATCATAGTAGCAGTTTTTTATATGGTAGACATTCAAAAAACGATATATATCTACATATTCAGGCGGGTTCTCGTAGAGAGAAAGGAATTCTTTGACTCTTTCATTTATCCAATATTTATCAGCCTCTGCCTCTTGTTTGAAGTGGAGATGACTTGATGATAGGGATGTTAAATCGTGTTTATTTAAATAGTGACCTAGCTCATGGAGTATAGCATTTTCAACTTCAACTCCAATAAGGTTGTTATTAATGTATATTGTGCTATTTTCGGGTAGATATAGTCCTGGCGCATCAATACCATAAGTATAAACAATTGTAATTCCTAATTCTTTTAGTTTTTCTTTAATATCCATATGAAACATCCTTAGTTTTGTGTGTTGACCGGGTGTTGTATTGAGATAGCTAAGAATATCTCTTGACGGTGTTATTAATTGTTTTCTTTAGATTCTAAATGCAAACGTAGCATTTTTTTTACAAACTCGCGATCATTGTCAGATAAGGGTTTTCCACCAAAGCTCATTGCACTATTGACCATTACTTCCAGGTCATTTTCTATATTTTCTGAGGCGTTTTTATCAGTTCTTCCAAGAAGATAATCAACTGAAATATGGAAGTAATCAGCTATTTTTTCTAGTTTATCTTGAGAGGGCCTAGAGTTTTGTCTCTTCATTATGTAAAAATAATTTTCGCTAAATCCAAGATTTAGGGCAAGAGTCTTTAAACTTATATGCTCTTTTTTAGCGAGTGACTGGATTTTATCGTATAAGGTCATAAAATTCCTCCTAAAAGTATATAATGTTATAGATGTTTTTATTGACTGGAATATAATTATATTCTATAATCTGTTTTGTTAAGTAAATATTAAGTGAAAACACTTATTGATAAGTTTATAAAACACATAATATTGACTTTTTTGTTAATCCAATTGTATATAATTATATTCTTTTGGTCAAGGGAAACATATAATTAATTTGTTTCTTGGTAAATATTTGCTAGGAGGTAAGGATGACTTTTAGAACAATTAAAATAAAAAATAAATCAAAAGTAAGGTGGGAAATTTTTGAAAATCTTTGTAATACATTTGGCTATTCATATAAAATTGTAATTGACAATAGTTTAAATTTAATACCACAAATTTTTGATAATGATGGGAAAATGATAACTAGTCCAGGTACTGATAGGATTGAAGTAGGGGATGAGAGTCGTATTTTGACAAAAAGCGATAGAGCAAAGTATAGAAGTGCCCAGAGAAATTTACAACAAAATAGAGTATTTGAATTAACTCTATCTTGTCTTGAAGAAGAAAAATAAATTAATGAAACTTATCTATTATATTTAGATAATAAGAGGAAAGAAAATGAAAAATAAGAAAAAAGCTGTGTATTTATTAGTGTCACTTATAATATTAAACATGACCATGTTTTTATTAATACTCCACAAAAGTAATAGGAGGGATGTCCTTATGGAGAATGAATTTGAAATTGAAAAAGTAGTACCTTTTGGTGATAGTGATAGAGTCATAGAAATAGTAAGAGATAATAAAAATAAAGTGGAATATATTGTTGATGGTGAAAATTGGGTTAGAAGAGATAGATAATTATAAAAAGAGAGGATAAGTATGATTAAATTAAATGAAAAAGAAATTGCAAAATCAGCTAAGAAATTATTGAAAACATATCATGATAAAAAGAGAAGATACATTCAAATGAAGCCTTCTCCAATAAATTCAAAATTAGTTACTAGTGCACCAAGAGTAAAAGGAAAAACTAATAATGAGTTGTGGGAATCTTGGATTGATTATGGTGTAGAAATTGAAGAAATTGAAAGAGCTGTGGAAAGCATAAAGATATTTGAACCAATATTTTATGATATGCTGAAATTAAGATATATAGAAACAAAAGATGATAAAGGAAGGTGTTTTTACGAAAATGAAATAGGTTACTCATCAAGCCATTATGATAGACAGATGCGTAAAGCGCTTATAATGTTTGCGGAATCATATCATAAAGGGCAAATAATTAAAGAAACTATGAATTAATAACTTGTAGTATTTAAACGGGGATTTTTTGAATATAGTACGGGGAAAAAAACTTATAAAATGAGATATTATGATAGTATAGTAATTTTGGTAAACGACAGGCATGCTACATTATTACTATGTAAATATATTAAAAAAATCTAGTAAATAATTTTACTGGATTTTTTGTTTGAAGAAAGGAGGAAAAATGGATTTAGTATTCAATAAAACAATGTTGGTCTTACTTACTATTTTTGCCGTTATATTAACTGTAGATTATATATTAGGCAGTTTTGTAGCAAAAAAACATAATCTGTACTCTTCTGAAAAAGGAAATGAAGGATTAATGAAAAAATTTATCGCTTTTATCTTATTTACAGTTGTAGTATTAGTTGCTGATTTTGCTGATTTTTTTAATATACCGTCAATGGAAGAATACATAAGACTAATAAAAATTACTTTACCTGTTACTATAATAGCTTATGGGAGAAAAGAATTATCTAGCATAGTTGCTAATCTGAGTATTATTTATGAATTTGATGTTGGAGATTTCTTGAGTAAATCTTTATCTGCGGACCAGGAGTTGCAATCAAAGCAAAGGCGTATGGATAATGTGAAGCTTGTAGATAAGGTAATTGAAATGCAATTAAAAGAGAAAGAAAAAATAAATAAGGAGAATATTGATGACAGTAAACAATGAAAAAGTACTTTCGTGGTTTGTTAATAATATAGGTAAAATTACATATTCTATGTACGGAAGTAGAAATGGAGATGACGGAACAGCAGATTGCTCAGGATCTGTCGTTCAAGCTATTTATGAAGCTGGTGGGTTAGAACCAACATGGTTATATAATACTGATAGTTTACATGACTATTTAATTAAAAATGGATATGAGCTTATCAGCGAGAATCAAGAGTGGGATGCTAAAATCGGTGATATTTATATTTTTGGTATGAAAGATATGTCTGGAGGAAGCGCAGGTCATACTGGAGTTTTAATAAGTGGTGATCCTATTGCCAGAGAAATTTCTTGTGATTATTCAACTGGTGGAGTTGCTAATACAGCAATTCAAGAGTATGAATTTGACAATTATTGGGGTAATGCCGGTTCTCCATACTTTTATATCTATAGAAATAAATACTCAAAAGATGATTTTGAAATATCACCTAAAAAAGGTGAATGGGTAAAAGAAGTTGGTACCTTCACGCTTAATACACCCGTGTATTTAAGTTTTGAATATCCGTTAAGTGGTGATGAAATTTTGCTTAAAGAAGGTGATGTAGTTAGATATGATCAATATAAGATTGATGACAAAGGGTACATATGGATAAGACAAATTCGACAAGATGGAAGATATGGATATCTACCTACTGGTGAATCGTTAAATGGAAAAAGAATAAGTAGCTGGGGAGGTTTTGAATAACAAAAAAAGATTTCTTTAAACCAATTGGTTCAAGGAAATCTTTTTTTAATTCTTTCAAAACTATAATTTTAGTTTTTCTAAATTTATTTCTTTCATATTTTTAACAACACCATTGAAGTAAGTGCCTAACTCATCATCCGTAAGTTCAGCAGTCCCGCTTCTCATAAAATTTGAGATACCTGTTGCTGAAATCCAAAGACAGTATGCAAGCGTTCTATTTTCTTCTTCGTTTAAATCATCTGACTCAGAGCTTTCAGATAAAAATTTTAAAAATAATTCATAAGAAAAATTTGCAGTTTTCTTTGCGGTATCTTTTTTTGTACTGAATAAATCTTTTAGAAGATCTTCAGTTGCTATGGGATGTCCGTTAGGAAATTTTGAAAATCCAATCATTAGATTGACAATCGGAGTGTATTGGGAAATATTATTATCATAGTCATTTTTTAATTTTTCGTAAAAATATTCTAGAAGTTCATCTCGAAGGGTTTGCATATTTTCAAATTGTTGATAAAGTGGTTGAGTCGAAATTCCCATATATTCGGCTAGTTGTCTTGCTTTAAATTTTGCTGGTCCGTATAAGACGATAAATTTAGAGGCTGCTTCTAGAATATCTTGCTTACTAGTTTCTTGAGTTCTTGCCATATTAATATTAATCCCCCTGAATTGTTATTAACATTATAACTTATGTTTTATTATTTTGCAGTACCACATAATGTTTATCTGTGTACATTATGATATAATTATCTCATAAAATTGGAGGAAATCATGGCAACATTTGAAGAAAATTTAAAAAAATATGCAGAATTAATTGTTAAAATCGGAGTAAACGTTCAAGATAATCATACTGTGGTGTTAAATATTGCAGTTGATCAAGCACCATTAGCTCGCCTAATCGTAAAAGAAGCATACAAGCAAGGTGCACGTGATGTGATTGTGAGATGGTCTGATGAGTCTGTTAATCGAGAAAGATTGATTTCAGCAAAAAATTTAGATGAGATAAAGGAATCAACAACAAAAATATTTGATGAATGGATTGAAGATGGAGCCAGTCGTATTAGCGTAGTGTCAGATAATCCAGCAGCATATGAAGGTGTCGATCCTGAAAGGATTGCTCTTGCTCAAGCAACAAATGGTAAAGCAAGTCGTAAATTAGGTGCATGTTTACAAGCTAATAAGTTTTCTTGGCTGGTTGTTGCAGCAGCAAGTCCTGAATGGGCTAAAGAAGTCTTTCCTGAATTATCGGAAGACGAGGCAACTAATAAGCTTTGGGATGAAATTTTTAAAGCAACACGTACTAATTTAGAAGATCCAGTTAAAGCTTGGAATGAACACGATAAGTTATTGACTTCAAAAGCTAAATGGCTAAATGAGCAAAAATTTGATAGATTTCATTACACAGCACCAGGTACTGACCTAGTCGTTGGATTGCCTAAAAATTATGTTTTTGAAGGACCAAGTTCATACAATTCGCGTAATGAAAGATTTATCGCTAATATGCCAACTGAGGAAGTTTTTTCAGCACCAGATAAAAAAAGAGTTGATGGGGTTGTATCAAGTACAAAACCTTTAAGTTATGCTGGTACAATAATTGATGGAATTAAATTGACGCTTGAAGAAGGTCGAATCGTAGATGTTTATGCAGACAAAGGACAAGAAACGTTAGAAAAGTTAGTTGCTACTGATGAAGGAAGTCATTATTTTGGTGAAATCGCTCTAGTTCCAAATTCTAGCCCAATTTCTGCAAGTGGTATTATTTTCTTTGAAACATTATTTGATGAAAATGCTTCTAATCACATAGCTATTGGACAAGCATATGCTTTTAGTGTTGAAGGTGGGACTGAAATGAGTCAAGAACAACTTGATGAAGCAGGGCTTAATAGAAGTGACGTTCACGTTGACTTCATGATAGGAAGCGATAAGATGGATATTGATGGAGTTAAAGAAGACGGTACTATAGTTCCAATCTTTAGAAATGGAGAATGGGCATGAGCCAAGAAACTTTGAAAAATCAAAAACTGACCGTTATTGTTGATAGTTTAGGTGCAGAGTTGCAAAGTATAAAAACTGCAGATGGGACGGAATATCTATGGCAAGGTGATAAAGAATTTTGGTCACGACGTGCCCCTATTCTATTCCCTATTGTTGGAAAGTTGAAAAACGGTTCTTACATTTATAATGATCAAAAATATAATATGTCAGGACATGGATTTGCACGAGACAATGAGTTTGAAGTTAAACAAGGATTGTTGAGTGAGTTAAAACATGAACTAGAATATGAACTTAGAGAAAATGAAGGGACTCTAAATACTTATCCTTTTAAATTTTCTTTAAAAGTTCAATACAAACTAAATGATAGTGCTATTGAAGTAAAATATATTGTAAAAAATCTTGATGAAAAAGTAATGTTTTTTGGAATTGGTGCACATCCAGCTTTTAATGCACCGATTAAAAAAGGAAATTTTGAAGATTACAAAATTTCAATTCTTCCTGATAAAGAGCGAAAAACAATCCCGCTAAATACAGCAGAAGGTACTTTATTTTTGGATCAGTCTGTTGTGAAAGGTGAAAGTGAATTTCCATTAACAAGGGAGCTTTTTTCTGGGGATGCTCTAGTTTTTGAAACTCCTGAAAAAACAGATGTAATAATTTCTAACACTATTGATGATAGAAATGTAAAAATCTCTTATGAAAATATGCCATTTTTGGGAATTTGGAGTCCTTATCCAGCAGAAGCGCCATTCGTTTGTGTTGAGCCATGGTGTGGAATAGCTGATGATGACCAAACTGATGGTAATATTGCTACAAAATTTGGAATCAATGAGCTACTTCCGGATGAAAAATTTGAGTGTGAATATATAATTGAAATAAATTAATTCCTTTAAAGCATTGCTATGGCAGTGCTTTTTAATTTGGCCTATACTAATTAATTGAATTTTTTGACAATTTATACTTTACATCTCTAAGATCATATGTTATATTTTCTAACATAGGAAATGAAATATATTTTTTAAGAAGAATGGAGAGTTTATTTATGGATGGAGCAAGTATTGCATTTATTATTGTATGTGCAGCTTTAGTATTTTTAATGACACCGGCATTAGCCTTCTTTTATGGAGGGTTAGAGAGAAGGAAAAATGTCTTGAACACGATGATGATGGCTATAATCCCAATTGCATTAGCCTCACTTTTGTGGCTTGCAGTTGGTTATACATTGTCTTTTAGTGGGGATGGTTCATTTATAGGGAACTTCAAACATGTTTTTTTTGAAGGAGTAGACATGGCCAATAACACACTTCATGGACTTGAAATTCCAGATGGTTTATTTGCAGGCTTTCAAATGATGTTTTCAATTATTACTGTAGCGATACTTACAGGTTCTGTTACAGGTAGAATCAGGATTCTTCCGCTAATGATTTTTATTCCTTTGTGGCTAGTTTTAGTATATTATCCGTTAGCACATATGGTTTGGGGCGGAGGTTTCCTTGATAAAATACATTCTATTGACTTTGCTGGTGGTAATGTGGTCCACATTTCTAGTGGGATTTCAGGACTTGTCTTGGCATTGGTTCTGGGTAAACGTAGAGAATATAACCAGTTAGTCTATCGTCCTCATAATGTACCTTTTGTTTTACTTGGTGCTGGATTACTTTGGTTTGGTTGGTTTGGTTTTAATGCGGGAAGTGCTCTTGCTGCAGATGGACTTGCAGTACATGCATTCATGACTACTCATATTGCAGCAGCAGCGGCAATGTTTAGTTGGATGTTAATTGAAATGATTCATATTGGGAAACCAACCGTCGTAGGAGCATCAACAGGTTTAGTGGTTGGACTTGTAGGTATCACACCTGGAGCAGGATTTGTACCTTTATGGGCTTCGTTAGTAATTGGATTGTTAGTAAGTCCTGTATGCTATTTTGCAGTATCAAGTATAAAAGAAAAGTTAGGATATGATGATTCTTTAGACGCATTTGGATGCCATGGAATCGGAGGGATTTTTGGAGGAATTACAACTGGATTGTTTACAAGCAAAACTTTAGCACCTGATAAGGATTATATTGGTTTAGTGTTTGGAGATCCTAAGTTATTAATTGCTCAGGTAGAAGCTATCGTTTTTA
Source organism: Floricoccus tropicus (assembly GCF_001832905.1). Classification (GTDB taxonomy): domain Bacteria; phylum Bacillota; class Bacilli; order Lactobacillales; family Streptococcaceae; genus Floricoccus; species Floricoccus tropicus. The sequence continues at coordinate 22,760 of NZ_MKIR01000026.1, read as the reverse complement.
CAATCATCTTTTCTGCAGTAGTGACATTCGCTATTGCAAAAGTTATTAGTTTATTTACTAAACTACGTGTTGAAGATAAAGCCGAGGCAATTGGCTTGGATGATAGTGAATTAGATGAAACAGCATATCCAACGTTCATGGGATTAGATAGTTAATTGGGAGACAAAGTTATTATGAAAAAAATTGAAGCCGTAATTAGAACTGAGAAACTTGAAGATTTAAAAATGAAATTTGCTGATGAAACATTAATTACGGGGATGACAGTATCTCAAGTATTAGGTTTTGGAGAGCAAAAAGGATTTAAAGAGTATGTACGTGGTAAGGCAGTTCAGCCAATGTTACTCGCTAAGGTGAAAATTGAAGTAGTATGCCAGGATGCCAACGTTGATGCTATCGTTGAAGAGATTCGTCAAGCTGTAACTACTGGAGAGGCAGGTGACGGGAAAATATTTATTTATCCGATTGAAAAAGTAATTAAGATTCGTACAGCTGCTGAGGAAAAAGATAATATTAACGGTTTAAATCTAACAGGAATTCAGATTGAAAAAAACAAATAATCATAAGGTGGTCCATTGACCATCTTTTTTATGTAATTATATTAAAAATATCATATTTTTTATTCATTTAATTACGTCAAAAACTTGAAAAAAATATTTAAAACAAGTAAACTCATATATAATGAGAGAAAGTGACGGAATTTTGACGTGAAGAAAATATCAACATTTGAAAATAAAAAAGTTTTAGTCTTAGGGCTTGCTAAGAGTGGAGCAAGCGCAGCTCGTGTTCTCAGTGATTTGGGAGCGATAGTAACTGTCAATGATGGAAAAGAGCTTGGTGAAAATAAAGAAGCTCAGGATCTTTTGGAAAATGGTATTCGTGTCATTAGTGGAGGTCATCCAGTAGAGTTACTAGATGAAGATTTTTCGCTTATGGTTAAAAATCCTGGCATTCCATACGAAAACCCTATGGTTGTTAAAGCAATGGAAAAAGATATTCCAGTAATTACTGAAGTAGAACTTGCTTATTTAATTAGCGAGGCTGACATAATTGGTATTACTGGTACGAACGGTAAGACAACAACAACTACTTTGATTGCGGATATTTTAAATGAGGGTGGTCTTTCGGCGAAATTATCAGGTAATATTGGATTTCCTGCTAGTGAGGTTGCTGAAAAAGCTACTGAAAATGATACTCTAGTTATGGAGTTGTCAAGTTTTCAACTTATGGGAATTGAAAAGTTTCGACCTGAAATTGCAGTAATTACTAACATTTTTTCTGCACATTTAGATTATCATGGCAATCAACAAAACTATGAGGCAGCTAAGTGGCGTATACAGGAAAATATGAAAGACTCTGATTTCTTGGTGATTAATTTTAACCAGGAAAAGCTAAGAAAGCTTAGTGAAGAAACTAAGGCTCAGGTTATACCGTTTTCAACTCTTGAAAAGGTTGATGGGGCATACGCGCTTGATGGTAAAATCTATTTCCGCGATGAATATATATTAGATGTGGACAGCCTATCACTTCCAGGAGAGCATAATGTTGAAAATGCTCTAGCAGCAATTGCAGTGGCGAAGTTGAAAGGTGTATCTAATCAATCAATTATTAATATTTTGACTACTTTTTCAGGTGTTAAGCATCGTCTTCAATATTTGGGAGACATTGAGGGTGTGAAGTTCTATAATGATAGTAAAGCCACAAATATTTTAGCTACTCAAAAAGCATTAAGTGGTTTTGAAAATAATAAATTATGGTTGTTGGCTGGAGGTCTTGATAGAGGTAATGGTTTTGATGATCTCATACCTGATATTGAAAATCTAAAAGGTATGATTGTTTTTGGGGAAACAGCTCCCAAGCTAAAAGAAATTGCAGAAAAATTAAATATCACTGTTTTGGAGAGTGAAAATGTAGGAACTGCTGCGAGACTTGCATTTGATAATGCCGAACTAGGTGAAGTAATTCTTTTGAGCCCAGCAAATGCAAGCTGGGATCAATATCCGAATTTTGAAATTCGCGGAGATGTTTTTATTCAAGAATTTAACAAGTTGAAAGAAGAAATATGAGAATTATTGTGACAGGTGGAGGAACAGGAGGGCATGTTTATCCTGCCCTTGCCTTTATTAGTTACTTGAAAAAAATTACACCGGGTGCTGAAGTTCTATACATTGGTACAGAAAAAGGTTTGGAGAGTAAAATAGTTCCTAAAGCTGGATTGTCATTTGAAACAATTGATGTTCAAGGCTTGAAAAGAAGTATGAGCCCTCAAAACATAAAAACTATTTTTAAATTTATTAAATCAACAAACCAAGCAAAAAAAATTATAAAAGACTTTAGTCCTGATATCGTTTTAGGTACGGGAGGCTATGTGTCCGCACCTGTTATTTACGGTGCTAGTCGTCTCAATATCCCAACGGTAATCCACGAACAAAATAGCATTCCTGGAATGACCAATAAATTTTTGAGTAGATTTGCAACAAAAATTGCTGTTGGTTTTCAAGAGGCAGCTAATTACTTTCCAGAAGAGAAAACACATTTTACTGGTAATCCAAGATCACAAGAAATTGCTGATATTGATGCAGAAGAAGCAATAAGTGAGTTTGGAATGTCATTGGATAAGAAGACAGTTTTGATTTTTGGTGGGTCTCGTGGTGCACTGAAGATTAATCAAGCAATGGTAGAAGCACTTCCTAAATTTGTTGGTAAAAATTATCAGGTTATATATGCATCTGGTGAGATATACTATAATGAATTTAAGGAAGTATTTGAAAAATATAATATTGAGCCTAATATTGCCATTAGGTCATATATAGAAAATATGTCTGAAGTAATGTCTAATGCAGATATATTGGTAAGTCGCGCTGGAGCTACTACTCTTGCAGAGGTGACATCCCTAGGTATTCCTTCAATTCTTATTCCAAGCCCGTATGTTACAGCAGATCATCAGACTAAGAATGCAGAAGCCCTTAAAAAATCAGGTGCTGCACTTATAATAACTGATGCTGAACTAACGGGTGATAAGATTATAAAACAAATTGAAAGAATTTTAGATGATGGGAAGATGTATCGCAATATGTCAGATGCTTCGATTAGAGAGGGAGTTTTAGATTCAAGTGTTCGCTTGTTAAAAGTGATCAATAGGTGTTTAGAATAAATTATATGTCAGATAAAAAAGAAAATAACGAGAATAAAGAACTGAGTCCTTGGCAACAAAAGCACTTGGAATATCAAAAAGAGAAAAATAAACAAACTGAAGAAGTTCAATCATCTGAGAATGTAAAGGATAAAAAATCAAAATCCAAAAAAAATAAAGTTGAAGATGTAGAATTTTTTGAAGAAGAACAGATTGAATCTGAGAATTTCGGTGAATCGGAAGCACAAGAAGTTAATAAAAGGAAAATTTTTCCTATATTGAAAAAAATGTGGTGGGTTATCCTAGGTTTTTTGGTTGTGCTTATTTTTAACCTCTATAATGTGAGTCCGTATAGTAGTGTTAAGACCTTTACTGTTAAGGGTGAAACTCACGAATCTACAGAGGCAATAGCTGCTGCAAGCGGCATTAGGTTGAATGATAAAATTTTAAATATTTATGAACATCGTACTAAAATTTCAAAACAAATTGAAGAAAAATTTTTACGAATTAAAAATGCAGATTTGAAAATTAAATTGCCTAACACTGTTGTTGTAAATGTTGAAGAGTATCCGGTAGTAGCATATGTTAAAAATAATAATACTTATTACCCAATTATTTCAAATGGTAGTTATATTGATACTGAAAAAATCGAACAGAATAAAATTGATAAAAAATTACCAGTCTTAAATAAAATGTTAGATAAAAAAGAGGTTAAATCGTTTGTTGATTCATATTCTGAGTTGAATGTAGAGGTCAGAAGTCAAATTTCTGTCGTTAATAAAACTCCTACTAAATCAACGCCTGATTTTTTGACATTGGATATGAGAGATGGAAATAAGGTGCTGGTTCCGCTTTCTGAAATGGATATCAAGCTTCCATATTATAGTAGTGTTAAGAAGAGCTTGTCAGTGCCTAGTGTTATTGATATGGAAGCTGGAATATTCAGTTATCCTATCTCTCAAGAGAAACAAGATTCTGAAATTCAAACTAATACTAATGACGAATAGCAACAGAATTAATGATATTTTGTATATAAATAGAAAATAATAAAACTGTTTTTGAAAAAATAAAATTTTAATCTTATATATTTTGACTGCAAGCTAGAAAGCTTGCTTTTTTTTTGGTAAAATGAGACGATACGTCAAATTCTAAGCAAAGTTGAGCTAAATTTTGGAAAATCTAGTTGATCTTTGTCTAGAAAGACGTTATCAAAAAAATATAGTTAATATTCAATTTCCTAGGAAAAACTGACTAGTGAGTAGACTAAGAAGCTATGTTTGTAAATCAAGGGTGTTAAAACACCACTAAAGTAAAGGTGAGAAAATGTCGAAAAAAACTTTTGAAATGGAATTTTATGGTCGTCCTCTAGTTGTTGAGGTTGGTCAAGTTGCTAAACAGGCTAATGGAGCAGCAGTAATTCGCTACGGTGAAACTACAGTTCTTACAGCAGCAACAATGAGTAAACAAATGAAAGATGGAGATTTCTTCCCTCTTCAAGTAAATTATGACGAAAAAATGTATGCGTCAGGTAAATTCCCTGGAGGATTTAACAAACGTGAAGCGCGCCCTTCAACAGAAGCAACTTTAAACGCTCGTTTGATTGACCGTCCTATTCGTCCAATGTTCGCAGAAGGATTCCGTAACGAAGTGCAAGTTATCAACACTGTGCTTTCATATGATGAAAATGCAACAGCGGCAATGACAGCCATGTTTGGTTCAAGCTTGGCACTATCAATTTCTGATATCCCATTCAACGGTCCAATCGCTGGTGTTGAAGTAGGGTACGTTGATGGCGAAATTATAATTAACCCAACTGCTGAACAAAAGGAAAAAAGCCTTTTAAATCTATCAGTAGCAGGTAACCGAGATGCTATCAATATGGTAGAATCAGGAGCTAAAGAGCTTTCTGAAGAAATTATGCTAGAAGCCCTTTTAAAAGGTCATGAAGCAGTTGTTGAGTTGATTGAATTTCAAGATAAAATCGTTGCAGAAGTGGGAGTTGAAAAAGCAGACGTAGAACTTCTAAAAGTTGATGCAGATTTACAAGCAGAAATTGTTGCTAAATACAATGACGATTTGCAAAAAGCGGTTCAAGTTGAAGAAAAATTAGCTCGTGAAGATGCAACAAACGAAGTTCGTGCCCGTGCGATTGAAGAATATGAAGAAAAATTTGCAGAAGATGAAAATAAAGTTCGTTTAATGCGCGAAGTAAATGAAATTCTTGAAATCATGGAACATACAGAAGTTCGTCGTCTTATCACAGAAGACAAGGTTCGCCCTGATGGTCGTAAAATTGATGAAATTCGTCCACTAGATGCAGAAATTGATTTCTTACCACAAGTACATGGTTCAGGTCTATTTACACGTGGACAAACTCAAGCTTTATCAGTATTAACACTTGCTCCAATGGGAGAAGCTCAAACTATTGATGGACTTGATGATGAATACAAAAAACGCTTCATGCACCACTATAACTTCCCACAATATTCAGTAGGTTCTACTGGTCGTTATGGTGCTCCTGGACGTCGTGAAATTGGACATGGTGCACTAGGTGAACGTGCTCTTGAACAAGTTATGCCAAGTCTGGAAGAATTTCCTTATGCTATTCGCTTAGTTGCTGAAGTATTGGAATCAAATGGGTCAAGTTCGCAAGCCTCTATTTGTGCCGGAACTCTTGCTCTAATGGCTGGTGGTGTGCCTATCAAAGCACCCGTAGCAGGTATTGCAATGGGACTTATCTCTGATGGTGAGAATTACACTGTTTTAACTGATATTCAAGGTTTAGAAGATCACTTTGGCGATATGGACTTTAAGGTTGCAGGAACTCGTGAAGGAATTACTGCCCTTCAAATGGATATTAAGATTGATGGTATTACTCCTCAGATTTTAACTGAGGCCCTAGCACAAGCTAAGAGAGCAAGATTTGAAATTCTTGATGTAATTGAAGCTACAATCCCAGCTCCTCGTCCTGAACTTGCACCAACTGCTCCTAAGATTGAAACAATCAAGATTGATGTTGATAAGATTAAGATTGTTATCGGTAAAGGTGGAGAAACAATTGATAAGATTATCGCAGAAACTGGCGTTAAAATTGATATTGATGAAGATGGACTTGTTGCAATCTTCTCTAGCGATGCAGCAGCAATTGCACGTGCTAAAGAAATCATTGAAGAACTTGTTCGTGTTGCTAAGGTTGGCGACGTCTACGAAGCTAAGGTACAAAGAGTTGAAAAATTCGGTGCTTTCGTAAATCTATTTGGAAATGTAGGAGCTCTACTTCATATTTCTGAATTAGATTGGGCTAAAACTGATAAAGTTGAAGACGTGGTAAATATTGGTGATGTTGTAAAAGTTAAGGTTATTAAAATTGATGACCGTGGACGTATTGATGTAAGCCGTAAAAGACTACTGCCAAGACCTGAAAGACCAGCTAAGCCAAAAACAGAAGAAAAATCAGAAGTTGTAAAAGCTGCTGAAAAAGCTGAAGAAAAACAAGGTTAAAATTAATACTCATAATATGCAAAAAAGGAAAAGCTTTTATTTCCTTTTTCTGTATATGCTTATAACTAAATTGATTCCATTTATTAATATTAGAAAAAGATATTTATCTAGAAAGGTGTTATTTATGATTTTAGAGGAATTTGAAAATACAAAAGCTGTTATCAACCCTGAAGATTTACGTTCACACTATCCTGATTTTAAGGAAGTATGTGATGTAATGATAATGCCATTTTCTGGAGTGATTGTTGATACACTTATTGCTCAACCTGAAAGTAGACACATCGGCAATATATCTAATATTAATGGATTATTACCAGTCTACATTTATGAAAAATCGGACATAAAAGTTGCCTTTTGTTTGGCTACTTTGGGGGCTCCGTCGACAGTAGGTATGTCTGAAGAGCTGCATGCACTTGGATTTGAAAAATTTATCTATATGGGTTCATGTGGTGTGCTTGATAGAGATCTAGAGGCAGATAAAATTGTTCTTCCGACTTCTGCTGTACGAGATGAAGGGACAAGTTATCATTATGCCCCTACTAGTGATGAAATTGATATTAAAACAGAAATTACAGAAAAGCTGATAGATATTTTTAAGAAAAATAATATTGGTTATGTTCTTACCAAGGCTTGGACTACAGATGCTTTCTTCCGTGAAACGCCTGCCAAGGTCAAAAGAAGACTTGAAAGTGGCGTTCAAGTTGTTGATATGGAATGCTCAGCAATAACAGCTTGGTCACAATTTAGGAATTTACCTGCCTACCAGTTCTTCTATACAGCTGATTTTGTTAATCACGAAGATGAAATATGGGAAGAGAGAACAGATGAGCGACAAGAAGATGTCTTGGTATTTTGGGATATTGCCTTGAAAATAGCGAAAGAGATTTAATATGATTAAAATTTATAATACTTTAAGTCGAAAAAAAGAAGATTTCATACCATTGGAAGCTGGGAAAGTTAAGATGTATGTCTGCGGACCAACAGTTTATAACTACATCCATATCGGAAATGCTAGAAGTGTAGTAGCCTTCGATATGATACGCAAATATTTGGAATACCGTGGCTTTGAAGTCAACTATATTTCAAACTTCACGGATGTAGATGATAAAATAATTAGAGGTGCAAAAGCTGCAGGTCTTGATATTAAAGATTTTTCAGATGGATTTATTGAAGCCTTTTTCGATGATGTAACTTCTTTGGGTGTCAAAAAAGCAAGTCAACATCCACGTGTTGTTGACTTTATGGACTCGATAATTTCGTTTGTAGAGACTTTGATTGAAAAAGAATTTGCATATGAAGTCAATGGAGATGTATATTTTAGAGTTCGTAAATTTCCTGATTATGGGAAATTAGCCAACAAGAATATCTCTGAACTTGAAGAAGGTGCAAGTGGACGATTAGATAATGAATCGTTTAAAGAAGACCCGCTTGATTTTGCATTATGGAAATCAGTCAAGAATGATGAGGCATCATGGGAAAGTCCATGGGGACCAGGACGTCCTGGTTGGCACATTGAGTGTTCAGTAATGGCAACTGAAATTTTAGGTGATACAATTGATATTCATGGTGGAGGACAAGACTTAGAGTTTCCACATCACACAAATGAAATTGCACAATCTGAAAGTAAAACTGGAAAAACTTTTGCTAATTATTGGATGCATAATGGATTTGTAACAGCAGCTGACGGTGAAAAAATGAGTAAATCTCTTGGAAACTTTAAAACTGTTCATGAAATGCTTGAAGTAGCAAATCCTCAAGTTTTGAGATTCTTTTTAGCAACTACTCATTACCGTAAACCATTGCCGTTTTCAGATGATAATGTTCGTGATGCTGAAAATAACTTGCAAAAGATAAAGAATGCATACGAAAATTTAATCTTTGATTTATCAAATGGAAAAGATGCTGACAATGAAATTCAAGTTGATGAGTTTCGTGGCAGATTTATCCAAGAAATGGATGATGATTTCAATATTGCCAATGGATTAACAGTTTTCTATGACTTTATAAAATTTATTAATTCTGGTGGTTCGAGCCAAGAAGCAAAAAAACTTTTTGACGAAATAAATGGAATTATTGGCTTAGATTTTGAAGAAAATTCTTCAAAAGAAACTGATGATGAATATATTGAAGCAAAAATTGAGGAAAGACAAACTGCTAGAAAAAATCGTGACTTTACCCTTGCTGATGCAATTCGAAATGAATTGTCAGAACAAGGAATTATTTTAGAAGATACTCCAGATGGAGTAAGGTGGAAACGTGGCTAAAGTTGATGTTAAATTATTGAATGGAATTGCTCTTGCCTATGCGGGAGACTCGATTTATGAAGTCTACGTACGGGATCATTTGATTTTTAATGGTTTGACAAAACCGGATAGACTTCACAAATCTGCAACTAAATTTGTTTCAGCAAAAGCACAAGCTTGGCTAATTAGTCAGATGGAAGAAGCGAGCCTTTTGACTGAAGAGGAATGGACTTATTTCAAACGAGGAAGAAATGCAAACAGTAAAACTAAAGCAAAAAATGCTGATATTTTAACATATCGTATATCAACAGGATTTGAAGCAGTTATGGGATATCTTCATCTTACTGGACAAACTGAAAGATTGGATGAAGTTGTTAACTGGTGTATTGCGAAAATCGAAGAGGAACAAGCAAAACTGTTAGGTGAACGTAATTAATTGATATAAAGTCTTATGCTATAATTAGTGTAAGACTTTATTATTTATAGAAATAGGAAAAGACATGAGAAAACAAGATAATAAGAAATTTGACAGAAATTTTAAAAAAGATTTTAATCGCCCAAGAAAAAATAATAAAAAAGATTTTGTAAGGCAAGATAAAAAAGCTGAAGAAAATGAATGGGAAGATGAAACTAGAGCTAATGACATTGTTTATGGAGTACATGCTGTTGTAGAAGCTTTGAAGGCTGATACTGGTAACAAGTTATATATCCAAGAAGATCTCAGAGGAAAGAACTTGGAGGAGATGAAGGCTCTTGCAGCTGATAAAAAAGTCTCAATATCTTTTGAGAAAAAACAAGAACTTGATAAAATGAGCGATAATGGAGTTCACCAAGGTTTTGTATTGAAGGTTAGCGCATATGCATACACAGATCTTGATGATCTGCTGAAATTGGCAAATTCAGAAGACCAAGATAATCCATTCATAATTATTCTTGACGGATTAACTGATCCTCATAATTTAGGTTCTATTTTAAGAACAGCAGATGTAACTGGAGTTACAGGTGTAATCATTCCTAAACATAGGGCAGTTGGAATTACACCAACTGCTGTAAAAGCAAGTACGGGAGCTGTCCAGTATGTACCTGTAAGTCGAGTAACAAATCTTAGCCAAACACTTGATAAACTCAAAGATGATGGTTTCTGGATTTTTGGAACTGATATGAATGGTACAAAGTACACAGATTGGAATACTCAAGGGAAGATAGCTTTAATTATCGGTAACGAAGGCAAAGGCGTTTCTACAAACATAAAAAAACAAGTTGATGAGATGATCACTATTCCTATGAGTGGACATGTTCAAAGCCTTAATGCAAGTGTAGCTGGGGCAATTTTAATGTATGAGGTAGCCAGAAAGCGAGGCTTCTAGATGAAGAGACAGCTACTGATAGTTGATGGGTATAACATGATTGGATCATGGAAAGAAACTCATACACTATTTCAACAAAATAGATTAGAAGAAGCTCGTGATTACTTACTTGAAAAGCTTTCTGAATATGCCAATTTTGAAGGAATAGAGGTTGTGTGTGTCTTTGATGCACAATATGTACCAGGAGTTAGAACATCGTATAAAAAGTACAATGTACTAGTTGTTTTTACAGAAGAAGATGAAACAGCTGATGATTACATTGAACGCTTAGCGGGTGAATGTAATGATATATTAACACAGGTATTTGTTGCTACAAGTGACTTAGCAGAACAATGGGTTGTTTTCAGCCAAGGGGCTGCTCGGATTTCCGCTCGAGAACTTGAAAAAATGGTGGACTTAGGTCAAAAAGATGTGAAATCTTTTACAAATTCTCTGATGGATGTGAAACCAAGAGCAACTCAGTGGAGTGAAGAACAGATAAATCAGCTGAAAAATCTTATGAATAAACTGGATTAAATATTAAAAAATTGTTTTAAAATTTTGTTATAAAATCCAAAAGAAATGTGATAAAAACAAGGGTAAGTTATTGCTTTACTCGGTTTTTATGTTAAAATATTGAATGAGTGTTAATATCTAGAATTAGGAATATTATCTACTTTAATAATAATGTACTTTAAGAATAGGAAAGGAGTCACTTTCATGGCCAAAAGTGGACTTTTTACGGGTGTAGATATCGGAACAAACACAATCAAGGTGTTAGTTGCTGAATACATCCGTGGGGATATGAATATAATTGGTGTAGGAAATGCCAAAAGTGAAGGGTTGAAGAACGGAATTATCGTTGATATCGATAAAGTAGCAACCTCACTTCGTAAAGCTGTAGAAGCAGCAGAAGAACGTTCTGGAATTAAAATTACAAATGTTAATGTGGGATTACCTGCAAATATGTTGGAAGTTGATCCTTGTCAAGGAATGATTCCAATATCAAATGAATCAAAAGAAATTACAGATAATGATGTCGATCAAGTTGTGGACAATGCATTACTACGTAGCGTTCTTCCTGAGAGAGAAATTATCGCAGTAGTTCCTAAAGAATTTACTGTTGACGGTTTTGAAGGAATTACTGACCCACGCGGAATGTTTGGAGTTCGTCTTGAAATGAAAGGTCTACTTTATACAGGACCAAAGACTATTATTCATAACTTGCGTAAGGCAGTTGAACGTGCAGGACTAGTGGTTGATAATATAGTTATCACTCCATTATCACTTTCAAAATATGTTTTAAATGAAGGTGAACGTGAATTTGGTACTGTAATTGTTGATATGGGTGCCGGACATACTTCAACTATTGCAATAAAAGATCAAGAATTGCAAAATATAGATGTAAGTCCTGAAGGTGGAGATTATGCTACTAAAGATGTCTCGACTGTTTTAAATACTTCGATTGAGATTGCTGAAGATCTAAAAATTAATTACGGTGAAGCTAGCACTGAAAGAGCGAGTAAAGAGGAACGTTTCTTGGTTGACGTAGTTGGGAAAAATGAACCTGAAGCTATCAATGAATATTATTTAGCACAGATTTTAGAAGCCCGTCTATCTCAAATATTTACTCACGTTAAACGTGAATTAGAGCAAAGCAGAGCAATTGACTATCCTGGAGGTGTTGTTCTAATTGGTGGTGGTGCAGCAATGCCTGGAATTGTAGAATTAGCAAGTCAAATTCTTGGTGTTAATGTTCGACTATTTGTCCCAGCAGAAATGGGATTGAGAAATCCAATTTTCGCTAATGTTTTAAGCATTGTGAACTATGTTGGAAGTCGAAGTGAAATTGAAACTTTAGTTCAAAATGCGGTGGTTAAGTTAGAGTCACCTACAGAAAACGTTATGAGCCATAATTCTCAAAGTACAGAATATACAAACTTTATTCCTGTTTATCAAGAAAATGATGTGGTTGTTTCTAATGTCACATCAACATCTGAGCAGGTAAAACAAGATAATAAAAAAGAAGGTGGGGTATTCCACCGAGTAAGAGACATGTTTGGAAACATGTTCGACTAATAGGAGGAATAAACATGGAATTTTCATTTGATGGTGATTTAAATCAAGGTGCAATTATAAAAGTAATCGGTGTCGGCGGCGGTGGCGGTAACGCAATTAACCGTATGGTTGAAGAACAAGTTGGTGGAGTTGAATTTATTGCTGCTAATACTGATGTTCAAGCGTTGCGTTCTTCGAAAGCAGATACAGTAATTCAAATTGGTCCAAAGTTAACTCGCGGACTTGGAGCAGGTGCTCAACCAGAAGTTGGAAGAAAAGCTGCTGAAGAAAGTGAAGAAGCTCTTGAAGAAATCCTACGTGGAAGTGATATGGTATTTATCACAGCAGGTATGGGTGGCGGAACTGGTACAGGAGCTGCTCCAGTAATTGCAAATATCGCTAAAAATTTAGGTGCTTTAACAGTAGGTGTTGTTACACGTCCATTTGGATTTGAAGGTTCAAAACGTGGTTATCATGCTGCTGAAGGAATTGCTGAACTTAAAGAAAATGTTGATACTTTATTAATTATTTCAAATAATAATTTACTTGAAATTGTTGATAAGAAAACTCCATTGACTGAAGCTTTACGTGAGGCTGATAATGTTTTACGTCAAGGTGTACAAGGAATAACAGACTTGATTACAAGCCCTGGTATGATCAACTTAGACTTTGCTGATGTTAAGACTGTAATGGCAAACAAAGGTGATGCGCTAATGGGTATTGGTGTTGCAGAGGGAGACGATCGTGTTATCGAAGCAACTCGCCAAGCCATTTATTCACCATTATTAGAAACTACTATCGATGGAGCTGAAAATGTTCTCTTAAACGTTACAGGTGGACTTGATATGAGTCTTACTGAAGCTCAAGATGCATCGGAAATTGTTATTCAAGCAGCTGGAAATGATGTTAATATTTTACTAGGAACTGCAATTGATGATAGTTTGCAAGGTGAAATTCGTGTAACTGTTGTTGCAACTGGTGTTGATAAAGAAGAAGTTAATCGTGTTGTTAATCAAAAACAAGAGCAACCACGTCGTCGTATTTTAGGTGCATCTTCTGGGGAATATTCAACAAATAATGATATTCGTCGTAAAGAAACAGCTTCAAATAACCAAAATCAACAATCTGCTTTTGGCGAGTGGGATTTGAGACGTGAGACAAGTGCTCCACGTCCAGCACAAAGTACAAATCGTGAAGAACAAGCTTCAGTGAGTAAATATAATGCTCCAAGTCAAACATCACAAAATGAAGGTGAAAACTTAGATACACCTCCATTCTTCCGTAACAATAAATAATTAACATGACAATATCTGAGAATGTACTAAATGTTCTCGATAATGTGAGTAAATCAGAAAAACATGCCTGTCGTGCAGAGAATTCAGTAACTGTAATTGGTGTAACCAAATACGTAGATGAAATCGCTGCGCGACAACTTGTAATATCAGGAATTAATAACATAGCTGAAAATAGGGCTGAATTATTTCTAGATAAGTATCATGCTTTGAATGATTTAGATATAACATGGCATTTAATCGGGACGCTTCAAAGACGCAAAGTTAAAGATGTAATAAATTATGTTGATTACTTTCATGCTTTAGATTCGATGAAATTAGCGCAAGAAATTAGTAAACGTGCAGAACATGAGATTAATTGTTTTTTACAGGTTAATGTTTCAGGCGAAGAAAGTAAGCATGGTTTTACAAAAGAAGAAGCATTTGATATAGTAAAAGACCTAAACGAATTGAAAAACATAAAAATTGTCGGTTTGATGACTATGGCACCGTTTGATGCTCAAGAAGAAGAACTTGCTGTAATTTTTTCAGAAACCAAAGAATTACAAGAAGTTATTTCGAAATTAAACTTACCAAATATTCCTTGTAGTGAATTAAGTATGGGAATGAGTAGAGATTATCAACTTGCGATTGAAAACGGAGCAACTTTTGTCAGGATCGGGAGTGAATTTTTTAAGGAACGAGATTAATTATGGATAATGTAAAAGATGTGTTTGGAAGAATGCGAGATTTTTTTCTTGGTGATGACGAAGATGAGCAAGAAGAATTTTCTGAGGAAGGTTCAACTGGATATGTAGCTAGTAGTACTAGTCAACAGTCAGACAGAAATCAAACTAGCTCTCCTAAAAACCAAGAACGACCAATTAGGCAGCGTCAAGAATCAACTACTCCAAATTCAAGACCTGTTAATAAACAAGAAAACAAACAAACTATTGGTAGTAAAAGTCAGCATACTACATATAATCAACAATCTGATTCAAATAGACAGAATCAAAGGGTACAACAATCTGCCCCTACTAGACAAAGTACAGAAACTTATAATAAACCAATACAAACAGAGAATAATACAAGAAAGAGCCAAGATAAAAGAATGACTAATGATGATAAATTTTCAACAATTGTAATTAAAGAGCCAAGAGTTTACGGCGATGTAATGGAAATTGCAACAATCGTGAAAAATGACGAAAGCGTCTTAGTTAACTTTAAAACAATGGATGAGTACCAAGCTCGTCGAAGCATTGATTTCTTTACCGGGGTTGTATACACTCTAGATGGGGACATTCAAAATGTTGGTGGACAAATTTTCTTATTAACGCCATCAAGTGTTTCAGTAGAGGCAAGTGCAGAGATGAGTTTGTTAGCGCGTCAAAATTATGATGATTTTGACTTATAGGAGATAAAATTGTTATATTTAATTTTTAAATTAATAGATTTATATAGCTGGGTTCTTGTTATATATGCGCTACTAAGTTGGATACCTTCTTTGAGAGATTCAAAAGTAGGAGAAATCATTTCGAAAATTTCCGTGCCTTATTTAAATCTTTTTAAAAGCTTACCATTACAATTTGGTGGATTTGATTTTACTGTTGTAGCGGGAATTACAGCACTACAATTAATTAAAAGATTTATATATATTATTTATAATATGCTTTTCTAATATGAATGAAATATATCAGCATTTTAAACATGAAGAAAAGGAATTTATAGACAAAGCTAGCGATTGGGTGGATAGGGTAAGAGAAAATTACGAAGTTATCTCTACCAATTTTTTAAACCCTAGAGAAGTTGAGATATTGAAATCATTGGCTAATGGAGCTGATATAAAAATATTTTCAAGTTTTGATATAGTGAGAACTGAAATGGTGAAAATTATTTTAGCACCAAATTTTTATGAACTTACTCTAGATGATTTTCAATTATCTTTGATAGAAATTGATTTCCCTAGTAAATTTGCAAAGATTAGTCATCCACAAATACTAGGAACAATTCTTGGACAAACTGGACTTGAAAGAAATAAAATTGGTGACATTATAGTTTCTGATAGTCAAGCTCAATTTTTCGTAGATTCTAAATTTACTAATCTTTTATCTGAAAATATTAGTAAAATAGGTAAATTAGGTGTAAAATTATATCAGGTTCCTTTTGATATGTTAATAACTATAAGCAATAATGTTTCTAATACTAGACAAAAAGTATTAGTCGTCTCTAGTCTGCGTCTTGATAAACTTGTGGCTTCAAGTTTTAATATTTCAAGAAAAACAGCAGCAGATTTAATTGATAAAGGACTTGTTAAATTAAATTATTCAGTAGAAGAACGAAAAGAAACTATACTTGAAATCGGAGATTTAGTAAGTGTTAGGGGATATGGAAGATTCACTTTGATAAATAAGCTTTCTTTAAGTAAAAAAGATAAGAATAGAGTTGAAGTGGAAATTACAAACAAAAAATAATGGAGGAACGTGATGGTTTTAAATAGCTTAGATATCCAAAATAAAGTCTTTTCTAAAGAAATGCGCGGTTATAGTAAAAAAGAAGTTGAAGAATTTATGGATATTATTATTCGAGATTATGATGAATACGCGCAAAAAGTTAAAGATTTGGAACGTGAAAATAAACATTTGAAAGAAAAAGTTAGCTACTTTGAAGAAATGAAAGATTCTCTTAACAAGTCATTAATAATTGCTCAAGACACTTCTGATAATGTTCGTGCACAGGCTGAAAGTGAAGCTGATAACATTTTGACAGATGCTCGTCAAAAATCTGATATTATTATTGAAGGTGCTAAAAAAGAAGGAGCATTGATTCTTGATACAGCACGTAATGATGCAGTTCGTTTAGTTAAAGAAACTGATGATTTGAAGAGAAATATGCGTTCATACCATCAAAAAATACAATTGTTGGTCCAAGCTCAAATGGACAATATTAATAATGAAGATTGGGATGAAATTTTCAAACCAGTATCAACATATATCCCAACCCATGATGAAACTTTGAAAAATGTTATTGATGAAGCACTAGGTAATCAACAATATACAACAAAGTTGCCAGCTGAAGAAATTAAAGCAGCTGCTAAACAACTTGCTGAAAATGCTGAATCTGAAAAATCAACAGTAGAAGTTGATGTAGTTCCAGAAATTAAAGTTAATTCAGAAGCTAAATAAGAATAAAATAAGTAAAAATTCAGAACAAGAAAGACTATGATATTTAAAGCGAGCAAGGATATGGTGTAAGCCTTGTAATCACTCAGTGTACTTTTATCATCTGATTCAAATTTCTCCTGAAAATAGTAAGTTGGAACGTTACTCGCGTTAAGAGTTTGAGATATATGATAAACTTTATTTATCATATAAATTAGGGTGGTACCACGATCTTTCGTCCCTTGACGAGAGATCGTTTTTTTATATTAAAAAATTAACGAGGTAAGGAATAATGAAAGTTAAAGATACTTTAAATTTAGGAAAAACAGGATTTCCAATGCGAGCTGGTCTTCCTAATAAAGAGCCAGAATGGCAAAAAAACTGGGAAGAAGCTGATTTATACAATAAACGTCAAGAATTAAATGAAGGTAAACCATCATTTATGCTACATGATGGACCTCCATATGCTAACGGAAATATCCATTTGGGACACTCATTAAATAAAATTTCAAAAGATATAATTGTTCGTTATAAAAATATGGCAGGTTTCCGTGCTCCTTATGTTCCAGGATGGGATACTCATGGACTACCAATTGAACAAGTATTAGCAAAAAATGGTGTTAAACGTAAAGAGATGGATCTTCTAGACTACTTAGAAGAATGTCGTAAATATGCTCTTAGTCAAGTTGATACACAAAGAGCAGATTTTAAACGTCTTGGTGTTATGGGTGATTGGGAAAATCCATATATTACACTTGATCCAAGTTATGAAGCGGCTCAAATTCATGTATTTGGCAAAATGGCTGAAAAAGGATACATCTATAAAGGACAAAAGCCAATTTATTGGTCTCCATCTAGTGAATCAAGTTTAGCTGAAGCTGAAATTGAATATCAAGATGTACGATCTGCATCAATCTATGTAGCTTTTAAAGCTGTAGATACTAAAGGTAAATTACCAGAGGATACTGAATTTGTTATCTGGACAACTACTCCTTGGACAATTCCATCAAATATGGGTATCTTTACTCATCCAGATTATGAATATGTTTTAGTTGCTGTAGATGGACGTAAATTCCTTATTGCCAGTGATTTATTAAATGACGTTGCTGAAAATCTTGAATGGACTGACTATGAAGTTATTCAAACTATCAAAGGAAGTGAACTTGATGGGATGATAGCTCGTCACCCATTCTATGATCGTGACAGTCTTGTAATGAATGCTGAGTATGTAACTCTTGATAGTGGTACTGGTTTAGTCCACACAGCTCCTGGACACGGGGAAGATGACTATTTCTTTAGTCGTAAATATAACCTTCCAGTATTAAGTCCAATTGATGACCGTGGTTACTATACAGAGGAAGCACCAGGTTTTGAAGGGCTATTCTATGATGAAGGTAATAAAAAAGTTACAGAATTACTTGAAGAAAAAGGTGCATTACTAAAATTAAGTTTCTTTACTCACAGCTATCCTCATGACTGGAGAACTAAGAAGCCTGTTATCTTCCGTGCTACTCCTCAATGGTTTGCTTCAATTGATAAATTCCGTCAAGATATCTTATCGGAAGTTGAAAAAGTTGATTGGGTGATGCCTTGGGGTAAAACTCGTCTTTATAACATGGTTCGTGACCGTGGTGATTGGGTAATTTCTCGTCAACGTGCTTGGGGTGTTCCACTTCCAATCTTCTATGCTGAAGATGGTACAGAAATTATTACTCCAGAAACAACTAATCATGTTGCTGATTTATTTAAAGAACATGGTTCGAAAGTTTGGTGGGAACGTGATGCTAAGGATTTACTTCCTGAAGGATTTACACACCCAGGTTCACCAAATGGTGAGTTCACTAAAGAAAAAGATATCATGGATGTATGGTTTGATTCAGGTTCTTCACACGAAGCAGTTCTTCGTGGACGTAAAGAATTATCATTCCCAGCTGATTTATATCTTGAAGGAAGTGACCAATACCGTGGTTGGTTCAACTCTAGTATTACTACAAGTGTAGCAATCAATGGTGTTGCTCCATATAAAGCAGTTCTTTCACAAGGTTTTGTTCTTGATGGACAAGGACGTAAGATGTCTAAATCAATTGGAAACATCATCGCACCTGGGACAGTCGTTAAACAATACGGTGCTGATATCCTTCGCCTTTGGGTTGCAAGTGTTGATGCTGAGAGCGATGTACGTGTTTCAATGGAAATTCTTGGTCAAGTATCAGAAACATATCGTAAAATCAGAAATACTCTTCGTTTCCTAATCGCAAATACAAGTGATTTTTCTAAAGATGATAATAGTGTTGATTATGAAGAATTACAAGGATCTGACAAATATATCTTAAACCGTTTGAATGAAGTTGTTACCGCCTCTCTTGAAGCATATAATAAATATGACTTTATGACTGTTTACAAAACTGTATTTAACTTTTTAACTAATGATCTATCAGCATTCTATTTAGACTTCGCTAAGGATGTTGTTTATATCGAAGGAGCTGATAGTAAAGCCCGTCGTTCAATGCAAACTGTATTTAACGAAATTTTGGTTAAACTTACTAAATTATTGTCTCCAATCATCCCTCATACTGCCGAAGAAATTTGGTCATATTTGGATGAAAAGGAAGAATATGTTTACCTTGCTGAAATGCCAACTACTGTTGAATATGTTAATTCACAAGAATTAACTGATACATGGTCAGCATTTATGGACTTCCGCGATGAAGTATTAAAAGCTCTTGAAGTAGCTCGTGATGAAAAAGTAATCGGTAAATCACTTGAAGCAAGCGTTACTGTTTATCCGAATGAAGTTGTAAGAACTCTTCTTGCATCTATGGATGAAGATATTGCAAAACTTCTAATCGTTTCAGAATTTGTTGTAGCTAATGGTGATGCTCCAGCAGATGCTCAACAATTTGAAGATGTAGCTATTTCAGTTAAGCATGCTGAAGGTGAAGTGTGTGATCGTTGTCGTCGTACTGACTTAACAGTTGGACAAAGTGAAAACGAACACCTAGCGCACTTCTGTAAACGTTGTGCAGACATCGTAACAGAAGAATTTCCTGAAGTATTAACAGAAGGATTTGAAGCTTAAAAATTTGCCGTGCAAGTTGTAAAAATAATTTTGATTCCAAAGTTACTTTTGCTTTCAAATATAAATAAAACTAGTAGCTGACAACGAAACACTACTAGTTTTATTATAAAATTAAATACTATTTTAATATTATGATTGAGGTATGGGATGAACAAATCTATCATTATTTCAGATGAGGAAAGTAATAATCAATCAATTAAGTTTTCTCAAGTTCGTAATGCTAGTCGAGGAATTGTATTAAATGATAAAAATGAAATTCTGATTGAAAAATTTTTGAAATACAATCTTTATACATTACCAGGTGGTGGAATTGAAAATGATGAAGAGCCATCTAAGTCATTTAAACGGGAAGTATTAGAAGAAGCAGGATTGAGATGTGAAATAATAAAACAACTTCCTAATGTAGTGGAATTACGAAATAAGCAAGACTATAAGCAAACAAATTATTGTTTCTTAGCGAAACTTTGTAATAAAAATGTACAAAATCAAAATTTGGATACACACGAAGAAGAAGATGGTCTTGAGATAAGTTGGTATCCCTTATTTGAAGGAATTAAGATTTTACTATACCAAATTCCAGAAACTGAACAACAGAAGTTTTTAACTCTAAGGGATAAGATTATCATTCAGCAAGCAATTGGTGATTTATTCAACAATTCAAATTTATTTATTAAATAAATTTTTAAAACTAAACCGAACTAAATTCCTATTTTCAGAAATAATGTTCGGTTTTTATATATAAAACTTTAAAAAATCAAAAAAGTGCTTGACTAGAATTGCAAAAAGTCGTATTATGGTGAGAAATAATTTTGGGAGATGAAAAATGTTAGACAATAAGACTATTAAAGAAATGCCAAAAATTGAATTACACTGTCACTTAGATGGCTCTTTATCAATAGATGCCATCAGACAAATGGCAAAAAATGAGAATATTCAGCTCCCAGAAAAAGATGAGGATTTAAAAGTAAATATTCATGCACCTCAAGAAACTCATTCTTTACTCGATTATCTAGCGTGTTTTGATTACGTATTACCTCTCTTACAAACAAAAGAAAATCTTGAATTAGCAGCATACGATGTTGCTAAACAGGCAGCTGATGAAAATGTTAAATATATTGAAATTCGTTTTGCCCCAATGCACCATGCAAAAAAAGACTTAAATATTATTGAAGTTACAAAAGCTATTTGTAAAGGCTTTGAACAAGCAGAAGCTGATTTTGATATTAAAGTCCGTGGTCTCATATGTGGCTTGCGTCATGAAAGCGTTGATACATTAATGACTTTATTGAACATTTTTGCGGAAGAGGATGAAAATCTAATTTCTGACTATATTGTAGGTTTTGATCTGGCCGGAGATGAAGAGAATTTTCCGCCAAAACTTTTTACCCCTCTTTTAGAAAAAGTTAAGCAAAAAGGAGTGAATTTGACACTTCATGCTGGTGAATGTGGCTGTGCTCAAAATATTTTTGATTCAATTGAACTTGGAGCAAGTAGAATTGGCCACGGTGTTGCTATTCATGAAAATCCAGATGAATTTTCTTTTCTTAAAGAAAAAAAGATAACCTTTGAAATGGCTCCAACTAGTAACTTTCAGACTAAGGCTATTGAAAGCTTGGAACTATATCCCTTTAAGGAACTGTTTGATGCTGGTGTTGCAGTAACTATCAATACTGATAATAGGACGGTAAGTAATACAAACTTGGTGAAAGAGTACTGCAGAATCAGAGATTGGTATGATTTTACAATTGCTGATTTTTTGAAGGTAAATATTAATGCAGTAGAGGGATCATTTATAACAGATATTGAAAAAGAATCTTTACTTGATAAAATCTTATTAGAGTATAATCAGCTTGGCTAGACCTAGCTGTATTTTTTGTAGGAAAGCGACATCTTGTGAAAGATATGCTAAAATAATGTAAAGAACACTTGAGAAATTTTATGAGAAAGAAATTTGGAGATAGTTATGAAATTATCAGTAATTGTACCTTGTTATAATGAAGAAGAGTCAATCCCATTATTTTTTGCTGAGATGCAAAAGGTAAATGACGAGCTACCTTTGGATTTTGAGTATATCTTTATTAATGACGGAAGCAAAGATAAGACACTTGATGTTTTAAGAAGCTTAGCTAAGAATAATTCCAACGTTCATTATATTTCATTTTCTCGTAATTTCGGGAAGGAAGCTGCTTTGTATGCAGGTCTTGAAAATGCTACTGGTGATTATGTAACTGTGATGGATGTTGATTTACAGGATCCACCTGAGCTTCTGTTAGAGATGTTCAATAAAATCCAAGATCCAGATATTGATAGCGTTGGATGTCGTCGTGTTAGCCGTACTGGTGAACCACCAATACGCAGTTTTTTTGCTCGTATGTTTTATAAAATTATCAATAAAATTGGGCAAACAGAAATGGTTGATGGAGCGCGTGATTTCCGATTGATGACTAGACAAATGGTTGATGCAATTTTGGAAGTAAGAGAATATAATCGTTTTTCAAAAGGTATTTTCACATGGGTTGGTTTTAATACAATTTATTTAGAGTATGAAAATCGTGAACGAGTTGCTGGTGAGACTAGCTGGAATTTTTGGTCATTATTAAAATACTCATTGGAAGGTATTATTAATTTTTCAGAGGCACCATTAAATATTGCTACTTATGGTGGAATGTTATCGGTATTCATTTCGATAATTGGAGCGATATTTATTATTGTTCGCACATTGGTTTTTGGCGACAGAACAAGTGGATGGCCTTCGCTTGTAATTATTATATTGTTCTGTAGTGGTATAAATCTTCTCATGCTTGGAATTATTGGTCGGTACATTAGTAAAATTTTCTTAGAGACAAAAAGTCGTCCAATTTATATTATTCGTGAGACTGAAAAAGATTTGAAAAAATTAACTATTGTGAAGTAAAAAAAGGTGAACTCGGAAGAGTTCATCTTTTTGGCTCTTTGTCAACTGTTGTGGGTGTAT
>NZ_MKIR01000025.1 GCF_001832905.1 Floricoccus tropicus | reverse complement strand
TAATGATTAACTATCCAAAACTATCAGATCAACGCGCTCGTATTGAAGCTAATCTACCAGATGGTGGACAAGTAGCCATGGTAGTAATCGCAGCAGGAATCTTCATGGGAATCCTTGCTGGAACGGGAATGGATAAAGCAATTGCGACAAGTCTATCATCAGTTATTCCAGCATCATGGGGCTCATATTGGGGCTTGGTTGTTGCCTTCCTATCAGCACCAGGAACATTCTTCCTATCAAACGATGCCTTCTACTATGGAGTACTACCAGTATTAGCAGAAGCAGGAGTAAACTATGGATTCACACCATTACAACTAGGATTTGCTTCATTAATTGGGCAAGCTTTCCACTTATTGAGTCCATTAGTACCATTCATTTATGTATTACTACGCTTAACAGATGTAGACATGGGACAATGGCAAAAGAAGAGTGCATTATGGGCAATCGGATTATTCATCGTTTATTTAGTAGTAGCAGTGGTATTTGGTTTAATGCCATTTAAAATCTAGTAGTAACAATTAAAGTTTTATCAATAACCACAAGCACGGAATAATTCCGTGTTTTTTGATTCTTGTAATAATGGATTAATTGAATTAAAATAAACAGTAAACACGTATGTTAGACAGAGGTTTACAAATGAACGAATTTGATTTTACCATTATTGGTGCAGGAGTTAGTGGGCTTTTTACAGCCATTGAAATTATAAAAGAAAAGCCCGGAGCAAAAATTTTAATCATTGAAAAAGGCCCATCATTGGATAATAGGACTGAAAGTGATGTATATAATGGATTTGGCGGTCTTGGAATCTCAGAAGGAAAATATAATTTTTCAGTAGATTTCGGAGGTGATTTGGTTGATAAAATTGGTCTTCAAAATACTACTTATTATTTATCAAAGGTTGAAGAATATCTAAATGAATTTAACGGGAAAGATAGCTTAGATTATCAGAGCCATTATTTTCAAGCACCAGATGAAAGTAAAATACGTTTTATTGATAATAAGGTAAAACATCTTGGCAGGAAGTTATCAAAAGAAGTTATCAAAAGTATATTTAATTATTTGGTGGAAAATAATACTCAAGTGATAAATTCAGTAAATATTTTAGGAATTGAAAAAAAGAATTCAAAATTTCTAATAAAAATTGAAGGAGTTGAAAATTTAATAATATCGAGAAATTTAATTATTGCTACAGGTATAAACAGTGATTTTGTAACAAATTTATCAGATAAATTTCAACTTACCAAGGAAAAATCTCGTGTAGATTTTGGACTAAGGATGGAGATGCCTTCAAATCAACTTAATCAAGTATTAGGAGATGATTTAGAAGTCAAAATGTTCTACAAGGATCTTTATACCTATTGTATGAATAAAAGTGGGAATATCATACCAAAGAAAATGTTGGGTTTTTCTCTAGCTGATGGGCAAAATCACCGCGAAGGAAAGCTAAGTGATAATTTGAATTTTTGTTTATTTAAACCATATTATTTTGAGGACGAATCACGATTAATGAATTACTTAAACAATATGATGGAAGAAATTAATAAAGGTAATGATGAACTTATAGGTCAAAAACTTTCAAATTTTGATCCATATTTTAAGAAAAAAAATACAATAAATAAAAGTATGAACTATCGAGAGTCTGATTTATATATCTATTTACCTGAAGATTTATTAGATGATACAAAAGAGTTTCTGCATGAATTAGATGTATTACTAGACAATGGTATTGAAGGAAATTCAATTTTATATGGGATTGATATCAAATTTCATTCTCCAAAAATTAAAACGGACTCGACTTTTCAATCAAGCGTTGAAGGATTATATTTTGTTGGGGATTGTTCGGGAGTAAGCTATTCTTTGAGTCATGCTGCAGCGAGTGGGATATATTTGGGAAGGCATATAGTCGAATAGATGAAGATAGTTTCTTCTTTACAATTTTGCGTTTTTATTTCATAATAAAAACTTAGAAAAGAGGATTTTATGGTTCAAACTGTCATATCATTTTTAGAAAATCATTTAAGCCCAGAAGCAATTGTGTTTATAATCTCAGTCTTACCAGTACTTGAGTTAAGAGGTGGATTAGTTGCAGCAAGTCTTATGCATGTCCCGTGGTATACTGCGACGCCAATCGCAATTTTAGGAACTATGCTTCCAGTTCCATTTATCATTTTTTTCATTGAAAAAATATTAGACTTTTTAAGTCTTCATGGGCCTATTAAAAAATTATCGCAAAAAATAGTAGAAAAAGGACGCTCTGGTGGTGAAAAACTTAAGAAAAACCATCCCAATAGTCTTAATCTAGGTCTATTGATTTTTGTAGCTATTCCTTTGCCGGGGTTTGGTGCATGGACTGGTGCTCTAATTGCAGCGCTTTTAGGTCTCAATCCAAAAAAATCACTTCCTGTAATTTTTCTAGGAGTAGTAATATCAGCAATTATTATGTTAGTTCTTGCGTATTTACTACCTGATTTAGTGCATCACGTATAAATAAAACATCATTTGGTGTTTTTATTTTTCCCCAAAATTTAAATATATATCTAGGAGGGGTTATGAAATTATTAATAACTGGATTTGAACCATTTGGCGGGGAAAGTATTAATCCGTCGTGGGAACTTGTTAAAAAACTTGATTATAAAATTGGCAATTTTACTTTAGAAAAACTAGAGTTACCTACATCTTTTGAAGGATCTTCTTCTATTCTGTTTAAAAAAGTAATGGAAGTAAATCCAGATTATATAATAAATATTGGTCAAGCTGGTGGTAGAAGCAAAGTAAGTATAGAGAGAGTTGCAATTAATATTGATGATGCTCCGATCCCAGACAACTCTAATTATCAACCAATTGATCAGACGATAAAAACTGATGGAGAAAATGCTTATTTTTCAACTCTACCTATAAAACTAATCTATTCAGAATTGAAGAAAGAAAATTTACCAATTGAAATTTCCAATACAGCTGGTACCTTTGTTTGCAATCATATAATGTATGAAGCACTCTATATAAAAGATAAAATCCATCCAAATATAAAGACGGGATTTGTTCATATTCCGTACTTACCTGAGCAAGTTGAAAATAAAAAAGAAATTGCTAGTATGGATATGACTAAAATGCTAAAGGTTGTAACTGAAATGATATTAATAATTTCCAGAAATATTGGAAAAAATGATAAGAAGGTAATTGGAGGGAGCATAGATTAAACGTAAAAGATTACTTTTTAAATTGTCTAATATAGTTTTTTTTATTGTAAATTAAATTCGAAAAAAACATAGTAATTTTTTGTTTTTGATAAATTAAAAGGATATAATTAGCTCATGTAACAAGTAGCAGAGAATTTCACTTTTAAAAAAAGAAGGAGAATTAAAATGGCAACTTATGATGAAAAACAAGAAAAAGTATTGGACAAAATCGCAGATGTTGTTAAAGATTTAGATGCAACAGTTGCTGATTATGCTAAACTTACTTTGGATGGTAAATCTCATTCAATTAAAGAATGGATCGATGAAAAGAAAGCAATCCATGAAATTAAAAAAGTATTAAAAGAAATTGGTAAGTATGAAGATAATGCTGATGGTGAATTTGAAAAAGAACTTTCAGATTTAGCTGACTATGTAGAATCAGTAGAATCACAATTAGAAAAAGATTTAGAATCAGATACAAAATCAGATTCAGAGTCTAAATAAAGTCTTTAAAGGTACATGGTTAAGACATCCATGTGCTTTTTTCAATTTTCGCAGTAAATATTTTACTATTGTTCTCTATGCTATTATAATTAGCTTGTGAAGTTTAATAAATGTCTGAAATTTCTGAGCATATTGTTTGACCAATTTTGACCAAAGCGTTATAATTGTATTTGTAAGGTTGATATAGGACCTTAATCCTAGTAAAAGGAGATAATTTTAAATATGAATATTGAAAAAATGACAACAACAATGCAAAATGCTCTTGGGGAAGCTCAAGGTATTGCTGTAACAAGACAAAATCAAAGTATTGAGGTAGCTCATTTATGGAAGATTTTCTTACAGCCAAATCATTTTGCAAGAAATTTTTATACTGATAATGGAATAGACGTCAATGATTTTGAAAGAGTAGTTGACAAAATGCTTGATTCTATACCAACTGTATCTGGAACAAATGTTCAATACGGACAAAGTATCAGTCAGGACTTATTTAATCTGTTTAATGAAGCAGATAAGATAAGAGAAGAATTCGGCGATGAATTTTTAGCAACAGAAGTTGTAATTCTCGCATTAATGAAACTCAAAAATAACGAATTGACTAAATATTTACTTAGTCAAGGATTAAACGAAAAAGAAATTAAAACATCAATTGAAAACTTAAGAGGAGGTGAGCGCGTGACTTCACAAAACCAAGAAGAACAATATGAAGCATTGGAAAAATATGCAACTGACTTAAACGAACAAGTAAAAAATGGGAAAATGGATCCAGTTATTGGACGTGACGAAGAAATTCGTGATGTAATCCGTATTTTATCTCGTAAAACAAAGAATAATCCAGTATTAATCGGGGAACCTGGTGTTGGTAAAACAGCCATCGTAGAAGGTTTAGCACAACGTATAGTTCGTCGTGATGTACCAGAAAATTTGAAAGACAAAAAAATCTTTTCACTTGATATGGGTGCATTGATTGCCGGAGCTAAATTCCGTGGAGAATTTGAGGAACGTCTTAAAGCTGTGCTTAAAGAAGTTACTAAGTCTGATGGACAAATTATTCTCTTTATCGATGAAATCCATAATATTGTGGGTGCTGGTAAAACAGAAGGAAGCATGGATGCAGGAAATCTCTTGAAACCAATGCTTGCTCGTGGAGAACTCAACACAATCGGAGCAACAACTCTTGATGAATATCGTCAATACATGGAAAAAGACAAAGCCCTTGAACGTCGTTTCCAAAAAGTATTGGTAAAAGAACCAACTGTTGAAGATACAGTATCAATTCTACGTGGATTAAAAGAACGTTTTGAAATCCACCATGGTGTTAATATTCATGATAATGCTTTAGTCGCAGCGGCAACCCTATCAGATCGCTATATTACTGATAGATTTTTACCAGATAAAGCAATCGATTTAGTCGATGAAGCTTGTGCCAACATTAAAGTTGAAATGAATTCAATGCCAACTGAACTTGACCAAGTTACTCGTCGACTTCTACAACTTGAAATTGAAGAATCAGCACTAAAAAAAGAAACTGATGATGCATCTAAAAAACGTCTTGCTAATTTGAAAGAAGAACTTTCAGAACTTCGTGAAGAAGCAAATAGCATGAAGATGCAATGGGAAACTGAAAAAGAAGCAGTTAATGCGGTTTCTAGCAAACGTGCAGAACTTGATAAAGCTAAGCATGAATTAGAAGATGCTCAATCTTCTTATGATTTGGAACGTGCAGCAATTTTACAACACGGTGAAATTCCAAAAATTGAAAAAGAATTAAAAGAACTTGAATCAAAAGAATCATCAAGTAATACAATGGTACAAGAATCAGTTACAGAAGATCAAATCGCTGATGTAGTTGGTCGTTTGACTGGTATCCCAGTTTCTAAACTTGTTGAAGGTGATCGTGAAAAACTTATGAAGTTAAATGAAACACTTCATACACGTGTAATTGGTCAAGATGAAGCAGTTGATGCTGTAAGTGATGCGATTATTCGTTCACGTGCAGGTCTTCAAGATCCAAATCGTCCTCTAGGTTCATTCCTATTCTTAGGTCCAACTGGGGTTGGTAAAACAGAACTTGCAAAAGCACTTGCTGAAAACTTATTCGACTCTGAAGATCATATGGTTCGTATTGATATGAGTGAGTATATGGAAAAACATTCAGTGTCTCGTTTAGTTGGTGCGCCTCCAGGATACGTTGGATTCGAAGAAGGTGGACAATTAACAGAAGCTGTTCGTCGCAACCCATATACAATCATCTTACTTGATGAAATTGAAAAAGCTCATCCAGATGTGTTCAACATTTTATTACAAGTACTTGATGACGGACGTCTTACAGATTCAAGAGGACAAGTAGTTGACTTTAAAAACACCGTTCTTATTATGACAAGTAATATTGGTTCTCAATATCTTCTTGATGGGGTAACTGCTGATGGTCAAATTCCTGAAGAAGTTAAAAGTGAAGTACTTGAACAATTAAGAGTTCACTTCAAACCTGAGTTCTTGAATCGTATTGATGATACAATCCTATTCACACCACTTAGTCTTGATGATGTTAAAGGAATTGTTAACAAGATTGTTAAACAACTTTCAGGTAGACTTGAAGAACAAGAAATTCAACTTGAAATTTCAGATGAAGCTAAAACTTGGATTGCTGAAAATTCATACGAACCTGCATACGGTGCACGTCCACTTCGTCGTTTCATTACAAGAGAAGTTGAAACTCCACTTGCAAAAGAAATTGTTTCAGGTAAGATTCTTCCAAAAACAAAAGTTACTATCTCTTTGGTTGATGATAAACTTTCATTCTCAACAGAACCATCTTCTGAATTCGAATAAATTGGTTAAAAACAAAGTATCGTTTGATATTTTGTTTTTTCTTTTTTTGAAATTTCAATTTAGTTTCATGGTATTTACAAAACATCTATATTTAATTTGATTTATATTTTTAAAATTTATTTATACTATTTATAGATATAATGTTTATTCTTGATTTATTGAGTATATATGATAATATATAGTTATAAAAATGGAGGGATATTATAGTATGAAACAAACTGAAGAAAAGAAACGTTACAAACAATTTAAAAAAGGTAAATTATGGGTTACAGCTCCAGTTACGTTTTTAGTTATTGGAGGAACACTTGCGCCAAGTATTGGTGGTATTGCTCAGACTTTAGAAAGCGCAGCAAATACAAAACCAAATGTTGCTGTTTCAACAACAAGTACATCAAGCTCGTCTAAAGCTCAAGCATCTTCATCATCGCTTGTTTCTACTACGGTTCAAGCAACATCTGAAGTTAAGACAAAATCTCAAGTTCAAGAGCCAAATCTTACACCTACTTCTGAAAAGGCAGTTTCAACTGTGGAAGAAAGTAAATTAGCTGAATCAACTTCTGAAGTATCTACAACAGAAGCACCTGAGTTATCTGATGCTGATAAAGAATCAAAAGATAGGATGGAAGAATCAAATAGACTTTTATTTGACAGTATGAAGAAATCATTAACTAGAAATCTTGATTTTTATAATGAAAATGCTGATAGCTTCAAAAAAAGTTTAAACATGGAAAAAGATGAATGGAGCTATAACAATACTTTGGATATAGTTGAAAATTCACTTAAGACTAGTAAGAGTAGGTTAGATAATCTCAATGAAGCAATTAGACTTTCAGAAAAAAATGGTTGGTGGGGAGTTCCTGAATTTAAATCGTTAATACCAGTTTGTAATGATTTAATTAGCAAGTACCAAGCATTATTGGATGGTAGAGCAGTTCCTAAACCAGTACCAACAAGTTCAAGTACAAGTGAACCAACAGCGCCAACAAGTTCAAGTACAAGTGAACCAACAA
>NZ_MKIR01000024.1 GCF_001832905.1 Floricoccus tropicus | reverse complement strand
ATTGTCTGTTCTAACTGACTTGACTGTTCCTACCCAGTTACGATAAGCTTTCAAATCACTTCCATTTGATTCATAAGATGCATTTGCTCTTATTTGAACAGTATCTCCTACTTTGTATTTCAGAGCAATTGGTTGTTGAAGATCTTGCTCTAAAACATAAACACTTTGAACAGTATTTTGGCCATTTTTATATGTTACTGTATATGAATAATTTGATTTTGATTTATTGTCTGCTCTAACTGCTGATATAGTACCTACCCAAGTACGATAAGCTTTCAAATCACTTCCATTTGATTCATAAGATGCGCTTGTTTTTATTTGGACAGTATTACCAATTTTATATTTTGCACCTCGTAAGTCTGTATTAACTTTTTGTTTATAATAATTTGCTACTAAATCTCTAAATTGATACATATCATAACCTTGAGCAAAAAAACGGTTACCTCGATTTGACCAATACCAATCTGGGTCTACGTGATCAGTTCCACCCCATTTATATGATATATTTCTATGACTTGCCAAATTCCCATCCAACTTTTTGTTTGACTCAGATACTACTTTTGGCTCACCCAAATTATATGCAATTAATTGATCAGCTGTCCAACTTGCTAAGTTTGTTATTTGTCTTGCAAATTGTTCTTTTGAAGTTACCCTCGTTTGTTCAATTTGAATACCATACTTATTTCCAAACGGTCCTGACCCCCACGCCTTCAAACGTGTATTGGCTATTGTCTTAATAGAATTAGCATCAACAAATGAATGAACAAAAGCATTTTCTTGATTTCGTACCATATAGGTAATCTCATTATCTACAGTAGAACCTTCCGTAGCCACTTCATGAATAATTACTAGAGATGGTTTACCTGAATCAAATTCCATGCTAAATCCACCATTTTTTTTTGAATCTTGCATATTAATTTGAAGTTTCACACTCTCACTTGCTGGCTTTATTTTATTTTTCAAAATATAATCATTTACAGCGCTTGCTGCAGAAACTTCACTTGAAAAAAATATACTTGCCATAGACAATATAAACACAATTAACGATATCTTATTCTTATTTTTCACTCAATACTCCTTATCTACACGCATATTTACATTATAATGTTATAACAGAGAAAAAGCAAAAAATGTTTAAATTTATATTTTAAAATAACAAAACTAGCCTAAGTGACTCGTACATTATTTATCAATTCTACAGACTATCTATAAAATATTATACAAATTTACAAACAACACATAAAATTATAGTTTTGAATATATTTATCTCATATTTTATATATGATAATTATGTTTTGTCCGAAAACGAAAAAGAGTAAAATAAATTCAATCCCTTACTCTTAAAAATTCAATTGCTCAATTCTGTAGTTTTATATATATTCTTAAACTGACAAGATAATAGTTGTCTTTTAAGTTAATAATACAAACTATAGATAACATTAACTATAAAGTAATACTTTAACTCTAAGCACATTAAAAGCACATGTAATCTGCTGCACGATGTGAAAACGATCAGTAATAATTTCAGCATTTGGGAACACAACTTTAATTAATCTGCCATAGCTAGCATTCATATCCATAACCAAATATTTAACCTTAGTTATTTCACTTTGAGGAGATTGAAGGAAGTCATTGATTAATGAATAAATCCTTCTATCATCAATCAACGTATGAAGTTCATGAGTAACTCCATCAATTGCTATGAAAGCCATTTCTTTTTAAGATCAAATAGTATGTGGTAATATAGTTTACAAGATATACTTTGCCTAGGTAGTACAAATTTACTAGGTAGTTGAGAAGAAGAGGTTGATGAGCAATGGCGGCACATAAAATGAGGTGTTGATAATTTAAGTATTGTTTTCAAACCATTAATTTCAGTTGATTGAATTTTTCTTTTATTTGGAATATTACCGTGATCATACAAATTAGATGAGTCTAACCAATCTACATCAAATTTTTATAATGGGAGGGAATTAGTTCGTAGCTTCCAGTGATTATATTACATGTAATTCCATACTTGTAATATTCATAGAATAAGCAGTCATCATTGAATTTTAAAAACTCATTTTGTAAATCTAGTAATTCTCGTGTAAACTTATCCATGTAACAACTCCTTTAACTTGTTGGTTTTGACGCATATCACTGTAAAGTAGTTGCTATTTTTTTGCAAAAAAATCGTGTGGATTTTTTACAATTCCACACGATCTATTATAGAGCCAATATAATTTAATAAACTTTAATTTACAATGAAAATTCGATACTATTTTTTATTACAAACATTCTCAAACTTTTCACTAGTCACTTTCCATGTAAAATTATTTTCTATTCTCTCATGAAGATTTTCTTTTATACTATCACGATAATTTTCATCATTTATTAATTTTTCAAGTGCAGATGTCAAGGAATCTTGATTTTCTTCAATAATAATTCCATAATCAGGAGAATTTATTACCTCGACAGTCCCACCTCTGTCAGTGGCGATAACAGCACATTTCATAATCCCAGCCTCTAAAATAGAAGTAGGCAAGCCCTCAGGATACATAGAAGGATAGCAGAAAATATCAGTTCTGTTTAATAAAGTAATTGTATCATCAAAGTCTAACTTTCCTACGAATAATATATTTCTTTGTTTATATTGTTTCTTCAACTCATCTAATATAGGACCATCACCTGCTATTACTAACTCTATATTTTCAGTATTAGCTAAAGACATGAAAGACTTTAGCAACATTTCCACACCTTTTTCTTTTATTATACGACCAGCATATGTAATGACAAGTTTATTTTTAAATTCATGCTTAAATTTTTTATTTTTAAAAGAATCATAAATTGTCTCATCAACTGAATTATAAATAACACCTCTTGATCTTATTTTAAAATGTTCAAGCCAAGATGTGGAACGCTTAGATACTGCATAAAAGTTATCAGTTAGCTTTTTTAGCCTCCATGTTAGCATATGTTCATAGATGGCCCCAAACCAATCCAAAAATTTATTATTAACAGTAAAGTGATCACTTCCATGTTCAAGAACCATTGAAGGAATATTAAATTTTTTTGCATATTTTAAACCTACCAAAGTTGTTAGATGGAATCTTGTCTGACATGCAATAAAATCAATGTTTCTCTTCTCAAGTTCTTTCATAATTATTTTGTATTCACTATTTTTTTTAATAATAGGATAACGACTTTTAAAAAGATTGTATACTGGTAATCTAAAAATTTCAAATCCTTCATCATTTACTTCATAGTCTTTTAATAAATCGTCATACTTGGTTGTCACAATGATGATTTTATAATTCTTTTTTTTCATTTCTAACATCAACTTATCAGTATAGCGCTCAACTCCTCCCAAAAAAGGAAGATAGTATCCAGAAAAAATTGCTATTGTTTTATCCATTTTTTGCCTCTTTATTTCTTACTGTATTTACCAGATTCATTAACTCCTTAATAATATCTGCTCTTAAAATGACTAAAACTAATGTATAAACCATCACTCCAACACCCGCTTGTATAATATAATTCAAGAAAGATATCCTCATAATATTATTTAAATATCTAACAATAAAAAATACAATCACTCCACTTATTAAATATTTCCAAGTGTCTTTCATTAATCTTGAAATTTTAAAAGTGTCTCTCAAGACCCAAAATTGATATAAAGTAACAGCTGCTTCGGTAGAAACAGTAGCCGCTGCAGAGCCATATACACCCCATATAGGTATCAAAATTAAATTCAGTACAATGTTTGTAATTAACCCCATGATCGCGGACATTGTAAAATCTTTTAATCTATTAGTTGGTAATAAATATTGCATACCAGTTATATTTGCCCATGCAACAAATACAATCATTATTGATTGTATAAACATCACTAACCCTACAGGCTCATATTCACTACCAAAAAAATAAATTGCAAAAGTGCTTGAAACAGCCATAACACCAAACATTAAGAGTATCCCAATAGCATTTACTAAAGAAAAAGTCTTCTGAATTATTTTTTCAACTTCTTCATGTTGATTATTTGAAACCAGATTAGAAACTCTAGGTATTACTGCGGCACTCAAACTTGTAACAATCGTTAATGCAACCCTAATTATTTTATCTGATTGATCAAAAAATCCCGAAGATACTACTGAATCCATACTTTCAAGCATAACTTTATTTAAAGCAAGATATACTTGCATAATAATTTGAGGTAAAAATAGCATAGAAACAGGCTTAAAATGATGTTTTAGGTTTATTTTCCTTATATCAAGGGGGGCAATTTCATTTTTGATAAATGTCCACGTACTCAAATTACCTAATAATGATGATACAGGTGCGGTAGCTATGTAAATCCACAAATCAGAAGGTTCTTTTACAAATACAAAGGTTACTATTACAGTTACAATCCTGACGACAGTATTCCTTAAAATAATCTTTTTAAATTCCTCTACTCCCATGAAATACCAAGAGATATCTGTAAGAGTAGCTATTAGCATAATTGATTGTATCAGATAGTAAGAATACCATTTTCTAAAAAAGAAGAAGAGAAGGAAAAGAAATAGTGCTATAGAAATGAAAGTCGCGAAGGCTTTGATGATCATAAGTTCCCAAAAGATTATACTCCTTTTTTCCTTATCATCTTGTACATATGCTATCTCTCTGTTTCCATAAGTTAAAACACTCAGATTGGCAAATAATACAAAGAATGATAAAACTGAAAAAGTATAAGCATTAATACCAATTCCTGTTTTCCCCAATACTCGAGAGACATATGGAACTGTTATTAATGGAAATAAAAGCATCAAGACTTGATAACCAGTATTATATATTATGTTTTTAACAACTTTCATTAATTAGTCTCCTGATGCTTATTATTGTTTTATTAATCCGTATATTGTTGTAAAAATTAGATGAAAATTTGAAAATACTGCAATAGCAAAAACTCCTATCATAAAATATTTATTTTTATTAATTTTTAATTTAAATTTATCATATCCAAAGAATATAAGTAAAATTGGTATCATAGGTGTAAAATATCGACCTTGCGCTCCACTAATTGCTCCCGTAGTTGCACCATCAAAGCTTAAGAATCCATAGTAAACACCAAATAAATTAAGAGCAAAAATCAATAGGGCAAAAATACTCATTGAAATCTTATTTACAAACTTCATTTCGCTTAATAATATCAAAGCCATCATCACCATCCATATTCCGTATTCCCATTTAGGTACGAAATTAAATTCTTGATATGGTGCAACTAGCAAGCCCATAGATGGGTCTCGACCATCTCCACCGTTATTAAAAATAAATGTTCTGATCATTCTCATAATAACATGAATTGGCCCACCGTAGCTCATTGACATAACTGTAAATAAAGCGAATGCAAGTGTCAAAATACCCATTCCCAATAATACTTTCATACTATTCCTTAGAGAACAAATCCAATTCCATAGTTTTATTACTTTTTCTTTTATTTTATTGAGAAAAACAATTTCATTATCACAATATAATATTAATGCTGGGATCAATAATATCAATAAGTAGAAATTTCTTTTTGCAAAGAGGGCAATCAATATAGTAGATATAATTAACTCTTTACCAGTGGATTTTGTAAATTTACGTTCATAAATAGCGTTAATTGCTAACATTAGAAAATAACTTGTAATTACATAACTAGTAGCATCATAAGATAAACTTGCTGATTGATTTATTATAACAGGACTAAGTGTTACAGCTGAGAATAGTAACCTTCCAACTTTAAGTCTCTTAATAATAAAGTACATAGATATAATAACAAATAGCATGGATATAAGACGAGCAAATATGATTATAACACCCAGAGAAGAATATACATGGTAGCCTATCCATACACCTATAGCTGGAACTATATGACCCCAAAAAACGTAGTCATAGCGATAATCAATGTTTCTAGGTAGGTTTTCATAGTTTGTCGTCTTCACTTTGGTAAAGTAATATTTTTTCAAGACAACATCTAATCCATTTTCATATGGTTCTTTTTGTTTCTTCATTCCTGAGCTTATATTAGTTTCACCATAAGTGGATACATCAATATTAATTCCAACAATTTTACCTGACACAGCTAAGTGATAACGAGCATCTGGCTCATTAAAAATTGGCATTACTAGTGTCATTATAGTACCAACAAATAGACCAATAATTAAAAAATATCTAGGTATATTTTTTTCTTTAAATTTATTTATTTTTTTAAATTCCATATTTACCTCGATAATTAATATTTTTTAAGTATTAAAATGCCTGATAGCATTACAATTAATAATATTGATACAAATATTATTCCTATACGTAAGTAAGGATTAATTGGAGTATCTGTTTTTTCACCATTCTTCAATAATTCTATAGCATTATACTCATTATTATTGGTAGAATAGTCAGGTATATAACCATTTACAAGATAATTTTCAAACTGAGCTTTTGAAATACTATCAGTGCTAACTGAAAACTTATAAATTTTATTGTTATCCTGAATACCCGATTTTTGATTTACTTGACATATAAAGTAATCACCATTATCAGAAAGACCTCTTAACTGGATCAATGATTTATTAGCTTGTTCATTTTCCTTTTTATTGTAGCTAAATTGAGTTTTTGACAATTCAATCTCATCTTCTGTCCCATCAATATTAATAACTTTACCACCGTCGAAAACAAAATTTGAATTCTCTCTTACTTTTGAAGCTAAATCCTGTTCATAAATGTTAAAGTCTTCTTTTTTCCACGAAAAGACATCTTTGTCCTTTGATAATAGATAGACATCTCCATTTTCTGAATATTTACCAATAGTATAAGAAGCTCCATGTAACAAATTATTTTCGTGTCCATCAAAAGTAACAAAATTAATTCCATATGTTCTAATCAATGGAGAAACTGCTTGGATTATTTGTCCATTCTCATCAGTATAATCAACATAAACTCCCTGAATTTCACTATTGTTTTTTGAAGTAAATTTATAATTAGGAAATTCCTTATAACCACTTCCATCATTAAATTTGAAGTCAATATTATAATCTGCTTGAGATGAAACATGACCAGTAACGATAATTTTATTTGTACTGATATCTTTTAAATTTACAGAGTATGACTTAATAAATAGTGCATTTGCAATTTTACGATTAACAGATTTTTCTGCATCCTCAAAATTTGAAAACTGATAATTAATATAATTTCCTTGTTGTGGACCAACTTCAATTTTTTTAAAATTATCAATTAATTCATCTTCATGTGGAACATTTATATTTTCAACAACGAAGTTGGGAGAAGCATGTAAAGTCACAACTCCATTTCCAGATAATTTTTTTCGATCAATATTTAACTCATAAATTACTTGCTGTCCATAGTCAGCAGACAGAGCATTTGAATCATTTTTAGCTTTAATATTGGATATGTCTATTTTTAATCCATCAACAATTTTCGAAGAACCAACTTCAACAATATCTGTATCATCGTTGATAAATGTACCAGTTACCATTCTTCTTTTGTAATCTGTTTCAAATATAGTATATCCCTTTTTTAATTTTGCAACTATTTTTCCGTCCTCGTTTGTCATAAACGATCTATTAGACCCCGGAGTTGTCATTTTTACTGGTTTTTCTTCTTTACCATTATCATCATTATTAAGATAATTTAAAAAGTCCTTACTATTTTTATATAGGCTACTAATAACAACTGTAGCTTCTTCGGATTTTAATTTTTTCCCAGGTTTTAATTCAATCCCTTTGGAAACTTCAACTGAAAAATCTGTACTTGTTTCTGCATATTTAACTCTTACTATGGAATATGATTGATGTTGAAAATTTTCTTTAGTCAATTTTCCATTTATCAACTTATCATATACTACCGAATAATTTGTAGCTAAAACACCTCTTCCAGATTCTGGAATATTATTATACAGAATCTGGGCTATTACTTCTTTTTCATCATCCTTAACATCTGCCGTAACTGTTACAGAAGGAAGTATTGCAATTAAAAAAAGCAATAAAATCTTAATTTTCTTCATAGCTAACCTCCTACTTTTTAAATAGAAACACTATGTCCCTTGCCCAATTTGAGAAATCAACATAATACTTTCTCGAAAAGAGCAATTGACGTATTGTTCCACTAAATCTTCTATCTTTTGCATTATTATATCTTTGAAGATAAAAATTTAAATAATTTTTAACTAAGCCACTTTTATCTGAATTTCTTTCTTGAGCAACATCGTATAGAATTTGGTAATAACTTAATACAATTAATAGCTCTGAAACATGTCTTGAATACGGTTGTTTTAGATTTAACAAATTTCCACTAGCATTTCCTCCATGCCTTTTATGGACTCCTACAGCTTCATTTAAATTGTAGCCTGTTCCTAAGAATCCCGATATACCAGCAAATAGATTGTCGTGTGAAAGTATTCTATCCTCCGTCCATTTAGGAGTAATTTGATCTAAAAATGATTTTCTTATGCAAAAAGTCCAACCTTGTCTGTAATTTACATAATTTATATTATTTGGATATTGACTTATTTTTTGAGAGTCATCTTTAAATTTATATTGATTAGGAACTGTTGCTTCTTCAGATATTTTTATTATATCAATATCGGCACTCAAAACATCAATTTCCTTATTATTTTCCATTATGTCTACTTGTTTTCTATTTTTATCTAGATACCATGTATCATCTTGATCTGAAAAGAAAACATAGTCAACCTCATAATTTAAGACATCAAAAAGTAATGCACGAAAATTTAATCGCCAACCTAAATTTTTTTTGTTTTTTTCTATAATCCAATTAGACAACGAATTTTCTTCAATAAAAGATTTTACAATTTCTACTGTAGAATCAGTAGATTGATCATCTCTGATAAAAACATAATCTGGTTTCAATTCTTGATTTTTTATTGATTCTAATTGTTCCTTAACAAATTTTTCACCATTATATGTGGCCATTAAGACTGCTGTTTTTACCATCTTATTCCTCTATTGCTTTTATTGTATTAACAAGTCCCTGCTCTAAAGAAACTTTTTTACGCCAACCCAGAAGCTCAATTTTTTCTGTGTTCAATCTAGTTCTTCCCATTTTGCTATATCCTAATCCCATCTGCTTTGGAATATCAAAAACTACTGATATATTTCTTTCCGCAAATATTTCTGTTAACTTTTTAGCTAATTCTCGAATTTGGATAGGTTCATCTTCATTAGCAACGTTATAGGCATTAGCATTTTCTCCGTCAAGCAAAACCAAGAATAAAGCTGATACTGCATCAGCAATATAGCAAAATGCTCTCTCAGCAGTTCCGTCACTCTTTAATATAATG
Organism: Floricoccus tropicus; assembly: GCF_001832905.1. Lineage (GTDB taxonomy): Bacteria > Bacillota > Bacilli > Lactobacillales > Streptococcaceae > Floricoccus > Floricoccus tropicus. Next base: position 359,993 of record NZ_MKIR01000024.1, on the reverse strand, counting down.
TCTTCTGAGTTAACAACGTTTAATAATAGGTCACTCATTATACGTCCATCATCCTTCAATTGCATACCTGGACCGTATGAATGTGCAATCCTAGTAATAGTAAATGGTACACCAAATTGATCATTAAATGATTTTAAGAGTGTTTCCGCCATGCGCTTACTTTCTGGATAACATGCCCTACTTTCTAAGATATCAAAACCACCATAGGAATTTTCATCAATATAATCACTGATAGCTTTACCATAAACTTCACGAGTAGATAAAAATAATAAATTTTCTATAGGATGGTCCTTAGCAAAATTCAAAAGATTTAGAGTCCCAATTGTATTAGCATTAATTATCCCCACAGGGTCATTTATAATAAATTTTGGACTTGCATTACTTGCTGCATGAACAATATAATCAATTTTCCCATCATATGTAAACTCTTTTGTTACGTCATGTCTAATTAAATCAAAATATTCATTTGAAATTAAAGAAGAAAATTTTAAACTTGCTTTTTCAATGTTCCTAACAGTTCCAATAATTTTTATATTATATGCAAAATTATCATTTAAATAGGCAAGTGTATAAATCATATAAGTCGCCAACATCCCGCTAGCACCCGTTACTAATACTGTTTTACCTTTTAACTTATCCCAAGAAATATAATTTTGACTTGTAATTAATTTCAAATCGTTTTGTATAACTTCGTCTTTATAATCTATCATTACCACTAAATCCCATATATTTGTTCATTTTCTCGTGCATCAAATAGAGCCTTAAACATATAAAAATCATCAGGTGTTGTGATCTTTATATTTTCTGTTGGACCTTCAACAACAGATAATGACTTACCATATCCAAACATTAATGTTGAAGAATCAATTGAATCAACTATACCATCACTTAACGCTTGTTCATGAACTTCTAAAATTTCATCTAACCAAAAGCTTTGAGGCGCTTTCGCTATTAATGAATGATTCCTATCTGGGACTGATTGGACTTTTTTCTCATCATTAACAATTAGAAATGTTTCCTTAGCTGGTGCTATAGTAACTGCAGAGCTATTTTTTTCCACTGATTTTATATTATCAACAATTACTTTTTCATTGATCAGCGGTCTAACTCCATCGTGAATAATTACAACAGCTTTTTCATCTCCAGAAATTTCTTTAGCAGCAATTAGCCCATTATATATTGAACCTTGACCAGTTTCCCCACCAGGGACGATACTTTTTACTTTTGAAAGTCTAAATTTATAAGTTAAATCTTCCATATAATTTATCCAATCAGCAACACAGACAACTACCACTGCATCAACTTCAGGTGTATTTTGAAACAATTCAATGGTATGTACAATTATTGGTTTCCCATGAACTTCTAAAAATTGTTTTGGCTTGGCTTTTTTAGATTTCATACGACTGCCCACACCACCTGCAAAAATAAGACCAATATTCATTGTTTATCTCCTAATCTTTCCAATACCATGTATAGTAACTATGATTTTCTCTTTTATTTTCTGGTGGTAATTCCATATATGAATCACCATATAACTGTTTTAGATATCTATCATGGTCCTGTATTTTTCTTGCCTTAACATCTTCGAACATAATATCTTCATATTCTTCAAATATCTCTTTAGGGAAAAATTCCTTAGCCCTGTACCTAGAATCCGTAAAACCGATATATGGGACATCCTGATTATCATATTTTTGCATTAATTGATCTAGAATTTCTGCCCTCTCTGTCCATTTTCCATGATAAACTACAAACCTAGGAAAGCGTAAAAATAATCTTGCAAATGCATAAATTGCTTTAGAACCACTTGCATATGCAGGAAAACTTGTACTAAGTAAATTTTCAGCATTATTTTGGACACTCTTCATAAAGCTAAGTCTTTCATGCTCATTTTCAGGTAATCTATCCATAGGAAAAATGTCGATAAACAATCCTGTCCACGGATGCATCTTATCTGTTTTGCTGATAAATTGAGTGCTATTATCATATAATTTTGCAAATGATAATAGATTTTTTTCAGTTGAGTAATGAAGAAGCGAATATCTATCATCTTGTGATTTCTTCAATTCCTCAATTAATTTATTATAATCCGAACGATATAACATTATATCAATGTCATCGTCCCAAGGAATAAAACCTTTATGCCTTATTGAACCTAGTAATGAGCCACCACCAAGTGAATATTCAATATTATTTTCTCTAGCAATACTATCAATGTAACTTAACATATCTAGTTGAATTTTTCTAATCTCTTCTATCGTCATTTTTTTCATAAAGACTATGGTTACTCCTTTTTAGACTCTTCTAGTTCACTTTTCAGCAAAGATACTTCTTGTATTAAGACCTTTATTTGGTTATCTTTTTTTGTGTCACTGCTTGTTTTCATAAGTTCTAAAACAAAAACAAATACTAGTCCTACAAATAGGAGAAAGTTCATTGTTAATGCAAATCCAAGCTGATGAGCAACAAAAGATACCACCTGTGGAAAAAGTGCAATAAAAATAATTCCTAAGCCGACAACTAACCACGGAGCAGAACGTCTTAATGAAAAAGCATTTTTATTTATCATTTTAACTATGTAATAAAAAATAGCAAGTGCTAAAATAATCATTTCAATTCTTAAAAACGTAGACATTATTCAGCCTCCTTCATTATTCCAGCAATCAAAATAGAAGTCAGAACATCCATCATGTACGTAACTGATTTAAGCGCACTTATACTTGATTCCCCCTCTGTTCTTTCAAACATATGAGCTGGAACCTCCTTTACTTTATATCCATGTTTCATCAATCTAACAATACTTTCAGGTTCTGGATATGCCATTGGATAATTTTTAGAAAAATAATTAATAACTGATCTATTAGCTGCTCGATACCCACTAGTAGTATCATAAATTTTATTACCCGTTACAAACTTTATAGCAGCAGAAATTAAATTGATGCCCATTCTTCTTGCTACTGTTGATTGAAAATTATCACTGCTTTCATCAATAAATCGAGAACCTATAGTAAAATCATATTCTTCATTCAATAATGGAGTAACGACTTCCTCAATGCTTGCTATATCATGCTGTCCATCACCATCAAACTGAACAGCAATATCATAACCTTTTCTTAGAGCATAAAGATATCCTGTTTGAACCGCACCACCAATGCCTAAGTTTTGAACTAAATTAATATGATTTAATTTATTTTCTATCAAAACATCTAAGGTTTTGTCTTTTGAGCCATCATTAATTACAACATAATCTAGCACAAATGGTACTGTATTATGCTCTTTATAATTTTCAACCATTCTAACAGTATTTAAAATACTCTTTTCTTCATTGTATGCAGGTATTATTAAAAGTACTTTCTTCATGCTACTCCTTATTATATAAATTAAACAATATTAAAGCTCTAAAAACAATTATATGTTTTTTTTGATTTTTTGTATATTTATATTTTATTAATCTTTTAAATCTTTCAATAAAGCTCTTCTTGTCTATATCAACAAAATTTTCTATTAGTTCTTTATCACGGTCACCTATCTGGTCAGAAAAAAGTTTAACTATAATCTCTGCTTGATCTTGTGATTGATGTATTAAAGTCCAGTATCTAGTGAATATTTTTTTAGGACCTTCTCTTAAAATTTTAAATTTTTTATCTAATGTTCTAGCCCCTAATACATTATTATCGTGTTGTCGATATAATTCTGTCGGTTTATCAATATATACTAATTCTCCAAGCGCACTTGCCAAGAGTGCTAGATACCAATCATGCATAATTATATTATCCGTTACCGTCCATTTATCAGCGAGGGCATTATTAATCATACTTACACCGCCAGTAACACTATTCTCCGTTAACTCTTGAATCAACTTAGTATTTGCATGGCCGCTCTGAGATTTAATCATACTTTCATTTAGAACTTTCAAATCTCGGTCAACAACCTTCAAGTCGGTATAATACATCATTGGTTTTGAATTATCATGTTTCTTTGCCTCAGTTAAAGCTATTTCAAGTTTTTCAGGTAACCAATAATCATCTTGATCACTAAAAAAATAGTAATCTGCTTTGTTATATTTAATTAAAGAATAGAAAGACTTTATAACTCCAAGATTCTTTGGTTCTTCTTCATTAATAAACTTTATTCTGCTATCTTCAGATACATATTTTTTTATAGTCTCAACAGTACTATCAGTTGAACCGTCGTCCCTTATTAACAATGTCCAATCAGAAAATGTCTGATTCTGAATGCTTTCTATTTGTTCAGCCAAATATTTCTCACCATTATAAGTTGACATTACAATATTAACTTTCATCTGTAAATAACTCCTCATATTGTGATACTATCTTTTCCCAAGTATAATTTTTGATAATAATATCGCATGATTTTCGTCCATAGGCTTTTTTTTCGTATTTGCTTATTTCATCAGCCCTGTGAATTAGGTCAGTCAATTTATTTTTTTCCCAATAAAGAACACTATCTTGGGCAACATTTCTATTAAATGAGACATCTAAAACTAGACTGAGCTCTGTCGACCATAGAGCTTCAAGAAGTCCTGGATTTGTCCCTCCAACTTCATGTCCATGTATATAGGCATGTGCATTTTTACGTATATTTTTCAGCAATTCCTTATTATAGACTGTACCAACAAATTTTATTCTTTCATCCTGTTCAAAGTTAGTTCTTTGTTTCAGTTCTTCATAGAAATTATTTTGTTCATAATTTGTAATTATGACTAAATCTTTAGTAGTTGTCGATTCCATGAAGGATTTTATTATTACTTCGTAATTATTTTCTGGAACAAATCGACCAACAACTAAATAATACTCATCAGGTACTACATCCTTTTCCCTATACCATGGTGTGGCAATTTTATTTTGATCACTTATATCAGTACCATACGCAATAACTTGGGACATAAATGGCTTATATTCTTCTTTTAGGTAATCATCTATTCCTTGATTATCTGCAATAATTAAATCCGCCTTTTCAACCATTTTTCTCTCAGAATACTTCAAATATTTTCTTATCGGATAACTCCATTTTGAGCGTCGCCATTCCAGACCATCTGGATTTACGAATAACACTCCCCCTGCCTTGTGGATTTTCCTAGCAACAGGAGAAATGAACGCTCCAATTGTATTTCCCAGAATATAAAAAATTGGTTTTTCAATATTTTCATTGCCAATAAGACTTAAAGAATATTTTATGGCGTCTAGATCATAGAATATTACCTTGGCACCACCCATATTACGAGCTTTAATATTAAAAACATCTGCACCTTTATAATCGAAATGAGTGTGATTTTCACTATCAGAAAGATTAGCAACATGATATTTGATATTTTTATTTTTTTGGTTAGTAACAAGTTCATCAACAAAGGTTTCAAATCCACCATACTTAGCAGGTAAACCACGTGAACCAATTATAAAAACGTGTCTCATATTGCTCAACTTTCTATTATTTATTTCATCATTTCATTCAATGCATCTTGCCATGTAGGAACAATAAAGCCCGTTGCTTTCGTTTTTGCCAAACTCATAATTGAATTTTTAGGTCTCTTAGCTTTTTGGACAAATTGGCTACTGTCAACTGGTGTAATTGAAACATCAGAATCTTTTAATATTTCTTTTGCAAATCCATACCAATTCGTTACTCCATCATTTGAAAGGTGGTAAGTCCCAAATTCTTTGCGATTGTCAACTAGATATGTCATAAATTCCGCAAGAGTCCTAGTCCATGTTGGACGACCAAATTGATCATCAACTACTGTCAAAGTATCATGTGTTTTTGCTAATTTTTGCATTGTAAAAACAAAATTATTTCCGTATTTTCCAAATACCCAACTGGTTCTTATAATATAGTGGTTAGGTACATACTTTCTTACTGCTTCTTCACCTAAAAGTTTTGTTCTACCGTATTCAGTTTGTGGATCAGTTTCATCTTCTTCAAACCACTCCTGATCAGTAGGTTTGTCACCATTGAATACATAATCTGTAGAAATGTAAACAAGCGTAGACTTATATCTAGCAGACTCTTTTGCTATGTTTTCAGTTCCAACTACATTCACTAAATAATCAACCTCTTTGCCCTCATCTTCAGCCTTATCAACTGCAGTATATGCGGCACAGTGGTAAACAATTGTTGGTTTAACTTCTGCAAATGCTTTTTCAACTGCATCTGCATCTGTAATATCTAACTCGCTTGAGTCGGTTGCAACATAGTCAATAGATCTTTCATCTAAAAGATTTCTTAACTCTGTACCTAACTGACCATTTGCTCCTGTAATTAAAATCATTTTTCCACTTCTTTCTTAAAAATTTAATGAGCTTGTCCATTATGACAAACTGCTTCAATTCTATAACCATCTGGATCAATAATAAAGCAGTCGTAATAATTTTCATGATAGTTACTCCTATAACCTGGAGCACCATTATCAAAACCGCCATTGTTAAGAGCGGATTCATAAAACTCATCTACTTGTTTATTATTTTTCGCTTCAAACGCAATATGCATTGGATAGACTTCACCTTGATAAATTGCAAAATCTCCAAAAGGATCTGCACTTATACCATCAGAAAAGTTAGTATAATCATCTCCAAAACGATGAATTACATAGTCTAAAGACCTGAGAGTTTCCTCATAAAATTTTTGTGATGTTTGATGGTTTCTAACTCCAACAGCAAGATGGTTTATCATAATATCATTTGCCTCTTTAAATCTTATTGATTATTCTTTGCATAATTAGCTTCAACTTCTTCTTTCTCAGCTTTCCACCAATCTTCATGATCTTTATACCAATTAATTGTATCAACTATTCCTTCTTCAAAATTAGTAAATTCTGGCTCCCAGTCCAATTCATCACGTAATTTTGTAGAATCAATAGCATATCGTAAATCATGGCCTGCACGATCTTGAACATGATCATATGCATCAGAATCTTGTCCCATTTTTTCTAAAATTAACTCAAGAACTTCCTTATTATTTTTTTCTCCATCTGCACCAATTAGGTAAGTTTCTCCTTTTTGACCTTTAGTCAAAATAGTCCAAACTGCAGAAGAATGGTCATTTGTATGAATCCAGTCACGAACATTTTTACCATCACCATATAGTTTTGGCTTAATTCCACTCAAAATATTAGTAATTTGACGAGGTATGAATTTTTCAATATGTTGATAAGGACCATAATTATTTGAACAATTAGATATTGTCGCATCTAACCCAAATGATCTAACCCAGGCGCGAACTAATAAGTCTGAACCTGCTTTTGTAGATGAATATGGACTTGATGGATTATATGGAGTTTTATCAGTAAATTTTTCTCCATCTCCTTCACCATGACCGGGCAAGTCTTCACGTAATGGAAGATCTCCATATACTTCATCCGTTGAAACATGGTGGAAACGAATTCCATACTTACGGGCTGCTTCAAGCAAGGTAAAAGTTCCAACTAGATTTGTTTGAACAAATGGACTTGGATCTTTGAGTGAATTATCGTTATGACTCTCTGCAGCATAATGTACAATAGCGTCTGCATTTGATGCAACTTTATCCACAACATCAGCATCAGCAATATCACCAACAACTAGCTCAACTCTATCACCTAGAATCTCTTCTATATTAGCTTTGTTTCCTGCATAAGTTAATTTATCAAGAACAGTAATATGTACATCTGGATAATTATTATATACATAGTGGACAAAATTACTTCCGATGAAGCCAGCTCCACCTGTTACTACTATATTTTTATATTCAGTCATTTTTCTAATACTTCTTTCAACTATTTAATTTTTTCAACTATATATATCTATAATTCTTCTTTTTTAAGCGGAACTACATCTTTTAACAGCGGATGATTCTCATCTGCTTCTGAAACTTCTGCAGCTTCAAGATTTTCCCATTTAATATCTAATGCTGGATCTGCAAAATTTACAAATGCATATTTTGGTTTAAGTTCTAAGGCCCAGTAATCATTAACAAGATAGCTATAAGAAACTTTATCGCTTAAAACCTGAAATCCATTGGCAACTCCACGTGGCACAAAGATACCTTTGCTTGCATCAATTTTAGTTTGATAAACATTACCAAAAGTATCACCTTCACGTAAGTCTACCCAAGATCCAAGGACTTGACCTTCATCAGCTACTGAAATATATTTATCCCAAGGTTCTGCATGAAGGCCACGCAAAACATTTTTTCTAGAAAAAGATACATTATTTTGTAATTTTCCTTCAGCAAAGAACGATTCAGGAAAACCTAGAGGTATCATTTTTTCTTTTTGAAAGTTTTCTTTAAACCATCCACGATTATCTCCGTGGACAGGTATATCAAATTCCAACATTCCTGGAATTTCTTCAATTTTTTTTGCTGCTAGCTCTTTCCCAAAAAAAGTATCAGTCATTTTACAATTCATCCTCAATCAGTCTTAACAAGTATTGTCCATATTCATTTTTCTTAAGTGGTTGCGCAAGTTGACGAACTTGATCGGCAGAAATATATCCCATACGATAAGCTATTTCTTCAAGGTTAGCTACTTGAACACTCTGCATTCGTTGCACTGTTTCAATGTATTGGGCTGCTTCCAACAAGCTTTCGTGTGTTCCTGTATCAAGCCATGCAAATCCACGCCCCATTAGTTCTACTTCTAAGTCCCCACGATTTAGATAAGCAGCATTAATGTCTGTGATTTCAAGTTCTCCACGAGGACTTGGTTCAATATTTTTAGCGATTTCAACAACATCATTATCATAGAAATATAGACCCGTGATAGCATAATTCGATTTAGGTTTCTCTGGTTTTTCTTCAACAGATATTGCTTTCATATTCTCATCAAATTCTACAACACCAAAACGTTCTGGGTCTTTAACCAAATAACCAAAAACCGTTGCCCCACTGTCTTTTGCAGCAGCCTTCTGAAGCATTTTTGAAAGCCCAGGTCCGTGATAAATATTATCTCCTAATATTAAAGCTACTGAATCTTCTCCAATAAAATCTTCTCCGATAATAAAAGCTTGAGCTAATCCATCAGGACTTGGCTGTTCAGCATAGGATAAGTTTATTCCAAATTCGCTTCCATCTTGAAGTAATTCTTTAAATCTTGGCAAGTCTTGTGGTGTAGAAATTATTAGTATATCCTTAATTCCCGCTAACATCAATGTTGATAATGGATAATAAATCATCGGTTTATCATAGACCGGCATAAGTTGTTTACTTGCAGCACGAGTGATAGGGTATAAACGTGTTCCTGAACCGCCTGCTAAAATAATTCCTTTCATATTCACCTCTTTTTTAAAAAGTCATTCTTTAATATTATACCATAATTTATAATTTTTTTATCGGTCTTATATACTAGTTATATCAATGTCTAGCATTTTTCTTACTTTTTTTGAAAACTATTTCATACAAAAAAAGCAAAGTGGGATGTACTTTACTTTACTTTACTTTTCTTTTCTTTTCTTTTCTTTTTTAACTTAATATATATTTTTTTACTGAAGGTATCCTTTGCAACGCAGGTACAATCAACATAATAATTATAATTCTAACCGGTATCTCAAAGATCTTAAAGATTCTACCTTGTGCAAAGTATTGTACTTTGACTGGAACTTTAAAGTAAATTTGAATTAAAAGTGGTGTAAAGATAAATGTTCCTATCAACATAATCACTATAACAGCAAAGCTAGTATAAGCCCAATCTTTTGTACTTTTGGCATCTAATTTTTTCTTATAAAAGAATAATCCATAAAAGAAACCTTGAACAGCCTCTAAAAGAGTAAAGGCAAGTATAAAGTGACTTCCGCCGCCACCACCAGTTGCCATATTAATAATATCTGATAAAACAAAAGTAATTGGAGCAAGTATTGGACCTGCAACAGCACCAATAAGTACATTTGGAACAAAGCTAAAGCCAACTTTTAAAGTACCTGGAATTATCCACACTGATAATTTTCCAATAATAAATTTCAATGCCATAAGCATTGCTAGTGTAACCGTAAGCCTAGTTGTTAGTTTAGGAAGGTATTTGTCTGTAAATTTTTTCATTGAGCTCTCCTCTGAATTTTGGTGAGCTGTTAAAAATTGCTTGGAATATCCAATATAATTTCTTGACAGCGAATGCATTCTACAAACCGCGTCGATTGAATCGGCTTCGTTCCGGGGCAACATCCCATCCCACGGACACTTGACGCTTGTAAAACTACTCTGTAATAAAATATTACTTTCTGATTATAGCATAAAAAATGAATCTAAGTATCGAAATAAATACTATAAGAACTTATAGTATTTATCACAGCACTAATTGTTATGTTTTCTTTAATAAATTAAAAGCTCCAAATATTAATTTCCTAAACTTTTCTCAAGATCCACGCTAACTAGATAGTCTAAAATCTTATCTGCAAATTTAGGGTTTTCTTTCAGTTCATTGATAACCCCATTTAAATCAGATGAGTTATCAGTAATGATGCCATCAACGTTAATTAGTGCCATTTTTTTCATACTATCAATATCGTTAACTGTCCATGCATAGACATTTTGCTTTCTCAGATGTGCCTCATCAACAAAAGATTCATTTAAAGTCGTTTGCTCCATCGTATATCCATCTGCATCAGTACGTGGGAAAATAAAATTATAGGGCAGAATAAAATATGTCTTGAGTTTACTGTTTTTCTTAACTTCTTTCACAGCATTATAATCAAGAGAATGTATTTCATGACCATAATCCATTAGTTCTTTTTCATACTGTTTAACAAAATTTGATACATAATCTTTGGAATCATAACGTGTAGTCTTGATTTCAACTAAAAGTTTTTGTTTATGAGAATTTGCTGCTTTCAAGTAATCATCAAAACTTACAACTGGCGCTGAAGAGCCATTTTCTTTTGCAACAAGTTTCGTCAATTCTGCAAGTGTTAATTCTTGTGGACGCTTGTTAACACCCGTAAGAACTCGCAAGTTTTCGTCATGCATAACTACAAACTTCTTATCAGATGTTTCTTGAATATCCATTTCAACATAATCAGGATGAGCTGTTTTAATAGTATGCTGCAAGGCTGGAATAGTATTTTGAACACCATATCTTGCATCAACTCCACGATGTGAAATATTGAGAGCAGGATGTTCAACTGTATCTACTAAGAATATCCAATTCCCTACAACGTAAAAGAAAACTGTAAAACTAACAAATGTTAAAACAAGCCATCTTGGAAAACGAGTTTGTTTGACATCTTTTTGATTAATTAGTGCATCTGGCTTAACTTTTTCATTTGATAAAAGAAGTTGAATTAGGATAAAGTTAGCCCACAAAATGATAAACAAACTGACTAATTGTACTAAAGATAGGTTTAATATTCCCATAATCAGAGGAATTGGTTTAGCAAGTCCATCTTCAATATATTGGAATATGTAGACTAATATATATACAATTACTGCAACAATTGTAGAAATTGCTGATACCATAAATAATCGAAGAGTATAATACCAAAACTTTTTTTTAGTAATAGCTAAACTTTCCTTCATCGCCTGGGCAAAACTCATGTCGTTCATAATCATCAAAGGCAGTACAAACATCAACCTCAAACCAATATAAGCGACCGCAATCGATAGAACTGCAATACCTAGAGCAATCCACCCATTGTTTGATAGAAAATCTAAAATAAATTGTGGTATGACTACCTTATCAAGCAATCGTGTTTTGAAAATCGTTCCAGCAAAGGGGATCACCAGAATGAAATATATAGTCAAGAATATTGCGGAGGGTCCAAAAAGTCGCGGAATAGATCTATAAGTATCTTTGATAATTCTACTAATTTGAAATGTTGAACTATCAATTTGACTGATACCTCTAATTAAAAAGCTAAATTGAATAAAAACCGAAAAGATTATAAAAAGAAAAATCAGTATAAATCCTAATAATGCAAACGGTTTAGAGAGGAACATCCCCAAATTATTGTAGGAAATGTATGGGATATCATTCCACTCCATTACTTTATGAAAGCCAAAATTTGCCGAAAAAATTACTATGTCTAAATAAAAACTTATAAACAGTGATAGAAAAATTGTCCTATCCCATTTTTTAAAAAACTGCTTGGTGTTTGATTTAATAAAAGTTAAACTTGATTTCATATTCCAACCCCTTTCAATTTACAGATTTGATTATATAAAAATAAACCACTGATTTCTAGCGGTTTATTTTTTTATTTATAATCTCAATAAGGATTTTATTAATTTTGGAAGCTTTGAACATCACGCGCAATAACTAATTCTTCATCAGTTGGAATTGCAAGAACCTTAACTTTTGCATCATCAGTTGAAATAACACCTTCGAATCCACGAACGTTTTTAACTGGATCAATTGTTAAACCAAACCAACTTAAGTCAGTAGCAACTCTTTCACGAATGTCAGCAGCATTTTCACCAACACCAGCTGTAAATACAACTGCATCAGCTCCATTTAATACTGCAAAGTATTGACCAATGTATTTTTCAACACGATCAAGATACATTTCATAAGCTAAAATAGCTTTTTCGTTGCCTTCTTTTATACCAGCTTCAACATCACGCATATCACTTGAGATATCACTGATTCCAAGAAGACCAGATTGTTTGTTTAACATATCAACAACGTCTTGAGCAGTTTCTAGATTTTCATCTTTAGAAATGATGTATGGGAAGATTGAAGGGTCAATATCGCCAGAGCGAGTTCCCATCATGATACCTGCAAGTGGAGTGAAGCCCATTGAAGTATCAACTGATTTTCCACCATCAACAGCAGTAATTGAACCACCATTTCCAAGGTGACATGTGATAATCTTAAGATCTTTGATATCTTTTCCAAGAATTTCAGCAGCTTTTTGACTTACATATTGATGGCTTGTTCCGTGAGCACCATATTTACGAACTGAGTAATCAGTATAGTATTTATTTGGCATTGGGTAACGGAAAGCTTTTTCTGGCATTGTAGTGTGGAAAGCAGTATCAAATACAGCTACACTAGTAATGTTTGGAAGTAGGTGTTTAAAAGCTTTAATTCCTTGTAAGTTGGCAGGGTTATGAAGAGGAGCCAACTCAGATAATTCAGCAATTTCTTCCATTACTTTATCATCAATAAGAGTTGATTTTTTGAAAATTTCTCCACCAGCAACAACACGATGACCAACTCCTGTTATTTCATCATATGAAGAAATGATTCCAAGACGGATTAAGTCATCTAAAAGGATTTTTACAGCTTCTTCATGATTTGGAATATCAAGAGTTTGAGTATCTTTTTCATCTCCCCATTTAACTGTTGAGATAGATTGAGGGAGTCCAACACGCTCGATAAGTCCTTGAGCTAATACTTCTTCTTGAGGCATTTCATATAGTTGCCATTTAAGACTTGAACTTCCAGCGTTAATTGCAATTGTTTTTGACATTTTTAAATCTCCTAATTCTTAAAATCATTCAACGAATTTACTTGTAACCGTTTTCGAATTAATTATAACACATTCTTTGTGAATTCAGCCATAAATTGCTGTACTATTTCTGTCTCAGTTAGACTTGATAAGTTATATACAAAAGTCGGTTCGTTTGTGATTTTTTTATCGAATACAAAAATTGCCTTAGGAGAATTCTTAAACAGATTTTGCGGTAAAGCAATCAATGCTGATAAGTGGGCTGAATCTTTCATCCATCCCTTCAATTCATCTGCCTGTCCACTAGTCAATAAATCTACAGGAGCAAGGAAAATAGCAATACCATCATCTTTTAGATAATTAAGTGCCTGTTCCATCAATAAATGGTGAGCATATGTATGTTCATCTTTATCCGTTGCGACATGGAAATTATTTGCTTCCTCATCATCAGGATAAAAACCAATTGGTAAATCGCTAATGACTACATCGCTAGGTTCAATTAAAAGTGGCTTGACAGCATCCTGTTGCATAAATTCAACCTTAAGCTTTATAACATCAGCAATACTTGCTGCCAAATCAATTAAGAGATCATCAACTTCTATTCCAGTATAAGATATATTCTTATCAGAGTTTGATAAAAGCGTTGATGCCATATTACCAGTACCAGAACCAAGTTCAACAATTGATATGTCTTTTTGTGGTTTTAATGTATCAATTATAAAATTGATAATATAAGCAATACTATCAGGAGTAAATTGATGATTTGCCTGTAATTTTGCAAATTGTCCTCCTTTGATTAGAACAAATTGAAATGCTTTTTGCCATTCTTGTTGACTAAGATTTAAAGAATGAAGTTTCTCATTATTTTTTTCAACCATTTCGTTTGAAGATTTACCTTCCACATAAGCAACATTTTGCTCTATCAAAGCATCGTAGAAATGAGTATGTAATTCTTGCTCAAGTGTTTGTGTGTTTTCAATAATTAAATTAAAAGCTTCTTCAACTTTTTGAATATCCATCTATTTTTCACCAACCTTCCAAATCATGTTAAACCATTCTTCACCACCAAGGTTTGATTTCGACTCACCGTCATAAGTAAAACCTTTTTTTTCATAATATTTGATAAGGTAATCATGACAAGTCAGAGTAATTCCTTTTCTTTTAGTTCCTCTAGCTAAATCTTTCATTGCTTGAATCAAAGCATCACCGATTCCAGCTCCTTGGAATTTTTCATCAATTGAAAGGCTAGTTATGGCAATATAGCCACCCTCTTCAGGATTTTCATCAACATGACTAAATAGTTCATCTGTTAAGTGTTTATCAGTTATTACTGCACCTTCCATATATCCAGCAAATTTACCATCAACTTCTGCAATATAAAAAGTGTCAGGTGTTTTTTCTGCCCTTTCTTCCATAGCCTCACGAGTTGTTGCTACGTTACCAAAGTTGTCAATCTCAACACGCATTACATCATCGATATCATTAGATTCGACATTTCTAATAATCACTTCTATTTTATTTTTATTCATTATTATTCCTATCTATTAATAAATATCTCTAGTTTAATTATAACATGGACTCATTTATAATTAAATTGCCCAAAAGTCTGAAATAGAAAACAAAAAAACCACCGAAGTGGTTTAATAAAGATGTCTATTAACGACGTAGTCCTAATGAAGAAATTAATTCACGGTAACGTTGAACATCTTTTTCACGTAGGTAACCTAAAAGATTACGACGGTGACCGATTTTTTTCATCAATCCACGGTAAGTAGCGTGGTCTTTTTTATGTGATTTAATATGATCGTTTAGGTGGTTGATTTCCCAAGTTAGTACAGCGATTTGTACTTCTGGTGAACCAGTATCACCTTCGTGACGAGCGTATTTTGCGATAATTTCATTTTTTTTCTCTTTTGAGATTGCCATGTTATTTCTCCTTTAATTTTAAGTACATCCGAGTTAACGTTTGGCACGCGTATTACCAAGATGCCTTCTTGTAGAAAACTACCTAATTATGATAAACTATTATTATTGAAATTTCAAGTAATCAAGCATTTATTTATGCATTTAGCTTGTATTTTATGGTAAAAAGTGTCAAATTATATATATAAAGATTGACAATATTAGAAGGAGAACGTTTTGGAAACTCAAACAATTAAAAAGTTGACCTCTGCTGGTCATTTAATAAATATGGACGATATTATCAGGGAAGGGAACCCAACTTTACGAGAAGTTGCGGCTGATGTTGAATTCCCATTGTCTGATGAAAACATAATCTTGGGAGAAAAAATGCTTAATTTTTTAAGAAATTCACAAGATGAAGTTACTGCTGAAAAAATGGGACTTCGTGCTGGAGTAGGTATTGCAGCACCTCAACTAGATGTTTCTCGTAAAATCATCGCTGTCCTAGTGCCGAATGCAGAAGAAATTGAAGAAAATGAAAAAGGGGAAGAAATTGTTATCCCTCCTAAGGAAGCATATAGCCTAGCAACAGTGATGTACAATCCTCGTGTTGTTTCTCATTCTGTTCAAGATGCTGCTCTTGCCGAAGGAGAAGGATGTCTGTCAGTTGATCGCGATATTCCTGGATATGTTATCCGTCATGCTCGTGCAACAATAGAATACTTTGACAAAGAAGGAAATAAGAAAAAAATTAAACTAAAAGGATATAATGCAATAGTTGTCCAACATGAAATTGATCATATCAATGGTATCATGTTCTTTGATCGTATTAATTCTAAAAACCCGTTTGCTACTACTGAAGGTATGCTATTACTTGATTAATTTGCTAAAAATATAATATTTATTGACTGATATTTTTTATCAGTCTTTTTTATTTTATAAATAAAAAAAAATCGAAGCATAAATGCTTCAATTAATTTTTTAATATATTTAGTAAGTCAAAATTGAATATTTTTTCTTACCACGACGTATAACTGTTAGCTCATCTTCAAGCTTATCTTCACTTGTCAAAGTATAATTTGTATCAGTTTGGCGTTCTCCATTAATATAAATAGCACCATTTTGAACATCTTCACGCGCTTGACGTTTAGAAGGAGAAATTTTTGCAGTTACTAGAATATCAACAATATTTAAATTATCTTCTGGCTTAACAGCATAATTTGGAACATCCTTTAGACCTTGTTTAATTTCTGAAACCGAAAGTTCTTTAATATTTCCTGAAAATAATTGCTCAGAAATTTTAACAGCTTGTTCGTAAGCATCTTTACCATGGACTAGTGTTACAACTTCTCTAGCAAGAACCTTTTGACCAAGCCTCTCATGTGGTGCTGCTTCAAACTCTTTACCGATTTCTTCAATTTCTTCAAGACTTAGGAAAGTAAAAATTTTCAAGAATTTAACAACATCAGCATCTGCTACATTCAACCAAAATTGATAAAATTCGTAAGGTGATGTCTTATCAGCATCAAGCCAAACTGCATTACCTTCTGACTTACCAAATTTCTTACCTGTTGAATCAGTAATAAGAGGCACTGTAATTACATGAGCGGTTTCACCTGTTTTTTTACGGATTAATTCCGTACCAGCAACCATATTACCCCATTGGTCACTTCCACCAACCTGAAGGGTAACTCCTTGGTCTTGGTTTAAGAAGTAAAAATCGTATCCCTGTAATAACTGGTATGCAAATTCAGTATATGAAATTCCTGATTCAATACGGCTCTTAACAGACTCCTTACTCATCATATTATTAATTGTAAAGTGTTTACCAACATCACGTAGAAATTCTAAGACGTTAATTTTACTAAACCAATCGTAATTATTTGCCATTACGGCAGCATTGTCACCTTCAAAATCTAAAAAGCGTTCTAACTGCTTTTTAATTCCTTTTGTCCATTCCAAAACAGTTTCAGTTGTTTGAAGCGAGCGTTCTGTATCCTTGAAGCTGGGATCTCCAATCATTCCAGTTGCTCCTCCTACAAGAGCTATTGGGCGATGACCTGCAAGTTGTAAGCGACGCATATTTAAAATTGGAACTAAATGTCCTAAATGAAGACTATCAGCTGTAGGGTCATAGCCTGTATAGAAAGAAACACTCCCTTCTTGTAATGCTTTTCTTAAAGCGTCTTCATCAGTAGTTTGAAAAACTAAGCCACGTTCGACTAATTCATCAAAAATTTCCATGCTATAACCTCCTTGTTTTTTTTATACTCTATTAACTATATCCAACGTATTTTAAAGCTTAAGAGTATTTTTTAAATTAATATTTTTATTATAGCAAAATTCTACGGCTTTTGTTATAAATTTTTTGATTATTTTATTGTAACTAGTTAGCCGATTACTAACATTTTTGGTATAATTGCGGTATGAGTGATAAGAATAATGAAAAAAATCAAAATAAATCTTCTCAAAGAAAAGACCTGAGCAAAAATAAGGTCAATGTAAATGAAGAAGTATGGTGGCAAAAAACTAAAGATTTCTTCAGTATTGCGTTTATGTCTACTAGAGGTATTATATATACTCTCTTAGTTGTCCTGCTATTAGGAATCTTATTTGCTGGTGGATTAGGAGCTGGATATTTTGCTAGTTTAGTCGATGATGTAAAAGTACCGAGCAAGGAGGAACTTGGTAAGAAAATCAATAATATCCATGGTACTTCTTCACTAGTATACAATAACAATAACTTAATTGCTCCAGTATCATCTGATCTTATTAGGACTAAAGTTGACAGCAAGGATATTTCTCAAAATATCAAAAATGCTATTATTTCAACTGAGGATGAAAATTTCAATGAGCATAATGGTGTTGTTCCCAAAGCAATACTTCGTGCAACCTTAGGTGAAGTTGTTGGTCTTGGAAGCTCTAGTGGTGGTTCAACAATCACACAACAATTAATTAAGCAACAAATTTTAGGAGATAGCCCAACATTTAAAAGGAAGGCTTCTGAATTTGTATATGCACGAGCTGTTGAGAAAGATTTTACTAAGGATCAGATTTTAACGGATTACCTCAATGTTTCTCCTTTTGGACGAAATAATAAAGGACAAAATATTGCAGGTGTACAAGAAGCTGCAAAAGGAATTTTTGGAAAGAATGCATCTGAAGTAAATGTACCTCAAGCTGCATTCATAGCTGGTCTTCCTCAGAGTCCTATTACTTATAGTCCATATGCTGCAGATGCTAGCCTTAAGAATCCTAACGATTTATCATATGGACTTGCTAGAAAAGATACTGTTCTTTTCAATATGTATCGTAATGGATATATTAGCAAAAAAGAATATGAAGAATATAAATCCTACGATTTAACTAAAGATTTCATCGCTTCTAGTTCACCTGATACAATTAGTCATGATTATCTTTACTATACAGTCATTAACGAAGCTGTTGACCACATTTATGACTATCTAATCAAAGAAGATAAGGTTTCTGAAAGTGACCAAAAAAATGATGCTACCAAAGAGGAGTATCAAAAGTTAGCCCTACAACAGCTACAACAAGGTGGGTATACAATTCAATCAACAATTGATCAAGGTATCTATAGCGCTATGCAGACTGCCGTGGCTAATTATGGTGGTATTCTAGATGATGGTACAGGTGAGGTGCAAGTTGGAAATGTCTTAATGGACAATAAAACAGGTGCAGTATATGGATTTATTGGAGGACGCAACTATCAGGAAAATCAAAATAACCACGCTTTCGATACTAAGAGGAGTCCCGGTTCAAGTATTAAACCTGTTCTCACTTACGCTCCTGCAATCGAGCAAGGTATTATTGGAAGTGCAAGTCGTTTAAGCAACTACCCAACAACATATTCAAGCGGTCAACAAATAATGCACGTTGATAGCGCGGGTACAAATGAAATGATGACTGTTCAAGACGCTTTAAATACTTCTTGGAATATCCCCGCGTATTGGCTGCATCAGACAATGCTACAGGAAGATAAATCTCCAGAACCATATATGGAAAAAATGGGATATAAAGTTAGTGACTATAATATTGAGAGTTTACCTTTGGGTGGAGGAATTGATCAATCGGTTGTTCAGCAAACTAATGGATATCAAACACTTTCAAATGGTGGAAAATATCAAAAGCAACACGTTATACAAAAAATAACTGATGACAGTGGGAAAGTTATTTACGAATGGAAATCAGAGCCCGTAAAAGTATTTTCTAAAGCAACTGCTTCAATTATGAATGATTTATTAAGAGGACCGGTAAGGTCTAAAATAACTACCAAATTTGCGGACTATTTGTCTGGAATTAATCCAAACCTTACATCTGCAGTTGATTGGACTGGAAAAACAGGTACTAGTGAGTCATATACAGATGCATGGTTAATGTTATCAACACCTACTGTCACTCTTGGTGGTTGGATTGGACATGATGACAATTCACCACTTGGAAACTACACTGGTTACGAAAATAATTCAAATTATATGGCTAACCTCGTAAATGCAATAAATAATGCTAAGCCAGGTGTATTCGGGGATGGGCAAAAATTTGAAATTGATCCAAGTGTTACCAAAAGTACAGTATTAACTTCTACTGGTGAAAAACCAGGTAGAGTGGAAGGTGGACCTCTTACAATAACTCTGAGTGGACAAACAACAACAAGTTATTGGGCAACATCTGAAGGAGCTCCAGTTACTCGTTACCATTTCGCTGTTGGAGGAACTGATGCCAACTATGCTGATGCCTGGAGCAGGATAGTCAATTTCACTGGTAATAACAGCAGAAACACTGGTAATAATAGATAGTTTTTGAAATTCTTAATAAAAAAGTTTCTTAATCAAATTTAACAAAAAAAACGAGCTATATAAAATTTTAGATTTATAATTTTATATAGCTCGATTTTTTATTATACATTTTACTACAAATATTTTTTTAGAGATATTTTTATTACTAAAAAATAAAAGCATACTCGAAAGTATACTTAGACATAAATATTTTATAAGAAATCCGCAAGCTCTGCATCTTCTTCGTTTTTATTACCTTCTTTTTCAATTGTTGAAATCATAATTCCTTCAACTGCACGTTCAACTAATCCATCAACATCCATACGCTTTTCATATTGAATAGCATTTTCTAATTTAGGATTTGTCTTCGGACTTGGTGGTGCAAAAATTGTACAGCAATCTTCATATGGTTGGATAGAAATATCAAATGTATCAATCTTTTCTGCAATTTCAATAATTTCTAATTTATCCATTGTTACAACTGGACGGATAACTGGTGTATTTGTAACCTCATTAATTACAACCATACTACCTAGAGTTTGACTTGCAACTTGTCCTAGACTCTCACCATTAATAATAATTGATGCCTCTCTGCGATTACGAATTTCATCAGTAATACGCATCATGAAACGGCGAGTAATCGTCATTAAATAAGCTTGAGGTACATTATTTTTAATTTCCTCTTGAATCTCTGTAAATGGGACTTCAATAAAGTTAATATTACCACCAAAAGAAGTAAGCTTTTCAGTTAAATCTTTCGCCTTTTGAAGAGCTCCTGGGCTTGTATAAGGGGGACTTGCAAAATGGACAGCTTCAATTTCAACCCCACGTTTAAGAGCTAAATAGCCAGCAACAGGAGAATCTATTCCACCTGAAAGCATTAGCATACCGCGACCACTAGTCCCAACAGGTAGACCACCAGCTCCTTTAATTGTTTCGTAAGAAAGGTAAGTAGCGTCTGGACGAATTTCAACACGAAGATTTAGGTCAGGCGCCTTCATTTGTACCTTAGCATGGGCAATATTATCAAAAACAAGTCCACCAAGATCTTGGTTAAGTTCGGTACTATCAAGTTCAAAATCATGATCGCTTCGCTTAGCAGTAATCTTAAAAGTCATACCAGCAGTATAGACATCGTTCATAAGCTCAACTACAGCTGCACGGATAGCATCCATATTTTTCTCAACCTTAATACTAGGTGAAAAATTTTGAATTCCAAAAACTTTAGTTAAACGCTCTGCTACAACTTCGTAATCAGCACCATTTAAAATAATGTGAGTTCTATCTCGTTGAGCATCAACTGAAAGCTCAGGCATATCAACAAGAACTTGCTTAATATTACGGGCAAGTCGACCAATGAACTTACCACGATTTTTCCCTTTTGTTGAAAGTTCGCCGTAACGAACCATAATTTCTGTATATTTCACGTATCTCTTCCTCTATTGTCTTGGTTTTAAAAATGCTAACAGAAAGCATCCTGAAGCGAATAAGAATAACTGGTTCCACTTGATTGATAAAAGAAACAATATCAGTGAAACAGCAAGGATCTTATAATTTGGTTTCTTCCTCATATTGTACTTTCCTATCTAATCTTTTGGAATTTATCGTAAAGATGATTAAAGACTGTCAAGAACTGCTCTACCTCAGCCATGCTATTTTCCTCATCCAAACTAATACGAACAGCAGATGTAGCAACTTCTGGTCGAACATTCATTGCAATCAAAGTACTAGCAGCAGATCCAGCTTTTGAACTACATGCACTTGTTGTAGAAATAAAAATTTCTCTTTCTTCAAATGCATGAACCAGAACCTCTCCCCGAACCCCTTTAATTCCGAAGGTAATAATATTCGGTACAAAATTTTCAGTCCCTGAAAAAATCTCAACGCCATCATATGTTGTAAGCTGATTAACTATTACTTCTTTCATTCGTGCCAAATGTTGATTTTTTGCACTCATATCTTCTAGAGTCAGTCGTAAAGCACGTGCAGTTGCAGCAATACCTGCAATATTCTCAGTAGTTGAGCGAAGATTATTTTCTTGACCTCCACCTGAAAGTAAGGGTTCAATTTTTTTGCCTTCCTTTATGTAAGCAAGACCTACTCCTCGAACCCCGTGGAACTTATGACTTGAAAAACTAGCCATATCTACACGGTCAAGTAAGTAATTTTCTACAGGAACCTTACCTATCGCTTGAACAGCATCAACATGAAAGGTAATATTTGGCTTATCTGATAAAAGTTCAGCTATTTCTTTAAGCGGTTGTATACTACCGACTTCATTATTTACAGCCATTATAGAAACAACAGTAGTATCATCATCAATTAAGGCAGCTAATTTATCAACATTGACAAATCCTTTTTTATCAACAGGTGCATAATCAACGTTAAATCCGCGTTTTTCAAGCCAATGAGCAGATTCTTTAATTGCTGGATGCTCAATAGCTGAAACAATAATATGTTTCCCAAACTTTTCTTTTTCAAGAGCTGTACCCTTTAAAAGCCAGTTATCGCTCTCAGTACCACCACTAGTAAAGTAAATTTCATCTGTATTAACATTGATTAATTCAGATATTTGTTTACGACTCAGTTCTAATAATTTATCAGCCGTATTTCCTAGACTATGTAGGCTACTTGGATTTCCCCAAATTCTTGTAGCTACATCTGTATATGTTTTCAAAACCTGTGGATAAGGCTTGGTTGTTGCAGCATTATCAAAATAAATCACAGCTTTCTCCTCTAATTTTTTTATAATATTAAATCTTGTAATCAAGCACTCATAAGTATAACAAAAAAATAGTTCATTTTCATAGTATTTTAGTCAATTTTTATCTATAAATACTTTCTGACAAAAGTATCAAAAAAACCAGTGCTTGGCACTGATTAATTTCTTCCTCCACGATACTCCAGAAAATCATATAATAAGCTACTATATTCTTCATTCATTGAGTAATCTTCAAGAGTATTAACATTCTTACGCATTTGTCGCGCTTTAGCTGAGGTAATTTCACCTCGAGCTTCATATTCTGCAATTAATTTTCTTTCCAAGTAATAACCCCGCGTCATTTCATCAATATTATTTGGCCTATAGTGGGCAAAGAGACGTTTAAAGTCACCTTCCGCAACTAGCTCTGCTGACCGCAATCTATCAGACCCTAATAAATTAATCAAATTTGAATCGTATACATCATACAAGTTATAAAGTGATGATAGTACTAACTCAGTATTTTGAAGGTATAGATCCTTAAGTTCTTGTTTATCTTCATCGGTTAGAATTGGAGTTTTTCTTGCGCTGCCTTTTTTACGACGGAAGAGGTGTAAGAATTCCACAATAGCCATGTGTGCTGCCCTAAAAAGAATTGTAACAGCAAAAGTTAATGACGACACCAAACTATGAGTAATCGAACGCTCTAATTCTTTTAGATAACGATGGTACACACGGTAAGTATTTATACTAATTTCACCATTTGAATAAGCACTATTTAAGCTATCTTCTTCAATTTGTAAAATCATAAGCTGTAAATTGTTGAAATCCTCGGTTGCTTCTTCACTTTCTTGCATCAAAATAAATTTTTGAATTCTTTGAGTATAATTATCAATGGTTGCATAATAACCATCTTTTACACGTGTTTTTTCTAGATCATCTTGTAGGGCTAATACAACATCGTTTAATATCGCAATCTGACCAAAATAATTAACTTTACCTTCTTTTTTAGGAGCAATCATTGGTAAGATTATGATTCCGGACAAGAAGCTTAACATTGTAACTCCTGCTGTAGTAAAAATCATCATATTATATTTTTGAGCAACAGCATGTGGAATCAACATTATAGTAGCAATACTAACTGTACCTTTAACCCCGGCAAAAGTTAAGAGCATCAAGTCGCTTTTATATCTTTCAAAGGGTTGTTTTCTCTTAATACTTATAATCTTATAGTAGATTGCTAAAAGAACGAATCTAGTAGCAAACAAGACTACCGTAAGTACAAATACTATTAATAACAGTGTCCAGTTATCATATGAGTCATTTTTTAAAACAGGATGGGCTATTGTTTCAAGCTCAATTCCAAGAAAAATAAATACTACACCATTTAACATGAAGACAATTGTATCCCAAATTGTACTCGATACTTGATTGACTTGGGCATCAAATAATGTAATTTTTTTAAAGCCCGCTGCCTGAAGAACACCAGCTACTACTACTGCGATAATACCTGATACATGTAGTAACTCTGATAAACTAAAGGCTAAAAGGGGCATCATGAGTTCTAAAAGCAAGTAACCTACTACATCTTGAGCGGCAACATCCTCCATAAGAGAAAGAATTGTATTATTCAGCCAAGATACTAAATATCCAATAAGCGCTCCACCTAGGGCAGATATTACAAATTGAACACTTGCATTTGCCAGTGAAAATTTACCTGTTGTTAAAGCAAGAAGCGCAAACTGGAAGGCAATAATACCACTTGCATCGTTAAGCAAACCTTCTCCTGAAAGGATACTTTTTATTCTTTTAGGAAAATCAAAACGACTTGCTAAAGATGATACTGCTACTGCATCGGTTGGACCTAAACTTGCTCCAATCGCAACACAAGCAGCCAAGGGCATTGTAGGGAAAAATGAATGGGCAGCAAACCCCATGACAACGGCAGTGATAAACACGACTGGAAGAACTAAAATCGCGACAGTTCGCCAGTGTTTCATAATACTTGGAACATTGGCTTCCTCCCCTTCCCTAAAAAGCAAAGGTGCTATTCCAAATGCCAAAAAAACCTCTGGATCAAATTTTAATATTTGATCGGCTCCAAAGGTTGCCATTATTATACCTAATACTACTTGAATAAAAGGCAAGGGGATTTTCGGAAACACTCGGTTTATAATGTTTGATGCTATTAAAGCAGACAAAAAACCGATTATAAAAAATATTAGTTGATGATCCACTAAATTCTCCTTATTTAATCAATTATTAGGAATTATAAATTGTTTAAATCTTTATATTTTTGTTTAAAAAGAGCTTTTTGCATTGCTAATTTTTCATCAATATCAGTACAAGATTTATTATCAATCATACGTTGGCAACGTTTAAATTCTAATTGAGCCATTTTTCTTTTCATTCTAGCTCTCTTTGCTTCATTAGAAGAAAATTTTTCATAGAACTTTTCCTTGTACTCAGGATGTTTTGCTAATTTCTCTTTAAATTCTTGTTTTTCAAGATAGACTTCACGCATCATATTCAAACGTTTCATGAATTCTTCTTCTGAAATATTTTTTCTCATTTTTTTCTCCAAAAATAATGTAGGGTGGAACATTCCACATTTCATTCTGTTATTTTACTATTATACCACCAAAAATACAAGACATACATTTTGATAACTTATCCTTAAAAATACCGTTAATATTTTACTTATAGATAAATTAAGGGTAATATTATAGATAAAAGGAGGTTCTAATATGGAACAAGAGTATACAAAAATTCTGATTGGTGTCGATGGCAGTGATGAGGCTGAAAAAGCTTTTACTAAAGCAGTTCAAGTTGCTATTAGGAATAAAGCTGAATTAGTGATTGTTAATATTATTGATTCAAGAGCCTTTCAAGGAATTAGTGGTTTTGAGAACGTTATTGCTGATGATACACTCAAATCTGCAAAAGAGTTTGTTGGCAGATACGAAAAGATTGCACGTGATGCTGGTGTAGAAAATATTAAGACTAGAATCGAGTTTGGTAGTCCTAAAGTTCTTCTATCTGATACTGTTCCTCGTGAAGAAGGTGTTGATTTAATTATGGTAGGCTCAACTGGTCTTACAGCAATTGAGCGCCTACTTATTGGAAGTGTTGCTGAATATATTATTCGTAATGCTCCTTGTGATGTCTTAGTCGTAAGATAATTTACAAAAAAACTGTTGTAGTCAACAGTTTTTTTGTATGCATTATTTGATAAAAAAATGAAGACCTTAATCTTCATTTTTATAAATACTTTTTAGTCAAGTTTGAAATCTTCACCTAAGAAATCAGCAAGTGAGAATCCTTCTTGAGTTTCTGGTAGTTCGTAATCACGTTGTGGTTTACGTTTGTTATTGTTACGACGTGGTTTACGTTCGCTACGTCCTTCATTATCAGAATCTTCACGTGGAGCACGAGCTGGTGCTTCTTCTAAAGCTTTGATTGAAAGAGATACGCGTTCTTCTTCAGGTTTAACATCAAGAACTTTAACTTTAACTTCTTGTCCAGCAGTAAGAACATCTTTTGGATTTTCAACACGAGTGTGTGAAATTTGTGAGATGTGAACTAATCCTTCAACACCTGGGAAAATTTCAACAAATGCACCAAAATCAGTTAAACGTTTTACAGTACCATCAAGAACTGTTCCAACAGCAGCTTTTTCTTCGATATCAGTCCAAGGTCCAGGTGCTGTAGCTTTAAGTGATAATGAGATACGGTTAGCATCTTCATCAACTTTAAGAACTTTAACGTTGATTTTATCTCCAACAGATACAACATCTTTAGGGTTTCTTACGCGTCCATGAGCAAGTTCAGTAACGTGAACAAGTCCATCAACACCACCAAGGTCCACAAATGCACCGAAGTCAGTTAAACGAGCAACTGTTCCTTCAACTACAGAACCTTCTTCGATTTTTTCGAAAACTTCTTTACGAGCAGCTGCAGCTGATTTTTCAACTACTGCTTTACGAGATAAGATGAAACGGTTTTCTGAAGCGTTAACTTCAATAATTTCAGCTTCAACGTCTTGTCCTACAAATTTTGCAGTATCACGAACGAAATATGTGTCAATCATAGATGCTGGGATGAATCCTCGTACACCTTGATAATCCACTGAAAGTCCACCTTTAACGTTTCTTAGAACTTTAACGGTTACAACTTCGCCTTCTTTACCTTCAAGAGCAGTCCATGCTTTACGAGCATCTAAACGTTTCTTAGAAAGTAAGAATACAGTTGCACCTTCAGACTCTTTACCAACGATTTGTTTTACAACTAAAAGTTCTAATTCATCACCTGGTTTTACAAAAGTATTTATATCAGCGTCACGTTCACTTGTTAATTCACGTAAAGTAAGTACGCCTTCAACACCAGTTCCAACGATAGCTACAGAAGCTTGATCACCATCTACTGAAAGGATCTCACCTTTTACGATATCGCCAACTTTTACGTCACCGACGCTGTTTAATAGTTCTTCAAATTCATTCATTATAAAATTTCTTCCTCCTACGACTTAACTGACACACAGTCTTGTATTGATTTTATCATATAAAGAGAAAAAATAAAAGAGAAATTGTATTTATTCATAAAAATGCAAAAAAAGAACACAAATAAACATCTAATAAAAATAATATTAATTATTCAACTATTTTATTTCTAATATCCCTACCACTCATATCATTGATTTGTTATTTACTTAATTTTAACATTTAAAACTATACAAAAAAACACCTTGCGGTGTTTTTTCTCTGTCATAATAATACAAATTATTCTGCAGCGTTTGCGTCTTTGAGACCGTATTTTTTGTTGAAACGATCGACACGTCCGTCTGCTTGTGTGAATTTTTGACGTCCTGTGTAGAATGGATGTGAATCACTAGAAATTTCAACACGAATTAGTGGATAAGTGTTTCCGTCTTCCCATTCAACAGTTTCTTTAGAAGATTTTGTTGAACCGCTCAAAAATTTGTAACCAGTTGTAGTATCCATGAATACTACTGGTCCATAATTAGGATGGATATCTTTTTTCATTGTCATTTTCCTTTCTGCCCTGAACTGTTTGCCAATTCAGAGATTGGTGAGACCACTCACAGTAGTCAAGCACTATATAGTTTATCAAAATCAAGAAGAATTTGCAATAGAATTTGCTTTATTCTTCAATAATTTTTATATCTACTCCAAGAGACGTCATTTTTTCAATAATATTATCATAGCCTCTTAAAATAAATTCAATATTATTAATTTTAGTCTGACCTTCAGCAATAATTCCTGCATTTACCAAAGCCGCACCTGCGCGAAGATCTGTTGCAGTAACTTCAGCTCCTCTAAGTCTATTTGGTGCACGATAACTAACTATGTCACTATCTACCTTCATATCAGCTCCCATTTTGACAAGTTCACCAACATGATTCACACGCTTTTCATATATTGTATCAACAATTTTTCCATGACCATTGGTCATTAACAAAAGAGGTGTGATAGGTTGCTGTAAATCTGTTGCAAATCCTGGATAAGGGACTGTTTTAATGTTAACAGCTTTCAAATCTTCAGATTTATAGATTTCAATTGAATCTTCTCTTATAGTCATTCGAACACCCATTTCTTCTAACTTAGAGATAAATGATTCAAGATGCTCATAAATAACATTATTAACTACTACTCCGTCACCGAATGCAGCAGCAAGGGAAATATAGGTACCGGCTTCAATACGGTCAGGAATTACTGTATGTCTTGCTCCTCCAAGTGTTGGAACTCCATCAATTCTAATTTCATCTGTTCCAGCACCCTTTATCTGAGCACCCATACTATTCAAAAGAGTTGCAACATCAATGATTTCTGGTTCCCTTGCTGCATTCTCAATAATAGTTCTACCTTCAGCCTTTACAGCTGCAAGCATTGTATTTATTGTTGCACCAACACTAACCATATCCATAAAGATATTTGTTGCTTGTAATTTTTCACCTTCTGTAGTAAGGTGCATTGCATTTTCTTTGTAAGTCATTTTTGCACCAAGTGCTTCAAATGCCTTTATATGAAGATCAATAGGACGAGGTCCAAGATCACATCCTCCTGGTAGACCAACAGTAGCTTCACCAAATTTTCCAAGTAAAGCTCCATTAAAATAATATGAAGCACGAAGACTATTAATCTTACCGTATGGAAGGGGCATACTCTTAACTGTTCTAGGATCAATCGTTAATGTTTCACCATCACGCTTAACCTTTGCTCCCATTATTTCCATTATTTCAATTAAACTTGAAACATCAGAAATATCAGGAACACCATCTAAAACAACAATATCATCTGCTAGGATAGTAGCTGGAATTAGAGCTACTACGCTATTTTTTGCTCCAGATATTGTAACCTCACCTTTTATTCGATTTCCGCCATTAATTAATATTTTTTTCATTTATATACAATCTCACAAATTATTTTTTTATAACAGATGCTATTTTAACACAAAAATTCACCGTTTTACACAAGAAATTATTTATTAGCTACAGCCGCTTGCAATTCTTGGTAAATTTGCTTGTTCTCATCAACATTTTTGCTTACTGCTCCACTCGCAAAAATATGACCACCACCACGATGATTTTTAGCAATCTCATTAATAACGGTTGTCTTACTTCTTAGATTTACTCTATAATATCCTTCAGGCTGTTCAACAAAGAGAACCCATGCTTCAATACTTGCTACACGACCTGGTGTCGGAACAACAGAACTCACTTCGCTTTCTGTAACTCCATATGATTTCAAGAGCTCTTGACTAAGAGTAACATAAGCAGCTCCATTTTCATCAATTATAATATTTTCAAAAACATAGCCTTGAAGTTTTGCAATATTCAAGTCTACACTGTCCATTTGACGACCAAGTTTTGCAAAATCAAAATCTTGTTCTCTCAAAATTGATGCTAAATACATTGTCCTTGAAGTTGTCGCTGGATACAAGAAACGTCCAGTATCTCCAACAATACCAGCATATAACATACGTGCACTTGCTGAATTAAGTTTTAAGCCAAAAGTCATAGCAAATTCCGTGATAATTTCACTTGCAGATGATGCAGAATCATCAACATAAAGAAAATCTCCATAAGCATCATCATTTGGATGGTGATCAATCTTAATTAGAAAATCTCCAGTACTATATCTTGCATCGTCAATTCTTGGAGTATTTGCAGTATCGCAAACAATAACAAGAGCGCCTTTGTATGTATCATCAGAAATTTGATCCATAGTAGTTAAATATGTAAGACTTGGTTCATCATAACCAACTGCGTAAACTTTTTTATCAGGAAAATTTTCTTTAATTATTTCCTTAAGTCCAACTTGGCTTCCCAAAGCATCTGGATCTGGTTTTTGGTGACGATGAATAATAATCGTATCATATTCTTTAATCTTATCTATAACTGTCTTCATTTCTTGCATTTAACTACCACCCTTTTTCACTACTATCTACTTTTTCTTTTGCTGATAAAAATACTATTGAACTTGTACTGTAATCAAAGCTTTACTGATAATTTTATAATCTAAGTAAACCTCAACGTCAATAACTGCGCCACGTCTTGTTTCTGAAATTACTTTTGGATACACCTCTAACTCATCATCGATGCTTACAGCATCCATAAAATAGATATTTAGTTGGTCAATTAGAATATTTTTATTTTTTGTTTTTGTCATCACACGTCCAGCAATGTTTGAAATAATTTCAACCATCACACCATTTGAAATATTACCCATAGAGTTCATCATGAATGGATCTACGGTGAATGTATAATAGCTCTGAACCTCATGAATTGCGTTTGCAACATCATCACTCATAGTGTGAGAAAATTGATTTTGCTCTTGTGATTCTTGTAAACTACGTAGAACATCTCCACGGCTGACAACACCTGTAAACATTTTTTCAGAGTTTACTACTGGCATTAATTCAAAACCATCAAAAATCATTTTTTGACTAGCACTGGCCACTGTCATATCAAGTGGAGCCACAATAGGATTGCGAGTCATAACCTTGTCAATTGATGTGTTTAATGTTTTACCAGCTACATCGCGCATGCTTACGATACCTACAACAAGTTTATGTTGATTTACTACTGCAAAGCGACTATCATTAGTCTTTTTAACCAAATCATTATAATCCTTAATTGTGCTGTCTTCTTTAAGAGTAGGTACATTTGTTTGATAAACGTCAGCTACTGTAACTATATCTTTTTTAATTAGCTCGTTACTCAAGGCACGATTTATACGGCTAGCAACTGTAAATGTATCAAAAGTTGTACGCATAACCGGAATTTCAACTTCATCTGCTAATTTTAATACTTTCTTATCAACAGGTACCCCACCTGTAACAAGTACGGCATTTCCTTCTTCAAGGGCTAAAAGTTGGATATCTGTTCTATCTCCAACAATCAAAAGTCCACCGATAGAAAGGTATTTTTTGATATTTTTTTCAGTCATAGCACCAATTGCAAATTTATTAAATTCACGATCCATACCAGCATGACCACCTAAAATCTCTGCATTTGAGATTTTAGCAATTTCTTCATATGTTAAGCGTTCAATAATTCTTTGTTCACGTGTTGCAATACGAATTGTACCTGCACGGTCAACAACCGCAACCAAACCTCTACGTTCAGCCTCTTTAATGGCACGATAAGCAGTTCCATCACTTACTGAAAGTTTCTGTGACAGTCCTCGAACACTGACTTTTTTCCCGATCTCTAAGTCTTCAATATATTCAATAATTTCCTGGTGTTTACTCATTTTCTTTTAAATATTCCCATCTTTCTATTTTGTATTGTGTGAAAATAACAATTTCTTTTGTATATTTATTAGCCGATTTATAATCTCTTATCTTTTTAAATCCAACATTTTCTGCAACCCTAGAACTGGCAATATTTCTTTTGTCAACAATTATTTCTAAACTCTTAAGTCCAAATTCACGAAAAGAAAAATCAGTCAATGTTCTAATTGCTTCCGTCATGAAGCCCATTCCCCAATATACTTTATTTAGGACATATCCTATCTCAACATTCTTATCATTGAAATTAACCTTTATAAAATCAATAGTACCAATCATTTTACTATTTTCTTTGAATTCAATTGCCCATTTGCCTAAGGGTTTTGCCATAAAATTATGTGTAATGGAATATTTAGTTTCTTCTATGGTTCTATGTGGTGGAAATATGTATATTAAATTCTCTTCATCTGAAGAATATTTAAACATGTCATTCGCATCAGATATTTGAATAGGACGTAGTAGCAACCTCTCGGTTTCAATAACGTTATATTCAGCAAGTTTAACCAGTATATCCATTACAATATTAGTACCTTTCCATATATTACAGAAAAATCAGTTTCTAGTATTATTCTACCATATTTGTTATAATGCAGGTATGGAAACGAATTTAAAAAATAGAATTGATATGGCTGCAAACGGGGAGCATCGCTTTAACCCAGATGAACAAAGAAAATATCTTAATACTTTTCGCGAAAGAGTCATTCTTATCATAACCTACGATGATTGCATGAAGAAAGAGGTTCTTTCATCGTTTGATAAAATCCTTGAAGACATCCAAAGCAAGTATGACGATATCACAGTAAAAATCAATGGGACATTACCAGATGATATAAGCATGGCTTATGTCAAAAAAGCTAAGGACCATAACGCTGCAGTCACAATTGTTGCTGAACCTTGGGAGTCTACTGTATTTGGAATAATAATACATTCAAGTAAAGCTGTTAATATTGAACATTGTGATATTTATGACCAGTACAAAGATATCCTTACTACAAGAGAAACAATAAAAAAGAAAAAAGAAAGCTTGTGGAAGAAAATCTTCGGCTAACTCTCTATTAATAGAAAAGCTAACATAAGTTGGCTTTTTTTATTTTCAAATAAAATCAAAAAAGGGCACATACCTTGCCTACTTAGTGCTGCTACCGTCAGGTCCTGACACGCTTCATAAACAAAATATTGCCCCAAAAAGTATTATAACATACTCTAATTTTTTCGTCTAGCCTTAAAAAACATTTGCATTATTTTACTGCACTCTTCTTGTAAAATCCCTGATTCCACCTGTACTCGATGATTTAACCTGGTATCCTCAAGAATTTGATAAAGTGAAGAAACAGCACCAAATTTAGCATTTGTAGCACCAAAATAAATCTGAGGAATGCGAGCAAGCCCAATAGCTCCTGCACACATTACACAAGGCTCAATAGTTACAAACATAGCACAATCTGTAAGTCTCCAATTCCCAACATATTCATTTGCTAGATTAATAACACAAACTTCAGCATGGTCTACTGCTCTTTGTTGAAGCTCTCTTTGATTAAAACTTCTGGCAATAATTTCTTTATCTTTGACAACCACTGCTCCGATGGGAACTTCTTCATTATCATACGCCTTCTGAGCTTCCTTTAGTGCCTCTTGCATAAAATATTTTTTTTCATCTTCTGTAAAAATTTGGATATCAGAAATCATTAAAATCCCATTTCCTATGTGGCTCAGCTAGTTCAACTGGAATTGCACCTGCCTCAGTCTGAGCTTCATCTCTCAAGATTTCTAAATAATTTTCAGAACTAATATGAGTCGGTGCATGTTGAGGTAAATGTGTCAAGACTAATTTTTTCACACCAGCTTCTCTAGCAATCTTACCTGCTTCAAAGCTTGTCAAATGCGCAAAATGCTTTTCTTGACCTTTAAATAAATAAACATCCGCTAAGAACATATCTGCCCCTTTAGTAAACGGAATTAAATCATCAAACCATCCCGTATCTCCTGTAAAGACAAGAGTCTGCCCTGTTTTTCTTTCAACAATTCTCATAGCATAACATACAACTGGGTGTACTGTTTCAATAAAGGTTATATCAAACGGTCCAATTTTTTGTCCATTTTCATAATCATAAGCATGACCATTAGAAACGTTTGCTAATGTTAAATTTTTAAAGTTAACTTCATCTCTATTGTGTCCATAAATATCTAAAATCATAGAATCCCACTCAGGATCAGTTTTAGGCCAAAGTTGGCGATACTGTTGCAAAACCCCTAAGTCAGCAATATGATCTTGATGATAATGGCTTATAATTACAGCATCAAGTTGTAAGGGAGAAAGTTCATGTTCAAGTTCAGTTACTGCACGACTTCCAGCATCAATTAATAAATTAAAACCAGATTCACTAGTTAACAAAAAACTTGTAGTCCCAGCATCTTTATAGGGATATCCTCCCCAACATCCTAGAGTAGTTAATTTCATAAGAGCCTCGCTTTCTATTATTACCTTAATTATATTTTAAACTTTTTCTACTATATTTAAAAGAAAATAAATATCCTACTAGTTAAAGACTTATGCCTAATTATTTCCTAGACAAAATAAATACCCCCGGTCGCAACCGAGGGTATTTAAGGAGTTTTATGAAAAAGAAAAGTTTACTGATAATTAAATCAGTAGGATAAGTCGCATATACGACTTTTTAAGGGCTACGCTTAGTATATGGTTCAAACCTTAAATGAAACTTAAAATATCAATTGTTTTCCACTTTTATTTTTGTTTACCTTTTCTCAAATTTTTGGTAATACAAATACAATTGTTTTTTTATAATTAAAAAACAGTTTTGAAATTTCCAAAGCTTTTACTGTAAGCTGTTTTTCAAGATATAATTATCGTTTTTTATTTTTACTTGTCAGTTTAATGGCAATATTTCCAATTAATTGAGTGATGAATACCAGGATTAATAGGATAATTAGAGCAGCAAAAGTCACATCATTGTGATATCTTTGATATCCTTTTGAAATTGCAAGCTGTCCAAGCCCACCACCACCTACTGCTCCGGCCATTGTAGTTAATCCAATCAAACTAATCATTGTGAAATTCGATGCACGAATAATAGGAACTAACCCTTCTTTGAGGTAGACACGAAAGACTATCCCAAGGTCACTAACACCCATAGCACGCGCAGCTTCAATGACTCCCGGGTCGACTTCCAACAATGCATTTTGAATTTGACGTGCATAGAATGGGACAGTAGCTACAACTAATGGTGGTATAGCAGCAGTAGTCCCAACAATTGTTCCAACAACAAATCTAGTAAATGGAAAAATAACTGCTAATAAAATAATAAAGGGAATACTACGACCAATATCAACTAATTTATCTAAAAAATTATAAACATGCTTATTTTCTTTTAATCCATCTTTACCTGTAAGAATAAGAACAATACCTAAGAATAAGCCAAGAACGCCTGCAATAAGGGCTGAAACAACAACCATATATACTGTTTCAAGCGTTGCTTGTACAAACTCATCAGGAAGTTGGCTTGCATACGGAAAATATTTTTCTATCATTTATTGCCTCCTAGTTTTTCAATCTTAACATTTTGACTTAGAAGATATTCTGATACTTCTGCTAAATCTGGCTGTTTATCAAAGCTCACTAATAAAGTCCCAAACGGTGTATCTTGTAAATATTCAATATTTCCGTAAAGAATTGTAGCTGTTATACCAAATCTCTTAAATAATTCTATAATCACCGGGTTTACAGTATTATTTCCAGCAAACTTAAGTTCAAAAATATCTGCATCCTTATTATAGGTAAGAATTTTCTTCTCGGCTTGCTCAATGTGTGTAGCTGTTCTAATAAAATCTTGTGTCAAGAGTTCTCTTGGTTCATTGAAAATATCAATTACATATCCATCTTCAAGAACACGTCCTTTTTCCATTACGGCAACCTTATTACAAATTTCTTTTACTACCTGCATTTCATGCGTAATTATAACAATTGTAATGCCTAGAGCTTCATTAACTTCTCTAAGTAATTCAAGAATTGAAAGTGTTGTCTTAGGGTCCAAAGCACTTGTCGCTTCATCACATAGTAGTATTTTCGGATCATTTGCTAATGCACGAGCGATAGCTACACGTTGTTTTTGACCTCCAGAAAGTTGAGATGGATAATAATCTTTTTTATCTAGAATACCTACTAAATCAAGAAGGCGTTCAATTTTCACTCTTTCTTCTTCCTTTGTTAGTCCGCTTCCTTTTAAAGGAAATTCAACATTTTGATAGATTGTTCTACTCTCCATCAAATTAAAATGTTGGAAAATCATACCGATTTTTTTACGTTCTTCCCTAAGTTCCTTATTGCTAAGCTTTTCTAAATTTTTTCCATCAACAATTACTTCTCCACTTGTTGGAACTTGAAGTAAATTTATAACACGAACCAAAGTTGATTTACCAGCCCCAGAGTATCCTACGAT
Organism: Floricoccus tropicus; assembly: GCF_001832905.1. Lineage (GTDB taxonomy): Bacteria > Bacillota > Bacilli > Lactobacillales > Streptococcaceae > Floricoccus > Floricoccus tropicus. The sequence continues at coordinate 323,956 of NZ_MKIR01000024.1, read as the reverse complement.
CCCGTAGATATCACCTTTGTCAACTCTTACTGAAACGTCATCAACAGCGACTAATTCTTTATCTTTTTGTTTAAACTTTACAACTATATTTTTTAAATCAATCATTATTCATCACCTTTATCATTTAAAAGCCAAAGGAGCCTGAGAGCTCAGACTCCTTTACACTATATTATTTCCAAGCTGGAATATCATTTCCACCTGAAGTTTTAGAAATCAATTCTGCTATTTTATCAGTTTGATAAGCTTTCACAATTTTCTTGAAGTCTTCTTTATCTTTATTTTTACCATCTACAGCGATAACGTTTTTATAGATATCTCCAACTTTATCCAAGTTATCAGTATCTAAATACAAAGCATCTGTTTTAGGTTTAAGACCAGCATCGACAGCGTAGTTAGTGTTAATTACAGCTGCTGCAACATCTGGTAATGCTGCTGGAATTTGAGAAGCATCAAGTTCTTTAATTTCAACTTTTTTAGTATAAGTATCAATATCTTTTACTGTTGGTGACTCTGGTGCATCTGATTTCAACTTAATTACATCAATAGAGTTAAGCAATTGAAGTGCGCGTCCACCATTTGTCACATCATTTGGAATGGCGATTTTGTCTCCGTCCTTGATGTCTTTATAATCTTTCAATTTATCAGAGTATAGACCTAGTGGTGAGATTAGTGTGAATCCAATTTGCGTTAAATCTTTACCTTTTTCTTTATTATAGTTTTCTAAAAAGGCAATATGTTGGAAAGCATTTAAATCAATACTTCCATCTGCTAAAGCATCGTTTGGAGTATTGTAGTCACTAAATTGTTTAATTTTTAAATCAATACCTTCATCTTTAACATCTTTTACAACTTGTTCCCAAACTTCTTTTGCCGAATCTGATACTACACCAACAGTGTAAGTTTTTTTGTCACCATCAGCTTTTTTTGAATCTTTACTCCCACATGCTGCAAGTGATAGAACTGCTACTGCTGCAAATAAACCTGCTATTAATTTACTCTTTTTCATTTATTAAATCTCCTTAATACCTCTGTTTTTTTGATGTAAGAATATAATACCACGGCATTTACAATATGGCAGCAAAAATAATTTATAGGGGGTTAAAAATTTTTTATGGCAAAAAAATACGAATAACTAATCCGTATTTTCTATCTCTGAATACTTAGAATCCTGTTATTTCCAAGCTGGTATATCATTACCATAAGACTCTTTATCTGAAATTTCAATCGTTTTATCAGTTTGGTATGCTTTTACAATTTTTGCAAAATCTGGATTGTCTTTATTTTCTGCCTTAACTGCAATAATATTTTTGTAGATATCTCCTACCTTAGAAAGATTATCCGTATCAAGATAAATAGCATCTTTTTTAGGCTTTAATCCACTATCAACTGCATAGTTTGTATTTATAACAGCAGCCGTAACATCCGGAAGTGTAGCTGCTGTTTGAGAAGCATCTAGTTCTTCAATCTTCACATCTTTAATGTATTTATCAATATCCTTGATTGATGGTGATTTAGGTGCATCATCCTTTAATTTAATAACTTGAATAGCATCTAATAATTGTAATGCACGCCCACCATTTGTGACATCATTTGGAATGGCAATTTTATCTCCATTTTTAATATCTTTATAATCCTTAATTTTATTTGAATATAATCCTAAGGGAGAAACAAATGTATAGCCGATAGAAACTAAATCTTGTTTCTTTTCTTTATTATAGTTTTCCATAAATGCAATATGTTGGAAAGCATTCAAATCAATACTTCCATCTGCTAGCGCATCATTAGGTGTATTGTAATCACTAAATTGCTTTAATTTAATTTTTATACCATCTTTTTCAACAACCTTCGCAACTTCATCCCAAGTTAGTTTGGCGGTATCTGAAACAACACCAATTGTGTATATGCGTTCTTTTTCACCTTCTTTATTCGAAGTTGCTTTTTCCTTGTTTCCACAAGCAATCAAAGTTAATATTGTTGCAGCTGCAATAATTCCTGTAAATAATTTACTTTTTTTCATGATTAGATCTCCAATAATTTTCTCTGTAGTTTTGACTACTCACTCATCTTATCATGTAACTTTTTGTCTAGATCAAAAGTTTTTTTATAGGCACTTTTAATATTCATATAATGAAATTTGGTAAACAAAACAAAAAGGAGAACTTTCGCATTCTCCCTTTTTAATATACAAATTTATTTGGTCCAAGCAGGTATATCATTCCCGTCAGAATTTTTCTTTATTAATTCAGCAGTCTTGTCAGTCTGATATGCTTCAACAATCTTTTTAAAATCTGGATTATCTTTATTTTCAGGCTTTACAGCTATGATATTTTTATAAATATCATTAACTTCTTTTAAACGTTCAGTGTCAAGGTAAATCGCGTCTTTAGTAGGTTTTAATCCTGCATCAAGTGCATAGTTGGTATTAACTGTTGCTGCTGCTACGTCTGGTAGTGAAGAAGCCGTTTGAGAAGCATCAACTTCTGTAATCTTAATCTTTACATTATACTTCTCAATATCATTTACAGTTGGTGAAGCTGGCGCATCACTCTTTAGAGTAATGATATTTATTGCATTAAGTAATTGCAAAGCACGGCCACAATTAACTACATCATTTTGAATAGCAATTTCATCGCCATCCTTGATATCTTTATAATCCTTAACTTTCTTAGAATATAGTCCTAATGGAGAGACATATGTAAATCCTATTGATACAATATCTTGTTTATGACTCGAATTATACTCATCGAGAAATGCAATATGCTGGAAGGCATTTAAATCAATACTTCCATCAACAAGAGCTGCATTTGGCGTGTTATAGTCACTGAATTCTTTTATTTCAAGATCTATTCCGTCTTTTTCCTTTAGATCTGCTGCTACACTCTTCCAGATTTCTTTCTCACTATCTGATACAACTCCAACCTTGTAGCTCTTTGCCTTGTCCTGAGTTTTTGAAGATGATTTTCCATTACCACAAGCAGCTAGAGTTAGTAATGCAGTAGCAGCAACTATAGCTGTAAATATTTTACTTTTTTTCATGAATAAGTACTCCTTAAAATTTATTAAACTTATCATATCATCAAAAAGATTATCTCAACCTTCAAAATTTTTTATGACAACATATGTAAATTATATCGTATCCTTATTTTCACGAATTCGCTCAATAGATTTTTTTAATTCCTCTTTATAGCTTAAATCATTCATCAATGGAAAATCAACTTTTGAAACTACTCCTTCTCTTGATAAAATTGTAGGATAAGAATAAAATATATCTTCTTTTGAATCATAAGTTGATACTGGTAAAGGTTGACCTGTTTCATTCCAAATACTTTTTAATATATACAGAACACTTGGTGCAATGCCAAATGCAGTATATTTTTTTACATTAAAAATTGACCAACCTCCATATCGTGACTTGCTCAAAAGTTCATCTTTTTGAGATTTTGAAAGATCAAGGTCAATTACGGCTACTTGGGTTTCGCCATGTTCTCCAATTATCATACCCTTACTTGCATCATAGTCCGCATCAATAAGTGCATTTCTTAGGCGATTTGTGTCTAATACTGTCCCACTTCCAATAATTTTATGGGCTGGATAATTAAGCAGTTCTTTTAAATAACCTGCAATGACATCACATGGATTTGTTATAGAGATAATCAAACCAGAAAATCCTGATTTACTTATTTTAGGTGCAATTTCACGGGTAATCCTACTAGTTACTCTTAATTCTGCCAAACGGTCACTCTCATGTTCTAGCACTTTAATATCTCCCGGACAATAAATCAATATATCGGCAGAACCTAAGGCAGAATAATCATTTAAAACAATATTTTTTTCAGGATATTCAGAGAGTATCAATCCATCTCTTAAATCCTGATATTCAGCTTGTAACTTATCTTCTTGTTTATCATAGAGAAAGATATCTGAAATCTCTTTTTGCCCCTGAAGGGTATAAGCTATTGTACTTCCTACATGTCCCAGTCCAATTATTGCTATTTTCATTTTCGATTCCTTTTCTCATATTATTTTTTTGTAATATTCTAGCACATATGTTAAGATAAAGATACGCAAGGGGTACTGGAAGTCAATTCTTCTGGTTGAGATTCACCCTCAGAACCTGATACGGTTAATACCGTCGTAGGGATGTGTTACTATATGTTTATAGATAATACATCTTCCTTGTGAATTTTAGGAGGATTTTTTTATGTCAAAAACACAAAAGCTAGACTTGAGGATTCTTGTTGAAGCTTCGCTCTGTGCAGCACTCGCAATGACACTTTCATTTTTAAAAGTTAGATTTGGATGGATTGATGTTAGTCTGGGACAAACCGTAATTATTTTATTTGGTTTAAGACGTGGATTAGCACCTGGGCTTATAGCTGGACTTATTTGGGGGTTACTTCATTTTGCAACTGGAGTTGTTGATTATCTTTCACTTTCCCAAGTTTTCATCGAATATATAGTTGCATTTACCTTTGGTGGTACTGCTGGTATATTTCGATCTCGTTTAAAATCAAATACTATATTTTGGACAATAGTAGCCAGCTTCTTTGCAACTTTCGCTAGGTTTTTCTGGCATTTTATTGCAGGAGTAATCTTCTGGAGTCAATATGCGTGGAAGGGTTGGGGAGCAGTATCATATTCTTTAGTTGTAAATGGGCTAAGTGCCATTTTAACAGCCTTAGTCGCAAGTATAGTCTTATCAGCTATTATTAGTAAGTTTCCAAAAATCTTGCAACCATGATATAATTAACCGTGATATACCTCACGGTTATTTTTTATTATCAAGAAAGAGAGAAATAAAACAATATGAAAGATTGGTTCATTAGAATGTTTAAGGGTGTAATCATTGCCCTTGGATTTATATTGCCCGGAGTCTCGGGAGGCGTACTCGCAGCAATTTTAGGCTTATATGACAGGATGCTTCATTTTCTTGCTCATATTCGCGAAAACTTTAAAGAAAATTTCCTATATTTCCTACCTGTTGGAATTGGTGGAATACTAGGAATCGGAATTTTATCAGCTCCACTTGAATACCTCCTTGCAAACTATCAAGTTATTGTCCTATGGGGATTTGCAGGAGCAATCGTCGGTAGCATTCCTTCACTTTGGCGTGAAGCATCAAGTAAGCAAGCCGGCCAACATACGAGAACTGATTTAACTTGGTTAATAGGTAGTTTTATTATAGGTGGATTATTCTTATACTTCATGCCATATATGTTTGGTACACTACCTGCAAACTTTGCTACATTTATCTTAGCAGGAGCACTTATCGCTCTTGGAGTACTAGTTCCAGGACTAAGTCCTTCAAACTTCCTACTAATATTAGGGTTATACAGCCCAATGCTTGCTGGGTTTAAGAGTTTTGACCTTCTAGGAGTCTTCCTTCCAATTACTATTGGAGGAGTGCTTGCGATATTACTATTTTCAAAACTTATGGAGTATCTCTTAGAACACTACTATTCACGCGTCTACCACTTTATCATCGGTATTGTATTAGCAAGTACACTACTTATTCTAATACCGAATCCTAAATCTGCTGAGTCTATTTCATATGCTGGTGCTGGGTTTGGAACATTTATCATTTCACTTATCCTTTTTGGACTGGGAGTTCTATTAGGCCTTTGGATGAGCGGATTAGAAGAGAAATACAAATAGAAAGAATTATTTATGGCTAAGAAAAAACATAAAAAAACCTTAGTTGAACAAATTCTAGATAAGGCAGGGATTGCTCACATAGGTTTGGAAATAAATGCATTAGAGGGTGAAAAACCAGATAATGTATCAGAAGATGACATCTATAAAACATTAGCACTCATCGGAAATAATACTGGACCAGTAATCGGAATCATCCCAATCACTCAACACCTATCCTATAAAAAATTAGCAACTGCTAGTGGCAATAAAAAAGTTGCCATGATACCACTTAAAGATCTTCAAAAAACGACTGGTTATATTCACGGGGCTAACAACCCTGTTGGAATCTGGCAAACTAAGAAATTCCCAATTTTTATTGATAAAGTAGCCCAAGATAAAGAATTCATGATCGTGTCTGCAGGTGAAGTTGGAAAAAGTATCCAGATAAATCCTCAGGACTTAGCAAATTTTGTAAATGCTGAGTTTTCTGACTTAATAGAGTAATTTATAAGCACTTCTCAATATTTAGAGAGGTGCTTATTTTTTGTTCTTTTTACAAAAAGTATTGCAAAAATTCTGTAAAGTGATATTATTTTAGTAAACCTATAATAATTATAAGGTTTACTAAAATACATGTGCTTTAAACTCATTAATAACTAGCTCTTCGTGTATTTTTAATTAAAAAACTTTATGCCTAAATCACTTGAGTCTCTACCAACTCAAATGATATGAAAGAAATTTGCCATCAACAGATTTCTTTTTTTTACTTTTTCCAATATATCGTTGACAGTTATATCGGAAGGTGATATTTTATTTGTATCGGATTCCGATATAAATAAAAAAAGGGAAATAATTGAGTGAGGAAATAAGATGGAAAAAAAAGTTAAAAAATTTTTTCTCTTCTGGCAGTTTGATGAAGAAGAAAAATGGCTAAATGATATGTCTGCACAGGGTTGGCAACTTACAGAAATCAAAAGAATAAAATATACATTTAAGAGTTGTCAGCCAAATACATATATCTATAAACTTGACTATTTAGATAATAGTAAAGAAAAAAATCAAGAATACTTAAATTCTATCCAATCCTTTGGAATCGAAAAAGTTTATCAAACATATAATTTGTTATATCTATCTATGGAAAATGAAAATTCTAGTGATCAAGTATTTGAACTTTTTTCAGATAAGCAGTACCGTATTAATTTTTTAAATAAACTTCTAAAATCTAGTACAATGACTATTTCTTGTTTTATATTAAATCTTCTTTTAGTATCATCAAATACAGAATTAATGCTAGCTCCTTATATTTCCACAGCACTTATAATCTTGATAATTATATGGTTAAGTGGATTATCAAAAATCAACAAAAAGAAAAATGTTCTCGAAAAACAATTAATTAACTAAAGAGGTTATAAGATGGAAAAAACTGTTTATATAAAATTAAATGATTTTGTTAAAGAAGAAGAATATTTGAATAAATTAGCAAAAGAAGGATGGCGCTTAAAAAGAATTTCTTCTACTAAATATTATTTATCTGATTGTCAACCTGATAGATATCAATATAAAATATATTTTACTGATAGAAATCAAAAAGAGACAAAAAAATATATTGATTTTTTAAAAGAAATGAATATAAGATATATAGGACGAAATAGCGAAAAATTATATTTAGAGAAAGAGACCTCAGATGGGGATTTCGACTTATTCTCTGATAATGTATCAAAGACTAACTATCTAAACAGAGTAGAAAGATATCTTTGGTCATCCTTTTTAGCATTTTCATGCATCATGTTGTTTACTTTTATTCCAGCTATTAAAGAATTTCCAACATGGACGATTACAAGAAAACTATTGTTCTCATTTGGATTCTTGGCAATTAGTATTTTAGTTATAATGCAACTAAGCAGAATTTATAAAATTCATAAAAGCAAAAAAGAGATTGAAAAAGAACAGATAATCAGCGAGTGAGGTTAGGATGACAGAGAAAAAAATATTTAAAGCATTTCTTTTTTGGAATTTTGATAAAGAAGAAAAATGGTTAAATGATATGTCCGCACAGGGTTGGCAACTTGAGGAGGTTAAATTTTCTTTTTATTATAAGTTTTACAAAGGAAAACCTAATGAATATACATATCGATTGGACTATTTAAATGGTGGTAAAAAGAAAAATAAAGAATATCTAGACTTTCTGCAATCATTTGATGTCCAAAAAGTTGGCCAATATTTAAATTGGGTATATTTAGCAAAAGAAAACACTGATAATGAAGAAGAATTTGAACTTTTCTCAGATAACCAATCTAGGATTGACTATTTAAATAAGTTGATAAGATTTTCTATAATATTATTAGTCTTTTCAATACTACTTTTTCTATACTCATTACTATTTCGTGGCACAAAATATTATAAATTACTTTTTATATTATCAATTGTTGATATTTTAATATGGGTACTGTGTTACTTCAAACTTGATGAAAAAAAGAAAATATTAAAAAATGAAAATATAGTTAGTGAGTGAGGGAAAATGGCTAAATCAAAAAAAATAGTATTAACTGAGGCTGTCTACTATATCTTACTGTCTCTCTATGAGCCCTTGCATGGCTACGGAATAATGCAAAATACTGAAGAGATGTCAGGTGGTAGGGTTAAACTTGCTGCAGGAACACTTTATGGAGCCTTAAATACTCTAGTTGATAAAGAATGGATTGTTGAACTCGAAGAAGCCGATAATTCACGTAAAAAAGAATATTTAATAACTGAAGAAGGAAAAACCGTCGTTCAAGAAGAAATCAAAAGACTGCAAGAATTATTAGACAACGGACTAAAAGTAACTGAAGAATATTAGTAAGGAGAACAAAATGAAAAAAGAAAAAACATTATCTGAAAATTTATTTGATTTAATAAAGATTTTTGGTTTTATTATCATAGTATCACTACCACTTTCTTTAATAATGATTGCATCATCATTAAGTACAAACTCACCTATATATATAGATGTATTAATCTCAATCATTTTGCTAGCTTTGATATTATTTATAATAAAATTAACTTTGAATTATTATCGTAATGTCTCAAAAAAACAATTACTTACATTATCAAAAAAAGATGTTTTAAAAGACATACTTTACCTTTTAGCCATTCGTATAATTGTTGTTATCTTGACCATTGCAAGTTCAACTATATTTAAAAGCGATACGACTAGCAATGATCAATTGCTACTAGATTTTGGTAAAAACACATCACTACCGTACTTTATAGCATTTATATTATGTATCATCATAATAGCACCTTTATTTGAAGAACTTGTTTTTAGAGGAATCTTCCCAGAATTATTCTTCCAAAATAAATATAAGAACTTAACAATGATAGTAAGTTCTGCTATTTTTGCTTCTCTTCATGGTTTCGATAATATTATAAGTTTCTCTATGTATTTCTTAATGGGGCTAATACTATATCTTGCATATCAGAGAAAGGGAAATTTATCGGATTCAATTCTGGTACATGCTCTAAATAATTCTATAGGCGCCATAGCATTAATAGTAATGTATTTCACTATATCTTAAGTTTATAAACATAAGATAAATATCAAACAAGGCTTCCTTTACAAATAGTAATGGAAGCCTTGTTTATATTAAAATAAATTTACGATAATACCTATCCCAAAATAAATATTATCGTGCTATAATTAATTTATGTTTTTAAAAATATTTGCCTTAATTTACCCAATAATAGCAATATTGCTGGTAAGTTTATTCTTTCGTTTCTTTCACATTAGAAGCTTTTCAAATTTTAGGGTTCCTGATTTAGTAACCTTCTTTACTATATTTGGAATTCGCTTCTTTTCCCTAAAGTTTACGCAGATGAGTGCACTTCCTTATTTTCTAATCATCATATCAATTGTTGGATTAATCATTTTATTTAATCAGCTATTTAGATTACGTCGATTTGATCTAGGATCTTTTATTAAGCTATTCTGGCGTCTAACTTTCTTTATTGCCCTTGCATTTTACTATGCATTGATAATTATTTTATTTATCAAATAATTACTTGTTTCCAAGTTCTTGTAAAAGGACTTGGAATTCTTCATTTGTAAGGGTAATTCCTTTGCCCATTTTTGTATGATCCGGACTCCACGAACGGATATCATACTTAGCAGGTGCACCGTTCCAAGATACACGATTTAGCTCCTTAGTCCAGCCCTTTTCATTTTCTGATAATACAATTAATGATTCTTCAATTTCAAATTTTAATTCTGCCATAATTAATACCTTCCTTGTCTTTATATACGTATTTATAATTTAAATTTTTCATCTTAAAAACGCCAGTGGCGTTTTTTTTTAATATTCCAAGCGTTGAATCTCGACTCCTGTATACTCTTTCACGGCGTCAATTGCATGGTGATAACGAGCAAGATAGCCGAATTCATCCCGTTCTCCATCTCCCTTATCATCAAGCATAACAACCTTGTCCATAAGACCAAATTCATCAAGTTGACGCATCAATTCTTCATGAAATTCATAGCGACTTTCTTCCCAAACCATGTTTCTAAAACCATCATTAACATATTTAGTAATTGGTGGGATAACTAAGATTAAATCCATTTTTTCCTGTCTAATAGTTCTTTGGAAAAGTGGTTCTAAATCTTCTTGTTCTTCTTTTGATAAATATAGTTTTGCATAAACTCGTGTCACTATAGCATCCGTGTCCAAAAAAACAATTCCGTTATTAGATGGTGAACAAATTTCATTTGAGTTTGCATCATATTGTCCTAAAATGAGGCGGGCATAGTCATCCAAACGCAATTCATCATCATCAATATTTGAAACTTCTTCATAGTAACGAGCATACTCTTCCGAGAATGGTGCACTAATAGAACGTGCTAAACGACGGACAAGTGTTGATTTTCCTGTTGATGCTCCACCCATAAAGGTAACAACTTTTGAAAAGTGACGACGAAATACACGGTTAATATCATTCCAATGAGCTTGCGGATTTTCACGAATCATAGTTGAAGATATTAAAATATCGTGTCGATCTGCTCTTTCAACAGAATATGTATTGCCATCATCTGTTGGGAAACGCTTTGAAAGTTCAGTTACATATTCTTCTTCACCAACATAGAAAGTAATATGGAGATTCTTCTGGACTGTATTTTCGTAAATCAAACTTAATAAGCGTTCAGTCCACACATCCCATCCATCAGGCATTGGTGGCATTCCATTTTCATCAAGTTTTGCTACTTTAATGTCCGCTTCATCATTGAAGGCCTGGCGTAAATAACGGTATCTTTTTTCTAAATTAAGACCAATTTTATCTCCACGATCCCCATCATAGCCAGATGCAACCAATAAAACTCCATCATTAAGAGCTGCCGTTTTGTATATTTGTTGTTGGTGCCCAATATGAAGGGGGGCAAAAGTTCCAAAATATATTCCGATTTTTTGTCCTTTTAATTTTCCTTTTGAAATATTATTAGTAGTCATAATTCTAACCTTTTTTATTTAATATCCTTTTCATTTTATCTCTAATCGCGTACCAAACATAAATACCATAGAGTGAGTTAATAAACATCATTGAATTAAGTACAAGCATTGATAAAGCAGACGACCCGCTTTCTGCTAAGCGTATACTCCATATAATTATATTTATTATATTAACTGTTAGCCAAAAAATCCACTGAGAACTATATCCATAGGTCATCAAAAATTGTGCGATGATTGAAGCCGGAAGGATTGCTGAACTCAACCAAACTAGATTACCCCCAGCCTTAATTGATATATAGACCATTGCAAAGTATAGTACAATTGCACCAACAAATGATAATATAGCAGCTTTTCTTGATAATTTTTTCGGTTCAATTTCGGTAGTAGAGGCATGTTCCATCACCTTCTCCCAAGCATAAATCCCTACAAATTGCATCATCAGATGAAAGCTTTGAGAAATAATATCCCCAACTAGCAGATTATTTACTGCTACAAATAACCAAGAAACACATGAGCCTATTCCCCATAAATAATTTGTTAACTTTCCTCTTGCAATCAAAATCAAATTTACAATTGTGAAAACTCCCGTGATAAATCCAAGTAACCCACCTGAGCCATTTGAATCAAAAATAAAAGCTAAAAAAACGGAAAAAATCATGAAAAATAGTAATAATTTTTCATTTATATCAAGGCTTTTAAGTTCATCCCAAACACGTTTTGGGTTAAATACTTCTTTCATTCCTCTAAGAAAAATATCCATATGACTCCTTATACTAAACATTTTCCTAATTATATCAAAAAAATGAGGTAAGTGCTTTGAGCACTACTTCCTCATTTAAATACATTTATTATTTAACCTTGAAATTAATCTTATCATTGGAAACACCAATAGTTACAGTATCACCCTCTTTAATTTCACCAGCCAATAATTTCTCGCTTAGTTTATCTTCAAATTCTCTTTGAATGGCACGGCGTAATGGACGGGCTCCATATTCAGGATCAAATCCAGTTTTAGCAATATGTTTTGCTGCTGTGGGTGTAACCTTTAAGTTAATATTTTGTTCCTTCAAACGCTCAATTACTGATTTAGCCATTAATTTAACAATATCTTGAACTTCATCTTCTGTTAAATTGTGGAATACTAATGTTTCATCAACACGGTTTAAGAATTCAGGTCTGTATGCTTTCTTCAACTCTTCTAAAATGCGTGATTTCATAGCCTTGTAGTCAGCAGCTGAATCTTTAGCACCGAAGCCAACAGTCTTTTCGTCCCTAAGAGCAGTCGCTCCAATATTACTTGTCATGATGATAATAGTATTTCTAAAGTCTATTTTACGACCCTTACTATCTGTTACAAAACCATCATCAAGGATTTGTAGAAGGATATTGAAAACATCTGGATGAGCTTTTTCAATTTCATCTAGAAGAACTACTGAGTAAGGTTTCTGACGGACCTTTTCAGTAAGCTGTCCACCTTCATCAAAACCTACATATCCTGGGGGAGCTCCAATCAAACGACTAGTAGAGAATTTTTCCATGTACTCACTCATATCGACACGAATAAGATTATCTTCACTACCAAATACTGAAGCACTCAAGGCTTTAGCAAGCTCAGTCTTACCGACACCAGTAGGTCCTAAGAACATAAATGAACCAATAGGACGTCTTGGATCGCTCACGCCACTTCTTGAACGGCGAATTGCACGGCTAACAGCTCCAATAGCTTCATCTTGACCAATCACACGCTCGTGTAATTCAGATTCTAGTTTGACTAAACGGCTTGCTTCTGATTGTGTCATTTGACTAACTGGAACACCTGAAAGATCACTAACAACTTCAATGATATCAAGTTCTGTAACTTTTGTATCATTAGTCTTTTTCTTACGTGATAAATGCTTATCAAGTTTTTTCTCAATTAAAGACTTTTGCTCTCTTAATTCTTTAATTTCTAATAACTCATGGCTCAAAAATGCTAAATTAATTTTTTCATCAATAGCTTTTAAATCTTCTTGAGCTTTTTGATAAGTACCGTCATGTTCTAAATTATTAATTTTAACACGAGCAGATGCTTCATCCAAAAGATCAATCGCCTTATCTGGTAATTTACGATTAGGCATATAACGTACACTATTCTTAACTGCAGCATCAATTGCTGAATCTTCTATTTTTAAATTATGATACTCTTCGTACTTAGACTTAAGACCTGAAAGAATTGCAACCGTATCATCAGCACTAGGTTCTTCAACCACAACACGCGCTAGGCGTCGTTCTAATGCTGAATCTTTCTCGATTTTCTTTTGATATTCATCGAATGTTGTTGAACCTATTAATTGTAAATCTCCACGAGCAAGAGCTGGTTTTAGAATATTAGATGCATCAAGTGTTCCATCCATTCCTCCGCCTGAACTCATAATTGTATGAATTTCATCAATAAACAGGATTACATCGTCTGAACTGCTTACTTCGTCGATTATCGCTGTCATACGGTCTTCAAATTCTCCACGGAACTTAGTACCAGCAAGGACTGCTGAAATTTCAAGCGACATTAAACGTTTATTTTGTAAATCTTCTGGAACATCATTTGTCACAAGTTTTATCGCAAGACCTTCTGCGATAGCAGTCTTCCCAACACCTGGTTCTCCTACAAGAACCGGATTGTTTTTGGTACGACGGCTTAAAATTTGCAGCACGCGTTCAACTTCTTTGTCGCGTCCTATCATCGGATCCATCTTACCATCACGAGCAAGTTTGGTCATATCACGCGCCACACTATCTAGAGTTGGCGTCTTGCTGTTTGGATCAACAGCACCTGCAGCCTGTCTCTTAGAAGCAGGCAACACTGCTTTACGATTCATAATTGGACGGATATCCAAACGAGTCTTCTCAAGAAATTCCTTCAATAGTTTATTAACGTTGACACCAAGCGTATTCAAAATCCTATGTGCATAAGAGTCTGAGTCTGAGACCAAAATATAAAATAAATGATCTGTTCCAATCTCATTTTTTCCATTTTCATTTGCTAAATACTGAGAAAGCTCTAGTAATTCTTCAAGTCTTGGTGAAAAACTTGTTGTGGCTTTTTTAGGGAGTTCTGGTAAACCTAAACTGGCCGTTTCAAGCTCAATATCGATATCTTCTTTTTCAAGTCCTTGATTGTGGATACTTGCTGAACCATGATTATCATAAAAATCGGCAAAAGCCGCCAACAAATGTCCACTACCAATTACTGTCGTTTTATACTCTAAGGCAATTTGTTCTGCTTCAGATAATATCGCCTCGACAGTAGGAGTAAATTTTAATCTATTATTATATTTCATCTTCTCTATCCAATCTTCGTAAGAATGATTTTAACATTGCTGATCTGAAGGCATCTGAATCCTTCGAATCGAAGTTTGAATCACTCAACATTGCTAATACAAAATTACCTTCTCGATAAGAAATCAACTCTTCTTCAAAAAGAAATTGCACTATATCTTTGGCTATTTTTTCACTCAATAAAAGTGGTATTTTTTCGTCTAATTCTTGCAAAAGGGCATGTTTGTTAGAATATTTGATTTTAACTATCTTAATATATCCTCCACCACCACGTTTGCTTTCAACTTCATAACCACGAGGTAAGGTAAAACGAGTTTTTATGACATAATTAATCTGACTAGGTACCACGTCAAAAGTTTCTGCAAGTTCTGAACGTTTTATCTCAATCTCTGCAGTGGCTTCCAAAAGCTTTTTGAGGTACTCCTCAATCATGTCTGATGTATTTTTTGCACTCATTTTATCCTCCTTTCTTAACGTCAATAATCATTGACCTATTTTGACCTTAACATATATTATAACCAAATTTCTTAAAAAAAGCCAAGAAAATAGCCGGTAATAAAAGATAAACTTACCTTCCTTAAAAAAGAAATTAACCAGTAATCAAAATGTGCATCCAGAAAACCAACATATTGCCTAAAAAAACAATAGACAGCGAAAAACCGAGTGCCTTAAAACTTGCAAGCTTGCTTGCTCTAGTTTTACGGACATCGAATTATCTGCAAATCACAATAAGTCTGACTAAAATACATTATCTAATGGAAGCAAATAAACAACGAAAAACCGAGTACCTTAAAGCTCCTGACTTTAGTCTGGTTAACTTTACGGACATCGACTTATCTGTAAATCACAATAAATCTGACTAAAATATATTATCTAATGGAAGCAAATAAACAACGAAAAACCGAGTGCGACTTCTACTTGCAAGTTTTACTTGCATTAGTAGAATCGACATCGCGTTATCTGAAAACTGACATAGGTCAAATAAAATGTATTATCTGAAAGAACACTAATAAACAGCGAAAAACCGAGTGGAGGCTCGGTTTTTCTAGGAGTTTTTTTATTTAAGGAGTTTTGTTAATCCTACTTATAATTTGAGTAAAAACTAGTTGCTAACTTGATAGCAAATTTGCTCTGTGGTTTTTGAAATTACACCAATAGAATCAACGATTTATGAAAAAAGTTTACGAGCTTCACACTCGTTGGTTTGGTTATAGAAGGTGCATCACCTGTCTATGTATATATAATATATTTTTTCTTAAATTAACTCATCGGTCTAAAGACCTATTTAATCTTTTGTTGTTTTTCTAGTAAGATTAGTTATTACAATTTCCGTTTTATATATAACGACAAAAATCTTTTCCCTAACATAATCAATTACACTTCCTATAATAAAAATCAGCAGCACTGCTTTGGCAGATTGAACAATAAAATTTAAAGAACCGTGTCCAATAAACTTTCTTACATCAAATAAGTTAAACCAGAGAACTTTTCTCATCAAAATATGATCATGAAATAAATAGACTCCAAACACTTGTTTTGATACAAAATTTATTAAATTATTAGAGAAACTTGGCAAGCTGCAAAATAGTATAAAGATTAGTAGAGCAATTATCAAGTTTATATAGCCAAAATTTAAAAAAGCACTAGAATTTTTGACATTTAATTTTTGAAACTCACTTATAATCTGTGTAAAATTCAAAAATAAAACTGGAAGCGATAATAAAAATAAAATAATTATTTTTTTATTTTTAATGAATCTTTCATGCCCATATATTTTAAGATAGGCACCAATTATAAAAATTATGACAAATCTAAAGAAGTAGCTGGTAAACTCTCTTTGATTTTCTTGGAAAAATGCTGTAGGAACTATATATCCCATGACTATACCAATTATAATTAAATATAATAATTGTTTTTCTTTGAGAGACTTTATCATGATTTTAATAAAAGGAGACAATAAAATCAATTTAAAATAATCGGTAAAAAATCCATATCTTACTGTTGAAACTGGAAACCAATACTGCATAAGAGGCGTATTATTAGGAATTAAGTTAAAAAAAATTAATATATAAGCAATTCCCACTGAATAGAAAAGTACTTGCAGCCATAATTTTACAATATTCTTTATATTAAGCTCTACATTTATTTGAAAGTATCCAGATATTAATATAAATAGAATTACTGCGGGTTTCCCTCCCATTGCAATTAACTTATATAAAGCAAATGGGTGCGTTCCTGGTAGTCCATCCTTTATCATACCTGATTTAAAAACACCGTGTACAATTAAATGATGCACTATAATCATAAGCATTGTAATAATTCTTAACAATTCAAAACGGCTGTCTCTTTTTTTTCCTTTAGTCATATTTTAAAAATTCACTCCATTCTCGTTTCAAAACCAAAACCATCCTTTATATTTATAACTAATCAAATACATCAATTTCTGACAAATTATTTCGCAAAACTTGATAGTCAGGATTTGTATCCCAATTTTTATCTTCAAAAACTTTTTGTGCTTCTTTGCGTGCTACTTCTACAATGTTATAGTCATTTACCAAATCGGCTACAGCAAATTCTGGAAGACCGGATTGACGAGTACCAAAAATTTCTCCAGATCCTCTCATCTTTAAGTCTTCCTCCGCCAAAACAAAACCATTATTGGTTTCAGTCATAATTTTCATACGCTGCTTACCCTGGTCAGTTTTAGGATTGGCAACGAGTATTGCATAAGATTTCTTGCTGCCACGACCAACACGACCACGTAATTGATGGAGCTGGCTAAGCCCAAAGCGGTCTGCATCCATGATGACCATTATTGTAGCGTTGGGAACATTAACACCAACCTCAATAACTGTCGTTGATACCAGAACATCGTAGTTTTTATTCTTAAAATCATCCATTATTGAATCTTTTTCATCGGGCTTCATACGCCCATGTAAAAGTGCAACATTTATATCCTGACCAAAATAATCTGTTAACTCTTGATAAAGATCCTGAGCATTTTTCAAATCAAGTGCTTCACTCTCTTCAATCAAAGGAGAGATGAAATAGACTTGCGCCTTCTTATCAAGTTCCTCTTTAATCCAGGGAAGGACTTGTTCAAGTTGCTCATGCTTAACCCACCTAGTCGTTATTGGAATACGGCCCGCTGGAAGTTCATCAATGATTGACACATCCATATCACCAAAGGTGGTAATAGCAAGGGTTCGTGGTATGGGAGTTGCCGTCATCATCAAAACATCGGGGTTCATCCCCTTCTCCCTTAAAACTTTCCTCTGATTAACCCCAAAACGGTGCTGTTCGTCGGTAATAACTAAACCAAGATTATTGTAGCTTACACTATCTTGAATAAGGGCATGAGTACCCACAATCATATCAATAGTTCCATTCTCAAGCTCTTCCAAAGTCTGGCGTTTAAGAGCTGGCTTCATCCCACTAGTCAAAAGTCCAACATTTAATTCTGGGAAAAGAGTTTGCAAGCTTTCAAGGTGTTGATTAGCTAAAATTTCAGTTGGAACCATCATAGCTGACTGATATCCACCAGTATAAGCTGCATACATTGCAACTGAAGCAACTGCTGTTTTACCGGATCCTACATCTCCCTGCAAAAGACGATTCATGTGACTAACTGAACTCATATCTGTTAAAATTTCAGTCAGTGCCATATTTTGAGCATTTGTTAGCTCAAAAGGTAGTTGATTTATCTTTGCCTCAACGAGCTTTTCATCATACGAAATACGGATACCCACCGTTAATTTTTTTTCTTTAAATCTGAGAGCTTGTAATTTCAATTGAAAATAGAATAACTCTTCAAATTTCAATCGCCTCATAGCCTGCTTATGAGCTTCTTCATCAAGTGGAAAATGCATCCCAAGTACCGCTTCACGTCTACCAATAAGTCTATATTTTTCAAGTAGGTAAGGTGGAAGACTTTCTTCCAATAACTCAATTGCTCCAGCATCAATTGCAGTTTTAATTAGAGCGACTAAGTTATTTTGCTTAACTCCCTGCATAACATGATATACAGGTTGAAATCCATTGTCTACTTGAGGCAAAATTTTCATCCCCATAATGGCAGTCTTTTTGGCATCCCACTTACCATATATGGCAATAGTTTTACCTACTTCCACCTTATCAGCTAGATAGGGTTGGTTAAAAAATGAGACAGAAATAACTGCTTCTTCCTGTTTAATTTTGAAAGATAGACGATTCTTTTTAAAACCGTAAAATTGAACATTCGCTGGCGTGACAACTTCTCCAACGATAGTAGCCCTTTCTCCATCCATCAATTCAAAGATTGAGCGACTAGCAAAGTCGTCATATCTGAAAGGAAAATAGCAGATTAAATCTTCAATTGTATATATTCCTAATTTTTGATATTTTTCCAATGACTTGGGGCCAACACCCTTCAAGTATTGAATCGAGTCTGTAAGTTTCATAATTTAAGTATAACACAATTGAAAAATTGTATAAAAAAAGAGACCAAAAGTCTCTTTGAAATTTTAATTTTATTCAACGCTAAAGATGTATGGGTATACTGGTTGACCACCTTCATGAAGTTCAACCTCAATTTCTGGATTTCCCTCTTCAAGGTCTTCTGCAAGTCCTTCAATAAAGTCCTTATCACCATCTTCTCCGACATAAATTGAAACAATTTCGCTTTCAATATCAATCATTTTATCAAATGATGCCATGATTGAATCGTACATACTTGGAGTTGAAGCAACGATTTTGTTATCAACCATTCCAAGAATATCACCTTCATGAATTTCAAGTCCATCAATAGTTGTATCACGAACAGCATGAGTAACTTGCCCACTAACCACATCAGTAAGCGCAGAAGTCATACGTTCTTTGTTTTCTTCTAATGATTTACTTGGATCAAAACTCAACATTGATGTAAATCCTTGAGGCACTGTCTTAGTTTCAATAACTACTGTTGGTACTTCAACCACATCTGCCGCTGTCTCAGCTGCCATGAAAATATTTTTATTATTTGGTAAAATGATGAAATTTTTAGCATTAACTTCTTCAATTGCCTTAACAATATCTTCAGTTGATGGGTTCATTGTTTGACCACCAGATATAACATAGTCAACACCTAAATCTTTAAAGATAGTAGCTAGACCATCACCTGCAGCAATAGCAATTACACCGAATTCTTTCGCTGGTTGTTTTTTAGCTTCCTCAGCACTTGCTTCTTTTTCAAGAACAGCATCATGTTGATTACGCATATTATCAACTTTTACTTTTACTAAGCTACCATATTGTAGACCTTCTTGCATTACAAGTCCTGGATCTTCAGTATGAACATGAACTTTAACAATTTCATCATCGTTTACTACTAGTAATGAATCACCAATTTCATTTAAGTATGAACGGAATTCATCATAGTCAAATTCCTTCTTAGCAGTTGGTCCTTTGCCTAATGCAACCATGATTTCAGTACAATATCCATATTTGATATCTTCTGTTGCTACATGACCCGCCACTGCCTTATGATGCTCAGCATTTACCATTTCATCCATAACAGCTGGAGTTGCAGTAAAGTCTTCACTTTCAATGTATTCACCAGTTGCGGCAGCTAAAAAGCCTTCATAAATATAAGTAAGTCCTTGGCCACCTGAATCAACAACACCAACTTCTTTAAGAACTGGAAGCATATCTGGTGTCTTTGCAAGAGCAATTTTTGCACCCTCAAGAGTTGCACGTAATACTTCAATTGCATCATCGGTTTCATTTGCTTTTTTAAGTGCATAAGTTGCAGCACCACGGGCAACTGTTAAGATTGTTCCTTCAACTGGTTTCATAACAGCTTTATAGGCAACCTCAACACCATTTTGAAGGGCAGCAGCTAAATCATGACCATCTAATTCATCAAGACCAACAACTTTTTGTCCAAATCCACGGAATAATTGACTTAAAATAACTCCGCTATTACCACGGGCACCCATTAGTAAACCTTTTGAAAGGATTTGAGCTACATCACCTACTGTTGAAGCAGGTCTGTCAGCAACTTCTTTGGCACCATTTGTAATTGTCATTCCCATATTTGTACCAGTGTCTCCATCAGGAACTGGGAAAACATTTAGAGAATTTACATATTCTGCTTGACTATTTAAGCGACTACTGGCCGCTTGAATCATTTCTTGAAATAAGCTTGCATTTATATTTGACATTTTACTCAGATACCACCTTCACATCCTGCACAAAAACATTTACTGTACTTGCAACTATACCTAGTTGATTTTCTAAATTAAATTTAACTCGTTCTTGAATGTTTTTTGCAACTTCATTTATCTTAACTCCATAGCTTACAACAACATATACATCAACAATAACTCCAGTTTCATCATTCGAAACGACTACACCTTTTGAGTAATTTTCTTGACGTAAAATGACTTTGAAGCTATCTTTAACAGCTCGTTGGCTTGTCATACCAACTACACCGAAAATCTCAGTTGTACTTGCACCTACGACCGTTGAAATTACATCATTATCAATTTCAACATAACCGTTTTTTGTATTAATAGTAACAGCCATTTTTTTCTGCTCCTTAGAATTTAATCGTAATAAGTGTACCATAATTTCGAAAAATAAAAAAGCCGTGACTAAACACGACGGACTTTTTATTCTATTGATTAATCAATAATAATTAGATACGTTCAACTTTACCTGATTTAAGTGCACGAGCTGAAGCCCAAACTTTTTTAGGTTTTCCATCAATAAGAACTGTAACTTTTTGTAAGTTAGGTTTTACTTGACGTTTAGTTTTATTCATAGCGTGTGAACGGTTGTTTCCTGATACAGTCTTACGACCTGTAAAGTAACATACTTTAGCCATCTTTATATCTCCTATTTATTTTTTCGTTAATCATAGATAACATACTAGCCTATTTTATCATAAATTTGCTCCATTGCAAGTACTTTGCTATAAAAAATTGCAAAATAAATTATTCAGTTCCATAAGTTTGTAAGATTAAAATAATTAAAAGTAGTCCATTTCGGACTACTTTTTTAGTTATTTTTAATTTTCTTAATGTAATTATAAGTCTTTCTGTGAATAGCATTTGGATTGTTATCATAAATTTTCGCAAACTCACAAATTATAGTTGGAATAATTGAAAGGACCGCAATTATTAACCAATGAATTGGTGCAATACTAGTCATTCCAAATATTTCTCTAATAGGTGTTAAAACTAATAGTGCAAATACTACTATCATCGTAAAAGCACTATAAACTAAAGGTTTATTAGCTGAAATAGATGTATTTTTTATGGAACCTTTACTGCGCACATTAAAGATATGTAAAATCGATGTCCATCCGACAGTCAAGAATGCCATAGTTTCACCTAAAACTAAATCTGGACCAAAACCTCCGACAGTCATCCTATCTCCAATATAAAAGGCAATCAATGATACAATCGCACATACTAAAGTCTGTCTTAGGATCATATTGAGCATACTTGGTGTAAAGATACTTGCATCACGTTTAATAGGTTTCTTAGCCATTATATCTTCATCAGATTGCTCATTAGCAAGTTGCAGACCTGGAATACCGTCACCTAACAAGTTAATAAGTAGAAGCATTACTGGTGTTAAAACGATTCCCCAACCTGCAATTTGAGCAAAGAGCATAATAAATATCTCACTTAAGTTACATACTAGAAGGAAGAGGATTGTCTTTTTTATATTCTCGTATACATTACGTCCAACCTCAACTGCTTCAACAATTGTTGAGAAATTATCATCAGTTAAAATCATATCTGAGGCATTTTTTGCTACCTCCGTACCAGTTTGCCCCATGGCTATACCAACATCAGCAGCTTTCAGAGCCGGAGCATCATTTACTCCATCACCTGTCATAGCTACAACCTCGCCTTGAGCCTGCCAAGCCTCAACAATCCGAATTTTATCCTCTGGTGAAACCCTTGCATATACTGCGTAATTTCTAACAGTATCATTTAACTCGACATCTGACATTTCTGCTAAGGCTGAACCTGTTAAAACTTTCTTGCCTTCAGTTAAAATACCAATCTCTTTTGCAATAGCTGCTGCTGTGGCTGCGTGGTCTCCCGTAATCATTACCGTTGTGATTCCAGCTTTTTTTGCCTTAGCAATCGCTTCTTTAACTTCTGGGCGTGGTGGATCAATTAGACCAATTAAACCAACAAACTCCATATTAGTTTCCAATGCTTCAAGATTATCCATCTCTGGAATCTCTTTAACCTTTTTCACTGCAAGTGCAATGACACGAAGCGCCTTATCTGCATATGAGTCATGAACTTCGGAAATCTTTTCCCATTGTTTTTCATCACGCGCAATAGGTATACGGTCAAGTGCTCCCTTGGTAATTACTAGATAGCCATCATCTTCGTTAAATACCACAGTCATTCTTTTTCTTTGGGACGAAAAAGGAATTTCAGCTACTTTTTCATATTGGCTTTCAAGGTCTTTTTTATCAAATCCCTTGTCATTCAATAAACTGATAATTGCAAGTTCTGTGGCATCGCCAATATACTGTATTTGACCATCTTCTTTTGTTTCAATACTTGCATTACTAGCTAAAGCTAGTTGTTTTAACATTTGTTCTTCCTCAGCATTAAATTCTGACTTTGTGAGAACAGATTGATTCTTATTAAACCAAAGTTCTTGAATTGTCATTTTATTTTGAGTAAGAGTACCTGTTTTATCTGAACAAATAACAGATGTATTTCCTAGTGTCTCAACTGCCGGTAGTTTACGAATTAGTGCATTCTTACTAACCATTTTTTGAACTCCGTTTGTTAATGACAGAGTTACAATCAACGAAAGTGTTTCAGGAACTGCAGCAACAGCAAGGGAAATAGCAACCATAATCATTTCATCAAAACTAGAACCGCCACGCAGACCTATAGCTAACAAGAAGAAAGCTGAACCGATAGCAATCCATGATATAACTCTACCTAAAGAATCTAATCTTAATTGAAGGGGAGTTTTTAAATTCTCACTATTATTTAAATGACCGGCAATTTGTCCCATCTGAGTATTCATTCCAGTATCAGTAACAACCGCCTTACCATGACCTGCTGTCACTACTGTGCTTGAAAACACCATATTTTTTTGATCACCAACGGCTACCGTGCCATCAATAATTAAACTTGCATCTTTTTCAACGGGCTCGCTTTCGCCTGTCAAAGCAGCTTCATCACAGGAAAGACTTGTTGCTTCTAGAAGTCTAGCATCACTTGGAACAACACTACCAGTTTCTAAAATAATAATATCTCCTGGAACCAATTCGGTTGCTTCAATACTTATGCGCATACCGTCTCGCAAGACCAAACAACTTGGTGCATTCATATCAGCTAAGGCATCTAATGCTTTCTCTGCCTTTCCTTCTTGCGTAATTGCAAGAACAACATTTAACACAACGACTGCTAGAATAACTATCGGCTCAATAAATCCTTCATTTTCCTTAATTGCTAGTAAAAATGATAAGGCTGTCGCCACTAGCAAAACAATTGTGGATACATCACTTAATTGATGTAAAATTCTTTTTAATAAACTTGTCTTCTGCTCTACTTCGAAAACATTTTTACCATATTTTTCTTGTCTGTCTTTTACTTGATTTTCTGTTAGTCCTACTTCTACATTTGTGTCCAGTTGACTAACGACTTTATCTAAGTTTTCACTATACCATTTCTTCATATCTATCTCTCCTTTTCAGTAGGTATCTATTTTAAGATTTCATTAATTTATCTGCATTTTCTTCTTCAGAAATTCAGGCCTATTGACAGTTTAGAGTTGGAAATCTCCTTGAATGAAGCTTTCTAAACTATATTTTATTTTTAAATTTTTGGTCCTAAAAAGTGCAAAAAGGTGCAATTCCCCAGGGAATCACACCTTTTCCATCTCATTTGGTCTTGGGGATCAAATAAGATCTAAGTTTTATTTCAATTTATTGTTTTCCATGATTTCATCAATGAAGCCATATTCAAGAGTTTCTTGAGCACTCATCCAGTTATCACGTTCAGCATCCTTATTAATCTTCTTGAGAGTTTGACCAGAATTTTCAGCAAGAATCTTTTCTAAAGTATTACGTGTTTTAAGCAAATGCTCAGCAGCGATAGCCATATCAGTTTGTTGAGTACCACCACCAGTACCACCCATCGGTTGGTGAATCATATATTCAGCATGTGGCAACATGAAACGTTTGCCCTTAGTACCACTTGAAGCAATGATTGTACCCATACTTGCTGCCATACCCATAACAATTGTTTGGACATCAGACTTGATGAAGTTCATTGTATCAACGATTGCAAGACCTGCACTTACAGATCCACCAGGTGTGTTTACATAAAGATAGATATCTTTAGTACTATCTTGAGCATCTAAGAAAAGTAATTGGGCAATTACTGTGTTTGCCATATTATCTTCGACTTCTCCAGTAAGCATAATAATGCGGTCTTTTAAAAGACGAGAATAGATGTCATATGCGCGTTCTCCGCGGCTTGATTGTTCAATGACTGTTGGAACTAAATTCATTTTATCTCCTTTAAAATACTTGTTTATTCTAAAAAGTTAACTTTGATTACCTTATCGATTTAAGGCTACTATTTAATTTTACAATATTGGTCAGTTAAGGTCAAATAAATTGTCTAACCTAATAAAAGCTAAGTTTTTAAAATTGATTCATTATTAATTATACAGAAATATCTTTTGCCTATCTATAAGACCTGAGAACCATTTTTTAAAAAAAGAGCAATATATGCTCTTTAATCTTACACTAAACCACTGTCTCTCAGTAGCTCTTCTAAATAAGTTCCTTCAACCTTTTTCCACAATTGTTTTTCAAATATTTTAGCTGGGAAAGGTACTTTAATATCTTCTAGTTTTTGACCATCCATCAAGCGATATGTTGATTTCAACAATGTGCGAATATCAAATGCAGACGCAAAGACTTCTGGTACACCACGGTCAACATTTAAAAGTGTATAAACAGCTTCCATAGCAGTACGTACAGAGTATTCAGTTGTAAATACCGTATCTCTTTCAGTTTCAGCAAAATTTCCAATAAAGGCTAAGTTTTTAGAACCTTCAGGAACAACTTGTGGACGATCCCCTTCTGCACGTGGCATAAAGTAAGAAGTTATGTAAGGCATATATACAGGTACTGTATTAATTGAATTTTTAGCAAGATTAGGAATTTCTTCAACGGGAACACCCATATGATACAGCCATTCTTGCGCAATCTCATTTCCTGAACATTCAGTGATTTTCTTCTTGATGAAGTCCCCTGGTTCATCTGAAAGCAATCCATAAATCCAAACTACAAGTTGATCATGAGGTTGTTTCTTAAAATGTGGTTGACGATTTAAAGTATAACTAAGCATCCATCCTGAATCTTTAGCAGTAACTATTCCTCCTGTAACTACTTTACCGGCATAAGGATCACGTTTACTGATTTTTTCGATATATGGAGCAACCTTATCATCTAAAGTTGTTGCAGTAGCTGAAACATGCCAGCTTTCGTCAGGTATGTTTTTAAAGAATTTAGCTGGTTTACCAAATTTACTATCTTGAGCAGCTAAATGTTCCCATAACGACCAGCTAGCTCCTGAATCATGAGTTACGGGAGCAGGTGTATCATTGTCGCCATAAGTCGTACTTTCTGTAATACTACCATTTGTGACAAATACTAAATCGTCAGAAGTTAAATCAATATTTTTTTCTTTACCTTCTTGTTGAACTACCAGTGTTGAAGCGATAACTTCATCATTAATATGCTCAACTAAGATATTTTTAACAGCAGTATCATATTGGAAGTGAACATTATGTGATTTCAAGTATGATACAAGAGGTAAAACTAGTGATTCGTATTGATTATATTTAGTAAATTTAAGCGCAGATAAATCTGGGAGCCCATCAATGTGATGAATAAAACGCATAATGTAACGACGCATTTCCATTGCTGAATGCCATTCTTCAAAGGCAAACATTGTGCTCCAATAAATCCAGAAATTTGATTCAAAAAATTCTTCTGAAAATACATCAGTAATCCTCTTATCATTTAAATCTTCTTCTTTTGTAAAAAATAGTTTTGCCATCTCCTCAGCAGATTTATCACTAAGAGTAAACTTACCATCAGTAGGTATTCTTTGACCACGATTTTCAATTACACGACATTTTGAATAATTAGGGTCTTCCTTGTTTAGCCAATAAAATTCATCAAGAACAGATGCATCTTCAACTTCTAATGATGGAACTGAACGGAATAAATCCCAGAGACATTCGAAGTGATTTTCCATTTCACGACCACCACGGATGATGAAACCTCTATCTGGATTATATATACCATCTAAACTTCCCCCTGCAAGCGGAAGTTCTTCTAGAATATGGATGTTTTCTCCCTTCATTTGCCCATCACGTACCATAAATGCCGCGGCTGCAAGTGAAGCTAGACCTGAACCAATAAGATATGCTGATTTATTATCAACATTTTCAGGTTTTTTAGGTCTTGCGAAAGCTTCATAATTTCCATTTGATCTGTACATTATTTTTCCTCCCGTATATGTAAGATATAGGTTCATTATAGCCTTTATAATCATGAATATAAAATATTTATTATAATAATTTAATTAAATAACATGGATTAAAAAAACAATCCTGAACTAGCTTAAGAGCTTAGGATTGTTTGTAATATTATAAGTTTTTATATTAATGAAGAAAATACTCCAACAACAAAATTTTCTGGTGAAAAGTCTTCTAAATCATCCAATCCTTCTCCAAGACCAACAAGTTTAACTGGGATCTTCAAAGTGTTTTCAATGGCAAATACAATACCACCTTTAGCACTTCCGTCTAACTTAGTTAAAATAATACCAGTTAAAGGAGCAACTTCTGAAAATTGTTTAGCTTGTTGAGTTGCATTCTGACCTGTTGTAGCATCTACTGCTAATAAAGTCTCATGCGGTGCATCAGGTAGTTCACGTTTGATGATACGAATAATTTTTTCAAGTTCCTTCATCAAGTGGTCTTTATTTTGAAGTCTTCCTGCAGTATCAATTAAAAGAACATCGTAATCCTCATCCTTTGCTTTTTTAACAGCATCAAAAACAACACTTGCAGGATCTCCGCCTTCTCGACCAACTACTACTGGAACTTGGCTACGGCGTCCCCATTCAACTAATTGATCTGTGGCTCCTGCTCTAAAAGTATCTGCCGCAGCAAGAAGTACTTTTTTACCTTCTAGACGGTAACGATTTGCTAGTTTACCAATTGTTGTTGTTTTACCAACACCATTTACCCCAACAAAGATAAATACTGAAAGTCCATCATCTTGTAAATTAAGAGTATGGTTTAGTCCATTGTCATCAAGAGTATCAGCTAATTTTTCAATAATTACATTCTTTACATCTTGACGTTTTCTTGGATTCTTGAGTCGTACCTCTTCACGCAATTCTTCTGCAATTTCAAGAGATAATTCATAACCTACATCGCTAAGAATAAGTGCTTCTTCAACATCTTCAAAGAATTCTTCATCAACACCACGAAAGTTGGCCATCAAAGCATTCAGACGATCTCCAAACGAACGACTTGTTTTCTTGAGTGATTTTTCGTACTTTTCTTCAACTTCTTTTTCGTTTTTTAGCGGTACTACTTCTTCAGCAACAACAGGTTCTTCAGTTACAGGTTCTTCTTCAACAACTTCTTCTACAGGTTGAGAAACATCCAACTTTTCAGTTTCTTGTGGTGTCGCTTCTTCCTCGATATCACTTTTTTCAACAATATCTTCTACTCTAACTGTAGGAATGTCTCCCTCAGATTGCTGAACCTTTATCTCAGGTTCAGCATCTCTAGGTTCTTCCACATTTTCAATTACTTGAACTGCTTCTCCAGATTTTTCTGTCTCACTAATTTCCTTTGCAATTTCTTCAGCTTGAAGTTGTGCTTGAAGCTCTTCCTGACTTTCTTCTTTCTTTTTCTTACCAAATAATCTATCAAATAATCCCATATCACTTTTCTCCGAAATCTATTTTTATTTCTTATATAGTCTTATCTTTCCCCTAAGGGAAAAGAACCTTATTTCAAGATATAATTTTCAATTGCCCATGCAATTCCATCTTCATCATTTGTTAAAGGAATAACATGGTTTGCTCTTTCCTTGACCACAGGGACTGCATTTGCCATTGCCATACCATAGCCTGCCCAATCAATCATTGACAAATCATTTTCTTCATCACCTATAGCCATTACTTCTGACTGGTCAATTCCTAAAATATCTATCAATTTATTTAGACCAGTAGATTTTACAACACCTTTAGGCATAAATTCAAGAATGATATCTCTTGATTTGAATGCTTCAAATTTTTCAAGTAAATTAGCAGGTAATTCCTTAATTTTCTCATCTAAGAAATCTACTTCTTTACAACAAATTGCCTTATTATAAATCCTGTCTTTAGGGAGTTGATCAATTGGAAGCTCAACGTATTTTAGAATTGGATTTATTTTTTGATAATCCGTATATCCATCAACCTGATAGACTGTATCATCACTTACAATTGACAATGGTAAGTTAAGACTTGATGTAACATCATGAATTTCTTTAAGCTCGTCTACCGAAAGTGAATCCTTAGTCAAAATTTCACCAGTATTCTTTTGAACTAAACCACCATTGAAAGTGATACTGTATTCATCTGAATCTACTAGATTTAATTCTGACAGAAGATGCTCAATTGACATCAGAGGACGACCTGTTGTTATTACAATTTTAACTCCTTTTTCTTTAGCTCTTTCAAGGGCTTTTTTATTTCCCTCCGAAACTTTTTTTTGACTATTTAAAAGGGTTCCATCTAGGTCTAAGGCTAATAATTTTATCATTTTTCCTCCTCAAGTATTTTCTCATCTATATCTTTAAGTTTTACTGAAACTATTTTTGAAATCCCTGACTCTTGCATGGTAACTCCATACATTACATCGGCTGCGGCCATTGTACCTTTTCTATGGGTTACAACGATAAACTGGCTAGCTCCATCAAATCGTGACATATAGTCACCGAAACGTTTAACATTGGCTTCATCAAGTGCCGCCTCTACTTCATCGAGTACAACGAATGGTACTGTTCTGACACGTAATATAGCAAATAGTAGAGCCAATGCTGTCAGAGCTTTTTCTCCACCACTCATCAGATTTAAGCTAGCTAGTTTTTTACCAGGTGGCTGAACAGCTATCTCAACACCAGCTTCAAGTAAGTCATCACTTGTAAGCTCTAAATCAGCATTCCCGCCACCAAACATCTGCGTAAAAGTAGTCTTAAAGCTTTCACGAATGGCTTCAAAAGTTGTTTTGAAGCGCACCTTAACTTCTTCGTCCATATCAGAAATTGTTGTAAGGAGCATTTCCTTAGACTGAAGCAAGTCTTCTTTTTGTGTATTAAGGAAGTCATAGCGCGTGCTTACTTCCTCATACTGACTTATAGCATCTAAGTTGACTACACCCAAAGATCGAATAGCTTTTTCCAAGTCACGCAATTTCATTTCAGATTGTTTAAGATCTTCAATGTCAGTTGACTTATCTTTTGCCTCTTCAAAACTCATGTGGTAATTATCAGTCAAGAGACTTTGTCTGCTTAAAAGATAATTCTTAGATTGTTCAAGCTCCATTTCAAGCCTTGTTCTCTTATCACCGACAATTTGTCGTAAATTAATATTTTCGGCATTTGCATCTTCTAAATCATCAAGTTGAGCTTGTAAATCCTCTGATTCAAATTTGATTTGAATAATCTTACGATTGCAAGATTCAAGTCGTTCTTCAACTTCTACAAGTTTACTTGATAAGTTGTCTCTTTCTTCAAGACTCAAATCACTTGGCTCAGTTAGACTTAGAGTTAATCCTTTAATCTCTGCCAGTGTATCTTCAAGTTCTCTTTCTAAACGACTTAATTCTGTTGCTGAGAATCTAAGTTCACTACTCACTTCTGAAAGTTTAAGGCGAGTTTCTTGAATATCATTTTGCAACTTATCTTGAATTAATTTAAGGTCTGCTTGGTTTTCGCGAATTTGACTTAAGTCACCATCTATCTTAACTTTTTTTATAGCGATACCTGATAATTCTTGTTCTAATTCTTTATTTTTATTAGTTAAACTTTCAAGTTCCAGAGAATCCTTGCTTGTTGAGATGAAAGAAAGTTGAATTTTAAAATCTTCTTCCTCTTTTTGCAACTGTTCAAGCTTAATTTGTTTCTCTTGACTAGCAAGCCTAGCCATTTCTCCTGCTTGGCGAATATTTTCAAGCTCTGTCGTTAGTGAATCACGTTTATTTTGTAATTCTTGAACTTTTAATTCAGCAGTCCTTAAAGTTTCTTCCAGCTGTGGAAGGGTTTTTTTAAGATTATCTATTTCTGCAACTGTAAAAGTCGTTGAATTTCGTTTGCCTGCACCACCCGAATAAGAACCACCTGGCATAAGAAGGGTTCCATCAAGTGTTACGATACGAACTGAATAGTTTAACGCTTTTGCAATCTGACTGGCATTTTCAGTGGTATCCACAATTGCAGTTGTACCTAATAGACTTGAAAGGGCCTTAAATATTCTTGTTTCAAACTCGACTAGGTTCAAAGCTACATCAATAAACCCATTCATACCTTGAAGCTTATTAATATTGTTTTGTGAAAGTTCACGCTCACGAATACTTGTAAGTGGTAAGAATGTTGCACGTCCTTGACGACTTTTCTTAAGATAGTCAATAGCCTTACGAGCTGAGTTTTCATCCTCAACAATAACATTTTGAGCACCAGCTCCAAGTGCTATCTCCATGGCAGTAGCATATTGAGAATCAAAACTAATAAGGTCCGCAACTGGACCAACGATTCCTCCAATATTATCTGCGTTTTGCAAGACCGCTTTTACACCTTGATAGTAATTACTGTGATTTGCTTGAATGTTCTCCAAACTAGTTAGCTTAGCTCTTTGATTCTTCAAAATATCAAGCTGATCAAACATTGCATTTTGTGCTTTTTGAAACTCTTGACCAGCTAAGGACTGAGCGGAAGCTATCTTCTTATATTCATCTAGCAAGCCCTCAACATCAAGTTTGCTCTTTTCAACTTCCATCTTACTTTGCTCAAGAAGCCTTTGATTTTCTGCAAATTTTTCTTCCAACTGTTGAGAATTTTCATTTTGTTCTCTTGTAGTTCGCAGAATATTATCAATCTCAGCCTTATTCCTTGTAATCTGGTTAGTGATTTCTGCTTCCTTATTTACTAGGTCAACATAATCTGTTCTCAACTGTTCCATAATTACTTCTGGACTGTCAGAATATTTTCCTTGTTCAATTTCTAAAGCAATAAGTTCCTTTTCAAGGATAGACTTCTGTAACTCATTTTCCTCAATAGAAATTTGAACTTCTTTAAGTTTTTCTTGATAGTCTATTTTATCTATTTCTGCAGTTTTGAGGCGTTCTTCAACTTCAGCCTTAGATTTATCTGAAGCATTCTTTTGACTATCAAAAAGTTCTATTTTCCCTTGGTAATCAGATTTTAGTCTCGTAAGACTAACAACTTCAGTTTGAAGTTCTTCTTTTTGAAACTCAAGTTTCTGTCTCTTATCTTTAATTGAAGAATTCGTTAACTCAAATTTCTTTTGCTTCTCTGCAATCTCAGATAACTCTTTTTTTATCTTTTCTAATGATTCTTCACGCTCATCATAGGAAACTTTTTCCTTTATAATTTGAGCTACAACCACTGAAAGTTCTAGCTTAACTCTTTCTTCTTCTAAACCTTGATATTTAAGAGCAGTGTCTCGTTGGGCTTTTAAAGGCGCGAGTTGTGTATTCAATTCATATAAAATGTCGTCTAAACGATCTATATTTTCTTGTGTGCTATTTAACTTGCTCTCTGTCTCTTTCTTGCGCCCTTTATATTTTAGTACACCTGCTGCTTCTTCAAAGATAGCTCGGCGTTCTTCGGGCTTACTGTTGAAGATTGATTCTATTTTCCCTTGAGAAATTATAGAGAATGAATCACGCCCAAGACCTGTATCAGTAAAGAGATCATGAACATCTTTTAAACGAACTTTTTTCCCGTTTATTAGAAACTCACTATCACCATTACGATATAGTCTTCTAGTTATAGAGACTTCTTTTTCCGAATTTAGATACTTATCTTCATTATCAAATGTAACAATTACTTCTGCAAAGTTAAGCGCCTTACGATTTTGGGTACCAGCAAAAATAATATCCGGCATTTTTGCACCACGTAAACTTTTAGCAGATTGTTCACCAAGTGCCCAGCGCAAGCTTTCAGTTACATTTGACTTTCCAGAACCATTTGGACCAACAATTGCAGTTATTCCTTGGTCAAATTGGATCTTTGTTCGGTCAGCAAATGATTTGAAACCAATCATTTCTATTTTTTTCAGAAACATTAATTTTCTCCCTGTTGTAAAATACTTGTTTCTACAACAAGATTATCATTACTATCAAGAGCATTTTTTGCTGCAGCCTGTTCAGCAGCTTTCTTTGATTTCCCTGAACCACGACCAATTTTTTCTTCATCAAGATAAACCTCTACATCAAAAATTCTCTGATGTGCTGGTCCACTCTCGTTAACAACTTCATAACTAATATTTACATCTCCATTAATTTGAAGCGCTTCTTGTAGACTTGTTTTAAAATCGACAACTTTTTCAAACTCACCACTTTGGACAGTTGGGATAATCACCTTGTATATAAAAGCTTCTGCAGCATGGAAGTCTTTATCAAGTAGAAGTGCACCTAAAAATGATTCAAATAGATTTTCTAAATTTGTATCACGACTTCTTCCACCGCTTTTTTCTTCACCGTGGCCAAGTAAAATGTATTTATCAAAATTACAAACTCGCGCAAAATTAGCTAGACTCTCAGTTCTAACAATATTTGAACGCATTTTTGACAGTTCCCCTTCAGGACGGTCTGGATATTTCTTAAATAGGAATTCAGAAATCGTTAATTCCAAAACCGCATCTCCAAGAAACTCCAACCTTTCGTTGTTTGAAGCTTTTGGGAGACGTTGTTCATTTGCATAACTCGAATGAGTAAATGCCTGCTCAAGTAATTTTAAATCAGAAAAGTTTACTGAGAAGCGTTCAGTTAATTCATTATTTAATTCATTAATTTTATTCATTTTTTTCTCCTTGTTAGTATTATAGCAAAAAAAACGATTGAATTCCTCAATCGTAAGTATGTATTAAATATCAAATAATGGACTCGCTTCAATATGTGAAGTATCAAATACCTTCACTTCATTGCGAGCGTCAATGTCATTTTGCATAAGTGTGTTGACCATGGTCATGTGTGCTAATTCTTTGATATTATTTTGTTGACTACGGTGACCTAAAAATATTTTTTTAGTCTTATTACCTATAACATCAATTGCTGCTTTCGCCCCATCTTCATTAGATAAATGTCCGTGATCACTAAGGATACGCTGCTTTATTCTCCATGGATAGCCTCCCATACGCAGGATCTCAATATCATGGTTACTCTCCATTAGATACGCATCAGCATTTTCAATGGTCCCAATCATTCTATCACTCACATATCCTGTATCAGTAAGCATAACAAAGCTTTTTCCATCCTTCATGAATTTATAAAATTGTGGAGCTGCCGCATCGTGGCTAACACCGAAACTTTCAATATCTAAGTCACCAAAAGTTAATGTTTTCCCCATCTCAAAAACATTTTTTTGTTCCGGAGCAATCTTCCCACACGACTCTCCGATAGCATCCCATGTTTCTTGGTTTGCATATAAATCAAATTTATACTTTCTTGCTAAAACTCCAAGTCCTGCCACGTGGTCCTTATGTTCGTGAGTAATAAGTAAGGCATCAATATCAGCAATATTTCTGTCTACTTGTGAAAGTAAATTTTCAATTTTTTTACCTGATAGTCCTGCATCAACTAGAATCTTTTTCTGTGGACTTTCAAGATAAAAAACATTTCCACTACTACCTGATGCTAAAACACTATACTTAAATGCTGATTCTTCCAATTTATTTCCTCGCTTTAAAAACTGGGAATATTATTCCCAGTCGTCTTCTTCTTCAACTTCTTGAGTTAGAGTTGGGTTGTAAGGTAAGATGATTGTGATTGTAGTACCACTTTCACCATCACTCGAAGCCCAAATATAACCATCATGTAACTTAATAACATCACGTACAATGGCAAGACCAAGACCTGTACCACCTTGTTCCCTATTTCTCGCTTTATCCACACGGTAGAAACGATCAAATACTTTTGGTAGGTCCTTTTTAGGAATCCCCATGCCTTCATCAGATATTTTAAGTAAAAGCTGATTACTTGTTTCCTCTAATGATACTGTAATATTTCCACCTTCTGGAGAATATTTGATAGCATTATTCATGATATTATCAATAACTTGACCCATCTTGTCCGTATCAATTTCAATCCAAATTGGATTGAAAGGAATTTTCCTAATAATTTTTATCGTTTTATCAAGACCAGTAGTCGCAGACATTTGGTCAAATCGATTCAATTGGAAGTGAAGGAAAGCTACGAAGTTAACTACTTCTTTGTCAGCAATCATATCTTCCCTATCCATTCTTGATAAGGTTAATAAATCACTTATCATTCGAATCATTCTATTTGTTTCTTCTAACGACACACTTATAAAGTTAGGTGCAATATCTGGATCTTTCCAAGCACCTTCATCCAAAGCTTCAAGATAACTTTTCACACTTGTTAGTGGTGTCCTAAGCTCATGAGAAACGTTTGCCACAAAGAGACGACGCTCTCTTTCAGCTGTTTCCTGCTCTGTTACGTCATGAAGAACTACGACAAGCCCTGAAATGAATCCACTGTCCCTTCTAAATAGAGCAAAGTGGAGCTGAATACTTACGTATTCACCCATTTCATTTTCACGATCTACAATTATCTCTGGTGACTGTGTTAAAAGATCTCTAAAGCTATATTTTTGTGCCAATCCAAGGACATCTACAATACGCCTTGAAAGTATATTTTTTTCTGTTTCATCCAGCATACTAAGTGCTGCTGCATTTGCCATTACGACTTTACCACGACGGTCAGTTGCAATAACTCCGTCAGTCATATAAGTCAAAATTCCGTTTAATCGATTATGTTGGCTTTCAAGAGTATCTTGAGTCTTTTCAATCTCTTCACCAAGTTTAATAACATTATCATATAGTAATGTGGTTTCGTTATTTCCAACAATATTTTTTCTTTCAGAATAATTATTATTAGTATAATCTTCAACCTGTTTTGAAATTTTAAAGATTGTGCCCGAAACTCTTTGCGTAGTAAATATTGTGATTACTAAACAAATAAGAGCAAACACCAAAAAACTTCTATAAAGTATCAAGTTTTGTGATAACAAGTCATAATTGAAAATGATAAAGATTGTAAACAGAAGTAAGACTAATGCAGTTGCCTTAAATACAATAGAATTGTAAAACTTCATCTTCTTCACTTATATTAACTTTCCTTATCGTTTTTTGAAACATCCTTTGATTCACTTAAATAGTACCCAACGCCACGACGAGTAGCAACATATTCAGGTCGACTTGGAGTATCTTCGATTTTTTCACGTAAACGTCTAACAGTTACGTCAACGGTACGAACATCGCCAAAATAGTCGTATCCCCATACTGTTTGAAGCAAGTGTTCACGAGTCATTACTTCTCCAATATGTTGTGCCAAATAATGAAGCAACTCAAATTCTCTATGCGTTAATTCAAGCGGCTCATCTCTTTTATAAGCAACATATTTTTCTGGAACAATTTTCAAATCTCCAACAATAATCTCTTGTTTAGAATCATCTTCTGGAGTTGCCGTTTGAACTGCTTTGACACGGCGCAAATTAGCCTTAACACGGGCAAGTAATTCACGATTTGAAAATGGCTTAGTAACGTAATCATCCGCTCCTAATTCAAGACCGATTACTTTATCAAACTCGCTATCTTTTGCACTAACCATTATTATTGGCATATCACTAGTTTTTCTAATTTCACGCGCAACTTCTAAACCATCAATTTTTGGCAACATTAAATCAAGCAAAATCAAATCAGGGTTTTCTGATTCAAAAAGCTCAAGTGCTTCTTCCCCATCAAAGGCTGTTACAACTTCATAACCTTCTTTGGTTAAATTAAATTTTACAATATCACTAATTGGTTTTTCGTCATCAACCACAAGAATTTTTTTCATGTAAGACCTCATCATATTTATAATTTATACTTATTATACAATTTTTCATCCTATATTACAAAGCATGGGCACAAATGATATATACCAACTCTATAATTGTCAGAAGATTTATTCAAATCATAATTTTGCTTTGACTAAAAAAAAATATTTTGCTAGAATAAATCAATGTCAGAAAATCTAACAAGAAGAAAGGACTTTTTATGGCACTTATTGAATTTAAAAATGTTGAAAAGTATTTTGGAGATTTCCATGCGCTAAAAAACATTAATCTTGAAATTGAAGAAGGACAAGTAGTCGTTCTCTTAGGCCCTTCTGGTAGTGGTAAATCAACACTAATTCGTACTATAAACGCCCTAGAAAAAATTAACTCTGGTGAACTAATAGTTGACGGTCGTCACGTTGATAATGCAAGCAACCAAGATTTGGCAGAACTTAGAAAACACGTTGGGATGGTTTTCCAACACTTTAATTTATATCCCCACAAAACTGTGCTAGAAAATGTTACATTAGCACCTACTAAGGTTTTAAAAATATCTAAAGCTGAAGCTGAAAAAACTGCTGAAGAATACCTACAATATGTAAATATGTGGGATAAAAAAGATAGCTATCCTGGAATGCTTTCAGGTGGTCAAAAACAACGTGTCGCAATTGCGCGCGGACTTGCTATGCATCCTAAGCTACTTTTATTTGACGAACCTACTTCTGCACTTGATCCCGAAACAATCGGTGACGTTCTTGAAGTTATGCAGAACCTCGCTAAGCAAGGAATGAACATGCTTGTAGTTACTCATGAAATGGGATTTGCCCGTAATGTAGCTGACCGTATCATCTTTATGGCTGATGGCGAAATCCTACAAGATACTACCGACGTTGCTGGTTTCTTTGATAATCCAACTGATGAACGTGCTAAGCAATTCCTTGGAAAAATTATTTCTCATTAATTTAAGACTAAAAACTTAAATTAATCATAAAGATAGAAGGAGAGATAATGAAAAATTTAAAAAAATCACTAATCTTTTTCACTAGCCTAATTGCCCTTATTACACTTGCTGCCTGTAGCGGAAGTAAATCATCTACAAACAGCGACGGGACTGGTAGTGAAAAATCTGGTTTAGATAAAATTAAATCAAGCAAGAAATTACAAGTTGGGGTTAAGCAAGACGTACCTAATTTTGGATTCAAAGATCCTGACACAGGAAAATTTTCTGGTATGGAGATTGAACTTGCAGAGATGGTTGCAAAAGATCTTGGTGTAGAAGCTGTATTCACACCAGTAACAGCTCAAACTCGTGGTCCCTTACTTGATAATAACCAAATAGATATCGTAGCTGCTACTTTTACAATAACTGATGAAAGAAAGCTCACATATAACTTTACAGAGCCATATTTCACTGATGAAGCAGGTTTCTTAGTTAAAAAGAAAAATAATTTTAAGAGTATTAAAGATCTTGACGGAAAAAATATCGGTGTAGCCCAGTCATCTAGTACAAAAACAAATTTAGAAAAATTGGCTGATGAAAACGGAATTAAATTTCAATACACAGAGTTATCTGATTACCCATCATTAAAACTTTCACTCACTGCGGGAAGAACAGATGCATTTGCTGTAGATAAATCAATTTTATCTGGATATGTAGATGATCAAACTGAAATTCTTGATATTGGTTTTGCACCTCAGAAATATGGAGTTGCAACAAAAAAATCTAATACCGAACTTGACGATTATATAAATCAACTTATTGCAAAATGGAAAAACGATGGAACAATGAATAAATTATACGAAAAATATAATTTGAAAGATGCATCACAAAAATAACTCACATGTATAGTTGATTAAAATAGAAATAAGACAAGGCACTGCGCTACGCTACGATATCCATAAAACTTAAATTGCTAAAGCAATTAGTTTCTAATGGCGACGAATCGATGATAGAACTAGCGTTCATCGAGATGAGTCACTGCACGTTGCTACGATGTCGATTATACTTAAATAAGCAAGCTTATGCTTATTAGTATAAATCGCAACGAAGTATTAGTCTATTCTTAAGCGACTATGATTTAGAAAGGAGTTCCTATGAGCCCATATGCTCTTGAACGTTGGCAAGCACTCTTTAGTGACTTTGGAATCTTTGGTAAAGCATTCCTCTTCACTCTTGGAATTGCTGTTTGCGCATTAATATTAGCTTTAACACTTGGAGTAATATTTGGAACTATGTCTTCAAGTAAAAATAAAGTACTGAGAGGTATCTCACTTGTATATGTGGAGGTTTACCAAAACATTCCCTTGCTAATTCAATTCGTAGTTGTCTACTACGGTTTCCCAATCTTAAACCAACATTTAATGCTCAGCGCCTTTTGGACTGCTGTACTCTGTGTCGGTCTTTACCATGGTGCTTATATTTCAGAAGTTATTCGTAGTGGTATCCAAGCAGTTCCTCGTGGACAGCTTGAAGCTGCTGAGTCACAAGGTTTCACCTACACAGAAGCAATGCAGTTAATCATCCTTCCTCAAGCAGTGAGAATGATTATCCCACCCCTTACTAACCAAGTGGTTAACTTAATCAAAAATACATCTACAATTGCCCTTATTGGTGGAGCAGATTTAATTTTCACTGCCAAAAGCTGGTCGTCTGGAAATCTAAGTTATATTCCAGCATTTGTAGCAGCGGGTGCCCTATACTTTATTCTATGTTTCCCAATCGCCTCTTATGGACGCCACATTGAAGAAAAGAATAAAAACTCTTACAGTATTTGATAATAGTCAATAGAAAGGGGAAAAATGTCATTAATTGAACAAGCACAACAAGTATTCACTGCACCAAATATGAGATTTATTTTCGAAGGGTTAAAACTTACTCTTTGGATTTCATTACTAGCAATTATCTTTAGTACATTCTTCGGTACCATCTTAGCAGTTATGAGAAATGGTCGAAGTAAAATTCTCAAACTTATTGCTAGCATCTATATAGAAGTAGTTCGAAACGTACCAAACTTACTCTGGATTTTCGTTATCTTTTTAATCTTTAAGATGAAATCCGTTCCAGCAGGTGTTACAAGTTTTACTGTCTTTACTTCTGCTGCCTTAGCTGAAATTATTCGTGGTGGTCTAAACGGAGTTCCCGAAGGACAAACAGAGGCTGGAAAATCACAAGGGTTCTCTGAATTTCAAATTTTAACTTTTATCATTTTACCTCAAGCGATTAGAAAAATGCTTCCGGCAATAATTTCTCAATTCGTAACAGTAATTAAAGATACAAGTTTTCTATATTCTGCCATAGCATTACAAGAGCTATTTGGTAGTTCTCAAATCTTAATGGGTAAATACTATCAAGCAGGACAAGTATTTATGCTATACGGTACAATTGCAGTAATCTACTTTGTAGTTAACTTTATCATTAGCCAATTCTCTAGACGACTGTCTAGAAGTTGGGCAAGCTCTTTAGAATAAACAATTTCATCAAAAGGTCAATCATCAGATTGACCTTTTTTTTGCATCTTCTTCTATTATATATATGATATACGATTATTATGTAATATATTTCTCATAAATACGCTTTCAATTTTCTAAATATATAGAAAACTCACTTCAAATGATATATAATAAAAGTAATGAAAAGTATTTTCATTTTCATAAAAACTATCGGAGATAATTAAATGGCAAACCTTTACTTCAATCCGTGGGATGAAGAATACAAAGTCCCTTTTGGGGCAAATAAAATAAATTCTAAGAATAAATTTAATATAATTGTTGAAACAGATAGCCCAGTTGATGTTGATTTCGTTTTGCGAAGCGAAGACGGTTTTGAAAAATATTTTCCAATGAACCCGTCAAATAAGACCAAATATTTACATACAATTGAGCTTTCCGATTTCGATAAAATTGGGATATATAGTTACTTTTTCCAAATAAGAGAACATAAGAATGACTGTACCTACCTTTTCTTTTATGGTGCAAAAAGACCTCACACTGGCGAAGGACAGTGCTATCCACATAAAAATGAAACGTCTCCTTTTACTTTGACAATTTTTGATGGCGAAGATAAGGGACCTGATTGGTATAGAAGTGCTGTTTTTTATCAAATATTCCCTGACTCCTTTGCTAAATCAGATGATGAAAAAATTGAAAACCCAATTGATAATGTCCTCTTCTATGGCAAGACGACTGACCGTCCTTTTTATGTAAAAGAGCCTAGTGGCGATATCGCACGTTGGACCTACTATGGTGGAACACTGCGTGGTATTAGGGAGAAAATTCCCTACTTGAAAGATTTGGGAATCACTGCCCTTTATCTAAATCCAATTTTCAGAGCTTCAAGTGTCCATCGTTATGACACTGCGGACTACATGGAAATTGATCCCTTATTGGGAACTGAGAAAGACTTTGCTGATTTGATAAAAGAGCTTCATAAAAATAATATGCAGATTGTTCTTGACGGAGTTTTTTCTCATGTGGGTAGAAACTCTACCTACTTCAACTATGATGGTCGTTTTGGTGAAAATGCTGGGGCATATCGTGATCCTAATAGCCCTCATATTGATTGGTTTAAATTCAAAGAATACCCTCATGATTATGAATCTTGGTGGGGAATCATGGACTTACCTGAAATTGATAAACATAATCCAGTATTCCAAAACTATATCTATCAAGCAGAAGATTCAGTTGTTAATAAATGGACCAAATTTGGTGTTGATGGTTGGCGTCTTGATGTCGCTGATGAACTTCCAGATTCTTTTATTGCTGGAATCCGAAAAACCTTGGATAACTACAATGATAAAGTTTTAATTGGTGAAGTGTGGGAAGATGCAAGTCGTAAGATTGCTTATGAAGAAAAAAGAAAATACATACTTGGTAATTCAATGCACTCAGTTATGAATTACCCATTTCGTAGTCTAATTTTGGATTTCTTAAATGAAGATATTTCTGCCCAAACTGCTTACTATCAACTTACTAGTCTACAAGAAAACTATCCAATTGATATATTCTTGAATAATTTTAACAATATTGGAACTCATGATACTGCACGCGCTTTGACAATACTTGGAGAAGATACTAATAAACTTTATCTTGCACTACAAATGTTGATGACGCTCCCAGGTGTCCCTTGTATATATTACGGAGACGAGGCACTCACTAGTGGTGGACCAGACCCGGATAATCGTTCTTTTTTCCCATGGAAAAGTATTAACGATAAGGTCCATGATGACTTCAAAAAATGGATTAAAATTCGTAAAGCAAATAAGGAACTTTCTAACGGTCTTTTACTTTCTTTTTACACAAATAAGAGTCTTGGAATAATTCGTTATAATAACGAAAAAATATCAATTCACATCATCAATGCTTCTAATAGTATTGATATTTTAAACGACCAATCAATTCACTTCTCAAAACCAATACCAGATGGGATTCTAAGCCTTTTTTCTGGTGAAAAAATTGAACCTCAATCTTCTATATTTTTAAGCAAGAACGTTATTTAATGACGCTCTTGTTTTTTTAAAAAAACATTGATTACAACACAATAAAAGTGTATACTAATAGTAAAAAGTAAACGTTTTCATAAAATATGTGAATATATTACTTTGGAAGGGAGAACTACTCTGAATAAGCAATCGGAAAGTTTCACAACAGGTGAAAACTTTAAGGCACAAGATTACTTTGGTCATCATAAAACAAAGAATGGACATACATTCCGAGTGTGGGCTCCAAATGCCCAAAATGTTGATTTGGTTGGTGATTTCACCAACTGGGCTGAAAATCCTATACCTATGACTAAAATTGATAGCCAAGTATGGGAAATCACAACTGAATTGCCTAATATTGGTGATTTATACAAATTTCAAATCACTCGTAGTAACGGCGAAATCATTATGAAAATTGATCCGTTTTCTATAGGTTTAGAAAAAAGACCAGGCACTGCTTCCGTTATTTATGATATTCCAGAAAAAAAATGGAAGGATGACAAGTGGATTAATAGGAGAAATAAAACCAATTATTTTAAAGAACCTATTAATATTTATGAAGTACATCCATATAGTTGGAACAATCATGACGATGGTACGCCTTATACTTTTAAAGAATTAAAAGAAACTCTTATTCCTTACTTAATTGAAATGAACTATACGCATGTAGAATTCATGCCGCTTATGGCCCACCCTTTAGGTATGTCTTGGGGATACCAACTAATAGGATACTTTGCTTTAGAAAATACCTATGGAAGACCAGAAGAATTAAGAGATTTTGTTGAAGAATGTCATCTAAATAATATTGGGGTTATTGTAGACTGGGTTCCTGGACACTTCTGCATTAACGATGATAGTTTGGCATACTACGACGGAACGCCTACATTTGAATATTACAACGAAACTAGAGCAAACAACTATCGCTGGGGAGCCTTAAACTTCGATTTAGGTAAACCACAAGTGCAATCATTCTTAATTTCTTCTGCTCTATTTTGGTTAGAATATTATCATATTGATGGGATACGTGTGGATGCTGTGAGTAATATGGTTTACCTTGATTATGATGAAGGTCCATGGGAACCAAATCATGAGGGAACAAATATTAACTTTGAAGGGTACCACTTCCTAAGAAAGCTTAATGCTGTTGTAAAAGAAAAGCACCCCAATGTTTTGATGATAGCTGAAGATTCTGAGACAAAAATTAAAGTAACAGGTCCTATTTCAGAAAACACTCTAGGTTTTGACTATAAATGGAATATGGGTTGGATGAATGATATTTTAAGATTTTATGAAATGGATCCGATATTCCGTAAATATAATTATGGATTGCTAACCTTTAGTTTTATGTATGCTATGAGCGAGAATTTCATTTTACCTTTCTCACATGATGAAGTTGTACACGGTAAAAAGAGTATGATGCATAAAATGTGGGGAAATCGTGAACAACAATTCTCAGGTCTTAGAAACCTATATGCATATCAAATGTGCCATCCTGGGAAAAAATTATTGTTCATGGGTAGTGAATTTGGGCAATTTCTAGAATGGAAATACGATCAAGGTTTAGAGTGGGATAGTTTAAATGACGATCTTAATCATAAAATGCAGCACTATTCTAAAACCTTAAATGAGTTTTATAAAGGGCATAGTCCTCTATGGGCAATTGATCATGATTACTCTGGTATCGAAATTATTGATGCTGATAATAGCGATCAAAGTATCCTTTCTTTCCTCCGTAAAGACGAGGAAAATTATATATTGTGTGTCTTCAATATGACACCAGTTGAGCGCGTTAATTTCACTGTTGGAGTTCCCGATGCTGGTCTTTATACTGAAATCTTTAACTCAGAGCTTAAAGAATTTGGTGGAAATCTTGATAAATTAAATCAAGATACCAAAACCAGAGAAGGTGACTGGAAACATTATAAAAATACATTGTCATTCACACTACCACCACTAGGTGCTTCACTT
Source organism: Floricoccus tropicus (assembly GCF_001832905.1). GTDB lineage: Bacteria > Bacillota > Bacilli > Lactobacillales > Streptococcaceae > Floricoccus > Floricoccus tropicus. Next base: position 279,911 of record NZ_MKIR01000024.1, on the reverse strand, counting down.
TGGAAATTGAAAATTAAGGATAAAAAGAAGAAAGGTAAATCTTAGTATAACTAAGAAAAATGGTAATGCAAATGAGTAAAGATATGCTCGCATTGATTTTAGCCGGGGGACAAGGAACTAGACTTGGTAAATTAACTCAATCTATAGCTAAACCTGCTGTTCCGTTTGGTGGGCGCTACCGTATTATTGATTTCGCACTCTCAAACTGTGCAAATTCTGGAATTAAAAACGTTGGAGTAATAACTCAATATCAACCTTTAGCACTAAATGAACATATAGGAAATGGCTCGGCATGGGGACTTGATGGAATTAATTCAGGTGTCTCAATTCTTCAACCATACAGTGCAACTGAAGGAAATAAATGGTTTGAAGGAACTAGTCATGCTATCTATCAAAATATGGATTATATTGACCACATTAATCCTGAATATGTGCTAATCCTCTCAGGAGATCATATTTATAAGATGGATTATGATGAAATGCTAAATTCTCATAAAGATAACTTAGCAAGTCTTACTGTTGCCGTAATTGATGTGCCTCTTAAAGAAGCAAGCCGTTTTGGCATTATGAATACCGATTCTTCAAATAGAATCGTAGAATTCGATGAAAAACCAGAACATCCAAAATCAACCAAAGCATCTATGGGAATCTACATCTTCAATTGGAAAGAGCTTCGAGAAACTCTTATAAATGGAGCAAAAAATGGAGTTGATATGAGCGACTTTGGACAAAATGTCATTCCTGCTTTCCTTGATTCTGGTGAAAGAGTTTATGCCTATGAATTTGAAGGATATTGGAAAGACGTAGGTACAATTGATTCCCTTCATGAAGCGAATATGGAATACATCTCTCCTAACAATGAATTGGATTCAAGAAATCGTCAATGGAAAATTTACTCAAAAAATGAAATTGCTCCACCAAATTTCATCACTTCAAAAGCATCTGTTAAAGACTCACTTGTAGTCGATGGCTGCGTTGTTTCAGGAAAAGTTACTCATTCAATATTATCAACAAATGTACAAGTTAAAGAAGGCGCAATCGTAGAAGATTCATTTATAATGCCAGGAGCTATTATCAATGAAAATGCCGTAATTAAACGAGCTATTATAGGTTCTAATGCTGTAATTGGAGCAGATACAGAGATTATTGGTGAAGAAGAAATTCAAGTTATTGGATATAAAGAAGTCGTAGGAGTACCAAAAGATGAAGATTGATAAATATTGTGCAATTTTAGGAAACGCTGTTGGTTATCATGAAATGGAAGAATTAACAGCTAATCGTCCCCTAGCTACACTACCCTTTGATGGAAAATATAGATTAATTGACTTTCAATTATCTAATCTCATTAATGCTGATATTCGTAATGTATATGCCATCTTCCATGAAGATAAGGTTAACAGTGTACTTGACCACATCAGAAATGGTCGTGAGTGGGGATTAAATAGTTTGCTTAGTCATCTTTTCATCGGTTTCTATAATAAAGATTTTAACGATGTTTATGCAGATGATGATTACTATGACAAACTACTCACGTATTTAAAGAGAACTGGCAGTGATTATACTATCTTCTCAACTTGTGATATTCTTTGTAACATTAACCTCGCACAAGTAATCCATGTCCACACAGCAAACAAAAGAAAAATGACTGTTGTTTATAAGAGAATGGCTAATGATAAATTATCTGCAGCTAACCAAATTTTAGAAATTGACGATACAGATACTGTAGTTGGTGCTTCTCAGTTTGATCCAAATAAGCATACAGGTAGTGATGCTACTATGTCAGCTGGGACATATGTAGTAAGTACCGACTGGTTAATTGAGTTAATGGAACAAGAACAGGCTAAAGCAGAGCCTCGTAAGCTTCGTTATCTTTTAAGTAATCAAGTTGCCGAAACTGACGCACTAGCTTATGAATATACTGGCTATCTTGCTAATATTCACGATGTGAAGACTTATTATGATGCTAACATGGATATGCTTGATCCTCATAAATTCAATTCTCTTCTTTTCGGAAGCCAGAAAGTTTATACAAAAGTTAAAAACGAGGAAGCAACTTACTATTCAGAAAATTCTCGTGTTGAAAACTCACAATTTGCATCTGGTTCTATTATTAACGGAAGTGTTCTTCACTCAATTGTTTCTAGAAATTGTTTAGTTGATGACGGATCAGTAGTAAAAGATTCAATTCTCTTCCCTAAAGTTAAAATTGGAAAAAATGTCAATATTGAGTATGCAATTATTGATAAGAGCGCAGAAATTGCTGATAATGTTACTATCAAAGGTACACCTGAAAAACCTGTTATTATTGGAAAATCAGATAAGATTACAGAGGATGTTAAAGGATGAAAATATTATTAGTTGGGGCAGAAGCTGCCCCTTTTATAAAAACTGGTGGTCTTGGAGATGTTCTAGGCGCATTACCTAAAAGTCTCAATAAAAAAAAGGATGTTGACGCCAGAGTTATATTACCTTATTACAAGGGGATACCTCAACAATTTAAGGATCAAGCTGAAGATCTATTCTACACATATGTTGATGTTGGCTGGAGACACATGTATGCTGGTGTAAAACATATATACTTTGAAAACGTACACTTCTACTTCATTGACAACGAATACTACTTCAATCGTGATGGGGTCTATGGTTTCTACGATGATGGAGAAAGATTTGCCTTCTTCCAACAAGCAGTTCTTGAAATTCTTCCACAGCTTGAATTTATTCCAGATGTTATTCACGTAAATGATTATCATACAGCAATGATTCCCGTTCTTCTAAGGGAAAAATATGCTTGGATTGATGGCTATCCATATATAAATACATTACTAACTATTCATAACATTGAGTTTCAAGGGCAGTACGACCCAGCTACTCTAGGTGAGCTTTTCAACCTAAGCATGGATAAATATAATGATGGAACTTTCCAACAAGACGGCTGCTTCAATTGGCTTAAATCAGGTTTGATTTACGCTAATAAAATTACAACTGTTTCTCCAACATATGCTAAAGAAATTCAAACACCAGAATTTGGCAAGGGCCTTGATTCAATTCTGCGTGCCCAAAATAGTAAACTTTCTGGAATTGTTAATGGAATTGATACTGAGATTTTCGATCCTGCAAAAGATGAATTTCTATTTAAAAATTATTCCTTAAAAACAGTTAAAGATAAAACTATCAATAAATTAGAACTTCAAAAGCAAGTTGGACTACCTGTCCGTGAAGATGTAATGCTCGTTGGTATTGTCAGTCGACTCACTTATCAAAAAGGTTTCCATTTAGTCTTAGAACAAATGAAAGAAATCTTGAATTGGGATATTCAATTTGTCATTTTAGGAACAGGATACAAAGAATTTGAAGAAGGTTTCTCTTGGTTTACAGAAAATTATCCTGATAAAGTCGCTACAATTATCAACTTTAATCTAGAACTTGCACAAAGAATATATGGTGGAAGTGATTTATTCTTAATGCCTAGTGCATTTGAGCCATGTGGTCTATCACAAATGATGGCTATGCGTTATGGAAATTTGCCACTTGTACATGAAGTTGGTGGCCTCAAAGATACAGTAAGCCCTTACAACCCACTAACTGGTGAAGGGACAGGATTTGGTTTCAAGAGTTTTGATAGCTATTGGCTAAAAGACGTACTCGCTTCTGCAAATTTATTGTATAATAGAGACCAAGAGGCTTGGAAGAAACTTCAAAAAAATGCAATGGAACAAGACTTCTCTTGGGACACTGCGAGCCTTGAGTATTTAAATTTATATTGGGAACTAAATTAAAACAAAGGAGTAACATGGAACTTACAAAAGAACAGTTTATCAGAGATTTCAAAGATCAATTACATAGAGATTTTATTGTTAAGATCAATGAATCTACTGATGAGGAACGCTTTTTAGCACTTGCACATTTAATTAAGAAGTATATTTCGACACCTTGGCTTGAAAGAAGACATGATTTAATTGAAGAAGACGTAAAAACAGCTTACTACTTCTCAATCGAGTTTTTACCAGGTCGTATGCTTGAAACTAATTTACTAAATCTTGGAATACTTGATTTAGTTGAAGATGCTTTCAAGGATGTTGACGTAGACTTTTCAGATGTAGTAAATGCTGAAAAAGATATGGCTTTGGGTAATGGTGGACTAGGGCGTCTTGCCGCTGCCTTCATGGATTCACTTGCTACAATTGGGGCACCAGGTTTTGGTAATGGTATTCGCTATAAATACGGTTTATTTAAACAAAAGATTGTTGATGGCTACCAAATTGAACTTCCTGACGCTTGGCTTGGAACTGACGGAAATGTCTGGGAAACAAAAAAACCACACTCTGCAGTAGAAGTTAAAATTTATGGTAAAGTATACCTTTATCCAAATGGAGAAGGAAATTTCGAACCTTTCTATGAAGATCCTACAATTTTACGTGCTGTACCTTATGATATTGCACAAATTGGTTTCCAAAATGGTGTAGTGAATAACCTTCGTTTATGGGATGTAGAAATTCCTGAATCAGAAGAAGATAAATACCGTACTATTGAAGATCGTCGTAAAATAGAAGATATTACAAATATCCTTTATCCAGATGATTCATCTTATGAAGGAAAATCTCTTCGTCTAGTTCAAGAATATTTCATGGTTTCTGCAGGACTTCAAACTATCATCAAGAACTATCTTAAAACTGGTAAAGATTTAAAAGATATCCATGAATTAGTTGCAGTACATATCAATGATACTCACCCTGCATTAGCTGTGCCAGAATTCATGCGTATTCTAATGGATGATCATGGTGTTGTCTGGGAAGATGCCTGGAATTCTACAGTTAAAGTTATGAGTTATACAAATCACACTATATTAGCTGAAGCGCTTGAAAAGTGGGATTGTAATCTATTTAAAGAAATACTTCCTCGTATCTATCAAATCGTTAACGAAATCGATAGTCGTTATGTTGAAGAAGTTTCAGGAAAATTCCCTGGTAAGATCATTGAAAATACAAGAATTATTCGTAATGAAAAAATTCATATGGCTAACCTTTCAATCATCGGTGGTCATTCAGTAAACGGTGTTGCTAAACTTCATACCGACCTACTTATTTCTGATGTACTTAATGACTTCTATCAAATTTATCCAGAAAAATTCAATAACAAGACAAATGGAATTATCGTACGCCGTTGGTCACAAATCTCTAATCCACTCATGTCGGCTGAAATCGATAAGCTAATCGGTAAAGAATGGCGCTCTGATATTCACCAACTTAAAAACTTAGAAAAATTCATCACTGATGAGAAAGTACTAAATGAATTTTACGAAGTTAAAAAAGAAAATAAGAAAAAACTTGCTGCATACGTTAAAGAAACTCAAGGTATTGAACTTAATCCTGACGCTATCTTTGATGTCCAAGTTAAAAGACTTCATGCCTATAAACGTCAATTATTAAATCTTTTACACATCATTAAACTATATTGGGATATTAAAGATAATCTTGATATTGATATGGTTCCACGAGTATTTATCTTCGGTGCGAAAGCCGCTCCTGGATATCGCTTTGCAAAATCTGTAATTAAACTAATTAATGAAGTTGCTAACTTGGTCAATAATGATGAAAGCCTTCAAGATAAACTGAAAGTTGTTTTCCTACCTAACTATAATGTAACTCTTGCAGAGTTAATTATTCCAGCCTCAGATGTTTCTGAACAAATATCTACAGCAGGTAAGGAAGCTAGTGGTACTTCAAACATGAAATTCATGATGAATGGTGCTATTACTCTTGCAACTCTTGATGGAGCAAATATTGAAATTAAAGATGCTGTCGGTGATGATAACATCGTAATCTTTGGTATGAATACTGATGAAGTTTATGATCATTATGAAAAACATGACTATAATGCGCGTAAACTGTTTGAGGAAAATCCAACTATTAATCGTGTTGTTAAAACATTTATAGATGGTACAATTCCAAACTCACAATCTGAAGGGCAAGAAATTTATGATGCATTAATCCGTCACAATGATGAATACTTCTTATTAGAAGATTTTGAATCATATGTTAATGCTCAAAAATATATCAATGATATCTATCAAGATAAAATTAGATGGTCTCAAATGGCTCTAAACAATATTGCAAATTCTGGCAGATTTAGTGCTGATGATACTATTAGACTTTATGCGGAAGAAATCTGGAATATTAAACACAACTAAAAATTTTAAAATCAAAAATGATATGGGCATAGTAACCTAAAACACGAAAATTAATCCACTAGATAACCTAGTGGATTTTTAGGCAATAGGATAAATTATGATAAAAATTATTAGAATAAATAATGAAAATAAAGAAAGTCTTCAGCTACCCAACGAAGATTTTCATATATTTGGCAAGCTGATTCCAACATTTAAAGATGAGACATGGTCTTACCAAGAAGAAATTTTCGAAAAATCTTTGGTCATGAAATTCCCAGATGAAAATTATTCTTTAGAAAATATTGATAATAAAGGTTTTGCCCTGGCAGCCTTTAATGATGAAAAATGTATAGGACTCGCCATTTTTGAAGATACTTGGAATAAATTTATGTATTTAATGGACTTAAAAGTAAATAAAGAATATCGTAAACAAGGTATTGCTTCCTTACTAATCACATCTGCTATAGGAGAAATTAAAAATAGAGGATATAAAGGAATAAATACTATTGGACAAGATAATAACCTGGTAGCATGTCGCTTCTACCTTAATAACGGTTTTAAAATTGGTGGAATAGATAATATGAGCTATAAATTTACTCAACAAGAAGGAAAAACTGATATTTACTTCTACCTAGAATTCTAAAAAAATAAAAATGATTAAGCACACACTTAATCATTTTTATTTTTATTCAATTCTTCTTTTCTAAAGCAAGTTTCTTCATGATCTTCAATAATACCTACTGCCTGTAAAAAGGCGTAAATTATGGTTGTACCTACGAATTTAAAACCACGTCTCTTCAAATCCTTTGATATTCTATCTGATAATTCATTATTAGCTAAGAAACCATCCACATGTGGATAACGTATTATTGGTTTATTATCTACAAATCCCCAAAGATATGAATCAAAGGAACTAAACTCTTCTTGAATTTCAGAAATACGATTGGCATTATTAATTATTGCATCAACTTTCAAACGATTACGTACAATCCCTGCATCAGAAAGTAATTCTTGACGTTTTAGATCATCATACTTAGCAACTTTTTTATAATCAAAGTTATCAAATGCAAGATAAAAATTTTCAGTCTTATTAAGAATAGTCTGCCAAGATAAACCTGCTTGCATTAAATCAAGCGAAAGCTTTGCAAAAAGTGCTTGATCATCATGGACTGGAACTCCCCAAACCTTATCATGGTATTCAATCATATTCTCAGTTTCCCCAGCCCACGCACATCTCTTCTTCATATGATTAACTAGTCTTTCTTTTTATCAAAGTTTGGACGATAAAAATTTCTATTATCAAGTGCAAAAATGCGAGGTGTCATTTCTCCTGGCCCTACTTGATTTAATGCTGTCATCATCATCATCATACTAGCATCTAAGTTATCAATCATATGAATAATCTCAGCTTCCATAATATGCGGACGAACAGGACTACCATATTCAAGTTGACCATGATGGCTTAGTAAAACATGACGTAATAAAATCACATCTTCATCATTTTCATCAATACCAAGCTCAGCTACTGCTTTTGATACTTCCTCATCAATCAAAACAATATGACCAATCAGATTACCAGCAAGCGTATATGAAGTATTTACTGGCCCACTTAACTCAATTGTTTTAGCCATGTCATGGAGTAAAATACCAGCATACATTAAGCTTGCATTTAATCTTGGATAAACTTCAGTAATTCTTTCAGCAAGTTGTACCATTGTCACTGTATGGAAGGCAAGTCCAGTTTCAAATGCATGATGATTAACTTTCGCAGCCGGAAATTGGAAAAATTCTTTATCATATTTTTTAAATATATGACGAACAATCCTATTCCAAATACCATTTTCAATCTTAAAGATAACCTTTTGCACATATTCCCTTAACTCATCTGCAGAAACTGGTGGTTTTTCTTTAAAATCTGCTGGATTATTAGGTTCAGTATTTTCAGGTAAACGTAAGAAAATTTGATTTACTTGAGGCATACCATTATAAAGCTCCTTAACAGCACGCATGTAAACAACTTTTCCTGCAGTAAATTCTTCAACATTATGGGCTTGAGCATCCCATAAATTTCCAGAAATTGTACCAGTTCTGTCTTGGAAAGTCATTGCAATATAATCCTTACCAGCACGAGTTTTTCTAACTTCTGCTGATTTTATTAAATAAAAACCCTCGAAACGATCTCCTACAGCTAAATCTTTTAATTGACTCATAGTCTTATTACTTCCTTTTCTTTTTCTTCTCTATCAAATGCCCCGTCACTAGTAAAAATAATGACTTGGTCTTCTCTTGCAATATCCCTTAGAATACTCAACAAATTACCTCTTCGATCCTTATCATACCTTAAAGAGCTATCATCCAAGAAAATAGGGAAATTCAAATTCTTGGCTTTAATGAACGCTAACCTGACTGCTAGCTGTAGTTGGTCTCTTGTTCCAGTAGACAAATCAAGTAATCTAAGACTTACCCCGTCAGTATTAGTAAGCATTAATAAATCATTATCTAAATCAATCTGGTTCCAGTAGCCGTCCGTCAAAAATGATAAATATTCCTCAGCGGCCTTCAAAATATCAGGTAGGCTATGAGTCGAAAGACTGGCAGTAGCTTTCTTGATAAGATCAATTTGAGTAGCCTTTATCATATATTCTTTGATTATTTCAGAAAGTTCCGTTCGACCCAGCTCCAAATTCATTTGCAATTCTTCCAAGCTGTCATCACTTTTCTTCTGTTCAATTCTAACAGAAATTATACTATTATCATCAATCAAAGAATTAAGCTTTTCATTAAGGACAGCTATTTGACTTTCAATCTCTTCAACCTGTATTGCAAGTTCATCAAAATTAATTTCCACATCTTCTGATAAATCAAAAATCCTAGATAAGGCATTATATTGTCTTTTTTGATAATCAATTTTTTGTTCAGTTGACTGCCAAATCCTAATCATATTTGGAACATTATCCACATGTGGATATTTGAAAAGTAAATCATCTAAATTTGCATACAGTTGGGATAAATCATCTTCGTTTTCTAAATTATCATAACGCTCAAAAGATAAATAGAGGTTTTGAAGCTCTGTTTCTATTGATTTAATAATCTGATATTGCCCCCTCACATCATTAGGTAGCTGATACCACTCACGAAAATATGAAGTAAGATTAAAGAAATCATTCAAAGCATTAGTATCCGCTATATCCTGTGTATTGCTAGATGTTTTTGAGTAAATGTAAATGATAACTGCAGTAATGACTTCCAATGCAAGGGCAAGATAAGCATATATGCGATATTCATCTGATAGCATTATTAAACTTGAAGCAGTTAAAATAATCACAGCGAGTAAGAAAAATTTCCATGAATTATTCCTTTTGTAACTAACTTGATTAACATATTTTTCTTCTTCCAATGCTTGTTGATAAACATCATATATTTGATTTAATACTGCTCTAGTATCTTCTTCTAATAAAAAGTTATTTCTTGGCTTATCAAGTAACTGAAGTTGCTCAATATTAGAATCAACTTTTTTTTCTAAATATGAAATTTCTGATTGTAATGAATTAAAAATTTCATACTGAGCTAAGAGATCATCATATTCTGCTTGGTCTGGAATTGGTTCAGCCTGCTCAAGTTCAGATGATAAATCTAAATATTGATAATAATTCTCTTCATAATTAAGCTTATGCTCTAAGTCTTGTCTATCTTTTTCTAATTGATTTATCAATGAACGAATACGTGTAATCTCTGTGGCACGTTCTTCACTTTCCTTAATCAAGGGAGCAAGTTCAATTTCTTCTACTTCTTTATCAGCTATCTTCCTTTTAATCTCTTCAAGTGAAGCTAACTGGATGTTTAAAGGCTTAGACATTGCCTTAGGACTAGTATAAATACTATTTTTTTCTTTGATTAGGTGCTGCTCCTTATCATATAAAGCAACAGTACCAGTCGTTAAAGCCATTCTCCACTGAGCATCTAAGCTCTCAGCATCGTAATCTTTTTCTCGATTTATTTGTAAGTTTTCTTGAGTTATAGAGTAAATCTGGTTAAATAGATTTACTGACATAGGACTTATTAACTCAAGCCATTCATCCTCAGATATTTCAGCACCACTAGAATACCATGCCTTAAAAGTAGGAGTGCCAGATTTTTTCGTTTTTATACGTTCAAGCCAAATCTCTTCCCCATCAAGCTCTAATAAAAGTTTTCCACCATAAATTTTACTATTCTGTGGATAGAAGTCTCGGTTAGATTTAGTCCTGTTTTCAAAACCAAAAATCATATATTTGATGAAGGCTAAAAGTGTTGATTTACCTGCCTCATTATTTCCTAAGACAACCGTAAACTGAGAAAAATCATAATTTTGATTAACTAGTTTTCCGAATCCTTCGATTTCAATTCGCTTAATTTTCATGAGAACCTCCTTGGAAACTGAAGTTTTCATCTATAAAATTTGATAAATCTGACTCTAACTCATCTAAAAAATCCTCAGAAATAATCTTTTGAATTTCAATATTTCTTGGTAAATTTTCTACTATCCTATAAAAGTCAAGATGAGAAAGGGCATCTAAAGGTAAATCAATTTTTTCATGTTTTGAGGTTGATTCTTCTAATGGTAATAATCTTGTTTTAACTACCACTTTACCCTCAGCTCGTAAACTATCCACAAGTTCTCCACTTGTTAGTACTTCTTTCAATTGTTCCTCAATATCTTGATAATTTGAAAAGTATAAGCTATAAAAATTACTTTCATCTTCAAGGTGCTGACGAATTTCAAACATAACTTGACTAAGTGTGGATAAACCAGATAAGTCTATTATTTCATTTTTCCAATGAGTTGGGGATAAGTCTACTAACTCCAACTTCATACCTGTATCTGTTAGTTCAACAAGAGCTACCTGACTAGTAATTTCTTTACGATTTCTACCGATTGGAGTGCCTGGATAAATAATATTATCAGCTAGACTAGACTGCAGATGTATATGACCCAAAGCCCAGTAATCATAGTTTTTGGTATTTAGGTCAGTTATAGTTGTTGGTGCATATGAACTACCACCAACTTCTCCATGAAAGATTCCAATATGATAATCAACTGAATAATCTCGTTTGGGATATTCCTTAATCTTATTTTGATTAATATGAGGTCCAAGATAAGAAAAAGCTGATACTGCAATCTTCTCTCCATTACCTGTTTCAAAATACTTAGTTTCAATATCTTGACTGTAAAAGACTTGAACATTCTTTGGGAAATCAAACCAGTATATATTTTGGCGATAATAATCATGATTACCAAAGATTAAGAAGACTGTAATCCCAGCCGCTTCTAACTTTTTCAGCTCCTGAATGAAATAATTTTGCATTTTAATACTAGGCTTAGATTGATGAAAATTATCGCCTGCAAGTACAAGAAAATCTACTGACTCTTCAATGGAAAAATCAGTAATCTCTTCTAATATTTTATATGGTTTATAGGCTACTTTTTGTTTCAAGCCTTCAAATTCTCTATCTAAATGCAAATCTGCAACATGCAAAAACTTCATAATAACTTTCTAAATATAGTTCTTAAAACTATATACGGTATTTACTTAAAGTTCTACCGCTAATGATGATTTTAATTTTTCTATTCTTTCAGCAACATCTCCACTGAAGACATAGCTTCCTGCGACAAAGACATTTGCTCCAGCATTACGACATGCCTTAATAGTCTTATCGTCGACTCCACCATCAACTTCAATATCATAAGAATACTTCTTAGCACTTTTTATGGCACTTAATTCTGCTACTTTATCTAAACATTCTGGTATGAATTTTTGACCACCAAAGCCTGGGTTAACTGTCATTACCAATACTTGGTCAACCATAGAAAGTACTGGTTTGATAGCATCCACAGGAGTTCCTGGGTTGATAACAACACTTGCCTTCATTCCAGCATTCTTAATTTTCTGCAAAGCTCCATGAATGTGACTTGTTGCCTCAACATGAATTGACATGATATCTGCTCCAGCTTCAGCGAATTCGTCAACATATTTTTCAGGGTTTTCTACCATCAAATGACAGTCTAGAACTAATTTGCTCGATTTTCTAATAGCCTTAACAACACCTGCTCCGAAAGTCAAATTGTCAACAAAGTGTCCATCCATTATATCAATATGAATGTATTCAGCTCCTGATTCTTCAATTACTTTTGCGTCACGGGCAAAATGGCCAAAATCGGCACTTAAGATAGATGGTGCAATTTTCATGTTTTAACCTTTCTTACTTCTATTTTTAGCATATGTTTCTCGCTTGTTTTGAACCTCTGACAACAGTTGCAGATAATCTTGGTAACGACTATCTAGGATATCCCCGTCTTCGACCGCAAGTTTAACAGCGCATCCCGGCTCGTGTGTATGAGTGCATTCCCTAAACTTACAGTCATGACTATAGTGAAGGATATCAATGAAAGCCTCATTTAAGTCTGGTGCATCCTTTACTTCGTAATCAATAGAAGAGAACCCTGGTGTATCAGCAATCCATCCTCCTGCGATAGGGAAAAGTTCAACATGACGAGTCGTATGGCGACCACGCCCAAGCTTGTCAGAAATTTCTTGTGTTTCGATGGTAAGACCTGGCGCAATCTTGTTTAAAAGAGTTGACTTCCCAGCTCCTGTTTGTCCCATAAAGACCGTTACCTTGTCCTTAAAATGTTCAAGTAAATCTTCTGGCTTGAAGAAAATATCATAGCCAATTTTTTTATAGTCTTTTTGAACTTGCTCAAAGTATGATGTATCTTCCAGTAAATCAAGCTTACTGATGTAAATAAGCGGTTTGATGTATTTGTGCTCTAAAAGAACCAAAAATCTATCTAAAAGGTTCAGAGAAAAATCAGGCTCTACTGCACTCATTACAACCACGGCTTGGTCAATGTTAGCAATCGGTGGGCGAACAAGGAAATTTTTTCTTTCCTCAATGCTCAAAATATAACCTTCGCTATCTTCATCAGCTGTGTATTCAGCAAAATCACCCACAACAGGTTTGATATCACGTTTTCTAAAATTTCCACGCGCGCGTGTTCTTTCAATCTCACCTTGGTTTTCAATGTAGTAAAAACCAGCAAGTGATTTAATAATTCTTCCTTTTTTATTCATATCTATATTATACACGATTATGGGCTATCATTCATTAATGATGAAAGAAAAAAGCCACAGAATAGTGGCTGTAGCTTGAAGTGTTAATAACAAATTTGACATGGTGTTAAATTTTGCGACTGTGCATATTCTAAAGTTGTCGGTGAAAAACTACCTCTACCATGCGGATGAGAATGATATCTACCCCCAGTAGGTGTTATATAAACGGTTGCTGAGTTATTAGTATCAACAAGTGCTTGTGGTGCTTGAGCTTCTTGTTCTTGGGCTGCCTGCTTATCTGCTTCTGCCTGAGCTTTTTTATCTGCTTCAGCTTGTGCTTTTTCTTTTGCAACTTTATCTGCTACTTCTTTTTCTCGTTTGGTATACTTTTCTTTAACATCTGAAATTTTTTCAGTGTAATTTTCCTTCGAAGTTTAATACATTCTTTCTTCTTGTTGGACTCAGTTTTAAATAATTATGTTGAATTTCAAAAGTTTCGCTATCCCTCATGATAAATTCTTTTGTAACTCCATAGATTTCAATTAATTTATTTAAGTTTTTTGAGTTTGGAACAGTTACTCCACGCTCCCAGTTTACATAAGATTGCCTTGAAATCCCTAATTTATCAGCAATCTCACGGGGCAATAACTTCTTACTTTCTCTTAGTTCTCTTAAATTTTCTTTTAAAGCCATTCCACATCTCTTTGCAGTTTGTTAACTGCTATAAGTTTACCTTTTTTAAAGTTAGACATCAATACAAAAACATAATCACAGATTGATGTTTCATCTTTAGTCTTTGCTTCCCTATTACAAAAAAGAATTCATATAAATTTTTTATTAAACTATGTAATTTGAAAAAAAAGTATTATACTATATATAAAACTTTTTAAAAATAAGGGGTATCTTTATGAAGACTTATACTTGTCAAGAATGCGGTTCTGAATTTGCTAAAGATCAATTAGACAGTGATTATTTCGCTGATAAAGAATATATTTGTATTTCTTGCATTGATTTTTTAATGGAATGTGGTCGTGATGCAGTATATCCTGATCATATATACGATTCTTTTTCTGACTGGGATGAAAGGGGTCATTAGAATAAAGTATTGAATAGAGGTTGACCCAAAAAGAGTTTTGCGGAAATTTATAAATAAATTCGAAGAACAGAAGAACAATAGTCGATACTTTATTGGAATTCATAAGAAAAACACGAATTATATAAGAACATTTAGCAGATGTTTCAAATATAGTTCGTGTTTGTTTTTTTGTAAAATTTGTCCAGAGGACTTTTGAGTCAGCCTCTTTTAGTTATTCTATACTTCTTCAGCCATATTTCTATGAAGTGCTTCAGCAAGTTTTGCAAATTCTGGAATTGAAAGAGCTTCTCCACGGATTGTTGGAGAGATTTCTGCTTCTTCAAGTGCTTTTGTTAATTTAACTTTCGTTTCATCTGCCTTACCAAATTGTGCTAAGAGATTATTCCACAACGTTTTTCTACGGTGAAGGAATGCCATTTTACTCATTTTGAAGAAGAAATCTTCATCACTAACTTCAACAAGTGGTTGATCACGTCTTACCATCTTAAGAATTGCACTATCTACATTTGGTGCTGGAACAAATACAGTACGAGGTACAATAAATGCTACTGATGCATCCATAAAATATTGAACAGCAATTGAAAGACTTCCATATGATTTAGTATTTGGTTCAGCACTAATTCTATCTGCTACTTCTTTTTGCATCATAACTACAAATTCAGCGAATGGAATCTTACTTTCAATCAAATGCATAAGAATCGGAGTTGTAATGTAGTATGGAAGATTTGCTACTACCTTAATTGGCAGATCAGGATTTTTGAATTTTTTAATCTGAGTTTGTAGGTCTGTCTTCAATATATCTTCATTCACAACCTGTACATTGTCATAATCAGCTAATGTTTCATCCAAAATTGGAATTAGACGGTCATCTATTTCAAATGCCATAACTTCAGCAGCATTTCTTGCTAAAAACTCTGTTAATGCCCCAATACCAGGACCAATTTCAATTACGTTAACTTGATCAGATAAGTCAGCAGTTGCTGTAATCTTTTCTAGAATGTTGGGATCAGTTAGGAAGTTTTGTCCCAAACTTTTTTTGAAAGAGAAACCATGACGCTCTAAAATAGCTCTGGTATTGTGATAGTCTGCAATGTTACTCATTTATAATTCTCCATAATATTTCTTACTTCTTCTTCAGTTATAGCAAAAAGTGCTAATCTCTTAGGCAGTTGTTTAGCATTAACATAGCCAATCCTCAATTTTTCGCCAAGATACTCTCTACGTTTTTTTCCATCACTTGACATAATTAAGCCAAGTTCACTCAAAACATTAGTTGGTATCTGTGGAAATTCTAAATTGCCTTGTCTGGCATCTTTGAGGGCTTCTTTTAAATCCTCATAACTTGCATGCTCAACACCCAAAGACTGACCTTTAGTTTTTGATTTAGGTCTTGCTTCATCTTGCTTTAAAAATGCTTGCTTTACATTTGGAATCGCTTGAACAATACGTTTTCTAATCTTTTCACCTGAAAAATCTGGGTCAGTAAAGATAATTACTCCTCGAAGTTCTTCCAACATTTCTATTTTTTCAATATCTTCTTCTGTTAAAGCAGAACCTTTAGTCTCAAAAGTATCAACTTCAAAAAATTGTTTAAGACGACTTGTATCATCCTTACCTTCAACTACTATAACTTCAGATATCTTTATTTTTTCTTTATTTTCTTCAATCAATTAATATATCACCACTCTTATACAAATCAAAACAGATTTTCAATTGCTCTTTGGTATTACGCAAATTAGATAGCTTAGGCAATTCTTCCATAGAGAAGTATCCAAATTCATCTGTTTCACTGTTTTCCTTAAAATCAAAGGACAATTCATCCACCAAAAAAATTGCCTTATAGTACTGAGTCAACTGAGGATTATACTTGTTAGTATCAAAAATTGCTAGTAAACGATTAATAGACCCAGACATTCCAGCTTCTTCAGATAGTTCCTTCAATACATTTTTCTCCAAAGAGGTACCGACCTCAGCATAGCCTCCTGGGAGCGCCCACTCGCCACCACGCATATCTTTTACAAGGAGTATTTTATCATCTTTGACGACGAAAGCTCGCACATCAACAGACGGTGTAGGGTATTTACCCAAAGGTTTCTTAAGCTCATCAAGTTCAGAGCTATCTATTAATTCAAGATTTTCAAGCAGGTCAGATGTAACTTCCTTGAGTTCTCCGTATCTTTCTAAATCAAAAACATCTTTTCCGTAGTGAAGTCCTGCATCTGCGATAGCATTAAGCCGCTGCAAGTCATAGAGCATTTTCCTCTTATCCATCTACTTTTTCTCCAGTCCAAAAAGTTTATGAGCATTTTCTTGAGTTTGTTTGGCTACTTCCTCATAAGTCATTCCACGTAGATCAGCGATTTTCTCCACGACGTACTTTGTGTAGGCTGAATGATTTTGTTTACCGCGATAGGGCATAGGAGCAAGATAAGGAGCATCAGTTTCAACTAGGATTTTATCTAGCGGAAGTTTTTGAGCTGCTTCTTGAAGTTCAATCGTTTTCTTAAAAGTAACGACTCCGGAAAAAGAAATATGCATTCCAAGATCCATGAACTTTTTTGCTTCCTCATAATTTCCTGAAAAACTGTGCATTATACCACCACGAGGACCGACACCTTCTGACTTAATGATTTCATAGGTATCTTCAAGAGCATCACGAGTATGGACAATAAAAGGTAGGTCAACTTCTTTTGATAATGCAATCTGACGCCTAAAAACTGCTTCTTGTACTTCTTTAGGTGAAGTCATCCAGTGATAATCAAGACCAATTTCTCCCCAACCGATAACTTTAGGATTAGACATATTTTTTAGCAGATAATCTTCTACTTCTTGATTATAATCCCCTGCCTCTGTCGGATGCCAACCAATTATACTATATAGATTTTCATATTTATCAGATAAGGCTATTGATTGCTCAATTGTTGGATAGTCAAATCCGACAATTGCCATTTCAGTAACATTATGTTCTTTAGCTAAGGCAAGCTCTTCTTCTTCAATTCCTGCAAAGTCTTCTACATTCAAGTGTGTATGTGTATCAAAAATCATTATAAGTACCTCTTTATCAAAATCAATGCTCTATTCAAGCCATAATTAATTCAATTATAACACAATTATGAGGCTTACCCTATTTGCTTGATAATAAAGCTCCCTAAACTTTTTAAGTATTTATAAAATAGGCTTGATAAACATTATAGTGAAAACAAAAAAAGGGCATTTTCATGCACCTTTTCCATGTTTCTTTTCAATTACGGATTTTTAGATAACACTCTTTAAACGAGCATCTCTGTTCTCAATCGTGCGTACAGCCCTTGGTAAAAAAGTACGAATTTCTTCTTCGTTGTATCCAATATTTAATCTTCGGTCATCTTTAATAATCGGTCGACGCAATATCTGTGGATTCTCTGAAATAATTCTTACCATTTCACTAAAGCTCAATTCTTCAAAATCAACATTTAACTGTTTAACAAAACGATTACGTGTTGAAATCACTCCATAAACGCCATCTTCAGTCATTGCTAAAATACTTATTACTTCAGTTTCTGTCAAAGGACTACTTATCATATTTCTTTCATTGTAAGAAATTTGATGTCTTGAAAACCAGTCTTTAGCCTTTTTACAACTAGTGCATGATGGTGCAGTATAAATTGTAAGCATAGAACACCCTCCTCTCGAAAAGGAACTACTATCATGTGGTAATTATACCACTTGGTACCTTGATTACAAGGTTTTATTTAAAAGATAGTTTTAAATTTTTCTATTACTCTTCAATTTCAATTCCATCTTCAAGTTCTAATTCGATATTCTCAGTCTCCGTATTTTTTGTATCATTTTTTGTAGATTCATCAGTTGAAGACTCGATTTTTTCAGATTCATCAGCTGCAATTAAGCCATAATAAACTCGAACAGCAGTGTCAATTTCATCAAATACTTCTGGATGTTCTTTTAGATAAAGTTTTGCTTTTTCTGAACCTTGACCGATTCTTTCACCCTTATATGAGTACCAAGCACCAGATTTTTGAACGATATCAAGATCTGAAGCAATTTTTAGAAGTTCTCCAGTTTGTGAGATACCCTCCCCATACATGATTTCAACTTCTGCTACCTTAAATGGTGGTGCAACTTTATTTTTTACAACTTTAATCTTAGTTTCTTTACCAACATTTTGGTCTTTATCTTCACCAGTACCCTTGATTTGTGTGTTTCCACGAACATCTAAACGAACAGATGCGTAGAATTTAAGTGCACGTCCACCAGGTGTTGTTTCTGGGTTACCAAACATAACTCCAACTTTTTCACGAAGTTGATTAATAAAGATAGCAATTGTTTTTGTTTTATTGATACTCGCTGAAAGCTTACGCATAGCTTGGCTCATCATACGGGCTTGCAAACCAACGTGGCTATCACCGATATCTCCGTCAATTTCAGCACGAGGTACAAGAGCAGCTACTGAGTCGATTACTACTAAATCAATGGCACCACTATCAATTAGTTTACCAGCTATTTCAAGACCTTGTTCTCCACTATCTGGTTGTGATAGTAGAAGTTCGTCAATATTTACACCTAGAGCTTGAGCATAAGCTGGATCTAATGCATGTTCAGCATCAATAAAGGCTGCAATTCCACCTTCTTTTTGAGCTTGAGCAACAGCATGAAGAGCTACTGTTGTCTTACCTGATGACTCAGGTCCATAGATTTCGATGATTCTTCCCTTAGGATAACCACCAGCCCCAAGAGCTAGATCAAGAGCTAAGCTACCTGAGCTCATAACTTGTACTTTTTGTTCAGCCTTATCCCCAAGACGCATCAAAGCACCTTTACCGAAATCTTTCTCGATGATTTTCATAGCATCATTTAATGCTTTTTCTCTTTCTTCACCGTATTTTTTAGTTATTTCTTCTGTTTTTTTCTTTACTTTTGCCAATATTTGTCTCCATTTCTTATTGTTCGAAGTCTACTCAATTATAACATTTTTGCTCTTATTTTGATAGAATACAGTTTTCATTCCGTATTTATGTTTTTATCACCTAATCTATAAATATATACGAAAAAATAACTTTATTTTTTATTATTTTTCTTACTATTTTTACAAAATAGGGCTTAGGTCTTAGGTGATTTTTATCAAAAAGTATATAATTAACAAGGTATTAATTAATGAATTATGTAAATTTTATAAAGGAGAAGATATGCCAATATTAGAATTAAAAAACATTCGCAAATCATACTATCTTGGCAAAGAAGAGTTTCCCGTCTTAAAGGGGTTAAATCTTTCTTTTGAGCGTGGTGAATTTGCAAGTATCCTAGGTGAATCTGGTGGTGGTAAATCTACCTTGATGAACATCATTGGTGGACTTGATAAAGAGTTTGAAGGTGAAGTCATAGTAAACAATGAAGACCAACGTTCAAAAACAGAAAAAGCTATGGATGATTACCGCCGAAGTACAGTTGGTTTTATCTTCCAAAGTTTTAATCTCGTAAATTACTTATCAGTTCTAGATAACGTACTTTTGAGTCTTAAAATGACTGACTTGAATCACAGTCAACAGGTTAAAAAAGCTGAAGAATTATTGAAACAAGTTGGACTTTTTGAACACCGAAAGAAGAACCCAAATCAACTCTCTGGAGGACAAAAACAACGTGTTGCAATTGCCAGAGCATTAGCAAATGATCCTGAAATCATTATCGCAGATGAACCGACTGGAGCACTTGATAGTCAAAACACAAAAGAAGTCCTTAAAATTTTGAGTGATATTGCTAAAAGTGGTAAGACTGTAATCGTTGTAACTCACTCGCAAGAGGTTGCTGACTATGGTACTCGAATTATTAGACTTGCTGATGGACAAATTACTAGTGACGAGAAATTAAGAGACCCATATACTGCCGTTCAAGCTAAGCCAGCATTTAAAAACAAGGCTATGAGTTTTTCAAGCTCACTTGGAATGGCTTGGAAACATTTCCTTTACAATTGGAAACAAAATCTCTTAATCGCGCTCGGTACAGGGATTGGTCTATTTTCGGTAATGGTGTTCTTAGGTCTCGGTAATGGTGTTAGTCAATTTGCCAACAAGCAGGTGAGCGACCAACTAAATCCCAATTATCCAATGGTCATGCGTCGTGTCACTAAAGATGATAAGACACCTAATGAACTTGCCATGCAAGAAAGTCAACAGTCTTTATATTCTGGAGACGAAAATAGCTTATTTGATGATCAATTGATCGATAAGATTAAAAAAGTTGATCATGTAAAATCAGTTACTGAATCTTATAATATCAATCCTGTAGCACCTGGTAAAATGACTGTGGGTAACTATAGCGAAAACTTCCAATCAATAACTTCTTGGGGTTCAAATCAACAAGTAAGTGCCATAAAAGCTGGTAAAGTACCTAAAGCTGGTGAGATTCTTATAAGCAAACAAACAGCACTCAAATATGACAATGATAACTTTAAATCTATAGTTGGTAAAAAAGTTAAATTGTCATACACTATAATGTCGAGTGATGCCAAGAAAGCAATAAATATTGAAAAAGAATATACAGTTTCAGGTATTGCAGATGTAATGACTCAATCAGGTACAATTTTCATGGATCAAAGTGAGTTGAAACAAACACTTAAAGATAATGGAGCACAAACTAAAACTGGTATTGTCATTGCTGAAATTGATGATTCAAAAAATGTTGATCAAGC
Organism: Floricoccus tropicus; assembly: GCF_001832905.1. Classification (GTDB taxonomy): domain Bacteria; phylum Bacillota; class Bacilli; order Lactobacillales; family Streptococcaceae; genus Floricoccus; species Floricoccus tropicus. The sequence goes on along the minus strand of NZ_MKIR01000024.1, from coordinate 258,876 downwards.
ATTAAAAGATATCCAAAATATCAAAAATAATGGTAAAAAAGCATTCGTTACTGCTGGTTCTGGAGATATTCTTAAAACTATAAACAGTTACCTTGATATTATCAAATATGTTCTTGCAGCAATTGCTGGTATCTCATTAATCGTTTCAATATTTATGATTGTTGTAACTACCTATATGAGTGTAACTGAGCGTACTAAAGAAATCGGTATTCTAAGAGCTATGGGTAGTCGTAAAAAAGATATCCGTCGTTTATTCACAGGGGAAAGCTTAATGCTTGGTATATTTGCAGCAATCATTGCAATTGCCGGTGCATTAGCAGGACAAACCTTATTAAACAAAGCTCTTTATAGTTTAGCTAAATTTAATTTAGTCCAAATAACTTCTGGAGCAGTTATATTTGCAATCGTAGTCGGTATAGTCATCGCACTTGTAGCAAGTATTGCTCCATCAAGCCGTGCAAGCAAAATGAATATGATTGAAGCCTTAGCATCAGAATGACCTTTGGACTTAAACATTTTAACTCTCAGATCAACAATTATAATTTAACAAAAAGGAAGCCATAAAATGACTTCCTTTTTCTAATATCAAGATAGAATTGATACAAAAAAAGCCATTCCAAGAATGACTTTTCATATTTATTATGTAAATCTTAAAGTTGTTTGTTGTAGAATTCTACGACAAGTGCTTCGTTGATTTCTGGGTTGATTTCATCACGTTCTGGTAAACGTTCTAAAGTTCCAGTTAATTTGTCAGCATCGAATGATACGAATGCTGGACGTCCAAGAGTAGCTTCAACAGCTTCAAGGATTGCAGGTACTTTTTGAGATTTTTCACGAACGCTGATAACATCACCTGGTTGTACGCGGTATGATGGGATATCAACACGTTTACCGTTAACAAGGATATGACCATGGTTTACGAATTGACGTGCTTGTGGACGTGTAGTTGCAAGACCTAGACGGTATACAACATTATCAAGACGTTGTTCAAGAAGAACCATGAAGTTAAAACCAAGAGTTCCTTCTTTAACTTTGCTTGCTTGTACGAATAGGTTACGGAATTGACGTTCAGTTAATCCGTAAGAAAAACGTAGTTTTTGTTTTTCAGCTAATTGTAAACCGTACTCTGAAAGTTTGCTACGGTTGTTTGGTCCATGTTGACCAGGTACATAGTTACGACGTGCGATTTCTTTACCAGTTCCTGAAAGAGATACACCTAAACGGCGAGAAAGTTTCCAAGATGGTCCTGTATAACGTGACATGTATGTCATCCTCCAAATTTTTATTTAGTCATATTGACTATTAATTATTAGAAGAAACAATGTTTTAGTAATCCCAGGTTCGTGCAATACATTTTCACCTTTACAGCTTTGGTTACTTTATTAACCAAATGTATTGTTGACGAGTTCCTTGACTACTTGCTGCACTATTTCAACTTTACTAGTTTATCAAATTTATTCTTCTTCGTCAACTATTTCTACTACATCAATCTCATCAACCTCTTCAATTGGATCTGGTTGATCAGCATAATGAATTAAAATGTTTTCAGTAAGAATATCAGAGTAGCTATAACTTGCTCTTTCTTTAGGTTTTCTATCTTGATCGTAGACAATGATAAATAAAGAATCATAGACTTCACTTAAAGTACCTTCACGTCTATTTTCTCTCTTACGTCCATATTGGCTAGTAATCCCTACTACTTGACCCTCATGATTTCTGACGTCTTCCTTGATTTTCTTCATTTTTTCTACATCTTCAAATGCTTGTGACATATATTCCTACTTTCTTGTCTATTGTTCTTCCATAAATGAAAGATTTACAAATTTATTAAATTCTTTAATAAAAGCTAGTTTAACTGTTCCACGCGCACCACTACGGTTTTTTTCAATGATAACTTCAACAGTATTATCTTCTTCAAGTTCTTCTCCATCTTCACCCTCACGTGCATAATAATCATCACGATATAGAAAAGCTACGATATCTGCATCCTGCTCAATTGATCCAGATTCACGGATATCTGAAAGCACAGGACGTTTATCTTGTCTTTGTTCAACTCCACGTGAAAGCTGACTAAGGGCAATAACTGGAACTTTTAACTCTTTTGCCAAAATCTTAAGCTGTCTTGAGATTTCAGAAACTTCTTGTTGTCTGTTTTCTCTTCCAGTACCTGAAATAAGTTGAAGGTAATCAATAAGGATTAAACCAAGATTTCCTGTTTCTTGCGCTAATTTTCTCGAACGAGCACGAATTTCAGTAATTTTTATACCCGGTGTATCATCGATATATATTCCAGCATTAGATAGAACTCCCACAGCCATTGTTAGACTGTCCCATTCTTCTTTGCTTAAATTACCTGTACGTAAATTATAGGATTCAATTCGTCCCTCAGCCGCAATCATACGGTTAACTAAACTTTCGGCACCCATTTCCAGTGAAAAAATAGCTACTGATTTATCCAATTTTGTACCAATATTTTGAGCAATATTTAGGGCAAAGGCTGTTTTACCAACCGCAGGTCTTGCTGCTAAAATTATTAACTCTTCTTCATGTAATCCTGTAGTTAAATCATCTAAGGCTGTATAACCCGTTGCAATACCAGTTATACGTTCACTTTGCTGACTTAATCTATCAATTTCTTCAAAGTTCGCATCCAAAACATCAGATATTTTTTTAAATCCTGAACGGTTTTTCTTTTCAGCTACATCTACTAGTCCTTTTTCAGCTTCACTTAAAATGTTATCAGCACTATCATCTTGAGCGTATGCTTTTTCAACACTTGCTGTTAAATTATTAATCAAATTTCGTAAAAGCGATTTTTCTCCTACGATTTTTGCATAGTAGGCCGCATTAGCACTAGTTGGAACAATACTTGCAAGCTCAGCGATGTAAGAAATTCCTCCGATGCTTTCAAGATCACCTTGACTTTCAAGAGCACTTCTGACAGTTAAAACATCAATTGGTTCTTTATCATCAGATAATTTAATCATTGTAGAGAAAATTATTCGATGGGCAGATTTATAGAAATCTGGGGTATCAATAAATTCCCTAACTTCTATCAGCCTATCGGCATCCAGAAAAATTGCCCCCAAGACGGCCTGTTCAGCCTCAATGTCTTGTGGTGGGGCTTTTATTACATCAATTTCAGCCATTAAGCTTCTCCGACATGTACTCTAACTACTGCAGTTACATCTCTATGTAATTTTACAGGTACTTTGGTTACACCTAATGATTTAATTGGACTATCAAGTTGAATTTTATGTTTATCTAATTTAACATCATACTGAGCATTCAATGCATCTGCGATTTTTTTAGAATTAATTGCTCCAAATAGGCGTCCATCTTGGCCAACTTTTTCTTTCAATTCAACTACTGTATCTTCTTTTTCAAGAACTTCTTTTAAAGATTTGGCCTCAGCAAGAACTTCTGCATCTAATTTAGCTTGGGCTTTCTTTTGCCCATTAAGTTCGCTAACTGCTGCATTAGTAGCTTCTTTAGCAAGATTCTTTTTGATCAGGAAGTTTTGTGCATAACCAGTTGGCACTTCTTTTACTTCACCTTTTTTTCCTTTACCTTTTACGTCTGTTAAAAATATTACTTTCATGTCTATCTCCTCTTTATAATTTAAAACTTATCACTAGAGTGATATATTTTCATCTGCTTAAGAACTATGGATATCATCACTTTTAAAGATACACTTTTAGGATCTATTCTACATTTTCCTGTGTTTCTTCTATGGGCTTTTCATCATTAAGCACAGCAATGAGTTCTTCCTTAACCTCTTCGATTGATTTTTCGTAAACTTGGGCTGCGGCATTGTTGAAATGACCTCCACCACCAAATGCTGTCATAACTTTTTGAACATTATTATCACCACGACTACGAGCTGAAATAGCTACGTAGCCATTTTTGTGATAGGCAATACCAAAAGCCATTTTTATGTTTGCCATATCAGCAAGAGTTTCAGCTGCGATAGCCGTTTTCACGCTATCATATTTTTTATCAGGATCACCACAAGCAATTACAACATTGTTTTCAATAAATTCTGCATTGAGAATAATTTCATTCACTGCCTTATAGTCATTGAAATCTGTAGCAAGCATATTTTTCACCAGATTACTGTCAGCACCTTGACCACGTAAGAAACTTGCAGCTTCAAATGTTCGACTAGTTGCTCCCTTACTAAAGCTCTTAGTATCAACAGAAATTCCTGCAAGGGTTACACTTGCTTCTACTGAGTTCATTTTCTTAGAGTTACTTGTTTGATATTGAAGAAGTTCAGTAGCAAGCTCACTTGCACTACTTGCCCCACTTTCAATATAACTCAGCATAGCATGATTTGGAAAATCCTCATCACGTCTATGATGGTCTATGACTACAACCTTATCAAAAGCCTTATAAAATTCTTCATTAAGAGTTATTTTAGTCTTTGAATGATCAACCATGATTAAAAGGGAATTGTCACGTCTTATTGCCTTAGCACGGTTAGTTGTAATTATATATTTTTTACCATCATCAGCTTCATCAAGTTTAGCAATTGCTCTTTGAACATCAGGTAAAAGCTGTTTTTTGTCATATACTACATATGCTTCTTTACCAGCTAAATTAGCAAAAAGTCTCATAGCAACACTTGCACCCAAGGCATCCATATCAGGAAATTTATGTCCTACTACGAAGACATTTTCGCTCTCTGAAATGATTGTATTAAGGGCAGTGGCAATAGCACGCGCTCTCGTTCTTGAACGTTGCGAACGGCTGGCAGAATTTCCACCAAAATAAAGAATCTGAGCTGAATCTATATTTTCTTTAACAACTACCTGGTCTCCACCACGAACTAGAGCTAACTCTAGATTATTAAGTGCTGTTTTACCAATTGATTGAAAATCATCAATTCCATACCCTACACCAATACTATAAGTCAAAGATACATTTCTTTCTTCAGCTTTTTTCTTAAATTCTTCTGTGAAAGAAAATTTATCTTGCATAAGCTTCTCAAGTGTCTGATAGTCAGTGAAAAAATAGTATCTATCACTTGAAACACGACGAGTAAAAACTTTGTACTTAGAAGAAAAACTATCAATAGAATTAGTTATTATACTATTAATTGCCGTACGTTCACTCTCAGATATCAAATCTGTTGCTTCATCATAATTATCAACTGATAGAGCACCAATAACTGCTCGACCATTTGCCATCAAATGTTTAGCATCAAATTCTCCACTAGCATCCAGAAGATAGAGAAGGTGTTTATCTTTATCTTGTCTAATTGTATATTGCTTGCTTTCTAAGGTAACGTATCTATTTGTACCACTTTCTACTTGTTCAACTATTTTTTTAACTTGATCACTAGTTATGTTTTTATCAGTTTCACCAAAAATCAAATCAACATATGGATTAAACCACTCAATTTCATATGTTTCTGGCTTATATCTGATAACTCCTATCGGCATTTTTTCCAAAGTTGAACTTAAGGAATTTTCTGCCTGCTCATTAGCATTTCTAATGAAATCAACTGTATGGTCTTCATAGCTTTTCTTTTGATAAAGAATAATAAATAAAACTGCTAGATTCAAAAAGAAAAGAATTATCATCGAATTTATACGAGATTCTGATTCACGAACCACTATACACTCAATGAGAAAGAGAATACCCATAAGTATAGAAATCGTCATTGACGATAGTCTGTAAAAACGTTTCATATTTACACTCCTGTCCGTGCTATTTTACCATATTTTCCTTATAAAATAAAGTCGGTTAAAGCTTTGATAAGGATATGACTTGCAGACAAAAAGAAGAAACCGAAGTCTCTTCTAAACGTAACTATTATCTTCTATTTCTTCCTTCAAGATATACCATAAGAATACTAATATCAGCTGGATTTACACCACTGATACGGCTAGCTTGACCAATAGTTTCTGGATTAATTTTCTTGAATTTCTGACGTGCTTCTGTAGCTATTGAATCAATTGCATCCCAATCAATGTTAGCAGGAATTTTTTTAGCCTCTAGACGATGCATCTTTTCAACTTGATCCATAGCCTTCTTGATATAACCTTCATATTTGATTTCAATTTCTAATTGCTCAATTATCTTATCGTCAAGTTCTTCTGGTGCTTCTTCAATAAAATTAAGTAGATCATTGTACTTAATTTCAGGTCTTCTTAAAAATTCAGCAACAGTCATGGCATCCTTAAGTGGTTTATAACCATATTCCTGAATCTTAGCATTTGTTTCAGCCACAGGTTTTAGCTTAAGTGTTTCAAGACGCTTCATTTCATTTTGGAACTTATACTGTTTAATTTCATAAGTATCCCATCTTTCATCATCAACAAGCCCAATTTCACGACCGATTGGAGTTAATCTTACGTCAGCATTATCATGACGAAGGATTAAGCGATATTCAGCACGACTAGTTAACAAACGATAGGGTTCCAAAGTCCCTTTTGTTACCAAGTCATCAATCATAACACCAATATAGGCATCACTACGTTTCAGAATCAGTTCTGGCTTATCTTGTACTTTAAGAGCTGCATTGATACCTGCAACAATTCCTTGTCCCCCTGCTTCTTCATAGCCCGAAGTGCCATTAGTTTGTCCAGCAGTAAAGAGTCCTGACACAAGCTTAGTTTCAAGGGTTGGACGAAGTTGATGAGGTAAGACAACATCATACTCAATCGCATAACCTGAACGCATCATCTCCACATTTTCAAGCCCAGGGATTGAGCGAAGTAGATCAAACTGAACATCCTCAGGTAGACTTGTTGACAGACCTTGTACATATACTTCTTCTGTATTACGCCCTTCTGGTTCCAAGAATAGTTGGTGGCGTGGCTTGTCAGAAAAACGCACAATTTTGTCCTCAATTGAAGGACAATAACGTGGGCCTACACCCTTTACAATACCTGAAAACATTGGTGCGCGATAAAGATTATCTTGAATAATTTTATGACTATTTTCACTTGTATAAGTCAACCAACATGGGATTTGATCCTTAAGATAGTCCGCATCTTTAGATAAGTAGCTGAAGTGGTTAGGAGTTTCATCACCCGGTTGAATCTCAGTCTTATCATAGTCAATTGACGAAGCCTTAACACGTGGTGGTGTACCTGTCTTAAAACGTCCAATTTCAAAACCTAAATCACGCAAATTATCTGCTAAAGTCACCGAGGCAAGAGAATTATTCGGACCAGAAGAGTATTTTAGCTCTCCGATTATGATTTCTCCACGCAGAGCAGTACCTGTCGTGATGACAACTGCCTTGGCAGAATAATATGTGCCTGTTGCAGTCTTAACTCCAATAACCTTATCATCCTCCACTAAAATTTCATCAACCATGGCTTGGCGAAGGGTAAGATTATCTTGTTTTTCTATTGTATGTTTCATTTCTTCAGAATAAAGATCTTTATCTGCTTGGGCACGAAGAGCACGAACAGCTGGACCTTTACCGGTATTGAGCATCTTCATTTGGATGTAAGTCTTGTCAATATTTCGACCCATTTCCCCACCAAGTGCATCAATTTCACGAACTACCACACCTTTTGCTGATCCACCAATTGACGGATTACAAGGCATGAAAGCTAGCATATTTAAATTTATTGTTAGTAAAAGAGTTTTTGAACCCATTCTAGCGGAAGCTAAAGCTGCCTCACAGCCAGCATGACCTGCCCCAACTACAATTACATCAAATTCTTCTTGAAATTTATAAGTCATTTCATCTCCATTTTTACAATTTAAAAGCCAAAGCAAGGGACCACGTACGCACCAAAAAAGCATACATAATCCAGTACTTTGACTACTGTTTTATTTATAGATATTTTATATCAAATTTAATAACTGGTCAAGTTTATTGATACTGCATAACTTTACCATCTTTATAAGCATGGTCAATCAAACCACCCCCAAGGCATTCTTCCCCATCATAGAAAACAACTGCTTGACCTGGAGTAATTGCACGTACCGGTTCATCAAATTCAACAACTGCCTTATCTCCATCAACTTTAACCTTAATCTTTGTATCAGGTTGACGGTAGCGGAACTTAGCAGTACATTCAAGTTCAAACTTCTCAGGCATTTCTTTTGTAAAGCTTAGTTGACTAGCATCTAAACTTGTTGAGTAAAGATGTTCATTGTGGAATCCTTGACCTACATATAATGTATTTGTTGCTAAATCTTTACCAACTACAAACCAAGGTTCATTATCTCCACCATGTTGTCCACCAATACCAAGACCGCCACGTTGACCAATTGTATAGTACATAAGGCCTGTATGTTCACCCATATCGCGTCCATCAAGAGTTACCATTCTACCCTTTTGTGCCGGTAGATAATTACCCAAGAATTCTTTAAAATTCTTTTCACCGATAAAACAGATACCTGTAGAGTCTTTTTTCTTAGCAGTCGCAAGTCCCGCTTCTTCAGCAATTCTTCTTACTTCAGGTTTTTCCAAGTGACCTAAAGGGAACATTGTCTTTGCAAGTTGTTCTTGTGACAGTTGGCTTAGAAAGTATGTTTGGTCCTTATTGTTATCAGCACCACGCAACATACGTACAGTTCCATCTTCATCACGACTTACTTGGGCATAGTGACCTGTTGCCACATAATCTGCTCCAAGTTCCATTGCATAATCAAGGAAGGCTTTGAACTTAATTTCCTTATTACACATAACATCTGGATTTGGTGTTCTACCAGCTCTGTACTCTGCTAAGAAATATTCAAAGACACGGTCCCAATATTCTTTTTCAAAGTTTACAGTATAGTAGGGAATACCGATTTGGTCAGCCACTGCTGCCACATCCTTATAGTCTTCCGTTGCTGTACATACACCAAATTCATCCGTATCATCCCAGTTTTTCATGAAGATTCCGATTACGTCATAGCCTTGTTCCTTAAGCATCAAAGCTGTAACAGACGAATCAACTCCTCCACTCATACCGACAACAACACGAGTTTTTGAATTGTCCATTTTACACCATCTTTCTCGTAAGTGAGATTAAAGGTCCCCTTACCATTAATATATTCGCTTTGCATTTGAAGGTGCAAGCTTACATATTATAACAAAAAAGCGAATTTAGTAAAATAAGATAGTTTACAAAAGTAGAGCATACGCCTTCCAATACGTTTACAATTAAGTTAAAAGAATGTAAACTAACTCTATAGTTAATTAAAGGAGATATACTCACATGAAAAACTATTTTTTTGATTTAGATGGAACAATTATAAACAGTGAACCTGGAATAAAAAATGCCTTTAGATATACATTTGATAAGTTAGGAATGGAAACACCTGATGATGCTACCTTGACCTCTTTCATCGGTCCAAGCTTAGAAGCAACTTTTAGTAAACTAGGAGATTCTGAATTTGCAGAACTTGCTATCAAAACATACCGTGAATACTATGGTAAGCAAGGGATGTTCGAAGCAGAGATTTATCCTCAAATCTTGGAAACAATGAAAATGCTTCGCCAAGCTGGGAAAAAAGTTTATGTTGCAACCAGTAAAAATGAACCTGTAGCCATTAAGACATTCGAGGCTTTTAAAATGAATGACTTCGTGGATGGAATCACTGGAAGTGGTAAGGGTAAATTTACTAAAACCTTAGTTCTTGCTGAGGCTATGGATAAATCTGGTGCAAGTAAAGAAGACAGTGTCATGATTGGCGATAGAAATTATGATATCGTGGGTGGTCAAGAAAATGATGTCAAAACTGTCGGTGTGCTTTATGGTTTTGGTGACTATGAGGAGCTTAAGACTGCCGGTGCGGACTTTATCATTGAAAATCCGAAAGAATTATTGGAGTTATTTTAAGTAATGAAAAACGTAAAATTTAAAAGTGTATTTGATATCATTGGCCCCGTCATGGTTGGACCGAGCTCTTCTCATACCGCTGGTGCTGTAAGAATCGGCCGAATCGTAAGATCAATCATTGGAACTACTCCAAAAGAGGTTGAAATTCATCTTTACCAAAGTTTTGCCAAGACCTACAAAGGGCACGGTACTGATATTGCACTTGTGGCTGGTCTTTTGGGAATGGATACCGATGACAAACGCATTCCCGAATCTTTAAAAATTGCTCACGAGCAAGGTATGGAAGTCTCTTGGGTAATCGACCGCGAAGGTAAAACAAGTCATCCTAATACTGCGAAAATTGTAATTCATAATGATAATTCAACTACGTCAATTACTGGAATTTCTATTGGTGGGGGAAACATCCAAGTTACAGAGCTAAATGGATTTGACATTGCCCTAAGCATGAATACTCCTACACTAATCATTGTAAATGAAGATGTCCCAGGAGTTGTAGCAAATATCACTGATCTTCTTTCGAAAAAGAAAATTAATATTGCACAGATGAACCTAACTCGTGAGAGCGCAGGAGAAAAGGCAATCGTAATTATTGAACTTGATTCACAGGATATTGGAGATGTTGTGGAAGCCATTAGAAACCTACCACATATACTAAATGTCAACTTTTTCAACTAGGAGAGATAATGTTTTATTCAATAAAAGAGCTTGTTGACCAAGCTAATACAAATCACAATGGCAATATTTCTGAGCTAATGATTGCCACTGAGATAGAGGTAACTGGTCGAACAAGAGAAGAAATAATATCAATGATGCAATATAACCTTGAGGTTATGATGAATTCTGTCGTTGACGGATTAACTGCTACAAAATCAGCCACTGGACTTACTGGTGGAGATGCCCTAAAAATGGACGACTATATAAAATCAGGTAAGGGATTATCAGATTCTACTATTTTAAGTGCAGTCAGAAACGCTATGGCTGTTAATGAACTTAATGCTAAGATGGGGCTTGTTTGTGCAACTCCTACCGCCGGTTCTGCTGGTTGTGTTCCTGCTGTCCTTGAATCTGCTAGTAATAAACTTGATTTAAGTCATGAGCAACAAATAGATTTTCTTTTTACCGCAGGAGCCTTTGGTCTTGTAATTGCCAATAATGCATCAATTAGTGGTGCAGAAGGTGGTTGTCAGGCTGAAGTTGGTTCAGCAAGCGCAATGGCTGCTGCTGCTCTTGTTCAAGCTGCAGGTGGAACTGCCTTTCAAGCTTCCCAAGCAGTTGCTTTTGTCATTAAAAATTTACTGGGATTAATTTGTGACCCAGTTGCTGGGCTTGTCGAAGTTCCATGTGTTAAAAGAAACGCTATGGGTGCAAGTTTTGCTTTTGTCGCAGCCGATATGGCACTAGCTGGAATTGAGTCTAAAATTCCGACAGATGAAGTTATCCAAGCAATGTACCAAGTTGGGACTGCTATGCCTTCAGCCTTTCGTGAAACCGCAGAAGGTGGACTTGCTAAGACTCCTACTGGTGAACGTTTGATGGAAGAGATTTTCGGCTCTGATAAGTAGGAGATATAAACTATCATGGAAAATAATATGGAAAAGTTAATTAAAGATATTTGGGATGACTTTGATACTCTTTATCCTGAATATAAGGAATATCCACGCTCTGTATGGACTACCTGATGAGCTCGTAAAACTTGTTGTCGAAGGTAAAAAATGGGCAACTTCTAGCTACCATCCAGCTTACCTATATGAAAATGAAGAACTTCCAACTAATAAAGATGTTAACTTGATTACTGATGGTGCTGGAAATCCTATTGTTATAGCTATAAATACTTATGTAATTATTCAGCCATACAAGGAAGTAGATGAAAAAATCGCCCAAGCTGAAGGCGAAGGTGATTTATCTTTAGGTTATTGGCGTTCAGTTCACCAAGCATTTTTTGAAAATATAGCGCGTGAGATGGGGACCAAGTTCTCAGAAGATGATTTAGTTGTAACTGAATATTTTAAAGTTTTAAAAGTCTTGTAAATCAAGGCTTTTCTTTTTTTCCATTATCAAGAAGCGGTCTACCTTTCTCCCTTCTTTCTTTATTATCGAAGTAATTTAAAGCTTTAAAAATCAAAATTAACATTACAATACAACCTAAAATAAGACCAAGTTTTCCGTAAATAGTTAAATTAATGACATATCCTTTTGGAAGATAGTTACCAAAAAACATAGGGATAATCAAAATAGCTTCAGATACTTTCTCGGCAATATTTTTTGCCCTTTTTGATTTAAAAGTTGTTGTTCTTGTAAGTTTTCTATCACAGAACCACCATATATAAAGTAAAATTATCAACAATGCAATTTGGAGTAGACCAACATTATTTTCACCAATTATAAATAAATGTAAAAATAGGTATAAAACTAAGAAAAACAAACATACTCCTAATGAAATTAAAATATTGTTTATTTTTTCGCTCTTACTTGATTTTGGTAATGTTGATTCAATATCCTTTACATAAGTTAAAGCATCTGCTCCAAAGAATTCTTTAGCAGATTTCCCATTTTGTTGTGCATCGAGTATATCCATTTGTAAGCTTGATAAAAAATCATTGATTGCAAATCTATCAAGACCGTCATTAGACATCAAATATTCTTCAATCTCATTGAAAAATTTCTTATTATTCCCAGTTAACTTTTCTTTAAATTCTTCTCTATCCACGGTCATTTCCTCTTTCTTTTATTATCTTTGAACCATCCCCAAACTAGATAAACAATGAATATTGTGATTATTAGATAGATTGAAATACTCTTTGGATTCTTTATTACCCAAATATCTGGTGTTAGTTTTGTAAACCATATATAGATAAAAAGCAATACTAATGATAATACTATCCATAAAATAATAGCTAAAAATATTAGTTTCCCTTTCTTCAGAAATATTGCTTTTTTAAAAATAAACTTATATAGCAGAAAAATACAGAGCAGTAACAAGGCGAATCCAAAGAAATCCAATAGATTAATTTCTTTTGAGGTTAGTAAAACACCAATAAGATAGGCAAAAATCGGAGCAAATCCAAGTATCATATTAAATCTTTTTTTATTGGGTAGTTCCCTTGCAATTTCTTTAGCATATTCTTCTGGTTGACTACCAAAATACTCTTCAGCCGTTTGACCGTTATTTTGAGCTTCTTTAATATCACTTCCTATGCTATATAAAATCTCAGCAGTTGATAATTCATCCTTTGTTGATAGTAGTTGAAGATAGCCTTTTATCGCATTAAAATATAATAAATTTTCATAGCTTAATCCCATTTCTAACTCTTCAATTTTTCTTTTTAGGTCTTGTAAATTCTTATCCATATCATTCTCCTAACATCCTATCCATAATTTCTTGAATGTTTGCCCATTCTCTTGAAAAGTCTTCTAGATAATCTAGCCCAATATCGGTAATAGAGAAGTACTTTCTATCTGGTCCATCAGGGCTTGATACCATTTCACCAACTATCATTCCTTGATTTTCAAGTCTTTGAAGTAAAGGATATACTGTCCCCCCAACAACTTCCAGACCTTCTTCTTGTAAACTCGTTACTAGTTCATAGCCATAAACTTTTTTCTTTTTGATGACCGAAAGAACTGCTGCCTGAAGAACTCCTTTTAAAATTTGTGTTTGTTTGATGACTGTCCAGCCCCCTTCTAATGTAGTTTATTATTTATCATTTTTTCTTCTTTTTTTACAAAAAGTAAATTTAAAATTATTTGTACAACCCATAAGATTCCTACTACAACACCAACAGTTACTATTCCTGTTTTTGTATTGAAAAAATTAGAGAAAATTGGTAGTCTCATCGCTACTCCTAAAATTGCTACTCCAGTTATCATAGGAACAAACGGTTTCCACACCTCTTTGTTACTTGCTTTAATATAAAAGTAGATAGACATTCCATACATAATAATTATCAAAACAATTCCTAACATTCCACCTGTTGAAACCACGAAAGGAGTTTTTATAAAAGCTGTCAATAGTATGAATGAAGTAAAAATTAATGTAGCAATTAACCAAACAATAATATCTGCAAATTTTGATTTGTAATAATAAACGCTCTTACCAAATACATAAAAACCAACATAAATTAGCAATATACTTGCTACACCAGAAATTATAATATTACCTAGGTCAATTTTTCCATCCACTGATACTAGACTCATAAATAGCCCTACAAATACATACACTCCAAATGCAAATACCCAAAATTTCAACCAGGCTAATCCTGCATTAGGTACATTCTCGAGAATTTCATCCGCAATTTCCTTGGGATTTTTACCAAAGAAGGCCTCTGCATCTATTCCGTCATTTTGAGCTTCCAGAATATCTTGTAAAATTCCCAATAATATTTCTTCTATCTTTTCTTCATTTTTTGTCAAACTTGTCAATCTTACATAAAGCAACAGCTTATCATAATACTTTGAATTATCTTTGTTAAGTTTCTTTTGAAGGTCTGCATTCTCAGCAATAACCTTATCTACATATTTTCTTTCCATTAGATTTTCTCCCTAAGCATTTTTAATTACAAATTTTTCATCCACTACTTTGTATTACCAACTAGTTGCTAACTAGATAATACCACACTAGTTTGTATTGTCAACTAGTTATATTTTTTTATTTATTCTATCAATAATTTTGAGTATTGATTAACAAATTCTGCTATAATAAAGTCATGAAAAAAGTTAAAAATTTTATTAAAGAAAACAAGTATTCATTGCCTGCTAGTTTCTTCATTCCAGCGATTATTATGATCATAATATATGCTATCTTTGGAGTATCTTGGGGCGGTGAAAAAACGACACTTGCTAGTGATGCTTATCACCAGTACGTCAACGCACATGTCCTATACAGAAATTTAATGCATAACGGAAAGGGTTTTTTATACACATTTACAAGTGGATTAGGACTAAATATTAAAGCGTTTGCCTCGTACTATATGGGGTCATTCTTCATGCCTTTAACCTACTTCTTTAGTGTTAAAAATATGCCTGATGCAATGTATCTCTTTACTATATTAAAATTTGGTTGTATGGGACTTACAGGCTTTATAAGTTTCAAAAATATGTACAAATCCCTATCTCAGTGGGTTATTCTCGCAATGTCAACATCATATGCTTTGATGAGTTTCCAAACTGCACAGAGTGAACTTATCACATGGCTTGATGCATTCATTCTATTTCCATTAATTCTCTGGGGCTTGCATACCCTTATGGATAACGGCAAAAAAACTTTATATTTTATCACTCTTTCCATCTTATTCATACAAAATTATTATTTTGGTTATATGATGGCAATTTTCTTACTTCTTTATTTTATAGCTCGAATAACTTTCGATACGGATAAAAATAAAATATTAAGAAATACACGTGACTTTATTGTTACCTCAGCACTCGCTGGTCTAACTTCTATGTTCACAATAATTCCCGCTTATCTTGATCTAAAAACAAATGGTGAGGAACTTACGAAAGTTTCAAAATTATTTACCGAAAAAAGTTGGTTTTTTGATTTATTCTCGAAAAACTTTGTAGGTTCTTTTGATACTACAAAATATGGATCAGTTCCAATTATATATGTTGGTATCTTTCCACTAACTCTTGCAATTTTATTCTTCTTTACTAAATCAGTAAGGTTACGGACTAAAATTTCTTATGGTGCTGTTGGAATATTTATAATAGCAAGTTTCTATTTCCAAAAACTTGATTTGTTTTGGCAAGGAATGCACGCTCCTAATATGTTTCTCCATCGCTATAGTTTTGTTTTCTCATTGTTAATCATTATCTTAGCTTTAGAAACTTTAAAGCGAATTAAAGAAATAGATATTCGTTGGATAATTGATTCAGGTATAATTGTTTTCCTAGGATATATGTTTGTAATTTCCAGCGGTCGATATCCATATGTCAAAACAATCAACGTATTATTAAGTATCTTCTTCCTACTTGCTTATGTACTTTTATTAGTTGCGCGTAAAAAGAAACTAGTACCTAATAGTTATCTTCTTTTAGTAGCATCACTTTTTGTAGTTGCTGAAATAGGTATTAACACTTATTATCAAATACACGGACTAAAAAATGAATGGGTCTATGCATCACGTGAAAACTATGATAACGCTACTAAGAAATTACTTCCAATTGCTGACAAAGTACGTTCTGATGATTTTTATCGTATGGATAACTTAGAACCTGACACAGCTAATGATGGTATGAAATTTGATTTCAACTCACTTGCTCAATTTTCAAGTGTTAGAAATCGTAAATCAAGTAGTACCTTAAGCAAACTAGGTTTTCGTTCTGACGGTACAAATTTAAATTTACGATATCCAAATAATACTTTAATCGGTGATGGTTTATTTGCTATCAAATACAATATTACTAATAATGCTCAGCCAGCTAAATATGGGTTTAAAAATACAGATCTTGAAAATCTAAAAGAAAACACTATTGTAACAAATCCAGCTATTATTGTTAAAAAGGGATATGAAGATATTAACTTTGATGATAAGAATCTAACTGAAAATCAAACAAACTTTTTGAATAGACTATCAGGCGAAGAACTTGAGTATTTCAATCAAATTTATAAAAACAATGAAACTATTAGCGGAAATGTGTCATCTAACGATAATCGTGTAACATTACGCAAGCAAGAAGGTAAAGAAGAATTATCATTTACTTACGGAATCAGTGCTCCAGCAAAATCTCAGCTCTATATTCGTGTTCCAAATATTTCAATTGATGGGGATATGTCAAAAGATATTACCATATCTTGCAACAATAAAAGCTATACATTCAATGCAAATGATACTGGAAGCTATTTCAATTTAGGCTACTATGAAGTTCCGACAGATGTTGAATTTAAACTAAAAGTTGTAAATAATGACAACATTAGCTTCGATAAAACTCAACTTTTAGCTCTAAATGTTGAAAATTATAAAAAAGCAATTGATAAAATAAACGAAAATCCTACTCAAGTGAAGTCTGAAAAAAACGGTGCTACAATTACGTATGATAGTAAAGTAGCTGGTGATGTATTTATTACCATTCCTTATGACAAAGGTTGGTCAGCCAAACTTGACGGCAAAAAAGTAGATATTAAACAAGCACAAACAGGATTTATGAAAATTAAGACAGAAGAAGGAAAACATACTATAAATATGAAATTTGCTCCTCGAGGATACAAGCTTGGATGGTTTTGCTTAATTTCAGGAATCGCATTATTTACAGTATATAATGGCCATACATTTTTAGTAAAAAAAGATGAAAAGAATTTACAAAAAAAATCTACAACTATATCAAAAAGAAAAAATCTCATTAAAAATGAATACAATCCAGACTCTATAACCGAAAAAGATAATAAAAAAGGAAGTTGGTTTATTTAACCACTTTCTTTTTAACAATTTGTAATCAACAAGGAGCTTTTATGAATACTACTTTACAATTTAAAACTAGAAGAAAAAATAAAAAAAGCACCCCAATTATTTATGATAATTTTTGGATTAGAAATGGAATTTTCCTCTTTTTATCAATCTTATTTATTCTTCCACTCTTATTAACTAATTCTTATTTTCCACAATCTGATGATGGGGCTCATATTCCAAGAATGTATGAGATTGCCCAAGGCATGAAGGTTGGCCATTTTTTCCCAGATGTCTCAGCATATACTTTTAGACAGAATGGAAATGGAATTCATTTTTTTTATCCGAATTCTTTCTCCTTTATTTATGCATTGTTTATTAATCTAACAGGAAAAATTGTAACTGGTCTATATTTTGGACATATTATTTTATTATTCGTGACACAAATAATCGCCTATTACTCTGCAAAGATCTTTACCAAAAACACCTTAAAGTCTTTTGTGTTTGCAATACTTTGGGCATTCTCGCTTTATAACTTTGGTAATTTTTTAAATCGTGGCGCCTCCCCTTCCTCATTTGCCTATGCTTTCTTCCCACTAGCATTACTAGGTATATACGAACTACTTTTAGGGGATAATAAGAAATGGTGGCTTGCTAGTATTGGTCTTAGTTTAGTTCTACTTAATCATCTTGTTACTTCATTTACACTTGTTATTTTCGGAATTGTTCTTTTTGCATTAAGTATTTACTGGAAAAAATTTACAAAAGAACGTTTAATTTCAAGTGTTCTTTTTGCAATTTCTACATTTCTATTGACTTGTAGCTTCCTAATTCCATTTGCAATTCAAATGACTAATGTAGATATTTTAGGTGCAGATAAAAGAAATATGCAGTCTTTAGCTGCTTCAATTTATAGAATACTTAACATTAGTCTCGACAATGAACTTTCTAACCCAAGCTTTGGATTTAATTTCGGTATTGTATTGTGCATAGCATATATTATATTTGGAATATTACTATTCACCAGTGAACAAGTAAAATCAAATACTAAACTAAAAAAATACTTCTTCCTATCATTAGGATTTATTATCTTAGTAAGTAATTTATTCCCTTGGATTTGGTTTCAAAATACCCCTCTATCAGTAATTCAATTTCCAGATAGGTTTATGCTATTTACAGAGATTTTTATACTAATTTTTGTAATTGAATTTCTATTCCAATTTGAATTTCGAAATATTCCTCAATTTAGGACACTATTCTTATTACTTTTTACTATAGGTAGTTTTCTGACTGTATTAAATTATAAAGCAGACAATCTAACTATAGTTGAAGGAACAAAGGAGTTCAGAAAAGTTCGAAGTCAATTACCCAATGAATTTTCTGACAAAAATATAAAAGAAATGGCCAAAAGGTCAAACTTTGGTGGAAATGATTATATTTCTGAGAAACAGATGACGTATACTGTTAATGATACGAAAAACGTTAGACCAAGTACCAATGTTTTTGAACAAGGAATCATATCTGCAAGTACAAGTGGTTTAGATGAAAAAGTCACATATATTGATGGTGAGAAATCACAAATCATGTTATATAATCAAGATTATACTTTCATGGTAAATAATTTACCAAATGGAGATCATACAGTAAGATTACCTATGACTTGGTACAAAGGCTTTGAGGCAACTGACAATAATGGGACTAAACTGGTGTTACAAAAAGATGATGATGGATATGTCGTAGTTAACACAAAAGGGCAACCACAAATCAAGGTTCAATATATTAAGTCTGCAGCCGAAAAAATGGGAATTTGTATCTCAATTTTATCATGGATAATCACTATTGCTACAGTAGGATTCATGTATTTCAGGAACAAGACCGAACTCGTAAAAGATGATGCAATTTAACAAAAAAACAATTGGTAGATTTTACCAATTGTTTTTTTAGTCATGAACACAGTTACATTCAACTTTTGTTTCAACCGTCTTGTGGTCTAAAACATCTTTAAGCATTTGAATATCTTCTTGCGTAAAGTCGCTTCTCCTAATAAGTTCCGCAATAGCAGACGCTCTTTGTTTTGTACAAATTTTGTCAGCAAACTCATCCGCCATTTCACGCGCTGCTTCACATTCAGACATTTTAGCTGAATAAACGTATTTTCTACCATCACGTTCTGTACTCAACATATCTTTCTTTACAAGTCTACCAAGCAAGGTCTTTATTGTTGCTAGTTGCCAACCATGCTTAGGATCAATTTTATTTGCAATGTCATCGACCGTTACATTTCCATCAGTCCAAACAATTCGCATAACATCCCATTCTGCATCACTAATTGCCTTAATCATGAAAACCTCCTCATATGTTATTATATTCATAGTTTACATTTGTAAATATTCTTTGTCAAGTTTTCAGTCCCCACTTCCTTGTAAAAAATATTTATAGATTTATCCTTATTTACTTTTATTTCCACCTTTGAAAGTTTATAATATACATTAAATAAATCAAAAAATCGAGGTATGTATGCGCGCCAATAAAACTATTTTTGCCCACCGTGGCTTACCACTTTTAGCTCCTGAAAATACACTTGCCGGCTTTAATTTAATGCAAGACTATAATATTGAATGGTTTGAAACTGACGTTACTTCAACAAGAGATGGAAAACTAGTTATTATCCATGATGATTTCTTGGAAAGAACTACAAGTTCAGCGGGTGAAGTTTCCCGAACTGACTACGATCTTATGAAGGACACTGATACTGGTAGTTGGTTTTCTCCTGAGTTTGAAGGTCAAAAACTTCCTACAATTGACGATTTGGTTGAGTTTGTTAATAAGACTAAATTGAATTTAAATTTAGAGTTAAAAGGAATCACTGGCCCTCATGGAAATGACCTTGCAAATGATCTTGTCATACAATTAAAAGAAAAACTTTCCCAAATCGACCCGAGTGTTAAGATTTTAATTTCAAGTTTTAATTCAATTCTTTTAGCTAAAATGCATAATATAGCTCCGGAATATGAGTATGCAATTCTCTTTGAACAACATACCTTATATCCAGATTGGCAATTAATTGCTGATGCATGTGGTGCAACAACTGTCCATCTCGAAAATGATCGACTAACTCGTGAAATGATTGATGAGATACAAAAACGAGGCTACAAGATTAATGTTTGGACTGTTAATGAAGCTGATCGTGCTAATGAACTCTTTAATTGGGGTGTCGATGGAATTTTCACAGACCGTGCAGACTACTTTACTGGAAAAAGAAAATAATTTTCAAAAACCTGATAAATATTTATTAGGTTTTTCTTATGTCTAATTTTTTTCATAATAAAAGACCATGAAAATTCATGATCTCTTTATCATTAATTAGCTACTACATTTACAAGTTTACCAGGTACTGCAATAACTTTTCTTACTGTTTTTCCTTCAATATTTCCTTTGATTTCATCATTTGAAAGAGCAAATTCTTCCAGTTGTTCACGAGTCATATCCTTAGGTACAACAGCTTTTGCTTTCACTTTACCGTTAACTTGAAGAACAATTTCAACTTCATTTTCAATTATCTTACTTTCATCATATGTAGGCCATATAACATACGAAATTCCATCCTCTTCACCAAGCTTTTGCCAAAGTTCTTCAGATAGATGTGGCGCAATTGGCGCAAGTAGTTGAACAAACCCTTTGGCATATTCAATATAAAAATTATCTGCTTTATTTGCCGCATTAACGAAGATCATCAGTTGACTAATAGCAGTATTAAACTTCATTGATTGAAGATGGTCTGTCACTAATTTAACAGTTTCATTATAAACTTTATCAAGTTTACCATCATTTGTACTCACAATTTTATCACTTAGGGTACCATCTTCATTTGTATAAAGACGCCATACACGATCTAAGAATTTACGTGCTCCATCAAGTCCATCCTCTGACCAAGCAATACTTGCATCAAGAGGACCCATAAACATTTCATAAAGCCTTAGTGTATCTGCACCATATTCATTAACTACATCATCAGGATTTATTACATTTTTTAGTGATTTAGACATCTTGGCAGGGCCTTGTTCAAGTTCTTCACCTGTTTCAATATTGAAAAACTTATCATCACGTTTCTCAACCTTGTCAGTTGCCACAAGTGCACCACGTGAATCACGATAACTTGTCCCAAGAATCATTCCTTGATTATAAAGTTTTTGGAACGGTTCTTTTGTTGGCACAACACCAATATCATAAAGGAATTTATGCCAGAAACGTGCATAAAGGAGATGAAGAACAGCATGCTCTGCTCCACCCACATAGATATCTACTGGAAGCCACGTTTTTAGCTTATCCAAATCAGCAAGTGCTTTATCATTATGTGGATCAATATAACGTAGATAGTACCAACTTGATCCTGCCCACTGTGGCATTGTGTTAGTTTCACGACGTCCTTTGCGTCCATTTTCGTCAACTACATTAACCCATTCTGTAATGTTAGCAAGTGGACTTTCTCCTGTACCAGAAGGTTTTATGTCATCAGTTTTTGGTAAAACAAGTGGGAGTTGATCTACTGGAATAGCAGTTGTTTCTCCATCTTCCCAATGAATGATTGGAATTGGTTCACCCCAATAACGTTGACGACTGAATAGCCAGTCGCGAAGGCGATAAGTAACTTTTTTACTACCTACACCATTTTCTTCCAACCAACTATTAACTTTTTCTATGGCATCAGATTTATCTAAACCATTAAGAAATTCAGAGTTGATGTGTGCTCCATCTTCAGTGTAGGCTTCTTCTTCAACATTCCCACCTTCAAGTACTGGAATAATTTCAAGGTCAAATTGTTTTGCAAATTCCCAGTCACGAGTATCATGAGCAGGAACAGCCATAATAGCACCAGTTCCATAGCTTGCAAGAACATAGTCAGCTACCCAAATTGGAATTTCCTTACCATTTATTGGATTGATAGCATAAGCACCTGTAAAGACTCCTGTCTTTTCTTTAGCAAGGTCAGTACGGGCTAAATCTGATTTAAGTGAAGCTTGACGCTTATATTCTGCAACTGCATCGGCTTGATCAGGAGTTACAATTTTATCAACTAGTGGATGCTCTGGAGCAAGAACAGTATAAGTTGCTCCAAATAGAGTATCCGGACGTGTTGTAAAGACTGTGAATTCTTCATCACTATCTGCCACTTTAAAGTTCACATCTGCACCAATGGATTTTCCAATCCAATTTCGTTGCATTTCTTTAATTGATTCTGGCCAATCAAGTTCATCTAAATCATCAAGTAGACGTTCAGCATAAGCTGTAATCTTAAGCATCCATTGGCGCATTGGTTTACGAACTACTGGATAACCGCCACGCTCACTTGTACCATCAGGGAGTACTTCTTCATTAGCAATTGCAGTTCCAAGTTCTTCAACCCAGTTTACTGGTACTTCTGCTTCATAAGCTAGACCATGTTCATAGAGCTTAGTAAAAATCCATTGAGTCCATTTATAATAGTTTGGATCCGTTGTATTAACTTCACGATCCCAGTCATACGAAAATCCAAGAGAGTTAATTTGATCTTTAAAAGTATTGATGTTTTCTTGTGTAAAGATTGCTGGATCATTACCAGTATCAATAGCATATTGCTCAGCTGGTAAACCAAACGCATCCCATCCCATAGGGTGAAGCACATTATAACCTTGGGCACGTTTAAAGCGACTTAAAATATCTGTAGCTGTATATCCTTCTGGATGACCTACGTGAAGTCCTGCACCTGAAGGATAAGGAAACATATCTAAAGCATAGAATTTAGGTTTAGAAGGATCTTCTCCTGTCTTAAATGTATCATTTTCTGCCCAATATTTTTGCCATTTTTTTTCTATTTCTTGATGGTTGTAATTCATATCCAATCCTCTCAAATAAGTTTAGTATTCTAATTTTAGCACAATTGAAAATATTTTTCAGTATTTCTAAAGTATTATGTAATATTTAGTGCTTTTTATTTTCAAATAAATAAAAAGCAACATGAGATATCATATCATGCTACTTATCTTTCATTTTTTAGATCTATTTACTTAAATTAAATAAATTGAATACCACCATCAATTTGTACTGATTGACCTGTCATATAGTCTGATTTATCTGATGCAAGGTATGAAACGAAGTTCGCCACATCTTGAGGTGTTTCGCCTCGACCAAGAGAAATAGACTCAGAATATTTTTTCAAATATGAACCAATTTCGCCACCATTTAATTTGACCATTTCAGCGTCAATTAAATCCCACATTGGAGTCAACACAATACCTGGGCAATATGAATTTACTGTAATATGTTCCTTTGCAAATTCTTTTGCTGAAGCTTGAGTAAGAGCACGAACCGCAAATTTAGTAGATGAATAAGCACCTAAAATATCAAAGGCTTGGTGACCGGCAATAGATGAGGCATTAATAATTTTACGGATCTTGTCACCATCATCTTGTTTTAAAAATTGTTCGTGAGCAGCTTGGATACCAAACAAAGTACCATAGACATTGATCCCAAAAATTTTATCAAGATCTTCTTTAGTGATTTCTGCAATTGGTTGAACTTGACAGATACCCGCATTATTAACATATGTATCAAGTCGTCCAAAATTATCAACTGCTGCTTTTACAAAATCTTTATGTGCTTGAACATTAGATACATCACCTTGAACTGCTACAGCCTTGTAACCTTTTGATTTTAACTCTTCAGCTGTTTCTTGAGCAGTTTTTAAATCATAGTCAGCAATTACAATATCATACCCATCTGATGCAAGTTGTTCTGCAATTCCTTTTCCGATTCCACGCCCTGAACCTGTTATTACTGCAACTCTATTAGACATAATTTTCTCCTTTTTTGTCTTGTTATTTACAAGTTCATTCTACTCCTTATTACAAAAAAAGACAAAAGAAAAAATGATTTTCAAACCTATATCTTGAAAATAGAATATTTTTATAGAACCAACAATCTTTTAATATTTAATTTTATATTATATATCTTATGATTTATATACTAAAACTAATAATTATTAGTACTAGCAATATTCCTTTAAAATATTCAAAAGTTCAATTTTTAATTTCTCTTCTAAAATACCTTTACTTTCAAGAGCAAAATAAATGGCTGATAAAAATTTTTCATATGCAAACCTCCCCCTATGTCTTCCTCCTTTTGCTACGGGAAATACACGGTTGGCTACTAACTGAGACAACTTCTCTTGGATAATTTTATTCTCAAGCATTGCTTCAACAAATGGAAATGCTAAGCGGGCCTCTTCTTTTTCAGTCAAACCGTACTCTAGGTTCTGAAAAATATTAATTACTATTTCAAAGGCTTCAAGCACAAATTCCCGATTAGTATTAGGATGTTTAATTACTTGTCCCAAATAATCTCCTGCATGGGCTAAACCGTGAACCCAGCCATATTTTACATCAAAATCGGTAAAATCTTTTTCCTCTTTTAAATAATTTAGGACTGAATTTAAATAGTAATTTCTCTCACTTTCGGTCATAAATTTATGATAAGAAGAATTAGAATCACCATCGACCCTGACTAAAAATCCATACAATAAGGCAGCGAAAATTCTAGTTACCGTATAGGGTAATCCTTTTTGAATATTATAAAATAAAATATCTTCTTCTTTTGCTGACTTAGCTAAAAATTCAGCTTGTTCCAATGTAAATTTTTCTTCGACTAAACCACTTGCCAAACTTATAAAAACGAGAGAATCACGAATTTCTGGATTCTCGTCTCCGATATGTTCATATAACCATTGAACTTCTAAGTTGGTATAATCAGAATCACTTCTTTCTAATTTATCAAATAGTATCTTCACAATTTCTTCCATGTGAATCCCCTTTAATTACTTCAATTTTAAAATTAATTAATTGTATACTTGACATGTCCAAAAACTGGATATAGAAAATCTTTAGTCTTTTGAATTTCTACTACCATCGTTCCAGCCTCGTCCCTTTTTGAAGCATTTCCAGCCTTAAGAGTGTATTTTGATGGTTTGTAGACATGACCATTGATTGTAAAATGCAATACTTTCCCATCACTTGATAGATAATATTGTAATGTTCCTGCAAATAGTTCACTACCATGCGCGTAAGATACACGTTTGATATCCTTTATAGCACGTGAACTCCCCTCTTCTTCTTCAACATAGAAAAAGATAGTTCCCCAATCTTGTTTATTGTTTTTTTGCTCAGTAGTGTTTTCTATGCTTTCGTACCTATAAAGAGAATATATCTCTTTATTCCCTGATGGTAAGCCTTTTGGAAAAAGAATTGCTGCTGCTGCTTCCTCACTAATCTTATCGTATTGGGCACATAGTGCTATAAGCGTTTCCTTATTTAATTTACCCGATCTTGGAATTTCATCGTTCGATAAATATTTGTTAAATGGTTTTTCATACCCACTTGTCTCACTTACATCACTTAAATATGCCTTACGACCGAAAGCAAAAAATGATCCCAAAAAGACAACTAACAATATTACCCAAATTCTCCAATACCACTTTTTCATCATATCGTCCTCACCATTCTTTTACAAGACACAACAAACATCACTTATAAAATATATTTGAAAATACTTATTAAACCATATTTTTATCCTTTATATAATTATATAATATGCATTATCGAAATTCAATAATTATTTATTGTTTTTTAGTATAAAAATAGCATGAATAATATTTCATGCCAATTAATTATTTAATAATGCTTGATAAATCACTACTCCAGTTGCATCTAATTTAATACCATATTTACGTTCTATTTTTTTTATTTTCTGCAAAAGAGTATTTCGATGAATAAATAGACTTTTAGCAGCTTGATTTTGATTGGCTTTACTCTGATATAGAGCTGAAATTATTTCCTTAGTATCACCATCTTGACTTAAACGAAAATCTAAATTTGCCATTATTAAATTATTTTCGATTAAAGGATTTCTTAGCAGAGTTAATGCAAAGTCTTGGATATTTTCATATCCTTTCTCAAAGATTTCACTTTCTTGTAGGTAAATATCAGGCAGTTCTGTTGATTGACTGAAGTTTCCTATATAGTATGTGAAGTCTAGGCCAAAATCATTCTTAATTGCTTCAAAGATCTCTTCGTATTCTGACACCGAAAGGTTTTCTGCCGTATATTCTTCTAAGTAAATATTTTTTTCTTGCCTAAATATATCTGGTACTAATGATCTTAATATTTCAGAGAGCTCATTTATGTTATCTGTTTTAAAATATAGTATTCGGTAATAGCCAAGGGGAAGATTAGAAAAAATATCTGGTGCAGGTTTACTTGGAAAAATAGTTGCAAGAAGTTCCCTTTCTCTTGTGCTAAGAGTATTAGTATCAAGATAAGCCAGGCTATCTGCTAATTGAAGTTTTAGGCATTTACTTTCTTCATCACTAGTTTCCATTGTTTGAGGGAATATTTTTTTAAATTGTTCATAAGTTATCATATCATCACCTTATAAAATAAGCGACCTAAGTCGCTTATTTTAATATTAATAATTCTTATTTTGTACTTCGAAAAGTGGAGACAATGGACGTTTTTCGTGGATACGAAGGATTGCCTCAGCAAGAAGGTCTGAAATTGAGATTTCAACAATCTTATCAATTTTACGATCTTCTGGAAGATAGATTGTATCTGTAACTACCAATTTGTTGATAGCTGAGTTTTCGATACGTTCTAATGCTGGTCCACTTAATACAGGGTGAGTACATGAAGCATAAACCTCAGTAGCACCCGCTTGTTTTAATGCGTCTGCTGCAAGAGTAATTGTACCTGCTGTATCAATCATATCGTCGATAAGAATACATCTTTTACCTTCAACATTACCAATGATGTTCATTACCTCAGCAACGTTTGCTTTTGGACGACGTTTATCAATGATAGCAATTGGAGTTTTCAAGAACTCTGCAAGTTTACGTGCACGAGTTACTCCACCGTGGTCTGGACTGACAACTACTACGTCATCTCCAACTAAACCTTGGCGTTCAAAGTAATCAGCAATAAGTGGTGCACCCATAAGGTGGTCAACTGGGATATCAAAGAATCCTTGGATTTGAGCAGCATGTAAATCAACGGTTAATAAACGGTCAATTCCTGCTACTTGTAACATATCTGCAACCAATTTAGAAGTGATTGGTTCACGCGCACGCGCTTTTCTATCTTGACGTGCATAACCATAGTAAGGCATAACAACGTTAATTGTTTCTGCACTAGCACGTTTAAGTGCATCAACCATGATTAAAAGCTCCATCAGGTTATCATTAACAGGTGCTGAAGTTGATTGAAGAATAAATACGTGGCTTCCACGGATACTTTCTTCAATGTTGATTTGGATTTCACCATCTGAAAATTGTTTAACAGTTGCTTTTCCAAGTTCAATTCCCATTTTATCTGCTATTTTTTCAGCAAGATCTTTGTTGGAATTTAAGGCAAATAACTTTAAATTTGAATAACTCATTACATCCTCCGCAATTTCTACATTCTATTTTACGTTGAAATGACTTTTTTTTCAAGCAATCTTACTAAAAATCTTTGTGAAGTTCCTTATTAGAACATATCATCAAATAAACTTAATTGATTATCTTCTGGCATATTACCAAGAATCCCCATGTCATCCATTTTTTCAACTAAAGTTTGTGAAACACCTGCTCTTTTTCGAAGTTCAGTTTTTGAAAGGAATTCTCCTTCTTTTCTAGCTTCGACTATTCCATATGCTACAGATTCACCTAGTCCATCCATTGCTCTAAATGGTGGAATTAAAGTGTCTCCTTCAATAATGAAGTTAACTGCGTCACTTCTGTACAAGTCTAGTTGACCAAATTTTAAACCACGTTCTAACATTTCATTACATAGCTCAAGGGTACCATACAAATCTTTTTCGACTTTAGTCGCCTCGTATATCCTATCCTTGGCTCTGATTTCATCCATCTTAGCTTTCACTGTTTCAAGGCCTGCACCCATTGTCTTAAGGTCAAACGCCTTAGCACGAATTGAGAAATAGGCACAGTAATAATATATTGGATAATGCACTTTGAAGTAGGCAACACGTAAAGCCATCAATACATAAGCTGCTGCATGGGCCTTGGGGAACATATATTTGATTTTGCTACAAGAATCAATATACCATTCAGGCACATTATTTTCCCTCATAGCTGCTAGGTATTTATCACGCTCTGCTTCATCCATTTTGTTCCATGCACCCTTACGCACGCGTTCCATGATATTGAAAGCCATACCTTCTTCAAGACCTGCGTGAATTAGATATACCATGATATCATCACGACAACCGATAACTTCGCTAAGATTAGCAACATTTGATTTGATTAATTCTTGAGCATTTCCAAGCCATACATCTGTCCCATGAGACAACCCTGAAATCTGTAGTAACTCCGCAAATGTTTTTGGTTTAGTTTCCTCTAACATCCCTCGAACAAAGGCTGTACCAAATTCTGGTACTCCAAATGTTCCGGTTTTTGAAAATATCTGCTCAGGTGTAACACCCAAAACCTCTGGACCTGAGAAAATCTTCATAACTTCTGGATCATCAGCAGGAATATCTTTTGGATCGATACCTGATAAGTCTTGTAACATCCTAATCATGGTTGGATCATCATGTCCAAGTATATCTAGTTTTAGGATATTATCATGGATGGCATGGAAGTCGAAATGGGTAGTTTGCCATTCAGCATTCAAATCATCAGCAGGGAATTGAACTGGACTAAAATCATAAACATCCATGTAATTTGGTATAACGATGATACCTCCTGGGTGTTGTCCAGTTGTACGTTTCACACCTGTACTTCCTTTTGAAAGTCTATCTACTTCAGCTGCGCGGTAGTATTTACCATAATCTCGCTCATACCCTTTAACAAACCCATAGGCTGTCTTATCAGCAACTGTACCGATAGTTCCTGCACGGAAGGCATAATCTTTACCAAAAATATCTCTTACGTCTAAATGGGCGTTTGGTTGATCTTCTCCTGAGAAGTTCAAATCAATATCGGGTACCTTATCTCCATAGAAACCAAGGAAGGTTTCAAAGGGAATATCTTGTCCGTCTTTATTCAAACGTGTTCCACATTCAGGACACTCTTCTTCTGGCATATCATAACCTGACCCATATGTACCATCATCATAGAATTTAGAATATTGACAGTTTGGACAAACATAATGGGGGGCTAAAGGATTAACTTCAGTTATTCCAATCATTGTCGCAACAAAACTAGAACCAACTGATCCACGACTACCAACTAGATATCCACGTTCATTAGAACGAAGTACTAGCTTTTGTGAAATCAAGTAGATTACGGCAAATCCATTACCAATAATACTATTAAGTTCCTTTTCAATACGCAAGTCTACCAAATCTGGTAGTGGATTTCCGTATATTTCATGAGCTTTTTCATAAGTAAGACGAGCAACTTCTTCTTCAGTTCCTTCGATATAAGGAGTATATAAATCTTCGCGGACCGGAGTAATGTCTTCAAATGTATCTGCAAGCTTTTGAGTATTATCAATTACAATCTCACGTGCTTTAGCTTCTCCCAGGAAGGCGAAAGCATCTAGCATCTCACTTGTTGTTCTGAAATGAGCCTCTGGAAGAGGGGCTGGCATTGCCTTTTCTCCACGACCAATCGGACGATTTATCATAGCCCCTGCTCCGAGTGAGCGGACTATAATCTCACGATAAAGTGCATCTGTTTCATCCAAATAATGAACATTTCCTGTTGCTAGGACTGGTTTACCGAGAGTCTCACCAATTTTAATAAGTTGCTCTAAAATATTTTGAAGCTCTATCTCATCTTTAATCATTTCCTTTGCAATTAAAGGACGATAAAGAGCTGGAGGCATAACTTCAATAAAATCATAGAAGTTGGCAACTTCTAAAGCATGATCAAAACTTTTAGTTGTCACTGCATCAAATAGTTCGCCTTCATCACAGGATGAACCAATGAGTAGGCCCTCCCTATGAGCCTCTAATACACTCTTAGGAATTCTTGGAACTCCTTCAAAATAGTCAACATTTGAATAAGATACAAGTTTGAAAAGGTTCTTTAAACCAGCCTGTGTTTGAGCATAGATTGTAGCATGCTTAACACGTGCTTTTTTATATGAGTTATCATCGACAACCTGAATGTTCAAATCAGATAATTTAGAAACTCCATATTTTTCTTGAGCATCTCTTAAGAAAATAAAGAGTAAACGTCCAGTAGCTTCGGCATCATAATTGGCCATATGGTGATGGTCAAGTGCTACACCAAAACGTTTTGTCAAAGGTCCTAAACCATGACGTTTATATTCTGGATAAAGATTTCTAGCAAACTCTAAAGTATCAACAACTGGTTGAGTGATTTCAGGAAGATTATTTCTTTGATAATTCATATTCATGAAACCAACGTCAAATGTTGCATTATGGGCAACTAAAACACTACCCTTACAAAACTCTTGGAACTCTTCCAAAACCTGTTTAAGAGGTTTTGATCCCCTTACATGGTCATCTGTTATACCTGTCAATTGAGTTGTAAAGTCGCTTAAATGGTGGCCTGGATCAATAAATTCATCAAACTCATCAATGACATTTCCTTTATGCATCTTACTTGCTGCTATCTGAATAAGATTATTATAAACAGCAGAAAGTCCAGTTGTTTCCACGTCAAACACAACATAAGTTGATTCAGCAAGGCTAGAATCATCTTCATTGTAAGTGATAGGTACACGGTCCTCAACTAGATTAGCTTCAACACCATATAAAATCTTTACGCCATTTCTCTTACCAGCATTATAGGCTTCAGGGAATCCTTGAACACCCGCATGATCAGTAATCGCTATAGCTTTGTGTCCCCACTTAGCAGCACGTTCTACAAGGGCACCTGCTGGTTCAATAGCATCCATAGTCGACATATTAGTATGAGCATGAAATTCGACACGTTTTTCTCCCTCAGGCATCAAATCCTGACGAGCTGGATGTTTAACCTCAACTATATCTTGGGCTTCTAGGACTAAATCGCGCGTAAAGTTATTCATAACAACATTACCACGTACTTTCACCCACATGCCAGTTTTAATGAGATCAAAGCTAAGCAAGTCAGTATCCTTACGTTCCCATCTTTGAACAACAAAACTTGAAGTGTAATCTGTCATCTTGAAGATAATTAAATTTTTACCATTTTTAGTAACTTTTCGTTCAACATCGAAAATATAACCTTCAAAAATGACACGATTTTCTTCCGTATTAATTTCTACCATTTGTGTTACTGGTTCTTTTGGACCAATCTCACGACCGAGTTCTAACTTGGTTGGTACTTCACCTGCTTTAAGTTTCACTTCCTTCTTTGGAGCAGGTTTATTATTAGCAATATTTATTGCCTGTTGTTGGATTTGTTCTACCTGCTGATTGGTAGCTTCTTCAATTTGTTTCCTATGATCTTCTGCTAATTGAGCTGAAAGTTCATGGTCAACTTTTGTAAAGATCTTAATGTCTGAAAACCCAAAATCCGAATAAATTGCTTCCATCTGA
The DNA here is from genome assembly GCF_001832905.1 of Floricoccus tropicus. Lineage (GTDB taxonomy): Bacteria > Bacillota > Bacilli > Lactobacillales > Streptococcaceae > Floricoccus > Floricoccus tropicus. The sequence goes on along the minus strand of NZ_MKIR01000024.1, from coordinate 227,177 downwards.
GGAATGTAATTATCTTCAAAGTAAGACATATTAGCTAGATCAGAGGTGATCAAATACTTTTTATTATCGTTCTGATCAATATAGAATTGATATTTTTCGAAGATATTAGAAAATGATGGAACGTTACAACCATCTTGCTGAAAAACCAAGTGATAGTAATCATTCAACTCTTTTTTGGTATATGATTTATCTTCTGGTAAAATCGTCAACTTAATTCTAGCTATATTCTGGAAAGCTTCCTCTAAATGACCTTTTAAAGTTTTATAATCCTCTACATCTAATATTGCAGGAAAACTCAGATAAAAATGCCATAAATTACTTACCGTATGAACTTCAACGTTAGCAATATCGGCGCCATAAAATGCTTGAGACTGACGTATTTCAAGGGGTAAGTTAATTTGATCCATCAACTTTTCAAAAAGTTCGTGCATGAATTCTCCTTTCTAGAAAAGTGAAAGAAGGGACTAAAAATAATTAATTATCCTTAGTCCTCCTCTCTATATTTTTTATTTATTTAAAATTTTGATTGTATCAATTAATTCATCTTTATTAATTTCAATTGTTTCACCAGTTGAACGAATCTTGACTTCAACAATTCCGTCTGCTGCTTTTTTACCAACTGTCACACGAACTGGTAAGCCAATCAAATCACTATCAGCAAATTTAACTCCTGCACGCTCATTTCGATCATCTGTTAATACTTCAAATCCAGCGTCCATAAGTTTCCCTTCAAGCTCATCAGTCAAGGCCAATGCTGCTTCATCTTTAACATTTACTGGAATCAAGTGAACATCAAATGGAGCAAGTCCAGCTGGGAAATTAATTGACCAGTTATATTTGAAATCACCTTTTGGAGTTTTCTCAACATACACGCGAGCAAATTGTTCAAGGATTGCACTAAGCATACGGCTCACTCCAATACCATATGAACCCATAATAATTGGAACTGCACGACCATTTTCATCAAGAACTTTAGCGTTCATTGACTCACTGTAACGAGTTCCAAGTTTGAAAATGTGTCCAATTTCAATACCACGCGCAAATTTAAGTGTTCCACGTCCATCTGGAGATACTTCCCCTTCTTTTGCAGTACGTAAATCAACAAATTCAGATACTTTATAGTCTCTGTCTAGGTTTGTATTAATGAAATGGAAGCCATCTTCATTAGCTCCTACAACTGCGTTAGCTACAGTTTCGACAACTCTGTCAGCAATAATACGAATATCATCTGAAAGACCGACTGGTCCAAGTGAACCAAAATGAGCACCGAATACCTTAACAGCATCATCTTCAGAAGCAGGCTCTAATTCATCAGCTCCTAGATAATTTTTCAGTTTAACTTCATTTACTTCATCATCACCACGAAGCAATACCACTACTGGCTCTCCATCAGATAAGAAAAGTAAAGTTTTAATAGTTGATTCAACAGGAACATTTAAAAAGTCAGAAACTTCTTCAATTGTTTTAGCATCAGGAGTAGCAACTTTTTCAAGCTCTAGAGGCTCTGTATATGAATTATTTTTCTTAAATTCACTTGTTGCCATTTCAAGGTTAGCAGCATAATCACCACCATCTGCAAATACGATTGTATCTTCACCAGCAACAAGCCATGAAGTAAGTTCTTTTTTAATATTTTCTAATACATCTTCAGGAATTTCATCAACTGATGTGATACTTTTATCTAAAATTAACCATTTATCAAGTTCAGTACGGTCAGGAGTAATAGCCATGAATTCTTGGCTATCTTTACCACCCATTGCACCACCATCACCAATGATTGCTTTAAACGTCATACCAGCACGACTAAAGATATTTTCGTATGCTGTCTTATAATCTTGATAAGTAGCATCTAAGCTATCGTAGTTAGCATGGAAACTATAACCATCTTTCATGATGAACTCACGACCACGTAATAAACCGTAACGAGGACGTTTTTCATCACGATATTTAGGTTGAATTTGATAAATGTTTAATGGTAACTTTTTATAAGATGTAATTTCATCACGAACAAGAGCTGTCATCGTTTCTTCATGAGTTGGACCCAAGATAAAGTCAGAGTTATCACGATTTTTTAGTTTATAAAGATCTTCACCGTAAGTATCGTAACGTCCACTTTCTTTCCATAAATCAGCTGTAAGTAAAGCAGGTGCAAGTAATTCTACCGCTCCAATTTCTTCAAACTCTTGACGCATGATATTTTTAAATTTTTCAAGTACTCGATTTGCAAGTGGTAGGTAAGCATAAATACCAGCAGAGATTTGACGAATATATCCCGCACGTACTAATAAGGCATGGCTAATTACCTGTGCATCACTTGGCATTTCCCTCAAAGTAGGGATTAGCATTTTCGATTGTTTCATTTTATTTATTAAATTCCTTTCGCATATTAAAATATTCTCATGAAGTCATTCCATGTTACAGCAACCATTAAGGCTAGCATAAATACCATTGCTACAACAGTAATAACCCCTTCTTTTTCTTGGCTAATTGGTTTACCACGTACTGCTTCAATTAGGACAAACAAGATTTTTCCACCATCAAGTGCTGGAATTGGTACTAGGTTAAAAATTCCTAAGTTGATTGAAAGTAGTGCCATAAGTCTTAAGACTGTTACTGTACCAGCCCGTGCAGCTTCACCACTGAGTTGATACATTGCTACTGGCCCACCTAATTTATCAATATTGGGTCTTACAATTAAGTCTCCCAAGGCTTTAATGATTTGTGTTGAGGCTTTAGCAGATTCTGTAAATCCATAAGTGATTTTATCAATAAAGCCGTCTTTAACAGCTGCATTGATACCGATTAAATACCTATCGCCTTCTTTTTTAGGAGTTAGCTTAATGTTTTCTTCCTTACCATCGCGGTTAATTACAAAATCAAGTTGCTTACCATTACTTTTCACAATATTCTCTGTTAAATCTTGCCAATTAGAAATTTTGACTCCGTCTATGCTTTCTACGGCATCACCTTTTTTCAAACCTGCTTGAGCTGCAGGTGAGTCAGGAGCAATTTGTCCCAAATGATTAGTATTAAGATTTGTTTCACCGCCACCTTGCAAGAAGGCCACAATGATAAATACTACAACTCCCAAAATGAAATTATTCATTGGTCCAGCAAAGTTTGTAATAAGTCTGCCACCAATACTTGCATTTTGATATTGGACATCGCTAGGTGCAATTCTTACTTCAGTACCGTCAGATTCAACAATTGTTGCATCATGATCAACAGGATAAGTCTGACTTTCTCCATTCACTTCTCCAGTAACCGTAAGTGCGTTATCAAAATCATAATCAGTAATAAACATGGGGAGCATATTTGAATAAGTTTGCTCATCACGCAAATTTATTTGTTTAACAACCCCGTCTTCGATTTTTAAACCAACAGGAGTACCAGTCTTAATTTCTGTATCATCGTCTCCCCAACCTGCCATTCGAACATATCCTCCTACAGGAAGAAGGCGAATACTGTAGGCTGTTCCGTCTTTACCAATATGTCCAAAAAGTTTTGGCCCCATACCGATAGAAAACTCACGGACTAAAATACCAGATTTTTTTGCAAAATAGAAATGCCCAAACTCATGAACAATCACTATCACGCTAAAAACGATGGCAAAAGTTATTATCGTTCTTATACTATCCATTTATTATATCCCCTTTACAAATTCCAACTAAAAATTTTTATCAGAAATCCAATTTTCAACTTTGTTTCTTGTTTCTGAATCAATAAAGATTAATTTTTCAAGAGATAAATCATTAACTTCAACATGATTACCTACTGCTTTTTCAATGATTTTTTCAATATCTAAGAATTCAATTTTTTCTTGTAAAAATGCAGCTACAGCAACTTCATTTGCTGCGTTAAATACTGCTGGAAAACTACCGCCCAAACGTCCAACTTTGAATGCTAAGGCAAGCATGGGAAAGCGTTCGTAATTTACTTCTTCAAAGTGAATTGTTGCAAGTTTAGCAAGTGAAAACTCTTTTTCATTAACCAGAGGTATATGGTCAGGATAAGTTAAGGCAAACTGAATAGGTTGTCTCATATCACTAGCACCGAGTTCAGCGTACATTGCTCCATCTTTTAGGGTAATTAAAGAATGAACAACACTTTCACGGTGCATAATAACATTGATATCATCATAATCTACTTGGAAAAGATGATGGGCTTCAATTACTTCAAGACCTTTATTTACCATAGTTGCTGAGTCAATTGTAATCTTCGCACCCATTGACCAATTTGGATGATTTAGCGCATCACCCACGCTCACACCAACAAGTTCTGAACGTTTCTTATCACGGAAACTACCACCACTAGCTGTGATAGTAATATCACGTAAATCAGTTTCCTTCACACCTTGTAAGACTTGAAAAATTGCTGAGTGCTCACTATCAACTGGTAATAAATTTACTCCAGCTTTTTTAGCTGCTGGCATGATAAAATCACCAGCTACTACAAGGGTTTCTTTATTAGCAATTGCTATGTCACGTCCTAATTCAATTGCAGTCATGGTAGGTATCAAACCAACACTTCCCATAACAGCATTTAGAAGTAAATTATAATCAGTTTGAACTAGCTGATTTAATCCTTCATTTCCATAAAAAACATCTATTTGCGGATATTTATTTTTTAAAGTTTCTGCTAATTCTTCAGTTTGAACTGAAACATATTTTGGGCTAAAGTCCTCAATAATTTTTTGAGCTTTTTCAATGTTTTTACCAAAACTCATAGCTACAAGTTGAAACTTATCACTATTATTTTTTATTACGTCTAAAGTGCTTGTACCGATTGAACCAGTTGCACCTAATAAACATATTTTCTTCATTTAATTTTTCCTTATCTATGCCAGACTATTCTAGAATAAACCAAATAAGTGCATGATTGGGAATACAAATAACATACTATCAAAGCGATCTAGGATTCCTCCGTGACCTGGTAAAATTTTACCAGAATCTTTAACACCATATTGACGCTTGATTGAGCTTTCTACTAAATCACCCAACTGAGCAACCATACTAAAAATAATTGTCAGAATAACCATTTGCCATAAAGGAATTGATGGTGCATATTTTGAGAACCCAACAAACATTATCAAGCTAACAACTACTGCACTTGCTATGCCACCAAGGGATCCTTCAATTGTTTTATTTGGTGATACAGATGGGATTAATTTATGTTTACCAAATTGGCGTCCAACGAAGTAAGCTCCGATATCTGTAGCCCATACGATAAATAAGGCCAAAAAGATTGTAAACAATCCATTTGTTCGTGCATTAATTAGATTTTGGAATCCTATCCCAATATAAAATGCTGTTAAAAAAGGAAAACCAATATTTTCATAGGTATACTTCCCATTTGAAAAAACCATTCCTGCCATTAAGCAAAAGACGAAGAATGTAAATAACATTAATTGACTATTAACACCTAGTTGAGGTAGATATTTATTAAGTGGCAATGCTAGTGAAAGACCTGCAAATACAGATAAGACACCTTCTATTGACATAATTTGGATATCTGCCATCTTAAAGAGTTCGCTTATGGCGATAACTACTAACAGTCCTACCAAACCTTCAAAAATCAAACCACCTTTAACAATAGCAAGTAAAAATACGCCACCTGCAACTACACCTGTGATAATTCTTTCTCTCATTACTTGAGCCCTCCGTATCTTCGGTCACGTTTTTTATAGATTTCAACTGCTTTTTCAAGTTCCGCTTCATCAAAATCAGGCCACAGAACATCTGTAAAATATAACTCACTATAGGCTGCCTGCCAAGGAAGAAAATTACTTAATCTCTCTTCTCCGCTTGTTCGAATAATAAAGTCTGGATCTTGATATTCTTTTGGTAAGATTGATGTTTCAAGATTGTCAGCAATCATTTCCTCAGTTATATCATTAACTGAAATAATACCATCATTGATAGACTGAGCAATTTTCTTAACAGCTAAGGTTATTTCGTTGCGTCCACCGTAATTGAGGGCAAAATTTAAAATCATACCAGTATTATCTTTAGTATCAATACTTGCTCGATCAATGGCATCAATTGTTGATTTTGGAACACCATCTCGCTCACCAATCATTCGAATTTGGATATTTTCCTTATTAAGGACTGGGACAAATTTCTCATAGAAATCAATCGGTAAACTCATAATAAATTTCACTTCAGCTTCGGGCCTTGACCAATTTTCAGTAGAAAAAGCATAAACGGTCATTACCTTGATGCCCATTTTTTGTCCATGGATTGCTGCTCTTTGAAGAGAGTCCATACCTGCTTTATGACCAAAAACTCGGGGTTTACCTTGTTTTTTAGCCCAACGACCATTACCATCCATTATTATCCCAACATGATTAGGAACTGGAATTTCATTTATATCTTTATTTTTAAATATATTTAACATAATTACTCCACATAGTTAATGTTCATATTTTACCATATTTTGACTAATTTTTATATAGGTAAGAAGTCTTATATAGCAAGAATTGGGACATTTTTTTCTAAACAAAAAAGCAAGTTTCCTTGCTTTAAATTTATTTTTCGTCAATAAAAGGTGACTCAGATTTAATTATACTCTCTGTATCTTCTTGTAAGTCTTCAAGAGCATGCTCGCTATCATCAGCAAGTTGATCAGTAAAGCTTTCTTCTTTATCTGAAGATTTAGCTCTATTTTCTACATGTTCAGCAAAGCCATCATTCCCGTCAGAAACTGCTGTTGAGTTTGCTGGTTTTACTGTTAGCACAGCAGAACGTTCAAAAGTTAAGAAAACACCTTCACAGTCAAGTTCAATAGTTCCTTCAGAATCATTTGTAGCTGAAAGTACACCATGGAGTCCACCACGAGTGATTATCTCACTTCCGATTTCCATATTATTAAGTAAATCTTGACGACTTGCTTGAGCCTTCTTTTGTTGTCTTTGAGTAAAGTACATCATAGCTGCGAAAAGGAGCAGCATAACTATCATTGGCATTTTTATATATTCCTCCGAATTTTTTATATATATTAGTCTATCAAAATAAACAGTTTTTAACAAACTAAAGAACCAGACTAAAAGTCTTTCGCACCTTCTTTATTATAACCGTATGCTTCACAGAAATCTTCACGAAATTCCAATAAGTTATCGTCCATAATTGCTTGACGAACATTTTTCATCAAATTAATAAGGAAATGAAGATTATGTGTTGAAGTAAGTCTCATTCCAAAAGTTTCATCACATTTTATTAAATGTCTAATGTAAGCCCTTGTGTAATTTTTACATGCATAGCAATCACAATTTTCATCTAGAGGTCTAAAGTCCTCAGCATACTGAGCGTTTTTCACGACTAAACGACCACGACTAGTCATACATGTACCGTTACGGGCAATTCGAGTTGGCAATACACAGTCAAACATATCTATTCCACGAATAACTCCATCAATAAGTGAGTCTGGCGCACCTACCCCCATAAGATAACGAGGTTTATTTGTTGGAAGCATTGGTGTGGTAAAATCAAGAACTGCATTCATTTCTTCGTGTGACTCTCCAACAGCTAGACCACCGATTGAATAACCTGGAAAATCCATACTTACTAAATCTTGTGCTGATTGACGGCGCAAATCTTCAAAACCTGCACCTTGTACGATACCAAAGAGTCCTTGACTATCCTTTTTAGCATGTGCATTAAGACCACGTTCCGCCCAACGGCTAGTACGTTCAACACTTGCCTTTACATAATCATATGGTTGATAGAATTGTGGGCATTCATCAAAGCTCATCATTATATCACTACCTAAATTGTTTTGAATTTGAATTGCTTTTTCAGGGCTTAAAAACAATGGTGCTCCGTTTAAGTGACTCTTGAAATGAACACCTTCTTCTTCAATTTTTCTTGTATCAGCAAGTGAGAACACTTGGAATCCTCCTGAATCTGTTAAGATTGGTTGATCCCAATTCATGAATTTATGCAGACCACCTGCTTTTTTCACCAGCTCATCACCAGGACGAAGCCATAGATGATAAGTGTTTGATAGTATAATCCCTGCTCCCATCTCTTTTAACTCTTCAGGGCTTTGAGTTTTCACTGTTGCAAGTGTACCTACTGGCATAAACATAGGAGTCGGAAAAGTTCCGTGTGGTGTAATAATCTCTCCTAGACGAGCACCTGTATGTTTTTCTGTTTTTATTAATCTGTATTTGATTGGTGAATCTTTCATTTTTTCCTCCTGCTTCTTGAAAATACAGTTCAAGGCAATTATTTATTAACTATAACATTCTATCAGATTTACAAAGCCTAGTAAATAAGTATTAAGCACTATAAAATTGGTATATACAATGTAATAACACAGAGTAAAGAGTTTACATCACTTTTAATGAATCTTATGTTTACAGAAAAGGGCTTTCATGAGAAAATGTAATCTGCTTGTGCTTTATAACAAGAACTTATAATACATTTTAATTTTTTAATACATAAGGAGAAAAAATGAATACAACAGCACTTTTAATTGGACTCGGTCCTGTTATTGCATGGGGATTCTATCCAACAGTGGTAACAAAAATAGGTGGACGTCCAGTAAATCAAATCTTAGGGTCAACTCTTGGAACATTTATTTTTGCTTTGGCTTTTTCACAAATAAACGGAATAGCATTTCCAAGCGGGAATGACTTATTATTTTCAATTCTATCTGGTGCAAGTTGGGCATGTGCTCAAATAATCACCTTCATAGCTTTCCCATTAGTTGGCTCTTCTCGAGTTACTCCCATATCTACTGCAATCCAATTAGTCGGTACTTCACTTTTCGGAATTATTGCATTAGGTAGTTGGCCTACTTTAAATGATAAAATCCTGGGTGGAATAGCTCTATTATTGATAATAATCGGTGCAACTATGACTGTTTGGACTGAAAAGAAATCTCATACTGAGCAAGGTAATCTTAAGAAAGCAGTAATTTTACTTCTGATTGGTGGTATTGGTTACGTTGGTTATTCAGCTTTTCCACAGGCTACTTCAATTGATGGAATGGCATCTTTTCTACCTCAGTCAATAGGTATGCTTTTAGTAGCAATAATCTATGCAATAGTTCTTGCTATTCGTGGAGAAAAGTCTGCTTTTACTGAAAGTGTATCATATAAAAACATTATCTCCGGATTCTTTTTCGGCTTTGCTGCCCTTACATACCTAATTTCTGCTCAACCAAACATGAACGGAATGACAACAGCGTTTATTCTATCTCAAACAAATGTTATTGTTGCTACTCTTTCAGGAATTTACTTATTAGGTCAAAGAAAGACTAAAAAAGAGATGTTTATTACACTAATTGGTTTATTATTAATTGTCGCAGCTGCAACAATTACTGTCTTTATATAATTCAATAGTACTGGTCAATTTTTTAAAATTTAATAAAAAAAGAGCAATCTTCCGATTGACTCTTTTTTTATATTATTCTGTAACTTCGATAGTTTCGACTACTTCTACCTCTGGTAGTTCAGCTTTAGGTTCGATGTTACGGTAACGTTGCATACCAGTACCTGCTGGAATAATTTTACCGATAATAACATTTTCCTTAAGTCCAAGTAAGTGGTCTTTTTTACCACGAATCGCTGCATCTGTAAGAACACGTGTTGTTTCTTGGAATGATGCTGCTGATAAGAATGAGTTAGTTTCAAGTGATGCTTTAGTGATACCCATAAGAACTGGACGACCTGTTGCAGGTACTGCACCTTTAACAAGAGTATCTTCATTTGCATCTGCAAAGTCTGAAACATCCATAAGTGTTCCTGGAAGTAAGTCAGTATCACCTGGATCCATGATACGAACTTTACGAAGCATTTGACGAACCATTACCTCAACGTGCTTGTCTCCAATTTCTACCCCTTGAGAACGGTATACTTTTTGCACTTCTGCAAGTAGATAAGTTTCTACTGATAAAGCATCACGAACTTCAAGTAAATGTTTAGGTTCAATTGAACCTTCTGTAAGTGGAGTACCACGGTGAATAAAGTCACCAACTTCAACCTTAGTACGAGAAGTATAAGGAATTGTGTAAGTACGTGTATCAGTTTCACCTTTTACGGTTACTTCTTTAGTACGTGTACTTGCTTCTTCCGTAATTTCTACAACTTCACCTGTAACTTCTGTGATTGTAGCTTCCCCTTTAGGATTACGTGCTTCAAAAATTTCTTGGATACGAGGAAGACCTTGAGTGATATCTTCACTTGAGGCAACCCCCCCTGTATGGAAAGTACGCATTGTAAGCTGAGTACCTGGTTCACCGATAGATTGCGCTGCAATTGTACCAACTGCTTCACCAACCTCAACAGCATCACCAGTAGCAAGGTTAACCCCATAACAATGTTTACATACGCCATGACGTGTTTTACATGTAAATACGCTACGGATCTTAACTTTCTCAATTCCAGCTGCAACAATTGCGCTAGCGATATCTTCTGTGATTAACTCATCGTTTCCAATGATTACTTCACCTGTTTCAGGATTAATAACTGTTTGAGAAGTGTAACGTCCAATTAAACGTTCTTCAAGTGGTTCAACCATTTCTTTACCATCAGTAATTGCACTGATTACAAGTCCACGGTCAGTTCCACAGTCATCTTCACGAATGATTACGTCTTGGGCAACGTCAACTAGACGACGAGTCAAGTAACCTGAATCGGCTGTCTTAAGGGCTGTATCGGTCATACCTTTACGAGCTCCGTGAGTTGAGAAGAACATTTCCAATACTGACAATCCTTCACGGAAGTTTGAGATGATTGGTAATTCCATGATACGACCATTCGGGGCAGCCATAAGTCCGCGCATACCGGCAAGTTGTGAGAAGTTTGAGATATTACCACGGGCTCCTGAGTCCATCATCATAACGATTGGATTCTTGAAATCTTGACCTTTAGCAAGTTTATCTTCAAGTTGAGCTTTTGCATCACGCCAAACATCAGTTACAGCTTGATAACGTTCATCATCAGTAATAAGACCACGACGGAATTGTTTAGTGATTACTTCCACTTTTTCATGGGCAGCATCTACAATTTCATGTTTTTCCTCAACGACTGGAATATCTGCAATACCTACAGTAAGACCAGCTTTTGTTGAATGGTGGTAACCAAGGTCTTTCAAACGGTCAAGCATTTCAGAAGTTTCTGTTGTACGGAAACGTTTGAATACTTCAGCAATGATATTACCAAGATTTTTCTTCTTGAACGGTTGTACTTCCGGAAGGTTCTTAATAGCTTCAACAACATCTCCACCTGATTGTACAAAGTAGCGATCGTTAGTTTGGCTAGTTAAGTTTTCCATAGTTGGTTCATTTAAATATGGGAATTCTGCTGGCATGATAGAGTTAAATAATATTTTACCAACTGTTGTTAATAAAATAGTATCTTTTTGGCTATCTGACCAAGGTTTATCTAGTGATTTAGTAGCTATACCCACACGAGAGTGTAAATGTACATAACCATTACGCCATGCAATTACAGCTTCTTCAGGATCAGCAAAAATCATTCCTTCACCTTCACGACCAGCTTCTTCCATAGTTAGGTAGTAGTTACCTAGTACCATATCCTGTGAAGGAGTTACTACTGGTTTACCATCTTTAGGGTTAAGGATGTGTTCAGCTGCTAACATAAGGATACGAGCTTCTGCTTGTGCTTCCTCAGAAAGTGGCACGTGAACGGCCATTTGGTCTCCATCGAAGTCGGCATTGTAGGCTTCACATACAAGTGGGTGAAGACGAATTGCACGTCCATCAATAAGAACTGGTTCAAAAGCTTGAATACCAAGTCTATGTAGAGTAGGTGCGCGGTTAAGTAGAACTGGATGTTCTTTAATTACATCTTCAAGTACATCCCAGATATCTTCATCCATACGCTCAACTTTACGTTTTGCTGCACGGATGTTCGCTGCCATCTCACGTTTAACTAATTCAGCCATTACAAATGGTTTAAATAGTTCAATAGCCATTTCTCTTGGAAGACCACATTGATACATCTTAAGAGTTGGACCAACTACGATTACTGAACGTCCTGAATAGTCAACACGTTTACCAAGTAAGTTTTGACGGAAACGACCTTGTTTACCTTTAAGCATATGGCTTAATGATTTAAGTGGACGGTTCCCTGGTCCTGTGATTGGACGACCACGACGACCATTATCAATCAAAGCATCTACTGCTTCTTGAAGCATACGTTTTTCATTTTGAACGATAATACCAGGGGCATTAAGTTCAATCAAACGCTTAAGACGGTTATTACGGTTAATTACACGACGATATAGATCATTTAAATCACTTGTTGCAAAACGTCCACCATCAAGTTGAACCATCGGACGCAAATCTGGTGGAATAACTGGGAGAACATCCATTACCATCCAATCAAGTTGATTGTCTGATTTACGGAAAGCATCTAAAATATCTAAACGACGAACAGCTTTAACACGTTTTTGACCACTTGCAGTCTTAAGTTCTTCTTTTAATTCAGCGATTTCTTTATCAAGGTCAACATCAATTAAAAGATCTTGAATTGCTTCAGCACCCATTTTTGCAACGAATGAACCATAGCCATATTCAAGCATTTTTTCACGATACTCACGTTCGCTTAAAAGACTTTTCTTCTCAAGCGGAGTTTCTTTTGGATCAATTACCACGTATGAAGCAAAATAAATTACTTCTTCAAGAGCACGAGGACTCATATCTAAGGCTAATCCCATACGTGAAGGGATTCCTTTGAAATACCAAATGTGAGTTACTGGAGCGGCAAGCTCGATATGTCCCATACGTTCACGACGTACTTTAGCACGAGTTACTTCAACACCACAGCGGTCACAAATAATACCTTTATAACGAATACGTTTATATTTACCACATGCACATTCCCAGTCTTTAGTTGGACCAAAAATTCTTTCATCGAATAGTCCTTCACGTTCTGGTTTCAATGTACGGTAGTTAATTGTTTCTGGTTTTTTTACTTCACCATATGACCAAGTACGAATTTGACGTGGTGAAGCCAGAGATATTTGCATACTCTGAAATTTATTAACATCTACCAAGATTTCTTCTCCTAGCTATATAAAACTTGACCAAGGGTGAAGCATGTCCACCCTAGTCAATGTAAGTTCTCAAAATCTGTTTATTTTCCTAAAATTAGAATTTATTTGATATCCCCAGATACTTCTCTTTCAGCTGCTTTTACTTCAGCTGCAGCAGCATTTGCTGCACGCAATTCTGATTGTTCTTTGCGAGCTTTTTCAAGAGCATCTACGTGGATCCCTTCATCGTCATCATCATCTAAATCACGAAGTTCAAGAGTATTATCCTCATCATCAAGCACCTTCATATCAAGTCCTAATGATTGTAATTCTTTTACAAGTACGCGGAATGATTCTGGTACACCTGGACGAGGAATTCTTTCACCTTTAACGATTGCTTCATATGCTTTTGTACGTCCTGTAACGTCATCTGACTTGTAAGTCAAGATTTCTTGCAGAATGTAAGCTGCACCATAAGCTTCCAGTGCCCAAACTTCCATTTCCCCAAAACGTTGTCCACCAAACTGAGCTTTACCTCCAAGTGGTTGTTGAGTAACTAGTGAGTAAGGACCTACGCTACGTGCATGAAGTTTATCATCAACCATGTGGTGAAGTTTAATCATATACATGACACCGACTGATACACGGTTATCGAAAGGTTCACCTGTACGTCCATCATAAAGAACCGTCTTAGCATCAGAGGCCATTCCAGCTTCTTTTACTGTAGACCAGATATCTTCATCACGAGCTCCATCAAAGACTGGAGTTGCAATATGGATACCTAGTTGACGTGCTGCCATTCCTAGGTGAAGCTCCATAACTTGTCCAATATTCATACGAGATGGTACCCCTAGTGGGTTAAGCATGATATCAACTGGAGTTCCGTCTGGAAGATAAGGCATATCTTCAACTGGTAAGATACGAGATACAACCCCTTTGTTTCCGTGACGTCCGGCCATTTTATCCCCAACGTGGATTTTACGTTTTTGAACGATGTAAACACGAACAAGCATATTAACACCTGTTGATAGTTCATCACCATTTTCACGACGGAAAATCTTAACATCATGGACAATACCGTCAGCTCCGTGAGGTACACGAAGTGATGTATCACGAACTTCACGAGATTTTTCACCAAAGATTGCATGTAATAGACGTTCTTCAGCAGAAAGTTCACTTACACCTTTAGGAGTAACTTTACCAACTAGAAGGTCACCTTCTTTAACTTCAGCACCGATACGGATGATACCAAATTCGTCAAGATTTTTAAGAGCATCTTCACCAACATTTGGTACTTCACGAGTAATTTCTTCAGGTCCAAGCTTTGTATCACGTGTTTCTGATTCATATTCTTCAATTGCAATTGAAGTGTAAACGTCATCTTTCACAAGACGTTCACTCATGATAACGGCATCCTCAAAGTTGTAACCTTCCCAAGTCATGAAGGCAACTAGTGGATTTTGTCCAAGAGCCATTTCTCCATTTTCCATTGAAGGCCCATCAGCAATGATTTCACCTTTGTCAACTTTATCGCCTGATTTAACAAGAGTACGTTGGTTATATGATGTACCAGAGTTAGAACGACGGAATTTAGTTACTTTGTAAATATCAAGTTCACCAGATTCACGACGGATACGAATTTCAGCTGCATCCGCAAATTCAACTGTCCCAGCTTCTTTCGCTACTAGTGCAGCTCCTGAGTCATGTGCTGCTTGATGTTCCATACCTGTACCAACAAAAGGTGCATGTGGATCAATAAGTGGCACTGCTTGACGCTGCATGTTTGCTCCCATTAGGGCACGGTTTGAGTCATCATTTTCCAAGAAAGGAATACAAGCTGTGGCAACCGCAACTACCTGTTTAGGAGATACGTCCATGTAATCAACCAATGAAGTAGATACTTCAATATTGTTACCAGTATGACGAGCCATTACAGTATCATTAGTGAAAATACCATCATCATTAAGTGGTGAGTTTGCTTGAGCAACTGTGTAATTATCTTCTTCATCCGCTGTTAGCCAATGAATATCGCTTGTTACAATACCTGTTGCACGATCAACTTTACGGTATGGACTCTGGATAAATCCATATTTATTAATTTTTCCGTAACTTGATAAGTTATTGATTAACCCGATATTTGGTCCTTCAGGAGTTTCAATCGGACACATACGACCATAGTGAGTATAATGTACGTCACGTACTTCATATCCCGCACGGTCACGTGTTAAACCACCAGGCCCAAGGGCTGATAAACGACGTTTATGTGAAAGTTCTGAAAGTGGATTATGTTGGTCCATGAACTGTGACAATTGAGAAGAACCAAAGAATTCTTTGATTGCTGCTACAACTGGACGAATATTAAGTAAACCTTGAGGAGTCATATTTTCATTATCTTGACTCGACATACGTTCACGAATAACACGTTCCATACGACTTAAACCAATACGAACTTGGTTTTGTAAAAGTTCACCTACTGAACGAATACGACGGTTACCCAAGTGATCAATATCATCGACTTTACCAACACCATCATTTAAACCTAACCAGTAGTTAATGCTTGCAATGATATCAGCAGGTGTAACTGTACGAACAGTTGGATCAATTTGTCCATTAGAAATAACATTTACAACACGTTCTGGATCATTTGGTGAATATACTTTAACAACTTGAATATTGATTGGATCATTTAATACTGCATCATCAGATGGGTAATAAACTTCTGTATTCAATCCATTATCAAGAGCTTCTGTAATATCATCAAGAACTTCACGTGTGATTTCTGTATCCGCAGGCACTAAGATTTCACCAGTATCACCATCAACCAATGGTTCAGCAAGTTTCAATCCTAGAAGGCGGTTTTTAAGAGCTAGTTTCTTGTTGATTTTGTAACGTCCAACAGGAGCTAGATCATAACGACGTGGGTCAAAGAAACGAGCTACTAATAAATTACGTGAAGAATCCGCTGTTTTAGGTTCACCAGGACGGATACGATCATAAATATCTTTCAGTGCTTCCTCAACACGAGTGTCGTTTGTATTTTTGTGAATATCTTTTTCGATTGTGTTTCTTAAAATTTCGCTATCGCCAAGAATATCAAAAATCTCAGCATCAGAACCAAATCCAAGAGCACGCATCATTACTGTAAATGGTAATTTACGAGTACGGTCAATACGAGCATAACCGATGTCTTTTGCATCAGTATCTAATTCAAACCATGCTCCACGGTTAGGAATTGTAGTATGACCATAACCAACTTTACCATTCTTGTCTACTTTATCATGGAAGTAAACACCTGGGCTACGTACCAACTGACTTACGATAATACGTTCAGCTCCGTTGATTACGAAAGTACCCATTTCAGTCATAAGTGGGAAATCTCCAAAGAACACTTCTTGTGTCTTAATTTCCCCTGTTTCCTTATTAATAAGGCGGAAAGTAACGAAAATTGGTGCTGAATAATTAGCATCATGTGCACGAGCTTCTTCAATAGTATATTTAGGCTCACGCATTTCGTACCCAACAAATTCTAGCTCCATTGTATCCGCAAAGTTATTTATCGGAAGCATTTCTTGGAATACATCCTTAAATCCTTCGTCAAGAAATTGCTGGTAGCTATCTGTTTGGATTTCAATTAAGTTTGGCAAATCAAGAACTTCTTTGATTCGCGAAAAACTGCGTCTTGTACGGTGTTTACCGTAGGCAACATCATGTCCTGCCAATGTAGTTTCTCCTCTTTCCTATTTTATAGTCTTCTGAAGTATAAATAACATTTACTTTCAAAAGCCTATGTCCTTTGTTCCAAATAGTTATTTAAAGTAGTCTGAACATTTAGAAACATTAAATTTCAATTACATCAATTGAAATCGGTGGTCTAAAACGGCAAAAAAAGCAACGGTCAATCTCTTCACCGCTGCCTTACTACGCCTAGTATGGACAATATTTCACACCAAACGTACCGACAAACTATTTCTCTCTATTATACCTTATTCCTGTAAAAAATCAAGGAATGTGCTTATTTTAAAAGCATTTATAAAACCTAAAAAATATAAATTTTCATCATCTAATCTGGTAAATAAATTTCTTTTCACAACTATTTATTTAACACATGAATTCGGTTTTTAATAACTAGTTGCTGCCTCAAAAACACTAAATATTTATATAGCACATAAAGTACAATAAGAATTGCAATAACTACTTCAAATACACTAAGGTAATTGAGTATCATATATAGAAATTCCTTATCAGTAAATAATGATTTAACTCTTGTTATGGCTGTTGCAGTAATAACCATCGGGAAAGTAAAGGCTGCATAACTCGGGTAAAACTGCTTTTGAAGAAGCTTAGAGAAATTGGCAACGACTAGGAAATATATTAGCTGAGATAGGACTAGCAAGAAAACTACTAGCGGCATACATGGGTGTGTTGTGACTGACAGATATCCCGCTAAACAGAGCGAACCTGGGGCTGTCATGATGGTAACAAGAGGCATTGCTGAGTCTGGCATATTCGACATAAAAACTACCCTCTTTATAAGAATCGGAAGGAGTAGTAAATAGAGGATTAAGGCTAGCCAAATAGTAATTTGTCCCAGTTCTTGAATAAATAAATTTGATGTATTGGGTATTACTCCCATTCCAACAAATGTTATAAACCAACTAGGGTAGATGTTTTCTAGGCTTAACTTTTCAGGAAAAACGTGAACGGCAACAAAAAAAACCATAAGAGCAAAGTGAAGAATAACCGCAAATAGCCAGATTACTTGAACAAGTGGACTTAATGGAAGCACACGTGTCAAGAATGCTGCAATAACCATAAGCGCCATCGTAAAAGTCGGTGATACCGAAGCAACTATTGGATCCTTCATAGCTTTCAGCGTATGGTCCATGGTGAAAATAATTTTCAGTACTACTAAAACCATTAAAAGGCATCCTAGAATGCAAAATATATTCCCTAATATATGGTAGTTAATTGAATATAATAAATTTCCAAGGGATACTGTACCTAGAATTAAGCCACAAATAGGTATTGGTATCCTCTTTAAAAATTCTTTAAATGAATGTATCATTTTTTCTCCTTTAGTTTTTTTATCTTTATTTATGATAGTTAAGAATTTTGCATTTGTAAAATAAATATTTATAATAGTTATTATTAATAAAGTAAATAAAGGAGTCAACATGCTTGATTGGATTAAAACATTTATTGCCGTCTATGAAACAAAAAATTTTTCTTTTGCTGCTGAAAAACTTTATATTTCACAACCAACAGTATCTCTTCAAATTAAGAAGTTAGAGCAAAATTACGGAATACAACTATTCCATCGAAATGGAAAGCAAAATGTCGTTCCAACAAAAGAAGCCGATTTTCTCTATCCAAAACTATTAGCTATAATCGAAAATCTTTCTAATTCTTTTGAGCAAGTCATGCAAAAAGAAAACTTTAAAGAGGAATGTATAATCGTTTGTTCAAATACTGTAGCCAATCATATATTACCTAAATTAATGACTGATGTTCTTAAAACATTTCCAAATGTTAACTTCACCATTAAAATGATGAATTCAAAAAAGGCTTTGGAACAAATTCAAAACAATCATGCCCATATAGCAATTATAGAAAAACCAATCGAGACTCCTAATCTAAAAAAAGAAGTCATATACGAAGATGAGTTAGTTCTTGCCGGAAACGCAGATTCTAAATATTGGCTAATGCGTGAGAAAGAATCTGGAACTAGATTCTTTAATGAAATTTTTATGAATGAAAATAATATTCAACTCCCCATTATTAATATTGATAGCAATGAACTACTAGAAAAATTAATAGAGGAAGGAATTGGTCAGTCAATTATTTCAGGATTAGCTGCTACCGATAAGATTAAGATTCAGAAAAAAGTTAATAGCAGAAAGATTTTTCTCATTCCAAATCCCTACAACTCTAGTATCGAAATTTCAAAAATATCTGAATTGATTAAAAATCTTATGAAAGATTTTTAATATATAAATAAAGCATCTAGAGATTAATACTCCAGATGCTTTTTAATTAACACTTTTATTTCAAAATAGCTATTGTTTAAATATCAAGAAGTCTGAGCCACTAAAGTGACTAGTCTCAATCACAACTCCGATGGGATCGGCTTACCAAATTCTAACTCGGTCTTCTGGTGCACGCCACATTTCATCTCCTTCTTTGACATCAAATGTTTCAAAGAATTCATCAAGGTTAGTTGGTTGAACATTTGCACGAAGTTTACCAGGCGCGTGAACATCTGCACTTAAGAGCATTTGTTGATACTCTTTATGAGCTTTCATACGCCAGATTGTTGCCCATTGGGTAAACAATTCCTCAAGGTTTGCATCTTCTTCAAGAAGTGCTGCTGTCATTGCTGCTGTAAGACCACCAGCATCTGCAATATTTTCAGACACCACAAGGGTACCATTAACTTTTCCACCAGCAATTTCAAGACCATCAAACTCATCAACCATTAGCTTTTGTTTATCTTCGAAAGCTTTAAAGTCTTCCTCTGTCCACCAATTTTCCATGTTACCATACTTATCAAAAAGTGCTCCATTATTATCGAAAGCATGTGAGATTTCATGGGCAATAACAGCACCGATACCACCATAATTTTGACTCTTAGTTTGTTCAAGACTATAGAATGGTGCTTGTAGGATAGCTGCCGGGAAGACGATAGTATTACTATCTGGACTGAAATAAGCATTTACCATATGTGCCGGCATATGCCACTCAGTCTTATCTACATTTTCAGAGAACTTGCCATAGTGACGACGAATTAACGCACGACCAATACTGAAGGAATCCTCGTAGATACTTCCACTTCCAACCTTAAATTCAGTGTAGACTTTAGGAAGTTTATCTGGATATCCGACAAAGACTGTCATTGCATCAAGCTTTTCAATAGCTTTTTCTATCGTTTCCTTAGATAACCAGTCATTATGGCGGAGACGTTCTTGGTAAACTTGAATCATTTGAGCTGTCATATATTTAACATCATTTTTTGCATCTTCACCAAAGTATTTTTTACCATAATAAAGACCAACAGCTTGAGAGAAGATTCCAGTTGCTAGATCATAAGCTGCTTTTTCAGGACTACGCGCCTCAGCAGTACCACTTAAAGCACGGCCAAATACTCCACCTAAAACTCTTAATTCTTCAGAAAGGTAAGGTGTTGCAGTACGTACTTCCGCAGCTAAAATATATGATTTAATTAACTCGAAATTTTCTGGATTTACTATCTCATTAAAGTTTTCATAAAATCTTTTTTCATAAACTAAAACTTTCTCTGGCATAGTCTTGATTAAATCAGTGATTAATTTTCCTGAGTTGAAAGTTTTGATATGAGAAACAAATTCAGATATATCTACTGGATTATAAAGACCTGCATATTGAGCCCACTCTTCACTTGTATTTACATAAGGAACTAAAAGGGCATCAAATTTCAAAGTATTATCTACTGTTTTTTCAGCAAATTCCTTGTCATAACCGAATTTTTCCATGATTTCGACAGTGTTTTCTCTATATACATTAAGAAGTTCTTCCTTACGTGGATGCTCTTCAGCATAATACGTAGTATCAGGCAAGATTAAACCAGGGCTCGAGAAATAAAGCGCATGATGGATTGCATCTTTCATATCCGGAGATACTGAAAGATCAAATGGAAGCGATCCATAATTTTCAAATACCATTTCTGTAAATTTTGAAGTTAAGTCATCAAAATCCTTAATTGCTTCGATTTTAGCTAAATTAGACTTTACAGGTTCTGCACCTTGCTTATTACGAGTATCATAGTCTTGTGCTTTCTTGTAGAAAAGCAAAAATTGGTCCATAACTGGATCATCAAACTTAGGGAAACCAGAAAAGTCTTCCATTAATGTTTTTTCATTATTAATAACAAGCTCATCAAATCCACCAATTCTTGGTCTGTCGCCTGGAATTTCTGCCTTGCTCAACCAATCGGCATTGACTGCTTCGTATAAATCATCTTGAATTCTAACCATATTGTCCTCCTTATAATTAAATCTATTGTATCAAATTTTCAGAAAAATTTCTTACATCTAAAGTTTGATATCTTACAAAATCTTTCTCAACAATCTTATGAGAAATTTTTCCTTGATCGTGACTTCTTTATTTTCATTTTTGTCTTGAAAATCTTTTATTTGCCGTCTTCTATTAGGCACCATAAACAAGGGAAGATAATTAAGATTAAAATATCTGAGTTCCTTTGTTTCAGGTCCAGATTTTATTAACTCTCCACTTTCAATATTACTTTTATATACAAACTGTGTATCATCAAGTTCTTCAATAACATATTTTCCAATTAAATATTCAGGTTTGACGATGAGACCTGTTTCTTCATAAGCTTCCCGAATTGCACATTCAAATTCACTCTCCTCTGAGTCCAGATGACCTCCTGGTAAATCCCATATTGGTAAATCCCTTCTTTTAACTAAAATAACTTGTTCATCTTGAACTATGATATTAAAAACACCTTTTGACATCGACATACTCCATTAATTTACTATTAATAATTATAACAAAATGAAAACAATCCAAGTAAATGAATTGTTCTTTATATCATGTTTTCTTTGTGAAGTTGTTCAAATTCTTGATTGCCATCATTTAGCTTATCCCAGATAACTACCTGACCACTTGAAAGTGATTTTTTGACATCGATTATTCTTTGGTTGCTGGACCCGCGAAATTGCAAAAGCAGATTCTTCTTTGATATATCGAAACGACCATCAACTAAGATATCAATATTAGCAAGCAACTCAAGTTTATCATCGCTCTCTTCTTGTAATTCTTCCCAGGTATAGCCTGACCAAGACCAAATATCTTTCTCTGGTAGTTCCTCATGTATTCTTTTAACCAAAGGAAGTACGACACCAGTATTGAGAAAGGGTTCACCACCAAGAAGAGTAAGTCCTTGAACGTAAGGTTGAGCCATATCCGTCACGATACGGTCTTCTAGTTCCTGTGTATATGGTCTCCCATAGCGAAAGTTTTGGGCAGCCACATTATAGCAACCCTCACAAGCAAAGGGACAGCCAGAAACATAGAGGCTATTACGCACCCCTTCTCCGTCCACAAAATTGAAGGGTTTATAGTCGGCAATATAATTCTGACTAAGGTCTGAGGCAAGCCATTCCTTAGGCTTTGGATTTTTCATTCTTGCCACCGTTTTTCTTTTTCAAAAATTGGGCACGTAGCTCTGCTACTTTGTCTTGTTTGCTAGGTTTGTCAGTTGAATTTTTCTCATGATACTTTTCAACAGAAGCCTGTCCTTTATTATCTAATTGGTATTTTCCCATAAAATATCTCCTTTCTTAAAATATGGAAAGTCTGAGTTCCCCCAGACTTATATTAATTTTTATTTGGCAAAAAATTTACTTCTTTCATCGTGTGCTAGATTATCAATGTCATCGCCATTACTTAGATGACCAATTGAGCCGTTCATGTGTTTTACACGGTTTGAAATTTCCTTATGGCGACCATTAACCATTGGACGAGCTTGTGGGTTGCCAAGATAGCCACAAGTTCTTTTCACAACATCAACTGTTGCTGGATTAGTGTTGCCACAATTTGGGCATTTGAAGCCGCGTTCAGTTGGTGTGAAATCACCTTCGAAATTACACTCATAGCATTTATCAATTGGCGTATTAGTTCCCAGATAGCCTACACGATCATAGGCATAGTCCCATACTGCTTCAAGCGCCTTCGGATTTTGTTGTAACATTGGGTATTCACAATAATGAATGAATCCACCAGATGCGTAAACTGGATAATCTTTTTCAAAATCAAGTTTTTCAAACGGAGTTGGGTTCTTACGCACATCATAATGAAAAGAATTTGTGTAATATTCCTTATCAGTGATGTCCTCTATAATACCATATTTTTCAGTATCGAGTCTGCAAAAACGATCAGTTAGCGACTCTGAAGGAGTAGAGTAAATTGAAAAATGATAATCATACTCATCTGACCATGCTTCAGCAGCACCCTTCATTTGACGAAGTATTTCTAAAGTGAATTCCTTAGCCTCAGGATTATTTTCCCACTGACCACCATAAAAGACAGTAGCAACTTCATAGAGACCAATGTATCCCATTGAAACTGTAGCGCGACGATTCTTAAATAATTCGTCCACATTATCAGTTTTCTTAAGACGACCGCCAAAAGCTCCATTTTGATAAAGAATAGGGGCATTAGCTGGTGTTGCTTCCTTAACTCGCTCAATACGATAGACAAGCGCATCACGCAAGATATCCATCTTCTCACCCAAAATTGACCAGAACTTATCCTTATCACCCTTAGATTCAAGCGCAATTCTAGGCAGATTGAGGGTCACAACTCCAAGATTCATACGACCATCAACAACATCTTGGCCGTTTTCGTCCTTCCATCCTTGCAAGAAAGAGCGGCATCCCATCGGAACCTTAAAAGAACCAGTCAAATCAACAATCTTATCATAACTCAAAACATCTGGATACATACGTTTAGTAGCACATTCCAAAGCCAGCTGCTTGATATCATAGTTAGGCGTACCCATCTCAAGATTCAAACCACGCTTAAGCGTAAAGATTAGTTTAGGGAAAATAGCTGTCCTTCCCTCGTGACCAAGTCCTTTAATTCTGATTTTTAGAATTGCCTTTTGAATTTCACGCGCAAACCAATCTTCTCCAAGGCCAAATCCAAGTGAAGTAAATGGAGTTTGCCCATTTGAAGTAAATAAAGTATTTATTTCATACTCCAAAGATTGCATTGCGTCATAGATATCTTTTTTTGTCTTGGCATATGCGTATGCCTCCTGTTTTTCAGGAGCTACCCACTCACGCGCATCAGCTAAGTGCTTATCAAAATTCAATTTAGCATATGGTGCCAAAAGTTCATCAACTCGGTTTGCTGAACATCCTCCATATTGACTTGATGCTACATTAGCAATAATCTGACTCATTTGAGCAGTCGCTGTCTGAATTGATTTTGGTGAAACAACCTCTGCATTACCAATCTTAAAACCCTTAGCAAGCATACCTTTAAAGTCAATTAAGCAACAATTAGTCATTGGAGTATATGGATGATAATCAAGGTCATGATAATGAATATCTCCTTTTTGGTGAGCATTAGCCACGTGAGGTGGTAACATCTTAAGACCTATTGATTTGCCAACAATCCCTGCTGTCAAATCACGCTGAGTATTGAATACATCACTATCCTTATTTGCATTCTCATTAACCACTGTTTGGTCCTTATTTATGAGCTTATCAATAGTGAAATTAATATCTGTTGCCTGGCTGCGAGCAAAGTCACGATTTGTGCGATAGTTTATATACTTTTGAGCAAGTTCATATTCGTTGGCACTCAAAAGGACATGTTCTACGATATTTTGAATTTCATAAATTTTGATATTCTTATCAAAGCGCGCAAAAATTTCTGCAACAACCTTATCAACTAAAACTTCTAATTTCGCCTCTTGAACAGGTGTTATTGGAGAAATTTCATTACTAGCCTTTTCTAAAGCTACGTAAATTTTTTCTGATTCAAATGGAAGTTTCCTTCCGTCCCTTTTAATTACTTTCATATTCGTTGTCTGAGTTTCTAATTCTTCAAATAAAATCATAATTATCTCCTTAATCTGATTTAAATTTTAACAAATTCCCAAACAAAGTTCAATAGATAACAATACTATATGTTGTGTTATTCTTGTATATTTTTATGAAAACACACAATATATAGTTATGCGAATTTATGAAAGCACGTCCTTATTTAATCTAAGTCCAACTTATGATAAAATAAGATTAACTTTTTAAAAGGAGAAAAAATGGACACTAAAGAAGAACAATTTCTATACAATTTAAGTAATGTTGATGGTATTGCAGGTCACGAACAAGAAGTGCGTGAAATTTTCAAGGAAGAAGCTAAAAAATATACTTCTGATATTGAATTTGACGGGCTTGGAAGTGTTGTTGCTCGCTACGGTGAAAAAGGACCTAAAGTTTTAATGGCTAGCCATATGGACGAAGTTGGTTTCATGGTAACTAATATCACTGACAAAGGATTCATTGAATTCCAAACTGTTGGAGGTTGGTGGGCTCAAGTTATGCTTGCGCAACAAGTTACTATCACTACTCGTAAAGGTGACAAGGTTCAAGGTGTGACTGGTTCTAAACCACCGCATGTACTAACTGCTGAAGTTCGTAATAAGGTATATGATATCAAGGATATGTTTATCGATCTTGGTATGTCTTCTAAAGAAGAGGTTGAAGCTCTTGGTATTCGCCCTGGTGACATGATTACCCCTCGCATTGAAGCTACTCGCTTAAATGGTGGTAAATTCCTTCTTGGTAAAGCTTGGGATAACCGTATCGGTACTGCTATCGTTCTTAAAGTTCTTGAAAACTTAGCTCAAGAAAATCCAGTTGAAAATCAACTATATCTAGGTGCAAACGTTCAAGAAGAAGTCGGTCTTCGTGGTGCTCAAACTCTCACTCACAAGGTAAATCCTGCTATTGCATTTGCTGTTGATACTGGTACTGCTGGTGATACCCCTGGAATGACTCCAAAAGAAGCTGACAGTGTTCTTGGTAAAGGACCTCAAATCCTAATATTTGATGCTACGATGATTCCGCATCAAAAACTTATCAACTTTGTAACTGATATTGCTGATGAATTAAACATTCCTTACCAATATACAGTAATTGCAGGTGGAGGAACTGATGCTGGTCGTATGCACCTTAGCCATGATGGTATTCCAAGTCTTGCAGTAACTGTACCTGTACGTTATCTACACAGTCATACTTCAATGATTCACGAAGATGATTACCTAAACACTGTAAAATTACTGACAGAAGTTGCTCGTCGCCTTGATGATGAAGCTGTCAAAGAAATTTTAAGCTATTAATTATATAGAAAAATGGATGCTTCTAAGCATCCATTTTTATTGTCCATAGTATTGTCGGTTAGGATCAAAATTATTATATTGTTGATCTGGAATAAAATCTGGTACAGGTTGAAGCTCTTCGCTACTGTTGCTATCTAGTTTTTCACTAGAATTTGATAGAGATTTTGTTTTTTCTTTAGACGATTTTTTCTCTTTGTCACTCTCTTTATCATCAAGTAATGACTCATCGCTTTTAATTCGATTATATACTTCAAAGTTATTTGATTTAAATTTCTTATTCAAAGAATAGAAAGAAGCAATCTCATTCTTTACAGTCTTAGTTCCAACACCATTATAGTCATCTTCCAAAATAATAAATTTTGATTCTGTTTTAGGGAGGAGCTCCTCAAAACGTAACTTATATTTTTCTGGATAACTTGGTAAAGGTATAGGCAACATCGCTAGGCGTTTTGAATTGACATAAATATTATAATCATCAGATAGAACAATCGCCCTATCCTTCTTACTAGTTTCTTGTTTTAAATAACTAGCAACTCTTTTTTCATCTTCAAATATTGATTTATTCTCAATCTTTGAATTTATACAAAGCGCAAGTACTGCAAAAATGCCTATTATAGGAAGTGATAAATGCTTCATTACAGTTAAAAAAGAAAACTTTTTATCTACCATGTTCTCATTTCTCAAAATGGGAACGATTAAAAGTGGTAGAAGAATAACCATATCTCCTATAACATACATTGGATTTAGAATAGTAAATATGAAATATACAAGTAATGAACAAATTATATATTTGTAAAAAATATTATCCTTATTTACACCCCTTAGTTCTTTTAAAATGCTTATAAGTTGTTTTCCAAAAATTAATATTAAAACAACAAGCGTAACAACCACATTCAATATCAAAGATGAATCAAAGACAATCGATTGAAAAGGTAAAATAAACATCTGCTCAACAGCAGTAGATAAAAACTGATTAATTAATCCATAATAAATTATCAAATAAAATATTATTAGAAAACCAAATATGTAGGATAGTAAATTATAAATAAATTTGTAAGTTTTTTGCTTATCAAAAGGTTTATCCTTAAAAAATTTAATAAAGAAAAATACAAAGAATAATATATTAACTAATAAGACTCCTGGAACAATAAATATTGTTATTGCTTGAAATAAGCCAAATAAAATAAAGTTCCTATCACTATCAACTTCACTATTAAATATTTTTTCAATAAATTCAATAGACCAAAGCATAGGATAAATTGCAAAGCCTGAAGCGAGATTACCACCATTTAATGTAACAGTAATTCCTATAATGCTTAAAATACTAATCAAAATCGCATAAGATACTGATAAGTTTCTTTTACGAGCCAGTTTATAAATGAAGCTCGAAATAAGAAGAAGATTCAATACCTCAAATCCCCATAAAATCCATGTATTCCCAAGAATATTCCCAAGCTCATTAATTAAAAAGAAAATTGGACCATCATTTGAATAAAAATTATTATAAGGAACTTGACCATTATTCATGGCAAATCCCGAGTAAGTATTTATTGATTCCTTCAATCCAGTATAAAAAACATTAAAAAGTGGAAACGAACGAAAACTTAAAGATAATAAAATAGATATTTGTGCAAGTAAAACAAAAATAAGAACTTTTTTTTCTTTTTTTGAAGTTTCATCTAGGTTCAAAACGTTTTCTTTTTGAACTTCTTCAACGTCACTGTCTTCTTCAGCGAGAGATATTTTATGATTTTTTTTAAAACGTCTCGAGTATAATTTTTTTTCTTTAGTCATTTTTACCTCTAAGTATAAATATTAACATAATGATAGCAAAATTTTGACTATTCTACAAACTCAAAAACAATATAATATTCACATTACAATACAAAAAGGTAGCTAATAATGCTACCTTTTTGTGTATACTCATATATATAAATTATTTAATTAATTGCTACATATCTGCGTGTTCCTGAAGCAGACTTATATGAAATCCATGTTTTCCCATCATAGTTCACTTTGTAATCATAATATATTTTCTCACCTTTGATATAAGTAGCTAAAACTCTGCTTGTTTTCTTAGGTTCATTACGCACATAACGATTTGAAGGCACAACATAAACACCTCTGCTTGCTACAAGTTTCCATGGCGTAGTTGGTGTTGTTGGTTTAGGTGCTATTGGTTTAGGTGTTGTTGGTTTAGGTGCTGGCGTAGATGGTTTACTAGATGAAGATAAATCTTTAAAGTGTATATATCCTGATACTGAATTTTTTGAAATCCAACGTTTATGATATGCTCCACTGTTATTCCAATTATATTCCTCAATGAGTACTTGATTTCCATTAACTTCTGCAACCCATGCAACATGCATCCCAGTCCACCATGCAACAGCTCCAACTGCTGGATTCATATCCACACGATAGCCTTGTTTTTTAGCATTACTACCCCACATGTTAGCATTCCAACTATATCCACTGCGATTAATATTAAATTTATTTACCCTACTTAAACGGTTTGCTACAAACGAAGTACAGTATCTTGTAGCCATTCCCCAAGAATCATACGTAGCTCCTAAAGGACGATTTTTCCACGTTGAAGGATAATCATCACCAATTACTGCTGCTTCTGAAACAATAGCATGTGTTGCATTCGGTAAAAATGTTGGTACAAAACCAGTTAAAGTCGTTGAAAGTACGCATACTGCTCCTATTTTAAACAAGCCCTTTTTCATATACTAAAGTCCACTCCTTATTTATAATTTCTTAGTGACTAAAGTATATCATGTATAGACCATTTAAATCATCAACATATTTTACTTGAAATATATATTTAATCTAAATATATTTAATATAACAATAATATTTCAGTTTAATAACTCTGATAATAATCATTCAATATAGAAAAAAAGTACAACATACGATTATTTAAACCATATATTACACTTCTAATTTATATTTGATATTAATTAATTCTCATAACCTTTAGGATGTTTTGAATGCCAAGTCCAAGCAGTAGCAATTATATCATCAATATTCTTGTAAGTTGGTTCCCATCCAAGAATTAATTTTGCCTTTTCACTACTAGTGTAAAGTGAATCGGGATCACCAGGACGGCGATCAGAAAGAACAGCAGGAATTTCATGACCTGTGACACGACGAGCCGACTCTAAAACTTGAAGATTTGAAAATCCTTCTTGACTACCAAGATTAAAAAAGTCAGATTGTCCACCAGCTTTTAGATACTCTAATGCTCTAACATGAGCATCAATTAAATCTTCTACTTGAACATAATCTCGGACATTTGTTCCATCAGGGGTATTATAATCATCTCCATAAATTTGAATGCTTTCTCTTTGTCCAAGAGCAACTTGCATTAAAATTGGAATAAGATGAGTCTCACAAGTATGAGCTTCCCCAATTGAACCATCTGATTTAGCACCAGCAACATTGAAGTAGCGAAGTGCAACATAGGTCATATCCGTTGCTTGACTTTGCCATTTCATAATCTGTTCCATCATCAATTTACTTTGACCATAAGGATTGATTGGATTTGTTGGTGTTTCTTCAGTAATAGGCATAACATCTACTTTTCCAAAAGTTGCCGCAGTGGAAGAAAAAACAACATGTTTTACATCAAATTTCTGCATTACTTCCAACAAAGAAACAGCACCGTATGTATTATTATCAAAATATTTAAGTGGCTTTTCCATAGATTCACCAACAAGTGAGAATGCACAAAAATGCATGATACCCTCAATATCTTTTACTTCTGAAAATACTTTTGTTAAAAATTCTTTGTCACGAATATCACCTTCGTAGAAGGGAACTTCGCTTGGAACTGCTTGTCTATGCCCAGTAGAAAAATTATCAACAACCGCCACATCATATCCTTTAGATAAAAGTTGATCTACAGCATGGCTACCTATATAACCAGCACCACCTAAAACTAAAACCGTCATTTCTTTTTCTCCTTATTTATACAAATTCCATCAATATTATATATTGAAATACCTATTATCAATATGTATTATACACTAATTACTGTGCATTATTAAATACCCTACTATTATTTACCTTAAGAAAAATGGGGCTCTGACTTTTTACACATATAATATCCTATTGTTGTTCCAATAAAATTCAACATAATATCACTAAGTCCAAAAGTACCTAAATAAAAAACATATTGAATTGTTTCAATCCCTAAAATTGTTAATAATGAAATGAAGACAAATTCTAACCTAGATGCTCTGAAACCATAAATTATTCCCAGAGGTATAAAATACAGCACATTAAGCAGCGCCTCCCGAATGTCCTTTTCATTAAGTTTTAAAAAATCAAATAAATCTAAACTCAGAGCATGATAAGATTCTGCTTTGGTAAAAAGAACTACAAAAAGTAAGAATAAATATACTGTACAAGCTAAATATATATAAACTATTGATATTTTTCTTAAATCCCATTGGATATACGCTAAGAATAAACCCATCGCTAAAAATAGAATTAAAGTTTCCTTAGTATAAGGAAATCGACCCATCGTCCTCTCCAATCTAGGATAAGATAATAGTGTAGGATAAGCTAAATACCCAACAACTACATAACTAGTTACAAAAGATAAAATTAGACTTATTAAATATTTTATTGACTTCATTATTACCTCAAATCTATATATAAAAAGTAGTCATAAAATGACTACCCTAACATTTATTATATTATATACTTAGTTTTGATAGATGCAAAGTCAAAACATATGAGCATTTACTAATCAGTCCCAAAGATATCGCGTGTATAAACTTTTTCAGCAACATCTTTTAATGCTTTTTCTATACGATTTGATACTATAACATCTGAAATTTCTTTAAATTCATCAAAGTTTTTTACAACACGAGAATTAAAGAAAGTTTCATCTTCAAGAGTAGGTTCGTAAATAACTACCTCAATACCTTTTGCTTTAATACGTTTCATAACACCTTGAATAGAAGAGTATCTAAAGTTATCAGAGTTAGCCTTCATAGTAAGTCTGTAAATTCCTACTACTTTTGGTTCTTTTTCAATAATCTGATCTGCAATAAAATCTTTTCTTGTAGTATTCGAATCTACTATTGCTCCAATAATATTACTTGGTACATCTTCATAGTTTGCTCGAAGTTGCTTTGTATCCTTAGGCAGACAATATCCACCATAACCAAATGAAGGATTGTTGTAATGTGAACCGATTCTAGGATCTAATCCTACGCCTTCAATTATCTGCTTAGAATCCAATCCGCGCATTGCAGCATATGTATCCAGCTCATTAAAGTAAGCAACTCTTAATGCAAGATATGTATTCGAAAACAACTTAATTGCTTCAGCTTCAGTTGGATTTGTTAATAGAACGTCAACATTTTCCTTATGAGTATTCTCATTAAACATCTGAGCAATTTCTTGGCCTCGCTTAGAATTTTCTCCAACTACAATTCTTGAAGGATATAAGTTGTCATAAAGTGCTTTGCCTTCTCTTAAAAATTCAGGTGAAAAAATAATATTTTTAGTACCAAATTTTTCCTGTGTCTCTATCGTGTAACCAACTGGTACTGTAGATTTTATTATAAATGTTGCATCTGGACGAATTTCTAACGCTCGAGTAATTACATCTTCGACAGTTGAAGTATTGAAATAATTTTTTTTCTCATCATAGTCAGTTGGAGTAGCTATGATTAAATAATCAGCAAATCTGACTGCATCTTCAAAATCAGTAGTAAACTCAACTTTCAGATCATCTCGTTCTAAAAATTCAACAATCTCTTTATCAACTAAAGGTGATTTTCCATTTCTTAACATTTCAATTTTTTCTTCAACAATATCATATGCTTTTACATCTTCATTTTGTCCTAAAAGCAATGCATTTGCTAAACCAACATACCCTAAACCAAAAACTGATACTTTCATAATTACATCCTTACTTTTCTAATTTTTAAATATCTAGTTAAAATACTTAGTAAGTGTCTATTTACAACACAAATAAGTAATAAATGAATAATAATACTAATATACATCGCTTTTCCTTTTAATAGATACATAGACATTATTTGAGAAAAAATAAGTATATTGTTTAAAATAAACATTTTATTATCTATTTTCATATTTGAAAACTTTTTATTATCTTTCATACGAACTAACCAAATTACAAAGAAAGCAATCGTTGAGCTTATCCCAGCTCCAATAGCCCCCATAGTTGGTACTAAAATAAAATTCCCTAAGATGTTAACAACTGCACCAAATATTGTCGTAACAAGCACTCCTACTGTTTTTTTTGCTGCCACATAGTTTTGCCCCAAAAATCCTGATAAACTAGAATATATTACTGTTGTCAATAAAAATGGAACATATTCCCATGCAAGATAAAATTTAGGTGACACCAAAACACTCATCAACGGTTGTATCATTGCTAATATGACTGCACTACCTAAAAATAGGACTTGACAATACACATTAAAAGTATTTGAATATATTTCATCTTTATCTTCTGATTCAAACTCTTCGATAGCCGTCATCTGCCAAGCTTGAAAAAAAATACTATTGACCACTGATAGCAACGTAGGTATTTTATTTGCAACTGCAAATAATCCATTCACTGATGCACCAAGGAAATATAGAATGAAATACCTACTTATAGTATTAGATG
Organism: Floricoccus tropicus; assembly: GCF_001832905.1. Taxonomy (GTDB): domain Bacteria; phylum Bacillota; class Bacilli; order Lactobacillales; family Streptococcaceae; genus Floricoccus; species Floricoccus tropicus. The sequence goes on along the minus strand of NZ_MKIR01000024.1, from coordinate 194,608 downwards.
TCCACCAAGCAATACTATTGGGAACTAATGGGACACTAAATTTAAGCATCCGAAATATAGTATCCCTATTAATCTTTCTAAAGTCTACATATTTATATAACCTACCAACAACAACCATAAAGATAATCGATAGTAAGTTACTAGCCACAATTGACCATAAGTATCCAAAAACTCCAAATTCAAATACAATCAAAAATAGTACGTTAGTTAAAGCCGTAGCAAAAGATAAAACAATACCATTTACTGCAAACAATTTAACTTTTCCTATTGCTTTACAGAACTGTGAAGTTAAATTTTGAAAAGATTGTACTGTAAGTAACATAAAGAAAAAAATTGAAAACGGAATATTTAGAGAAAACATTACCAAAGTTACTATAAGTGAAATAAAAACACCAATAATACTGACTAAAATACCGGAAGAAAATATATCACTTTTTTCTTCTTTTTCATCCATTGCAAATCTCAGTACAGCATCATAGATACTTAAGGAAACTATTGGTAACAATAACATGACAGTAGTTTGTATTACATCCGTAGTTCCATACTCTGAAGTGGATAATTTATATGTATATAAAGGTAACATTATGAAAGTAATAAATTTACTCCCAAGATTACCAATTGCAAAAATTAGAGAATTACCAACCAATTTTTTATAAGTATTCACGAGTTGACTCTCCCTCATTTTTTATATTATTTAAAAAATTCAATTTGACTGTATAAATTTTGTAAGCACTGCTCTCGTAAATTAAAATATAAATCATCATCTGAAGCATTATCATAACTACTTTCAAATAATTTTTTCACCATTTTCTCAATATCCTTATCTGTATAATTGAATACATTGTCAGATTTATCTATCATATTAAAAAAACTGTTAACCTTATTATCCCACGATAGTGCTATTGTAGGTATTCTTAAAGAATAAGAAATTATATGACTATGTAATCTAAAAGACATAATCCTTTCAAAAGAAGAAATAAGGTTAACTAAATCAATTGGATATACTGGTCTATCTTTTAGATATTTATCTGTAACCGGAAATCCAAGCTCTTCTAATATTTCAATTGCAAATTCATAATCCTTTTCAGCTCCATTTACAAAGAAGGACCATTCCTTATTTTCTCTATTTAAAATTTCAATCACATTTTTCCAGTACTCTTTTAATATTTCTCTCTTACCTTCAATATACATAATTCCCAATCCAATTTGATGGGAATTTGTATCTTTATCTACTCCATAACAATCTGCAGAGAAAATAGCCGAATCTGGTGAAACAAAAATTTCTTTTCTAGTTAATTTTTCGAACTCTTTTTTATGGTCTCTAACACTTATATATTTAATATTATCCTTATTTAAATACTTACTGATAAATTTTCTAGAAAAATAATTATCAAGTTTTCCATATCCAACACTATTTAAGGTTGTCTTAATATTCTTTCTATGCAATGCTCTAAAAGAAACAATCAACGGACAGAAAAAATACCAAAGAAACAGTTGACCACCTGCTAAAATTACACCATCATAATCCTCTAAATTAATATTATTAAACTTGGGATACTGACCTTTTATATACATAATAATTGAGTTCAAATAAATATTTTTTTTAATTAATTTCTTTAAACTAAATTTATCAACCTTATTTAATTCAATTTTTTGGGTTGAAAATTCTTCTCTACCAGAAAAATCAAGGATATCAACATTATTATTTTTTATTTTTTTGGATAATATATAAGATGTTGATTCGCAAATTACTGCATCTCCAAGATTTGAGGAGTAAAATTCACCTATTACTAATATTTTCATTAACTTTTACCTTTCACAAGAAAATAAAATTTCTTATAATTATCTACTCCAAAAATATTTATTAATATTTTTTTTACTTTTTTCTTTATCTTTTTATTTTTTGTAGACCATGAGCCGTTGAAATTATGAATACAAACAGTATTATTTGTCTCTGTTATTTCAAAAAATCTAAAATCATAAGCACTAAAATAATCCTCTGGATATATCCTTGCATTCTGTATTTCTTGATAGGTATTATCTAACTTTAATCCTAAATTTGAAAAATACTCAGCAAATAAGTAAGTATTCGGAGTACTGTCATACTGAACCTTTCCTTCATTAACGATCATAAAAGATTTAGCATCATAATCAGTCAGTAATTTTCCTATGTGTTCATTAGATTTCTCAGAAGCAATAAAAGCTGTCGAGATCTGACAACCTCCATTTTCAAAACCGAGCACTAGAGAATCAGTTGACTTGATGACCGAATCTGGTCTCCTTTTAAGAATAACATCTGTATCCATATATATACCACCAAAGGAGTATAAGGCATCAAGTCTAGCAACATCACTCACAAAAGCATATTTTTTTTCTTCATAAGCTTCTTTTACAAATTTATTTTTTTGAATATTGAATGATAATTCGTTCCACTCCATAAATTCGTAATCGGGTAATTTTTCTTTCCAAACTTTTATATATTCTTGCACCTGAATACTTTTTTCATTATCCCCAAACCAGCAATAATGTATAATTTTAGGAATCATTTTTTCCTCCAAAAATAAATATTAATTTTTTATTATCTTCTTGCAAATTAATTAAATAGAAATAAACAAATAATGTCACATTTGCTCCAACCAGTATTGTCTGTCCAGTACTCAAAAATAGTAAAACTAATATGAAAAATAAGCCTAACATATTTTTTGTAGATAAGGATATAGTAATAAACTTTATAAATAAAATACCCACTAATACTATAGCAATCAAACCACCATGGTGAAGTAATACAAGATATGCATTATCTGCTATAGGCTCACCTTTTATACTAGCTGGACCGACACCAATAAACAAATTATCTTTTACAACATCAAGAAGTTGACCAATATATCCTCCATCACCTAATCGAGTAGAAAAAATTGAACTAGGGTTTCTTAAAAACTCCAGATAATATGTAACATTAGGTTTAATTCTAACAATAAAATCTAAGATTTTCGGACCACATAAAAATAACATTACAAAAATAAATGCTATTGATAAAAGCTTCCATAGTTTATTGTATGTCAACTTTGTAGAGAAGACATACAAAACAATCATAATAACACACATAAGTGGAAGCCCAATTAAGTACGTTTTTGTAGTAGATAGTATTCCTAATACTAATGATGCCAACAAAAATAGTAAGTTCTTAAAGATTTTATCCTGTGAAAATAAAATAAAATATATGAAGAAAACAGTAGCAAAAAGTGAAAAACACCCAAGTAACATTGGACTATCAAAAAGCCCAAAGTATCTAGTGAAAGAGCCCTTCACGAAACCTCCTGTGTTCCCTTGGGCATCAGCACTAATATAATAAGTAGCAGTATTTGAGCTATAAAGTTCTGAAAATAACTTATATGCATTTAAAGGCGAAACAATTTGATAAGCAGTGGCTAATATGTTAATTAAAAGACCTACGATAAAAAATTCTTTTAAAAGTATCTTTATATCTATATTTAATATTTCAAATATAGTCTGAACAACTGCTAAAATTATTAAAAACTTAATCATACCAGCTAATGTCATGATTACTGAAATTGGAGCTAATCTTGATTTTATAATCCAGGAAAAGAAAAATAAGAGCATAAGTGCTACATATATATTAAAAGTGAATCTATAAAGATTAGAAACAATAAGTTTTTTCAAGTATAATACACTTAACATTAATAGTATGACAACATATAAATATAGTGAATCAAATTTCATTGATTTAAGTGCAATATTAGGAGCACTTATTGTAAATAATAAAATAGTAATAACAAGATTTATATATTTTTTATTTTCAAATAAGTATACTGTATAAATACTAACTATTAATAATATTAAATATGCTATCATAATTTTTTGGTGTCCAATTCGTTTTTAACTTTTAAATAGAAGTCAGAATAGTTAGTGTACGAATTGAAATTATTCTCCCACTTATTTCTCACCTCTTTTCTTAATTCCAAATAATTAGAAAATGTTTTTTTATAATTTATCATTTCCTCAATTTTATTTGATAATTCTATAGGTTGAAATTCCTTGTCTATTAGATATTTGTCATTAATAATTATTTCTGAAGTTCCACCAACATTCGTAGCAATAACTGGGATCCCGAAACTTGATGCCTCCATTATTGCAACTGGAATTCCCTCACTTGATGAAGCGTTTAAGAATAATGAAACATCATTTTCCTTATAAAACTTCAATATATCATCATTTTGTACCGCACCTTTAAAATCAAATTTTATCCCTTTTAATTTTTTTTGTGCTAAATCTTTAACAATTTTTTCTTCAGAACCTGAACCAAAGTGAACCCACTTTATATCTGGAATATCGTCTATTAAAGCAAGTGATTCAACAATTTTATCAATTCTCTTAACCGCTTCGATCCTTGATACACTAACTATTAAAAACTCTTTTTTTTCTACCATTGTAGAATATCCATGATCAATCGTTCCCAAGTAAGAAGTGATAATCTTATCATAATACTTTGGAAAATCTTTTCTTAATACCGAAGTACCATTTTTTGAAACTGGAAATATATAGTCAATATTTTTTAACAAGTATTCTCTCAAAGGTAAATACTTTAATTTATTCTCTTCTTCATATAGATCATATCGATGGGCTCTACTTATAAGTAATTTATTATTTGACGGGAATTTTTCACTCACATTTACCATAATAAGAGCTGTAACGAAAAACCAATAACTATAATAAACAATCTCAGAAGATTTTGATATAAATTTATTTATTTCATCGTCTTCTAATATATCTTTTAATATACTAGAAGATTTTGATATGAAATATTTCAAAAAAAGTTTTTTATATAGAGAATCAGCTCTTGAATCAAAATAATTATTATTTGTATTTTTAGAAATTAATAACTTTACTTTATTGAAAGTATTGAAATTTCTATCAATTTTTTTTACTTTTACATTAGCTGGTATTTTTCTAATTTCATTTTTTATTGATAATGGTACCTCACAAGCAACTATCATTATAGAGTCAAATTTTTTTGACATCACTTCTAATTCGTTTGCTATGAAAGCTTCTTCTTTACCGTAAGGAAAGTTTTTTGTAAATAGTATTAGATTACTCATTTTTACCTCTTGAAATATATATCCTCTTCCATATTGCTAATAGTGCATACCTACAAAATATATAAGCTGAGAATAAAAATGGTAATTTTTCTACTTCTCTATACAAGTACCAAACCCCTTTAACAGCTTTTATTTTGTTACTTGATAGTGAATTAGATACACGACGATAGTATGCTAGACTTTCATCAACACCATAACAGTCATAACCATTCCTTAAAATTTGTAGCCAAGTAGCAGCATCTTGTCTTCTTCTCAAATCCGGCATCATTAATAAATTTTTGGGCACAATATCTAAATCCACCATTATTCCGACAGTTTGTAATAAATTGTTTGTCAAAAATCCTTTGTAGTCAACCCTCGGAAGCATCGTAATTTTTTTATTTAATAATTCTCCATTTTCATTAATAACATCATAACTAGTACAAGTAAATGGATAATTGTTATCTATCATTATTTTAGTCTGTAATTCCAACTTATTATTTTTCCACAAATCATCAGCATCTAAATATGAGATGAATCTCCCAGATGATTTTGATAGTGCAAAATTTCTTGCTTTTGCAGCACCACTATTTTTTTCCAACTGGAAAACTTTTACTCTGTCATCTACTTTTTTTAAATTTTTAGCAATTTCAAATGAATTGTCTGTTGATAAATCATCAACGATCAACAACTCAAAATTATCATATGTTTGATTTAAAACTGAGTTTACAGTATCAACTAAAAATTTTTCACTATTATACAGTGGCATCAATATAGATACCTTATCTTGAAAAATCATTTTTTTTTCTTCAATACCCATATTAGTATGCACCATTTGGTTTTAAAATCACTCCAACAGTTTTAAGAATAATTTTAGAATCATTTGTTAGACTTAAATTGTTAATATAATGCAAGTCCAATTCCACCATTTCATCAAATCCCATCTCATTTCGTCCACTTACTTGCCACAAACCTGTACAACCTGGTTTGACTAGTAATCTTTGCTTATCATATGTTGTGTACTTTTCAACTTCTCTTGGTAAAGGCGGTCTAGGTCCAACAAGTGACATGTCCCCTTTTAGCACATTCCACAACTGAGGTAGTTCATCAATACTTGTTTTACGGATAAACCTTCCAACTTTTGTGACTCTGGGATCTTCTTTCATTTTAAACATAGCACCATCAACTTCATTTTGCTTTAATAGATATTCCAATTTATCTTCAGCATCAACACACATTGAACGCACTTTGAAAATTTTAAATTCGTTCTCATTTTCTCCTACACGTGTCTGTGAAAAGAAAATAGGACCCTTTGGTTCTTCTAGTTTCATAGCAATAGCAGTGACAGTAATAATCGGTGCTGCAACTATTAAGCCAATAGTACTTAGACCAATATCCATCACTCTCTTTGCTAGTTTAGTATTTCTTTTTGAATCTAATTCATTTTTGTTAATTTTAATGTTTTTTCCAATTTTATCTATATCTTTGCCCTTAATAGCTACACTTTCTTCCATTTCCGGTACTCCTTGTTTTTAAAATATTCCAAACCTTTTCTTCTTGCTACCTACTTCAGAATAATCTGGCATTTTTATCTTATCCCCATTCAAGAGATCTTTTGCAACTTGTTTCATGAATTCAGCCTTATCTTTTCCAAAATCTTTTTCAATTTGTTGAAAAGCCTCTTTGAGATAAAAATCACGATGTTTTAAATTATGAGCATCCGATGCCACCATCTGAACCAAATTATTTTCTACCATTTGTTTAGCAGTTTTTTGAATAGATTTTCCAAAAATCCCTACATAACTCGGCGCAGTTAATTGTGCTAAAACACCCATATCTAAAAACTTAATTAAAAGATTTGGGTCTTCCCTAAATTTAGCATTTCTTTCCGGATGAACTATAACAGGTGTATGTCCCTTAAGCAAAAGCTCTACAAAAAGTTGTTCTGTATAGCTTGGTACATCTATTGTTGGAAACTCTATAAGTATATATGTATTATCTAAGTCAGTAAAAAGAATTTCATCACGATTGATATCATCAATCAAAGTACCAGTAATCCTAACTTCTTGCCCCTCAAGGACTGTTAATGGAATTTGTCGATTATCCAATTCTTCCTGAAGATCAGCAACACGTGGAATTACTTTATTAGCTGGATTATGATATTTTCCATTATTATGATGTGGAGTACATAAAATATGACTGATACCTTGACTAACAGCTTTTTTAGCCATTTCCAAACTATCCTCAATAGTCTGTGCTCCATCGTCTACACCAGGCAGAATATGGCAATGCAAATCAATTAAATCACTCATATTTTCTCCTCACACTTTCTATGCTCCGTAGTAGTAGTAGCCTTGATCTGCCACATTCTTGGCACCATTGTATACTACTCCAAGTACGTTTGCATTAACCATTTGTAATAAATTTTTTGCCTTTAGTAAAGCATCTTTTCTAGATACATTTTCACGCACAACTACCAATGTTCCGTCAACTTTTGATGCCATAATTTGCGCATCAGTAACTGCTACAACAGGTGGCATGTCAAAAATTACAAAATCATAATTATCCCTAGCTTCTTGTAAGATCTCATTCATTCTTACTGATCCCAATAACTCTGACGGATTTGGTGGCTTTGGTCCACTTGTAAGGACATAGAGATTATCAATACCACTATACTGTGCAATATCAGTAACATGCTGTGGAGTTGTAAGAAGAGTGCTAAGTCCTCCAACATTTGGTAAAGCAAAAGTTTTAGCCACAGTTGGTTTACGTAAATCTGCATCAACAATTAGAACTTTTTGACCAGAATTAGCAAAGACAACTGCTAGATTTGCTGCTGTAGTTGATTTTCCTTCTGAAGGTCCTGATGAAGTAATAACCATTGTCTTAATCTCGTTATTAACGGTTGAGGCAAATTGAATATTAGTACGAATAGTACGGTATTGTTCTGATACCGGTGAAGATTTATCTGCTAGAGTAATCAGACTGACTGCTTGTGTAGTCTCTTTTTTTCTATTATTTTTCTTAAACATTATGTACTCCTTATACCCTTGATCTTCTTCTACGTTTATTTGTGTCACTAGATGCTGTTTCTTCAGAATTTTTTGAAATTTGAGTATCTTCTTTTTCTATTGAATGAGACTCTCTTTCAATCTGAACTCCTCTATTTGTATCAGCAATTTCCTTTGATGACATTTCAGGTACAGTACCCAATAGTGTAAATGCAAGATTGTCCGTAATAAATTTTGAATCTTTAATAGTTCTATCAAACTGTTCAAATAACAATGCAAGTCCAACACCAACTATCATCCCTGCAACTAACCCAATAACTAGATTCTTCTTTGGATCTGGTGAAACTGGATTCATATTTGCAGTTGCTTTCGAGATAATTGAAATTTTATCAACATTCATGACATCTTTTGCATTTTCCTGAAATACTTCTGCTGTAAGATTAGCAATCTCTTCCGATTTTGATGCATTGTCAGTAGTCGCATTTATCGCAAACATTAAGGAATTTTGAGTCTGGTTTACTTTTATAGCCTTACGCAACTCATCTTGAGTCATATTAATTCCATAATCTGAAGCCATACGGTCCTTGACTTGATTAATTACTAAATCTCCCGTAATCAATGATTTATATGTATTGATCATTTGCAAGTTACCATTAACATCATTCGCATTGTTTGATTGTCTATCATCTTGAGGTAAAGTAACAATCAATTGTGATTCTGAACTATATTTAGGAGTCATAACAAAGAAAGTTAAAAAACCCGCTACTCCTAATCCAATGAGCATACTAATAATAATTAAATATGCTCTTTTTTTCAATATTTGAAAAATATCATTTACACTAACCGTTTCTTCCATTTCACACTCTTCCTTTTCCTATTTATCAATTTCTAATTGCTTTTTTAAAATTGTTTGAATTCGGTCTAATTCTGCAGTTGGAATATCTTGATAAGACACACCATCTCGCATAACTCCTTCACCCTTCATTTGTTCATCAACTACATTGTCAAAAGCCGGAGAATAATCTAATACTATCGTCTTTATTTGATCAAAAGTTAAATCGGTTCTAACATTATCTTCCATAGACTTCAAAATTGTTTGATATTTTGAAGCAGTTGATACTGATGCAAGTTTTTTTCCAATTGCTGTTATAACTTTACGTTGTCTTTCTTGACGACCGTAATCACCATTTGGATCATCATATCTCATTCGAGTATATGCAAGAGCACGCTTACCATCTAACTCTAATGTACCCTCTGGGAAATTATTTCCGTCATAATTAAATTGTAGGGTATTGTTTACTTCAACACCCCCAACTGCATCAACAAGTTCTTCTAAACCTTTCATGTTAATTGAAATATAATGATCTATTGGAATATCTAACAATTTTTGCACCGTATCCATAGACATAGATACACCACCAAAAGCATAAGCATGGTTTATCTTATCCATGGTTCCTCTACCAACAATCTCAGTGTATGTATCCCGAGGAATACTTACAATAGTTGTTTGTTTTTGGTTTGGATTAACTGTACCAACCATCATAGAGTCAGAGCGTCCTTGTTCTATGCGCCCTAGCTCACCCGTATCAATACCCATTAATAACATAGAAAATGGTTGTTTCTTTTTCAAGTTTACATCGCGTGTGTCTTTTCTCTCCACTTTAGCAAATGTCTTGTCCACTGACTTCTCTACATCAGTATACATCTTCACTGAGATGGCCGCTACAAATACAAGAATCACACCAACTATAGATAAAAGTGTAATAATAATTTTTTTAGTTTTTGACATTATATTTCAACTTACCTTTCAACTTTATCAATTAGAGCCGCTTCCACTTGGTGTATTTCCTTGATTTGGAACTTGAGGATTTGTTTGTGGTGTTTGATTATTATCATTCGGTACTGTTGTAGTATCTTGGTTTGTATTTGATTGAGTACTATTTCCAGTCGGAACTTCTTGACTTGGTGTCTCAACTTGTTGACCTTGTGGCACTGTATTATTATTTTGTTGCTGAGGGGTTACAGTAGGTTCTTGAGCCACTGGCGGTGTTTCTACAGCTACAGTTGATTCTGCTGTTTCTTGTTCCTCACTTGGACTTTCAACTGGTGTTTCACTATCATCTGATTCAACAGGAGTTGCTTCAACATTAGAGGTCATTTGACTGTTGATATTAGTTGCTTGATCCATATATTTGCTCTTTAGTTTATCATTTTTTATATTATCAATTTTAGACGTAAGGAGAGCATAATTATCTGTTGTGGCATCTTTGGTAATTTTCCCATCCTTGATCATCTTAGAAATCAAAGTTTCTATATCAGTTAATTGATCAACTTGTACATTTGCAATGTTTAAATATTGACTAGCTATTTTATTCCATGTACCACCTTTAGTATTTATAGGCTCTTTAAGCTTATTAACTGTCTCTTTCTTTACACCGTCTTTTATTGCTAATTTTGCAGAAACGTCAGATGTTGGTTCTTTTTGCCAATCTTTAATTCCGCCTTCAAATAAATCACTTATTTTCGATTGTATATTCAATTTATCTTGAACATCATTAATAAGTTTAAGGACATCATCCTTCTCATTACCTAGTTCTTTAACATCTGATGTTAAATATTTTTCAGGCACACCAAAATCTTGAGCTGAAATCTTTATAGAGCTTAGCTTATCATATTCTTTTTTTACATTTTCTTTTGATACATTATTTAACAATGTATCGTGTGAAGAATTAACATAGAATTTTTCAACTCTAGTTTTTATTGCTTTTATATTAGCACTTTCCTTCTTTGCAGTTTGCTGAGCATATTCAATTTTTTGCTTTCTAACTGAGTCTGATTTGGCCTTATATCCAAAGAAACAAACAGCTAAAGCAGCTCCACCTACTATTAATAATAGTAGTGTCTTTGACAACGTATTTTTCATTTTCTCCATCCTTATACAATAAATCTTTACTATTATACACTAAACAGTATTACTATTAAAGACCTTATTAATTACAATTTTTTTACTTTTTTCTTATATCCTATTAAATAAAGGTCTCAATTGATTTATAACTTCTTGTTACAGTTAATTCCTTTATATAAGAAATTCTATTCAATATTATTTATTAAATAACAGGCCTATAATTATATTAAATATCTTTTTGCTTTTTTTGCAAGATGAAATATGATAATATTAGTATATTATTGGAATAATTTGGAGGAAATTTTTTATGTTTAAAAAGATGGCGCAGGAATTTAAAGAATTCATCATGCAAGGTAATGTTCTTGATTTGGCAGTTGGGGTTATTATTGGTGGAGCATTTACAGCAATTGTAAATTCATTGACTGAAAATATCTTAACACCTATATTAGGAATCTTCTCTTCTGGGGACCTACCATTCAAAGATTTTGTACTCAAAATAGGTGGTGCTAAATTTGGGATTGGTGCATTTGTTAATAGTGTCGTTACTTTCTTGATTACAGCGTTTGTAATTTTCATAATTGTTAAGGCCGTTAACAAAATTATGGGTCCTAAAAATGTTGAAGAAGAACAGGCAGAAGAACTTGATGAGCAAACTATCCTTCTTACTGAAATTCGTGATTTGTTAAAAAATCAAAAATAATTGGTTTAAAAAATGACTTATCAATTTGATAAGTCATTTTTTTATTTATCTAATAATCTATCTGCGACTTCGATTCCATGTTCTGGCAAAAAGTCGATAAGTAAAGGTGCTACATTCATATCTTCACACTCAACACCGTAAACATTTCCGTTTTTAAAGATAATTTTTAGTCCTAAATTATTAGGTACTCCTTGATTACCAATTACTACTCCAAAGCTTTTAGGAACTGACAAAAATTCAATTCTTTTAATATCTGGATAAGTCCATCCACCAAATGCTTGTCCTTTTTTGTTTGTAATTGGATTAATGTCATTTAATTCAATTGCTTCTTTTGAAAAATTTAAGCATGCATATGGAGTTTGTTTTTCAAAAAGTAAGGGAAAAACTTGGTCCTTAAATTCAATCATTACAGGTAATGCTTGTTGACTTGCTTTTTCTTCGAATTTTTCTTTGTTCATTTTACACCTCTTTATTTTAGTTTTTCAATCATTATTAGAAAAGGGGGAGTATTCTTTTGGTTCATAGCCCCATATTTCATAACTTGATATTCTTTTTGTTCTAAGTTTTCCACAAAGTTTTCCACAGATGTCTTTTCTTCGCTTCCACCAACATGTCCATAGTATACCATAATTGCTAAGCGTGAGCCCTTTTTCATCATTGCAAGAATCTTTCTCAGTGCTGCAAGGGTTGTAGGGGCCTTAGTAATTATTGATTTATCACTTTTAGGTAGATAACCAAGATTAAATATCGCTGCTTTAACATTTTTATCCACATACTTATCCACATTTTCATGTCCATCAAGGATAAGTTGAGCTTCTAATTTATTTTCCACAAGTTTTTCTTGTGTAGAAACTATTGCAGCCTCCTGAACATCAAAAGAATAAACTTTTTTAGTTAACTGAGCTAAGAAGATCGTATCAAAACCATTTCCCATAGTAGCATCAATAACTATATCATCAGGCTCGATTATCTCCTTAAGCCAATAATGCGCCATATTTAGCGGGCTTAACATAAAATTACTACCTCCTAATTTTGCATCCTTGCACACTTCCTCGACGCTCCATCTCAGAATCAATTGCATTTAATACTTCCCATTTTTTCAAGCTCCACATTGGTCCGATTAACGAATCCCTTGGTGCATCTCCTGTTAATCTGTGGATAACTATATCTTTTGGAATAATTTCTAGCTGATCACATATAATATCCACATATTCTTCCTGTGATAAAAGCTGTAAACGTCCTTCATGATAGTCTCTTTGCATTCGGGTGTTTCTCATCAGATGAAGCAAATGTAACTTAATTCCCTGTATATCACTATCCTCAACTGTCCGCCTTACATTCTCAATCATCATTTCCTTCGTTTCACCTGGTAAACCATTTATCAAATGGGTACATACAAGGATACCTCTAGCACGTAAATTTTTTACAGCATCTAGATAGGTTTGATAGTCATGAGCACGGTTTATAAGGTCGCTAGTCTCTTGATAGGTAGTTTGAAGGCCCAGTTCAACCCAAACGGTCATTCGCTCATTTAGCTCCGCAAGGTAGTCAATTGTTTCTGGTGGCAAACAATCAGGACGTGTACCAATGTTTATTCCTACCACATCTGGCATACTGACAGCCTGTTCAAAACGCTCACGTAACACCTCTACTGGCGCATGAGTGTTAGTAAAATTTTGGAAGTATACGATATACTTTTTTACACCCTTCCACTTTTTATGGAGAAATTCAACTTCTTTCTCAAATTGTACGGGTATAGGTTGTTCTGGCGCCACGATCATGTCTCCCGAACCAGATACCGAACAGAATGTACAGCCTCCTGAAGCAACAGTACCATCTCGGTTAGGACAGTCGAATCCTGCATCAATCGGTACTTTAAATATCTTTTGACCAAAATTAGCGCGCAAGTATTCATTCCAAGTAGTATAAGACTTTTGGGTCATTTTTGTTCTCCCTTAAATCGTAGTTGGAAGCGCCAAGCGTCATAATAGGGATAGGCATAGAGCACACATCCACTTGCCAACAAATACCCACCGATAATATCTGTAGGATAATGTACTCCCAGATAAATTCGTGAGAAGCCAACGATTAATATCATTAGTCCTAAAATTATTGCAAGTATTGTTTTTAAACTTCTTGTTTTTAATCTAGCAGAGAAGATAAAAAACAAAGATAGAAATACTACCATTGAAGTTGCCGCGTGCCCACTCGGAAACGAAAGTGTTGTTTCATGCACTAAATGCACTCCATCTGGTCTACTTCGATTATATACATATTTTAAAATCGGATTTAAAATTCCTGATACTAAAATAAAATTACCAGCTAGAAAAACTGCTTCGCTATACCATTTACGCCAGATAAACAATAATATTAAGACAATCATTATAATAATAATTGAAATTGGATTGATGATCCCAGTAAAGAATTTAAGAAAACTTGTCATTGAATCACTGCGTAATGAAAATGCCCAATTTTGAATAGCACTATCGAAAGGTTTAACTGTATCTGGATAAAATTTTATTGTGTAACCTAAAAACATAAGAACCAGCAAAAGGACGCTAGCTGTAAATCGATAATATAATTTATTTTTCATATGGATTATTATAACATTTTGGAGTTAGCTTACAAGATTTTTAAAATATAGTATTTCATATTATTAACATGTGGATAAGTTTTATATAGATATTTGGTTCTATAAAAAAACTGACATCACTTGTTAATAATGTCAGTTGATTTCTATTTTTTATTATAAATATTTCCTAGGCTAACTTGAATTTCACCTGATTGAATATCTAATTTTTCTACTTTTAAAATTGACTTATAATCCTCAACTTGGCGGTCTCCATTGAAGACCCCTTCAGCAAGAACTGCAATACCTGCAAGTTGACAGTCAAACTCAGAAACGAGACTACGCATTCCGTCAAAAGTTCCTCCACCTTTCATGAAGTCGTCAACAAGAAGAACATTACTTCCTGATTTAAGACTACGCTTAGAAAGAGTCATTTTTTCTACGCGAGCACTTGATCCTGACATATAGTTGACACTGACTGTTGCCCCTTCAGTGATTTTAGGATCACGTCTTGCAATAACAAAAGGTACTCCTAAAATTTCTGCAACTGATTGAGCAATAGGCACACCTTTAGTGGCAATTGTCATTATTGCATCAATATTTGAATCTCTAAACTCGTGAGCAATAATTTTTCCAATATTCTTAAGAACTCTCGGATCACCTAAAAGGTCAGAAAGGTAGATGTATCCCCCAGGTAAGATACGGTTATCCTTTAGTAATTCATCTAGTAGTTCTTTTGCAAGTACTAGACTAAAATCATTACTGATACCTGGTGTAAAAACAACACCCCCACTTACCCCAGCATAAGTTGTGATAATACCAACTTCACTTTCTTCAAAAATCTTTTTAATAATTAGTAAATCTTCTGAGATTGAAGATTTAGCAGCATTGTAACGATTACTAAAAAAAGTTAGTGATGTTAATTGATTGGGATTATTTAAAAGATAGTTTGTAAAATCTACCAATCGTTCGCTTCTTTTCATAAATATATCCTTCCTGAATTTATATTATCTCTATTTTACACAAAAAAACACGAATATTCAATGGAATATTCGTGTTTTTATTATGTTATTCAGAACGATTAAATATATTAAGCGTTCCCACCATTTTTCTTAATGATTTCTTCTTGTACAGATTTTGGAACATCTTCATAGTGGTCAAATACCATCATGAATGTACCACGTCCTTGAGTTGCAGAACGTAGAGTTGTTGCATATCCAAACATTTCAGCAAGTGGAACAAATGCATTAACGATTTGGCTGTTACCATGTGCTTCCATGCCATCAACACGTCCACGACGAGCAGTAACGTGTCCCATGATATCTCCCAAGTTATCTTCAGGAACTGTGATTGTAACTTTCATCATTGGTTCAAGAATTGTTGGGTTAGCTTTCTTAGCTGCTGCTTTAAGCGCGTATGAAGCTGCAACACGGAATGCTGTTTCATTTGAATCGACATCATGGTATGAACCATCATAAAGTTTAGCTTTAACGTCTACGATTGGGTATCCAGCAAGAACACCGTTTTGCATAGATTCTTCAAGTCCTTTTTCAACTGCTGGGATGTATTCACGAGGAACCACACCACCGACAATAGCGTTTTCGAACTCAAATCCTTTACCTTCTTCGTTTGGAGTGAATTCAATCCATACGTGTCCGTATTGTCCTTTACCACCTGATTGACGTACGAATTTACCTTCTGCTTGAGTAGGAGCACGGAAAGTTTCACGATATGATACTTGAGGAGCACCAACGTTAGCTTCAACTTTAAATTCACGTCTCATACGGTCAACAAGAACGTCAAGGTGAAGTTCACCCATACCAGAGATAACTGTTTCACCAGTTTCAACGTTTGTTTCAACGCGGAAAGTTGGATCTTCTTCAGCAAGTTTTTGAAGGGCAACACCCATTTTATCTTGGTCTGCTTTAGATTTAGGTTCAACAGAAAGTTGGATAACTGGTTCTGGAATTTCGATTGACTCAAGAATTACTTTATGTTTTTCATCTGCTAATGTATCACCAGTTGTAGTATCTTTAAGACCTACGGCAGCTGCGATATCACCTGAGTAAACAACATCGATTTCTTTACGAGTGTTAGCGTGCATTTGTAGGATACGTCCGATACGTTCACGTTTACCTTTAGAAGTATTCAAAGTATATGAACCTGATTCAAGGATACCTGAGTATACACGGAAGAAAGTAAGACGTCCAACGAATGGGTCAGTCATAATCTTAAATGCAAGAGCTGCAAATGGTTCTTCATCAGAAGCTGGACGAGTTTCTTCTTCGTCAGTATCTGGGTTGATACCTTTGATTGCAGGGATATCTAGTGGTGAAGGTAGGTAATCAATAACTGCATCAAGCATCATTTGAACACCTTTGTTTTTGAAGGCAGAACCAGCAAGCATTGGGTAAAATTCTACTTTGATAGTAGCGTTACGAATACCGTCTTTAAGTTCAGCTTCAGTGATTTCTTCACCTTCTAGGTATTTCATCATAAGCTCTTCATCAGTTTCAGCAACAGCTTCAACTAATTTTTCACGCCATTCATTAGCAAGAGCTTCATATTCTTCAGGATCGAAGTTTAATGATTTTAATTCTTCTTTAAATTCATCTGAACCTACAACAGTTTCTTTAATATCAGTACCAAGATCGTTAGTATAGATTTCAGATGTCATAGTTACAAGGTCGATAATACCGATGAAATCATCTTCCGCTCCAATTGGAATTTGGATTGGATGAGCATTAGCATTCAAACGATCATGTAAAGTTGATAGAGAGTAGTAGAAATCAGCACCGATTTTATCCATTTTGTTAGCAAATACGATACGAGGTACTTTATATTCAGTTGCTTGACGCCAAACTGTTTCTGTTTGAGGTTCTACACCTGATTGTGCATCAAGTACTGTTACAGCTCCATCAAGTACGCGAAGTGAACGTTGTACTTCAATTGTGAAGTCTACGTGTCCTGGTGTATCGATGATGTTTACGCGGTTACCTTTCCATTCTGCAGTTGTTGCAGCTGAAGTGATTGTGATACCACGTTCTTGTTCTTGCTCCATCCAGTCCATTTGTGATGCACCTTCGTGAGTTTCACCGATTTTGTGAATTTTACCAGTATAGTAAAGTACACGTTCTGTTGTTGTTGTTTTACCAGCATCGACGTGAGCCATGATACCGATATTACGAGTGTTTTCTAACGAAAATTCGCGTGCCATTAGGTTGTTCTCCTTAATTAATTTAATAAATTTATTCTAACACATTTAATACCAAAACAAAACTGGAAGGGCAGTAGCCCACCCAGTCATGTCTTGTATGTTTATCTATAAATATTTTTTGTCTAGTTATCTAGACGGTAATAACTTTGTCTCGGCGTCAGTTCTTATAAAGAATAGACTGCAAAGTTTTTTGCCAATGAAGGCTTTCGAATATAATATTCGAAAATCTTACCAGCGGAAGTGTGCAAATGCACGGTTAGCTTCTGCCATTTTGTGAGTATCTTCACGTTTTTTAACAGATCCACCAGTATTGTTAGCTGCATCCATGATTTCTTTAGCAAGACGATCTTGCATAGTGTGTTCACCACGTTTACGAGCAATTGTTACTAACCAACGAAGTCCAAGTGTAGTACGACGTTCTGGACGTACTTCAACTGGTACTTGGTAGTTTGATCCACCAACACGACGAGCGCGAACTTCAAGAATAGGCATAATGTTTTCCATAGCAGCTTCGAAAACTTCTAATGGTTCATTTCCTGTTGTTTCTTTAATTTGTTCAAACGCACCATAAACGATGCTAGCTGCAGTACCACGTTTACCATCTAACATAAGGCGGTTGATAAGACGTGTAACGACTTTAGAATTATATAACGGATCTGGCAAAACTTCACGTTTTGGAGCTTGTCCTTTACGACTCATTTCGAGTTATCTCCTTCTTATTTTTATTAATCTTTTAAACCTGTAATCTACTTACGGTTAATGTATCTTATTCAAAATTTATGTAATTTTTACTGTTTTTTGTTGCCAGTAAATTCTGGAACAATACTCAATACAATTTGCTAAATTAAGCTTTAGGTTTTTTAGTTCCGTATTTAGAACGGCTTTGTCTACGATCTGTAACACCTGCAGTATCAAGTGCTCCACGAACGATATGGTAACGTACCCCTGGAAGGTCTTTTACACGTCCACCACGAATAAGTACAACACTATGTTCTTGAAGGTTGTGTCCGATACCTGGAATGTAGGCAGTTACTTCAATAAGGTTTGATAAACGTACACGAGCGTATTTACGAAGTGCAGAGTTTGGTTTCTTAGGTGTCATAGTACCAACACGAGTTGCTACTCCACGTTTTTGTGGTGATGAAAGCTTAGTTTGAACTTTTTTACGGCTATTGTACCCGATGTTCAATGCT
Source organism: Floricoccus tropicus (assembly GCF_001832905.1). Classification (GTDB taxonomy): domain Bacteria; phylum Bacillota; class Bacilli; order Lactobacillales; family Streptococcaceae; genus Floricoccus; species Floricoccus tropicus. The sequence goes on along the minus strand of NZ_MKIR01000024.1, from coordinate 175,917 downwards.
GGTGAGTCTGATTTTTCTACTTTTGATTTACGCGGTTTGCGAACCAATTGGTTAATAGTAGGCATTTAATTAACTTACTCCTTATTTTTATAATTTGTGTTTTGTAGTCTTTAGATAACCAAGGGTGACTTGATTACCAACGCGGTCACGCAGACAACGGTTGTGTGTACCTTGCAACTTGTCAGCACGTCTCTGTACACTTTCGAGAGACCAAATGTAAAAAGTACCGTTAGTAATAATATCACTTAAAGTCATTAGTGTCAATAAGATTTACTTAGAAAATAAGCATTTAAAGGATTTTACTAACATTTCAATAAATATATTCACAAATTTTGTCTTCTGTGATTAATAATTTATATATTTCCTAAAAAATTTTTTTCATTTCACCCTAGTAACTCTTAAATATTTTGGTAATTATTCATCAAGTACATACTGACAAAAAAATCGCTCACGCGATTTTAATTTGCTGTTGCTTCAGTCTGTTCAACATCTTCAACAGTGAAACCAGCTTCTGTAAACTTATCTTTTATTTCTTTTGCTGATAATTTACCTTCAATCAAGATTTCAAGAATTGTTGTCTTATCCTCTTTATTGTTTAACTGAATTATACTAGAAACATTGAATCCATTTTCAGTTACTAAATCCGAAATTCTCTCAAGAACTCCTATTTCATTTTTCATAACCAAACGTAAACGAATTCCTGGTTCTCCGTATCCAGCAATCTTTAAAAATGCATCGAATACATCTTTATCTGTAATTATTCCTTCAACTTGTCCATTATCAACTACTGGCAATACGCTAACATTGTTTTCACGCATCAAATAGACTGCATCCTCAAGTGATGCAAATTGAGAAACAGTGATAACATTTTTTATCATGATTGCCTTAACTGTTGTCTTATTCAACAAATAATTCATTTCATAAACTGATAGACTTGTTGCTTTACTTGGACTTGCCTCCGCAATCGTACCTTCTGTTACCAAACCAACTAGCTTATCTCCATCAAGTACTGGTAAACGATGAATACCTTTTTCACGCATCAAATCCGTAGCTTTTGCAACTTTTGTATCAGGAGTAACGCTAATTACTTCTGTTGTCATAAAATCCTTAACTGCCATCTTTTCTCCTTATTATTTTTGATTTTTATAATTCAAACTCACTACTACTTAGCATATTGTCTGTTCCCTTTGATTGTTTGATAAGCTTTTATCTAACCACCTAGGTATGCTTTACGTACTTCATCGCTAGCAAGCAGTTCTTGCCCAGTGCCTGCAAGGACAATTTGTCCTGTCTCAAGTACATAACCTCTATCAGCAATAGAAAGTGCCATATTAGCATTTTGTTCGATTAAAAGCACTGTAGTTCCTTGCTTCTGTATATCTTGAATTATATCAAAAATTTCTTGAATAAAGATAGGTGCAAGCCCCATTGAAGGTTCATCAAGTAATAATAGCTTAGGTGTACCCATTAAAGCTCTACCCATGGCAAGCATTTGCTGTTCACCACCAGATAAAGTAGCTGCGTCTTGATTTTTGCGTTCTTCTAACCTAGGAAAACGATCAAAAACCTTTTTTAAGTTTCTTTGATTTTCTTCACGGTCTTTCTTTAAAAAAGCTCCCATCTCAAGATTTTCCATTACTGTCATTCCTGGAAAAACATGACGTCCCTCTGGAACCTGACAAAGTCCTGAAGAGACTATTTTTTGCGGTGCAGTTTTTTGAATTTCCTGTCCTTCAAAGGTAATAATTCCTTCTTTAGGACGAACTAGACCTGAAATTGTATGAAGAATTGTAGTTTTACCAGCACCATTTGCACCGATAAGTGATACAACTTCCCCTTCATTAACTTCGAAATTTACATCTTTTACAGCTTGGATGACACCATAATAGACTGATAAATTTTCAACTTTTAACATTATGCCTCACCTCCAAGATATGCTTCAATAACTCGTTTATTATTTTTAATCTCCTCTGGAGTACCATGAGCGATCATACGACCATATTCAAGAACATAAATACGCTCACAAACATTCATTACAAGTCCCATGTCATGTTCAATCAAAAGTACAGTAATGTCAAACTTTTCTTGAATTTCTTTAATCAAGATGGTAAGTTCTGCAGTTTCTTGTGGATTCATACCTGCTGCTGGTTCATCAAGAAATAATATTTTTGGATTTGTAGCAAGTGCCCTAACAATTTCAAGTTTTCTTTGTTGACCATAAGGTAAATTTTTAGCCAGAGTTTCCGTTTTATCCTCTAAATTAAATATTTTCAGTAATTCTACTGCATTTTTTCTAAGATCCTCATCCTGATTATAAAATGCTGGTAAGCGAAGAAATGTTGCAAGAAAGTGCTTCTTCTTTTTAGCACCCATTGCAATTAAAACATTATCCATTACTGATAGATCTTTAAACAGTCTAATATTCTGGAAAGTTCTGCCTAGACCAGATTGAGCAAATTTGTAAGGTGGAAGACCATTTAATTTTTCCCCATCAAGAACAATAGTCCCTTCAGTAGGCTCATAAACACCTGTCAACAAATTAAACAGAGTAGTTTTACCAGCTCCATTAGGTCCAATAAGTCCTACTAACTCAGACTTTTCTAATTCCATGCTTACATCACTAACTGCTGTAAGTCCACCAAAGTTTTTTGTTAAATTTTTTACTTCAAGAAGTGCCATTTATCTGCCCTCCTTTGTTTTTTTATTAAATAAAGTTGATAATTTGAATTCTTTTGTACCAAGTAGGCCTCCTGGTCGGAAAATCATAACCATAATCAAAGCAAGTGAATATATTATCATACGTAAGCTTCCAAAGTCTTGTAAAAATACATTTAGGAAACCTAGGGCAATAGCAGCAATTATTGTACCTGTAATTGAGCCTAGGCCTCCAAATACGACAATAATAATGATATTTACAGACTGTAACCAAGTGAAGTCTTTGGGTGTAACTGTACCAATTAAACCAGCATAGAGTGATCCGGCAATACTAGATAATACTGCTCCATAAACGAATGCAATAACTTTAACTTTAGTTGTATTGACACCCATTGATTCCGCCGCGATTTCGTCTTCACGAATTGACAACGTCTCACGACCTGCTGTTGAATTAATAAAGTTCATAGTGAAAACGACAGCTAACACAACGAAAATATAAACTGTTTGCCAGTTTGTAAATCTTGGAACACCTGATAAACCTGCTGCTCCATTTGTAAGTTCCCCACCATTCATAATTAAAATACGAATGATCTCTGAAACACCAAGCGTTGCGATTGCAAGATAATCACCCTTTAGTCTTAATGTTGGAATACCAACAATTAATGCCACAACACCTGCTAAAATTGCACCAACAATCATTGCTAAATAGAAGTGAGCATAATAACGACTATACATACCTACAATTGCTGCAGCATATGCACCAATGGCCATAAATCCTGCAGTACCAAATGAGAACTGTCCATTGAAACCCATTACGAAGTTTAAACCAACGGCTAAAATAATTTGAATACCGATATAAGAAATTGTCTGAACTCCAAATGGGTTAATTGCTCCACTCCCAATTAAGAGTGACAATACTATATAACCAGCAGCTAAAAATGCCAACCAGATAAGGTTAATTTTTAAATTCTTTTTCATATTACACCTTCTCCTTAACATCTTTACCAAGAATACCAGCTGGTTTAACAAGCAAGATGATAATCAAAATTGCATAAACAACTGCATCTTTGTAACCTGCAATCCATGAAAGTTTTCCTGGAAGTGATTGAGTAAATGTTTCTAGTAGTCCAATTACAATACCACCAAGCGCTGCACCTGGGATAATTCCAATACCTCCAAGAACCGCTGCTACGAATGCTTTAAGTCCTGGTGTCATTCCCATAAGTGGGTCAATTGATCCATAATATAGACCAATCATAACGCCAGCTGCTCCTGCGAGTGCTGAACCTAGTGCAAATGTGAAACTGATTGTGTGATCTACATTAATCCCCATCAATTGTGCAGCTTCAGTATCAACAGATACCGCACGCATTGCTTTACCCATTTTTGTTTTTTGAACTATTAATTGAAGTAAAACCATTAGAACAAGTGAAGTTATCAAAATCATCAATTGAATATTTGTAATATTCACAGAACCAAAAGTATATTTTTTAACTTCAATTGCTTGTGGGAATTGTCTCGCTGAAGAACCGACGAAATAAATCATCACATTTTCAAGCAAGAATGATACTCCTATTGCAGTAATTAGAGCTGCAATTCTCGTTGAATTTCTAAGTGGTCTGTAGGCTAAAAATTCAATTATTACGCCTAAACATGCTGTCAAAATCATCGATAGAATAAGAGCAACATAGAAATTCATATGTAAGTTATTTATCAGGAAGTAACCGATAAAGGCTCCCATCATGTAAACATCACCGTGGGCAAAGTTGATAAGCTTGATAATCCCATATACCATTGTATAACCTAAGGCAATTAGAGCATAGACACTACCAAGAATCAAACCATTTACTATTATTTGCATTGATTCTCCTTTAAACTTTTTTCATTATTATTTTTCAGGGTTTACTACTTCTGCTTTAGATTCTACACCATTATCTAGAGTTACGATAACAGCAGACTTAACTGGATTATGATTTTTGTCTATAGTCATAACTCCTGTAACTCCGTCAAAATCTTTAATCTCAGCTAATTCTTTGGCTAGTTGAGCTGAATCTTCAACCTTACCATTTTCAGCAGCCTCTTTTATCATATAAACTGCATCGTAAGCAAGAGCTGCAAAGGCAGATGGTTCTTGATTATTTGCTGCCTTGAAATTCTTTATAAAAGGTTCTGTCTTTTTACTTGCAGGTGCTTTGGGTGAAAATGCTGCTACATAATGAACATCTGTCGCTGCCTTTTTACCTGAAAGTTGCACATAAGTATCTGATGCAAATCCGTCACCACCAATTATTGGAGCAGTAATTCCAAGTTCACGTGCTTGTTTTGTAATCAGTCCTGTTTCATTATAGTAACCTGGCATTACAATTGCATCGTACTTAAGATTTTTCACTTTTGAAAGTGTAGCTTGGAAGTCTTTATCTCCTGATTGGAAAGTTACTGTATCTACAATATCTCCTTTGAAATTCTTCTTAAATGAAGAATAGATACCTTTAGCATAGTCACTTGAATTATCATAATAGATTAAAACTTTTTGCGCCTTCAAGTTATTAGTGACATAGGTTGAAATAATTCTTCCTTGATCACTGTCTTGGAATATTGTCCTAAAAGCAAATTCGTTAAGACGACCGTTTTTCATTAATGTTAAACTATCATCTGATCCTGAAGGTGTAATTAAAGGAACACCTGCTTGAGTCATATTAGGGATTGTTGCTTTTGCAGCTCCTGATGTGGCAGGTCCTACTGCTGCTACTACCTTATCATTTGATACCAAACTACTTGCAACACTGGCAGCTTCCGCATTATCAGATTTGTTGTCTTTAGAGACAACTTCTATTTTTTTACCATCAATTCCACCAGATTCATTAATTTCTTTAACTGCTAAATCAGCTCCCATTTTTTCTTGTGAACCATAGGCAGCTACAGCTCCTGTAAGTTCTAAATTATAACCAATTTTAAATGTATCACCAACTTTATTTGCTGCACCTTCTGGCGCTCCAATTGGCGCTTGAGCACACCCAGCGAGTGATAAAGTTGCTAGAACAGCTAAAGCAGATTTAACTACTTTTTTCATATTTTAAACCTCTCCAAATTATTCATACTATTTATTTCCAAATATAATATCGTATTATATTAAATTGTCTGAAAATTGTCAATAATAAAATTCTTTAAACAGATTAGACTGTTACAAAAAAAGGAAGCTAAATAATACTTCCTTAATAACATATAGAGTCTTATATATCTATGGATAAGGCTCTTATTTACAAATTTGTTTACTATAAATACTCTTCCCTTTTTCTATTATCAATCGCCATAAAAACGAAGCTCAATATTGGAAGGGTTATAAATAACCAGCGGCCAATGCTTGGATTGATGTATCCAAAGATAGTCAAAATAACTGCCCAAATAAGGGATATGAGTAAACGTCCTAATGAAATCTTTTTAGAAAGCTCACCAGTAACTTTCATACCTTTAAATCTTTCTTTAGAAATAGCATAGTTCAAGAATCCTTGACTCAACCTAATTAAGATGAAGGCGACCCCATAATTCAACACTGCAAAACTTGTTGGCTCAACCATTATCCATTTAGTCAATAAAGGAATAATGGATAATATTGCCATAAATATAAAGTCAAATACTACTATACTGTCGGTTATTTCATCTACATCATCATACATTTTATGATGGGTAATCCAGAAGTCGGCCATTAGGAAAAATGATACTAAAAATATCCCAATGCTTTCTAAAAATTCACCATAACCACTATTCCCAGTTGGAATTGGTATCTCAAGCAACATAACTGTTGTTATTATAGCAATTATTGCATCATTAAATAATTCCAAATGTTCACGTAATCTTTTATTTCTTTTATGAGCACGCGCTTCGCCAAGTTTCCTCATCTCATTAGGAATTTCTTTTTCATCCATATCTTTAAACTCTGGATGATTCTGCAAAAACTCTCCTTGCATTTCTTGACGAGTTTTTATTATTTCAGCTTCTTTTTCTGACTTATTTTTCATTCTTCTTTTTTCTAAAGAATTATTTTTTTCTCTAACCATTTTCTTTTTTGCCTCTGCATTTTATTTAGTTTTTTAAGATTCAATCTAACGAATTTATTTTAAATAAAAATGCCTAACCTGTCAAACTATAGGTTAAACATTTTTCTCTTTTTAAAATATATTGATTTATCTCACTTCAGCAGTATCAAGTACTATAGTAACAGGTCCATCGTTTACAAGACTGACCTGCATATCTGCACCAAATATACCTGTCTGAATATCTTCAATACCCTCTTCTTTTAGTTTTTCATTAAAAGATTGATAGCATTTACTAGCATAGTCAGGACGCCCTGCCTTAGTAAAACTTGGACGATTACCTTTTTTTGTATCAGCATATAGAGTAAACTGGGAAATTGATAAAATACTTCCTTGAATGTCCTTAACTGATAGATTCATCTTGCCATTTTCGTCCGAGAAAATTCGCATATTAGCAATCTTTCGCGCAGCATACACTATATCAACTTCGCTATCTGCGTCTTCCACACCAACAAGCAAGAGCAAACCATCTTTTATCTGTCCCACAACTTTGGAATCAATTGATACACTGGCTTGTGAAACTCTTTGTATTATAATTCTCATCTATCCATTTGTCCTTTTAACCGAATAAACGTCTGGAACCATCTTTATCTTATCAACAACGAAAGTTAGCTCATTAAGATTCTTAATGCCCAATGAAACATGGATATTTGCAGTTTTCATATCCTTACTTGGAACAGCCGATACTGAAATCAAGTTCTTAGTTGTATTACTTAAAACCTGTAAAATATCGTTTAAAAGACCTGGACGGTTGAAGCCATATACATCAACATTTGCAACATATTCCTTATTGTTAGAAATGCTAGAATCTTCCCATTCAACATCAATCAGACGGCTTTCGTAATCTGGTTGCGCCTTAACATTTTGGCAATCACTTCTGTGAATTGACACACCACGACCTTTAGTAATATATCCAATAATATCATCACCAGGTACAGGATTACAACATTTACTCATACGAACTAGTAGACTGTCGATGTTTGCAACATTCACTCCACCATCATGACGGACCTTCATTACATCAGTCTTAGTCTTTTTAACCTCGCCACCTTGCATAAGCTCTTCAGCTTCTTGGCGTTGTTTTTCACGTTCTCGCTCGCGGCGTTCCTCTTCAGTTAACTTGTTGAAGACACTTATGACCCCTGTCTCACCAAAACCTATTGAGGCAAAAAGTGCATCAGCATTCTTAAAGTTTAATTTATCGCAGATATCATCAAGGTGCTTCTTATCAAGGTATTGATTAGCAACAAAATCTTGTTCTTGCAAGTAATCTTGAAGCATCTCACGACCTTTATTAACAGATAATTGCTTGTCTTGATTCTTGAAAAAATTCTTAATTTTATTTTTGGCTTTATTGGTTTTAACCAATTTAAGCCAGTCTCTACTTGGTCCAAATGAAGATTTGCTTGTTATGATTTCAACAACATCCCCTGTTTTTAAAACATGAGTAATTGGAACCATACGTCCATTAACCTTAGCTCCAGTAGCTTTATCTCCTACTTGAGTGTGGATGGCATAGGCAAAGTCAATTGGTACACTTCCTGCTGGTAATTCTTGAACTTCTCCATTAGGAGTAAAGACATAAATCTTTTCTGCAAAGATATCCTCTTGAACCTGTTTAACAAAATCTTGGGCGTTATTACTTGCATCTTGAAGTTCAACAAGTTCTTGAATCCAGTTTAAATTCTGATTAAGCTCTTCAGCCTTAGGTGATTTTTTGCCTTCCTTGTAAGCCCAGTGAGCCGCAACCCCATATTCAGCGATTTCATGCATCTTTTGAGTTCTAATTTGGAATTCGATTGGTCCTTTAGGGCCATAGACAGTTGTATGGATTGACTGATAACCATTTTCTTTTGGGTTTGCAATGTAGTCTTTAAAACGTCCTGGCATTGGCTTCCACAAATCATGGATGTAACCAAGTGTAGTGTAGACATCACTAGTTGTATCTAGAATACAGCGGATTGCAATCAGGTCATAAATTTCATCAAAGCGCTTCTTCTTATCGTGCATCTTTTTATAGATAGAATAAATATGCTTTGGTCGACCATAAACATCAGCATCTTCAATACCAACATTTTCAAGCTGCTCTGAAAGTTTACCAACAACTTCCTTAACCAAGGCTTCTCGGTCCGCACGTTTTTCATTCATTAGACCACGAATACGATAAAATTCCGGTTCATTAAGGTAACGGAATGCTAGATCTTCGAGTTCCCACTTAATGCTACTAATCCCTAAACGATGAGCAAGTGGTGCATAAATTTCCATTGTTTCCGTCGAAATACGCTTTTGTTTATCAGGACGTAGATGCTTAAGAGTACGCATATTATGAAGACGGTCAGCAAGTTTGACCAAAATCACCCGCATATCACGACTCATAGCCATTAGCATCTTACGGTGATTTTCCGCTAGTTGTTCCTCATGCGACTTGTATTCAACCTTACCAAGTTTTGTAACCCCATCAACGATATTTCTAGCATCAGTACCAAATTCACGCTCAATATCATCAAGAGTGTAGTCAGTATCTTCAACTACATCATGTAAAAAACCACATGAAACAGTGACAGCATCAAGTTTTAAGCCGGCTAAAATACCTGCAACCTGAATTGGATGCACAATATATGGTTCTCCTGATTGTCTATATTGTTTAGCATGGGCCTTTGTCGCGTAGTCAAGAGCCTTCTTGACCATACGGACATCCTTTTCATTCATGTAAGTAGAGGCGATTCGTACAACCTGTGCGCCCGTCAAATTTGGTTCAGTAGCCATGTTTTCTCCTAGGGTTTAATTATCTTGCCTAAAATAAAATGTGACATTTAACTAGTTGTAATAATCTTCTGTTATTGTCCAACTTGTATCCAGCCACTCTTTATTTTGTCTGCCAATCTTTGAATAAAGAAAAAAGTTATTAAATATCTCTTTTGCATAGTCTTCAAATTATTAAATATTATTCTAACACCATTTATAGGAAAAAAAAAGCACAATGCGTGCTTTATGAATGCTTTAGTGAATAATTATCCACTTTGTTAATTTTTGTTCAATAATTCTAGATAAAAACTAATTGATGAAAGTGCATAAAGAGGTGCAGTTTCGGCTCTCATGATTCTTGGACCAAGACCAATAAGCTTAGCTCTCAAACCCACTAACCTATCAATTTCACTAGGACTGATTCCACCTTCTGGCCCAAAGATAATTAATATTTTTTGCCCCTTTTTAGCTTCTTGTAAGGCCTGCACAAATGTTGAATTTTCGCCTTCCTTAGCTGATTCTTCATATGCCACTAAAACATGATCAAAATTCTTAAGTTCTCCTAGGAAATTAGCTTTATTTTCAAAAAGTTTTACCTCTGGAATCACTAGTCTTTTACTTTGTTCAGCAGCCCCAAGGCAAATTTTACTCAATCTTTCCTGACGCTTGGCAATTTTTTTACCATCAAGTTTAGTGACTGACCAGTCTGCTGGAAATGCCCAAAGTTTATCAGCTCCTAACTCAGTTACTTTTTGAGCCAAGAAATCAAGCTTGTCGCCTTTTGGAAAACCAACTGCAATAGTCACGCTAACTGGTAGCTCAGTATCTCGCTCAAGATATTCAAGAATTTGAACATTTTGATTTTCAACAACTTTAGCCAAAGCAAGCTTTTCTTCATTAAATACTAACTGAACTTCATCCCCCTCTTTTAGTCGCATAACGCTAAACATATGATTAAAGGTATCTTTATCTTCAATTTGAATTATAAAACCAATTTTTGAAGCATTCTTTTTAATAAAGTATTGTTGCATGATTTATCCTCCGATAACTCCCATAACATCGTCAGTTTTTTTGAAGATGCAAGCATTCCATTCACCTTGTTGAATACGAGTTTCAAGGAAAAATCCTGCTTTTTCAGCTGATTGTCTAACCATCTCCCACTTGCTTTCAATGATTCCACTCATAATTAAATAACCATTATCTTTAACAAGACGGTAAGCATCTTCTGTCATTAAGACTAAAATGTCAGCTAAGATATTTGCGACAACGACATCAGCTTTTTTCTCTACACCATTTAGTAGGTCACCCACTGCAACATGGATATTTGTCATTCCTTCATTTAAATCAATATTTTCTTGAGCGACATTTACAGCCACTTGATCTAAATCATAAGCATAAATTTCCTTTGCTCCTAGTAATGATGCTGCGATTGATAGAACACCTGAACCAGTACCAACATCAAGCAATGTTTCTCCTCCACGAAGGATTTGCTCTAAAGCGTATAAAGACATTTTAGTTGTTGGGTGAGTCCCTGTACCAAAAGCCATACCTGGGTCAAGTCTAATAATTTTTTCAGATTCATTGATTGGCTCATAATCAGTCCATGAAGGTACAATAGTTAAATCATGGCTAATTCTCGTTGGTTCATAGTACTTTTTCCAAGAATCTGCCCAATCTTCTTCTGAAAGTTGGTTAGAACTTACTTTAACATCACCTACTTCGATTCCAAAAGTTGCTAGATTCTTAATTTTTTCTTCTACTTCCACTAAAATTTCTGAAATTACAAGATTTTCAGGGTAGTAACCAGCTATTATAACAACATCAGATTGTTCAATTTCTGGCATAATTTCACCGAAATTATCCACGTGATCTAAATAGTCAGCACTATCTTCAATTGCCAAACCTTGAGCTCCTGAATTAAGCATAATTTCACTAGCTGCTTCGACAGCCTCACGACCAAGTTCAACAGTTACTTCTTGCCATTTATCCATAATTATCTATAACCTCCTAGTATCTTGGGTACTTAAAGAATTCAGTTTCAACCAAAGCGGCAGTCTTTTCGCCAAAAGCGGCAGCGTCAAATTTAGCTGAGAATTCCTCTGCTTCTGGATCTGCTAAAAAGTCCATTAAATCATCAAGACCTTGATCTGCAGTTTCCTGTAAAAAGTCAACAAAAGCTGCAATAAATTCTTTAGATAGACCTTTTTCACTATAAGGTATCGTTGCAAGATATTCCTCAGCATCAACGCTAGATTTTTGTGGATTATAGAAAATCACAGCGTCCTCGTACAAGATATTCTCAGCCGACTCAACGTCATCAGCATCAACGATAGCTAGACCGTCCTTGTTCTCTGCTTCCAAAAGAAAAGCAAGTTCTACTGCATGATTCTTTTTATCCCAGTTAATTTCATAGTCATATGAAAAATTTTTATCAAGTTCGTCATTCAACTGACTTAAAAATCCTAATTTTGCCATTTTTATTTCCTATTCTATTCTTTAGATTATCCTTATTTTAACATATTTGGTAAAAGTTATAAGGGATATTATTTGAAAAGAAATTCTTCAAAGTGATGTTTAACAATTTTCAAAACATCTTGCAACATTTATAGTTAACCTATATAATTTTATGTAGGTTACTAATCTAAAAATATCTGAGGAGAATCAATGGACTACTTAAAACTTGCCCAAGAAATTATTGACGGAACTAGAGAAATTACACCTGATGAAGCGCTCTATATCTTAGAAAGTACTGATGATTGGTGGGCTATCTATGCTGGTGCCGTAGCCTTAAAAAATGGAATTTCTGCCAATGAAGTTAGACTCAATACTTTACTAAACGCTAAGAGCGGACTTTGTGCGGAAGACTGCGGATACTGTGCACAGTCTAAGTACAGTGAAGCTGAAGTAGAAACCTACGGACTAATTCCTAATGATGAAATCATTAAGAAAGCATTGATAGCTAAAAAGAATCACGCAAGTACTTTCTGTATTGCAATGAGTGGAACTCGTGCGACTATGCGTGAACTAAAAGTCATGGGTGCTGCTCTTAGAACTATTAAAGAAGACTTGAACTTAGAGCTATGTGTATCAATGGGACTTCTTGATAGTGAACAAATTGACTACCTTAAATCAGTGGGCGTTGACCGTGTAAATCATAACCTTAATACTCCAAGGGATAATTACGATAACATTACTACTACTCACAGCTATCAAGATCGAATTGATACCCTTGATAGATTGAATGAAGATGATGTAAATATCTGTTCTGGATTTATTTGCGGTATGGGTGAGACGGACGAGCAACTAGTAGAGATGGCTTTTGACCTAAAAGAAAAGAATCCTTACTCAGTTCCTATGAACTTCTTGCTACCGATTGATGGTACTAAATTAGAAGGAAGACACGAACTTACACCACTTCGTTGCTTAAAAGTTGTCACAATGATTAGATACCTCTTCCCACGTACAGAGATTCGCATCAGCGCAGGACGGGAATATCATTTAGCAGAAATGCAAAATCTAGGTATGCTCCTTGTAGATTCGATTTTCCTTGGAAATTACTTAACAGAAAAAGGCGATCCTGTTGAAAAAGATATTGAAGCAATTCACAAACATGGATTGAAGATTTATGAAGCAGTAACAGTAAAATAAGATTGATTAGAAAAAGCCAGACCTCACTCAATGAAGACTGGCTTTATTATTATATAGTTGATTAAAATAGAATTACCTTCGTTTTACTACGCTGTCGATTACACTTAAATAAGCAAGCTTATTAGTATAAATCGCAACGATGTATTAATCTATTTTTAAGTGACTGTATTCTGTGATTGCAAAAGCTCTTACACCAAATCCAGGTGCATCTTTAAACTTTGGTAAGCCAAGTAGGATTGCTGATCCTGCTGATGGAATTTGTTCAAGATTAGTTAATACCTCAACCTGATATTTATCTTGCGATAGCCAGTAACGTTCACCAACGATGTCTTTATTTTCTGTGACATCAATTGCTCGGTCGGTATCTAAAGTTTCATGACCAATGGCATGAACACCACGCTCTCTATCTAAAAACTTTAATGCTTCTAACGACCATCCGGGTGTATGTGCCTGACCATTTTCATCAATATTATAAAAAGCTTCTTTTTCTCTCCATTTTTTAGACCAGCCGCTAGAAAAAGCTACGAAACTACCTGCCTCAATTTTCTCAAATTCAGCCTCAAAATCTAAAATATCTTGAACTGTAAGAAGATAATCGGAGTTTTGTTTGACCTCATCTTCCTTATGGATTACATACAATGGTAGAACTAATTCATCCAAGGCTATATCTTGTAAAGATCTCTTACCTTCAGCAAAATGAACTGGTGCATCTAAATGTGTTCCATACTGGCTTACTATCGTATATTCTTTGGCTAAAAAGCCATCATTTTCTACTGTAAATAAGGTAGTCTCTTTAAGGGGAGAAAATGCTGCAAAGTATGGAATTGAATCAGTAACATCATGTGTCAAGTCAATCCATTTTTTATCTTTTAAAATTTTAATACTATCTAAAATTTGACTCATAAATTCTCCTCTTAAATTATACTGCCAACAATTCTTCAAGCTTTGTCAGAAATATTTTGTCCTGTTTTTCTTGTAAACTTGCTTCTTCCTTCTTAAATAATGGTGCAGTGTTCTCATATATGTGTTTAGCAACTTGAGCATTATTCATGGTGTAAAGATGAATACCTGAAACTCCCTGTGTTGTAAGATCAACGATTTGATCAATTCCATAAGCAAGGCCTGCAGCTTTTAATGATACTGGATCATTTTCATATCTATCCAATATTGCTAAGAATTTTCTTGGAAGTTTTGTCTGCGTTGTATTAAGTAGTCGTAAAGCTTGATTACGATTTACAATGGGCATGATTCCTGCAAGGATTGGAACTTCAATTCCTGCAAGCTGACAAGATTCTTGGAAGTTGTAAAAGAGGTCATTATCAAAAAATAACTGAGTAATAAGTCTATCACAACCTGCATCAACCTTTTTCTTAAGATTATTAATATCAGCAATGCGGTTTATTGATTCTGGATGAACTTCTGGATAGCAAGCTCCTGTAACTTGAAAATGAGGAGCTTTTTCCTTTACATAAGAAGTCAAATCGCTAGCATATTGGAAATCATGAGTTGGTTCAAATCCTTCAACTATATCACCTCTGAGAGCTAGTAACTGATTAATACCTAATTCATCAAGTTGTGTCAATATCTTATCAACTTGTGCCTTTGTCAAATAAGCTGCTGGAAGGTGAGCTATACTTGAAATGCCTAATTCTTTTTGAATATAATCAGCCAGCTTAAGGGTAGTATCCTCAATATTTTTTTGTCTATTAGAACATGTAACACTAATAAAGTCTGGCTTTAAACCTTGAAGACCTTTGAGTGTAGTATATATTTTTTCCTCTCCCACCTGTGTATTTGGTGGGAAAATCTCAAATGAGAGACTTGGATAATTGGACATATTAATATTCCTTTCGTACGTCTTTAGCCGCCTGTGTAAGATTTACAAGGCTAGCCCTTGTTTCCGGAATACCACGTGTTTTAAGTCCGCAGTCAGGATTCACCCAAACTTTTTCTACAGGGACTTTAGTCAAGATGGTATGGATTGTTTTAGTAATTTCTTCGACTGATGGGATACGAGGAGAATGGATATCGTACACCCCTGGTCCTACTTCTGTCTGGAAATTCTTAGCTTTTAGTTCGTCTAAGATGTCTAGGTTAGAACGTGACGCTTCAAATGAAATAACGTCTGCATCAAGCTGGTCAATTGCTGGAATGATATCTGTAAACTCGCTATAACACATATGTGTATGAATCTGCGTTTTCTCATCTACCTTGCTGTGAACCAATCTAAAGGCTGGGATTGCCCAGTCAAGATACTCCTTAAACCAGTCACTCTTACGTAGCGGAAGTTTTTCCCTCAAAGCTGCTTCATCAATCTGGATAATTCTGATACCATTTTTCTCGAGGTCAAGTACCTCTTCTTGAATGGCAAGGGCAATCTGTAAAGTTGACTCTCTAAGACTTATATCCTCACGTGGGAATGACCAGTTAAGAATGGTTACAGGTCCTGTCAACATCCCCTTTACAATCTTGTCAGTTTGTTCCTGAGCGTATGCTGACCACTTAACAGTAATTGGTCGCTCGCGCACCACATCACCCCAAATAATTGGAGGTTTTACACCACGAGTTCCGTATGATTGAACCCATCCATTTTGACTGAAAAGATAACCTGACAAGTTTTGACCAAAGTATTCAACCATGTCATTTCGCTCAAACTCACCGTGAACTAAGACATCTAAGCCAATCTCTTCCTGCCAATTAAGCCAGTCCTTAATTTGGTTACCGATGAAAGTATCATATTCTTCTTGCGAAACTTCACCCTTCTTAAGCTTGGCACGAATTTGCTTAACTTCCTTGGTCTGTGGGAATGAACCAATAGTTGTTGTCGGTAAAAGAGGCAATTTGAATACTTCTTTTTGGATAGCTTCCCTTTCAGCAAATGCTGGCAAACGTGTAAAGTCAGCCTCTGTCAATCCATCAATTTTAGTGGCAAGTTCTTGATTTTTAGAGATTCTTTCCTTAGCAAATAAGGCTTTATTTTGGTCCAAATATTCTTGACCTTCACCTTTTAAAATTGCTTCAAGTTCCTTTAATTCCTTTAATTTTTCCTTAGCAAAGGCAAAATGTTCAAGGACTTCTGGCTCAAATTTTTCATTTTCACTTGTATAAGGTACATGAAGTAGAGATGATGATGTAGTCAGTACCAAATCCTCAATTCCTAAATCTTCTAAGGTAGATAAACTATTTTGGTAATTATTTTTCCAGATGTATTTTCCATTTACAATACCTGCAAATAACTTTTTATCTGCTGGGAAATTATCTTTGATTAATTCAATATTTTTAGGACCTTCTACAAGGTCAAGACCGATTCCATCAAAATCCAAGTCAATTAGCTGACTGTAAATGTCTCTTACGTCACCAAAGTAAGTTTGAAGAAGGACTTTTAATTTTTTATCCGCTAAAAGTTCGCTATAAATTTCTTTGAAAAGACTAATGTCTTCAGGACTCAAATCTTTTACAAGGCTTGGTTCATCTACTTGAATCCATTCTGCACCAAATGAAGCTAGTTTTGCGAAGATTTCTTTATAAGCTGCAGTCAAATCCTTAGCAAAATCTTTGGCACTTAGCCCTTCTGCATAATCACTAAGTTTTAGTAGAGTGAATGGGCCAACAATTACTGGACGGCTTGTGATTCCTAGCTCTTTTGCTTCCGCAAACTCATCGAAAATCTTAGTTCCAGTAAGTTTAATTTTAGTATCTTTTGTAAACTTTGAAACGATATAGTGGTAGTTTGTGTTGAACCATTTTTTCATCGGAAGGGCTTTGACATCACCTTTTTCACCCTGATAACCACGCGCAAGAGCAAAGTACTTATCTAAGTTTGACAGGTCAATTGTCTCAATTTCTTTAGGTACAATATTTAATAAAAATGCTGCATCTAAAGTATTATCATAAAGAGAAAAATCATTAGAAGGTATAATATCAATTCCAGCATCCTCAACTTCCTTCCAGTGCTTTTTACGAATATCTTTTGTTATTTGTTTAAATTCATCGTCTGTAATTTCTTTTCTGAAATATTTTTCAGTCGCAAATTTTAATTCTCTATGTTCACCTATACGGGGAAAACCAATAATTGTTGTTGTCATAAAAAACTCCCTATCTATCTCTTATCTTTATTTGCTTTCTTTTCCTTATTTCAAAGCTATAACATATAAATTAACATATAGAAACTTTTTTGGATAACTGATAATAAACATAGATCGTTATAGTCAAAAGCTATAACCTTTGCTATAATTATAGAAAGGAGTATGAAATGAGAATACAACAACTTATTTATTTAGAAAAAATCGCTGAAAAGGGTTCTATTAATGAGGCTGCTAAAGAGCTCTTTCTAACACAGCCTAGTCTTTCAAATGCCATCAAGGAACTTGAAAGCGAAATGGAGATTCAATTACTTTTAAGAACCAAAAACGGTGTTTCTTTGACACCTGAAGGAAGGGAATTCCTTGTTTATTCAAGGCAAATTCTTGACCAAGTAAATCTATTAGAAGAAAAATATAAAAATAAATCACCGAGAAAACAAGCTTTCTCAGTATCTGCCCAGCACTATGCCTTTGTAGTTCATGCTTTTGTTGAGCTTGTAAAGTCAATCAACAGTGATGAGTATCAACTTACTCTGAGAGAAACTGAAACTCAGAACATCTTAGATGACTTAACTAACTTTAAGAGTGAAATCGGAGTTCTCTATCTGAATTCCTTCAACAGACAGGTGCTGTCAAAACTTTTTAAGGAAAAGGGATTGATTTTTACACCACTTTTCGATGCTAAGCCACACGTTTTCATTAGTCGTTACAACCCTCTTGCCAAGCAGAAATCTATTAAGCTAGAGGATTTGGAAGACTATACTTACCTGTCTTACGAGCAGGGTGAGAATAACTCATTCTACTTTTCAGAAGAAATTTTGAGTACTTGGGATCGTAAGATGGAAATCAAGGTTAGTGATCGCGCCACTATCTTTAATCTTATGGTTGGGCTTAATGGTTACACTATCAGTTCAGGGATTATATCAAGTGAGCTTAATGATGATAAGATTGTGGCCATTCCACTTGAATATGAAGACACTATCCAATTTGGTTGGCTCAAACAAGAGCAGCGTGAACTTAGCTCTACCGGAAATAAATATCTAGACCTTCTTAAGGAACATATAAGGGGTTACGGATTCCATATTTACGAATAAAATATAGTCACTTAAAAATGTACAACGTAGTAAAACGAAGGTATTTCTATTTTAATCAACTATAAAACGACGAAAGAGGAGAACTTTCGCCGTTTTTTTTGATTTTCACATACACTATTTAAATCTATAAGGAGTTTTTTGATAAATATAATTTATCCAATTATGGTAGAGGAGATAGGCTTCAGAGCGCCATGTGTTCTTCATGGTATCAGCTGTATCTGATAAATAATAATTATGGGGCTTTGCCGTACCTATTCCTGCTTGATTATCTCTCACATATTCTTTATGTAAGCTGTCGGTCTCGTATTCCATATGCCCGAGAACGAATATATTTTTATCATCCTGAGACGATAATATTAATGGTCCAAGCTCACTATTAGTTGATAGAACTTTAATTGGAGCTTTGCTTAACTGCTCTAAATCAAGTCCTGTATATCTTGATTGAGGACTATCAAAAGTATCACTAAATCCACGGAAAAGATATGTCTCTTCCTTAATTTCATTTTCATAGAGCCCAAAAATTTTCTTGTCAAACTGAACCTTATCGACCCCGTAATGATAGTAAAGACTTGCTTGTGCTCCCCAACAAATATGTAGGTTTGAGGTAACGTTGGTTTGGCTCCAAGCCAAGACTTTTTTTAATTCTTGCCAGTAATCAACCTGCTCAAAGGGTAGAGTCTCAACAGGTGCTCCAGTTATGATTAGTGCGTCATAAAAGCTGTCTTTTATATCCTCGTAAGTTAGATAAAAGTCATCAAGGTAGGTTTTTTCGGTATTTTTGCATGTATGACTTTCCATCTGAAGGAAATCAACTTCAAGCTGGAGCGGAGTTTGAGATAGAAGCCTGAGGAATTGCAACTCAGTTTCTATTTTATTGGGCATTAAGTTTAAAATGGCAATTTTCAACGGTCTGATATCCTGACTTAAGGCTCTCTCAGTTGTTAGGGAAAATATTCCTTCCTCTTCCAAAAGTGCCTTTGCAGGTAGGTCAGTTGCTACTTTAATGGGCATTATTCACCTCCTTATCTTTTTTAATTACCCAAAATAACTGGAAGCTATTTTTTAGTTATTAATCTTTAACTTTTTCTGTAATTTTAGTAAAACGATCTAGTGCAAATGGACTTAAATCAAGATTTGTTTCTTCTTTTCCTAGAGCACGATTAGCTAATATGTGTCCAAGTACTGAAACAAACTTGAATCCATGACCGCTTAGACCTGTAACAATTTGTGTTCGATCATCTAGCCAGTCAATAATAAAATCTTCATCAGGTGACATGTCGTATGAACAAGTCTTACCAAAATCAAGTTTCCCAGTACCTATCAAATAAGTACCTAGAAGATTTTCAACTTCCTTTGCATCTTTATCATCATCATATTCATATTGCTCTTGATAATTTGAAATATCTTGTCCGCCATCATGACGACCTATTTTAATTAAGTTGTCAGATCCTGGGAAGCCATAGTATGTTTCATTTGATTTAAGATTGACAGTAAAACATGGAAAACCTTTTGTCTCTAGAAGGTTTTCATACTCGGCTTCAAACCAATGGAATGTTTTTCTTACAGGCTGGATGGGCAGATCAGGATATAGACTTTTCACCCAAGAACCTGCTGATACTACAAGTTTTCTTGCCTTATATTCAGCATTATCAGTGATTATTCTAATATAATCTGGCTCATTAATTATCTGAGAAACTTGTTGATTAAAAGCCTGGGTTGCTCCGTATTCCTTAGCTTTCTCAAGATATTCTTTAATAATAATATCTGTCCTTAAATAACCTGCATTTTTTTCATAAATCGCCTTGTAGTCATCATCAAAATTCCAAGTATGGAATCTTTCATTCAGTTCCACGGCTGTCAAAATATCTATTGGTAACCTATATTTTTCAGCACTTGAAAGAATATTTTTATAAAAATCTGACTCTTGAGGAGCGATGTTTACTATTCCAACTTGATGAAGAAATTTTTCCTCAGTTTGATCCTGTAATTCCTCCCAAAGACTTTGGGCTTCTAGAAGAAGAGGAACATATTTGTCACCTTCACCGTATGCATGGCGAATTATTCTCGTTTGCCCATGATGTGTGCCAAAGTCATGAGGTGGTTGATAGCTATCAATTTCAAGGATCGAAGCCCCCTTTCTACTAGCATAGTAACCAACTGCAGAACCAACTGATCCACAACCTAAAACAGCTAGATCGTATATTTTATCTTCATTTTGCTTCATATTTCACTTCCTCTTATATTGCATCTAAAGCTTGACTTAAATCCGCTATAATATCGTCTACGTTCTCAATTCCAACAGATAAGCGAATTGTCTCAGGTTTAATTCCAGCTTCTGCCAACTGTTCCTCGTTTAATTGTGAATGAGTCGTCGATGCCGGATGAATAATGAGCGACTTAGCATCGCCAACATTTGCTAAAAGCGAGAAGAGTTTAACATTGTTAATTAACTCCTTACCTGCCTCTGCCCCGTCCTTCAAACCAAAGGTAAAGACCGAGCTCGTTCCTTTAGGAAAATATTTCTCAGCTAAATCGTGATATTTACTCGATTCAAGACCTGGATAAGATACCCATGATACTTTAGGATGGTTTTCAAGATATTCCGCAACCTTTTGAGCATTCTCAACATGTCTCTCAAGTCTAAGTGATAAGGTTTCAAGACCTAAAAGCGTTAACCAAGAGTTAAACGGGGAGATAGTGGCTCCGGTATCCCTTAATAAAATTGTCCTTGCTCGTGTAATATATGCTGCAGGACCAGTTGCATCCGTCCATGATATCCCATGATAACTATCATCAGGCTCTACTAAGCTTGGAAACTTACCATTAGTCCAATCAAATTTACCGGAGTCAATGATTGCTCCACCTAGGGCAACACCATGTCCTCCAATAAATTTCGTTGTAGAATAAACAACTATATCTGCTCCATATTCAAATGGTTTGAAAAGATATGCTGTCGCAAAGGTATTATCCACAATTACTGGAATACCTGCTTCATGAGCAATTTCTGCTATCTTATCCAATTCAACAATGGTAGTATCTGGATTTCCTAAGGACTCAACGAAAATTGCTTTTGTATTTTCTTGAATAGCCTGACGGAAATTTTCTGGGTCACTTGCATCCACGAAACTTGTCTCAATACCAAATTGAGGTAATGTATGGGCAAAAAGATTATATGTTCCACCATAAATAGTACTTGCTGAAACAACATGATCTCCTGCTGAGGCAATATTTTGAATGGCATATGTGATAGCTGCTGATCCTGATGCAGTAGCAAGTGCACCTACACCACCTTCCAGTAAAGCAAGTCTTTGCTCTAAAACATCAGTTGTTGGATTAGTAATTCTAGTATAGATATTACCAGCATCAGCTAAACCAAAACGAGCTGCCGCATGATCTGCATCATCAAAAACATAGGATGTTGTTTGATAAATTGGTACTGCTCGACTTCCTGTTTCCTTGTCTACTTTTTGTCCACCATGTAATTGAATAGTTTCAAATGCCTGTTCAGTCATATATTTTATTTCTCCTTAATTTATTATTTATCCACTTCTACTACACATCTCAACTTCCATTATTCTTTTTGACTAACCTCCTTTATCTGGTACAGCTTTTTGAATTTCCAAAAACTATACAAAAAATCCTTAGAGATTTCTCTCTAAGGATGCTGCGACACATGGTACCACCTTAGTTCACAATTTATCTATTTTAATGCCAGTAAAAATAGATAGATTATCTCAGTCCACACAAGATTTGTATGGTCTTCCTTTAACGGGGAAGATTCGTTTGCTATATATAAATAGACAACCGCTCTAAAGTCATTTTCAGTTTGTATTACTTTGCTCCCTCTCACCAACGGATACTCTCTTTAAAAGAATTTCAAACTTACTCTCTTTTTCCATGCGTTTTGTTTGAGATTCATTTTATAACAATACAAACTTAAGTCAATAAAATATGGGTTATAAAAATTTAATAGGGATATAAAAAAAATTAATTAAGAAAAAAACCATATTACTACTTAGTATTCAGAATCATTTAATTCTGTTCTCAAACATATTTTCCATTTCAATACCTTGACTTGTTAAAGCTGAACTTGTCAACTCAACCAATAATTTAGATAATTGTTCAGGTCTTTCCATTTTTTCTTGTCTTAACCATTCCATCACCACACCGATATGTGCATTTACTATATAATTGCTAACAAAAATACTAAGTTTTTTATCATAGGTTTGAGAAAAAATAAAATCTTTATAAATATCAATCCCTATTCTATACATTTCACTATTAAACTGCGGCCACATATTACTATTATTAAAAACTTTAAAATATATAGAATTTTGGTCAATGTATGTAAGATAATTATAATAAAATTCTTGTGAATTTTCACTATTGGATTTTGTCGTCGTTGAAAGCCCCTCTAAATAATAGTGTAAAACCCAATCAAAAAATATTTCCTTAGTTTCAAATAAACGATAAAATGTTGAACGACTTATTTTTGCTTCATTAATTAATTCAGAAACCTTAATTTCTTCTATAGGTCTATAGGTTAATTGATGGCTCAAGGCTTCCAAAAGCTTTTCCTTACTAGATGGTAATTTTTTTTGCATATTATACACCCTCATTGGTTTTCATTAAATTAAATCTAACATATATAATTGGCCACTTCAACATATTAAATATGAAACACTATTAGAAATTTTGTACCTTATTTTTCCATATCTCTTTCAATATAATTAACTTATAAATACAACAAAGGAGATAACAATGCTAGCAAAAGTTAAAAAAATAGATTTTCACACACACTTTATTCCAAAAGCCTATAAAAATTTTTTAAAAGACAATTTCAATGATCTGGCAGATGGAGTTAAAACTCCCGAATGGACAGTAGAAGATCACCTTAATTTGATGGAAGAAGAAAATATTACTCATTCAATAATAAGTCTTTCAAGTCCTCACCCTAGTCATGCTACTAAGAATGAATGTTTAAAGCTTATTAGTGAGATAAATAAGGAAGGCTTAAACTTAGTAAAAAATCACTCAAATGATTTTTCCTATGTTGCAAGTTTACCTCTTCCTTATATCAATGAAAGTTTAACTACTATAGATAATTTGAAGAATGAAGTAATTGGATTTTCTTTCCCAACAAATAGTAAAGGACAGTACTTAGGTAATGAAAAATTAAATCCAGTAATGCAAAAACTTAACGACATAAAGTCACTGGCTTTTATCCATCCCACTGAACCATACGAACAAAATATTGAAGCAGGAAAAAATATAAAAACTCCCCTAATGGAATTTTTCTTTGATACTACAAGAACTCTAGCTAACATGGCTGAGTCTAATATATTCACTAAATATCCTAATATTATTTGGATTATTCCTCATGCAGGAGCTCTTATACCAATAATTGCTCAAAGAATATCTGAAGGGAATAAATTTCTTTCTAAGAATGAAATTTATTCTCCTGATAATTTACTACAAATTATGAATAACCAAAATATATACTTTGATTTGGCAGGTATGGTGTTACCTTATCAATTACCTACATTACTACAAATCACAAGTTCTGACCATTTTCTATATGGATCAGACTTTCCATACACACCAATTCATGTGATTGATGGCCTAGCCCAACAGTTAGAGGAGACAAAACTAATAACAGAGATAGAAAAACAAGATATTTTCTATAAAAATGCTGAAAAATTACTGGGAGGAAAATTTTAATATGACATATGAACAACCAAAGTTAAACCATGATAGTGAAAAATTTAAGAATGCTCAGATGGCAGAGCTTGCATTACTAAAAGCCTATAATTTGAAAGAAATAGATCACTGGTTTACTCTTAAAGATGGTTTAAGGATTAGAGTTTCCGAAATAGGTGAAGGTAAGCCAGTATTTGTAGTGCCTGGAAATACTGGAGATATGTTTCCCTTTATTCCTCTATTATCAGAACTCAATGGATATAAATTTTTTATCTTCAATCGCCCTGGCGGAGGGCTTAGTGATGGCATGAACCATGAAAAAGTCAATAACATTAGAGAATTTGTCGTAAATATCATTGATGAAGTGCTAGATAAACTTGAACTTGATAAGGTTGACTTCATGGCACATTCAATGGGTTGTCATTGGTCTCTTTGGTATGCTATGTCACATCCTGAAAGAATACATAGTATGAACCTTATAGCCAATCCCGGTCGCGTTATGCTTGAGAAGATCCCACTTCCTCTAAAGGCCATGACACTCCCAATTATAGGAAATATAGCTGTTAAAGCACTAGTTCCAAAAAAACGTTCTCAAGCCCTTAATGGACTAAGAAGAATGGGTACTTCTGATACAGCACTTAAAAAAATGCCCCAAGAATTTAGTGAATGTTACTACTATTTTCAAAATCTACCAAATTATCAAATGTCTACTTTGAGTTTACTTAAAACATTTAATGCAAAAGCAGAAAATGCTATAAATGGAAAAGAATTAGAATCAATTTCTATTCCTATTCAATTAATCTGGGGTGAAAACGATACTTTTGCCAGCATTGAACAAGGGGAAAAAATCGCTAAATCATTTCCAATAGGTCAATTTAAACTGATTAAAGATGCCGGACACATGCCTTGGATAGACCAACCTAAAGCAGTTGCAGAAGCAGTAAAAACATTTTTGAATACAAAATTATAGAAAGTTTAAATAAAACCTTAAATACTAAAGTATCTAAGGTTTTATTATTATGACTCTTCCTCAATTTCCTTATTTAAGAAGAATGAAATTGCTGTTCTAATTACTACTAAGAAACCTAATTTGAGTAAATCCTGTAAGGTTGGATGGACTACGGATTCAATAATATCAGAAGCTATAAGAACTTCCAAACTAAGTAAAATATAGCTTGCTAGATGATTTTTTATATGTTGATTAGATAATATTGCTTCATCTGTTGAAATTTTGCTTCTTTTAGATGAAATAAACTCTTTAATTCCTAAAAATGATCCATACATAAGAATTAAAACTGCAACTACATTTAAAAAGACTACAAAAATCTTAAAAACTGGGTAGATTGCATCGGTTAAAATTTTGTAAATATCCATAAAAAGCTCCCTTAAATATATAAATCATCTTATCATAAATTATAAAAAACAAAAAATTTTAATAAATCTTTTCAAGATGAGCTGTAAACCATAACCTTTACATATAAAGGCATAAATTCAATGTAAATCCAATCTATTTATGTGATTTAAACGTAAACTCTGTTGTAAACTTCAGCTTTACTTATCTGAAAATTCCTTAATAAATCCTTCTGTTTGTTCAAAACATTTAACTGATGCTGGCTTCGTGTAATTAAATTGGTACTCATGGAATATCATCTCGTTAGTATCATCAAAAAACAGTGTTTCCACAGGAACTTTTAAATTTTTTAATTTACCTTCAAGTGATTTTCCTTGATCTTCAAATGAATAGAAATTTCCATCAGTTATATAAGTTGGCGGATAGTCTGCTGTAACATGCTCGGCAATACTTCCTTCCTTTATTTGAGGGCTTGTTTTCCATTCTCTTGTTCCAATTATTGACCAAGCAATACTTGAAATAGTATATGTGGCTGCTTGATTCTCACCATAAAGACCAATTAAATTTACTAAGTTTACAGGTCCACAATACGAAATCATTCCTTTTATATGACCTTTAGGTATTGATTGCTCAAATTTCATACTATCTGCATACTCTTTATTCGTTTCTACTAGTCCATATTGAAGGGCAATTTGTGCGCCAGCACTATCACCTCCAAAAAATAACTTAGAAAAGTCAAAATGCTTATACTGATCTTGATTCTTAACCATATATTTATAAAATTCATCAAGTTGGATAAGTTGATTAGGGTATTGCGAGTCTGGTGCTAGCTCATAATTCATTGAAACTACTGCAACTTGGTTATGGGCTACAAGTTTACTGGCAAATTCCTTGACCATTTCCTTATCTCCACCCAGGTATCCACCACCATGTACCCAAAATAAAACTGGTACCTTATCTTTAATTTCTTTAGGATAATAAACATCAAAGGTGTTGTTTTTATGACTAGATGTATATTCCAAATTATATTTAGCTTCTACAAGGTCCTTTGTCTTTTCATGAGAATCTTTATCAGATATAGATCCTTTTTCCTTAAAAACTGCCTTATTTAAGACAACAGCAGTTGGCTTAGGAGACACGCGCATTGTCACTACAACAGAAATAAAAAATATTAATAACAGGGCAGCTACCGCAACGGATACAATAATTGCAATTTTTTTCTTCATTTGACCACCCTTTCTTTTCATAAATTATAGCACAGTTGTAATTACTTAAAAAGAAAAGCATCTGGCAATTAAGTCAGATGCTAATCAACAATTTCTAGCTAGATACTTTCTTACATAGTCTAGCAAAAAACTGATTATTTATTGTTTACTTTGTCCACTCAGCTACTTTATCTGAATTATTTTTAATCCAGTTTTTCGCTGCTTGATCTGGTGATGTTCCGTTGTTAATTTCTAACATAACAGATTCCATATCATCTTTTGTCCACTTAAAGTTACCAAGGATTTTATAGGCATCCTTTTTGTCATCTTTAAGTCCGAGACGGGCGATTGTATGGATACTTTCATCGTCTCCCATTGTTTTCTTAGGATCTTCTAAGAACTTAAGGTCATATTTGGCAAACATCCAGTGCGGAGTCCAACCTGTGATTACTATTTCTTCTTTGTTCTTAAGCGCTTGACCAAGAGCTACTATCATTGCTCCTGATGATGAAGATAAAAGATTCCAATCTGATAAATTTGGATAAGATTTTAGAGTCTTTTCAGCGGCATTCATAACACCTGCTCCAGGCTCAATACCTGTGATTGTTTTGTTGGCTTCGCCTTTCAAATCTTCAATTGAGTTCACATTCATATAAGAAGGTACTACCAATCCAAGTTTAGCTCCTTTGAGGTTTGGACCTAAATCATCAAGGCTATCTTTATATTGCTCATATTGTGCTTTGTGGGTATTTGGAAGCCATGCTGAAACTGTAGCATCTGCTTCACCTTTTGAGATTGATTCCCACATGATAGCATTATCTAGCGGTGTCATTGTTACTTTGTAACCCATGTCCTTAAAGACTTGTCCAAGAACGTGCGTTGAAGCAACTTCTGTATCCCACTCAACGTATGCAAGATTTATTGTTTTTTGATCATCTTCTTTGTTACCAAGAGCAAAGAATCCAATACCTACTGCAAGTGCTGCAACTACTGCTGCTGGGATTACCCATTTTTTCATAGGTGATTTTTGACCTGTTTTAGCTTTACGCTTTGGTTTATTAAGATATTGTGTAAAGCGGTCGATGATAATAGCAAGGATTACTAGAGCAAGTCCGTTTACAAATCCGTTACCAACTTGAGCTCTTTGTAAAGCAGATAATACGCCACGACCTAGACCTGGAGCCCCAATCATTGATGCAATAACTACCATTGAAAGGGCAAGCATTACAGTTTGGTTTACACCTGCTAAAATTGTATTTTTAGCTAGTGGTAACTCAATTCCAAATAATTTTTGTCTAGGAGTGCTACCAAATGAATCTGATGCTTCAACCAATTCCTCAGGAATCTGTCTGATACCCAAGTTTGTAAATCTAACTGTTGGTGGTAAAGCAAAGATTATTGATGCGAATACCCCTGGTACCATACCGATACCGAAGAAAGCAACGGCTGGAATTAGATATACAAATCCTGGCATTGTTTGCATAAAGTCAAGGATTGGTGAAATAATTTTTTGAGCTAAATCACTTTTAGCCATCCAAATACCTAGCGGTACACCAATAATTACTGATAATAAACTAGCAAGTAAGACAAGTGTTAGTGTACTCATTAAATCTGTCCAAAGTCCTTGGTTGTAAATAAAGAGTAAACCAATAAGTGTGAAACTTGTTAGACCCCATTTTCTATTTGAAATGAAGTAAGCAATAACTGTCAATACAGCGATGAATAGTAGAGGAGGTACAAAATTTAAGACAGAAATTACTCCATCAATTAATGATTGTCCTCCTGATTGGATTACAGAGAAGAACCCTGAGAAGGTATTTGTTACCCATTCAGTAAAGTTCTCAACCCAGTCAGCTACTGGTAATGGTTTTTGAAGAAAATTAGTCATTGATAATTACCTCCTCAACAATATTTTCACCCTGTGGATCAGTTTCCCCTGTATCAGCAAGGGCTTGAATAACACTACCACGGATTACTACACCAACTAAGCGGTCATTTTCATCAACAACAGCAAGTGGGGCAGGTGAATCATAAATAAGATTAAAGATATCTGTAACAAGAGTATCTTTTGAAATCTTGCGTACATTTTTATCAATCGCATCAATAAGTGGTGTATGATTACGGCGAGCTTCCACAGCACTATCAGCTGTTAGGCTACCGCGAAGTTTTCTGTGCTTATCAATGGCAAGCAACATACTAACTTCTTCATCACGCATTTTCTTAAGTGCAACGTTTGGTCCATCAATTTCAATATTTGTTGTCAAAGCAGGAACCATGATATTTTGTGCTGTAAGTACTTTAGACCTATCAACATCTTCTACGAATTCACGAACATAGTCATTAGCTGGGTTAGTAAGAATTTCTTCCCCTGTACCAATTTGCATGATTTGTCCGTCCTTCATAATAGCAATTCTATCTCCAATACGAAGGGCTTCATTTAAGTCATGGGTAATAAAGATAATTGTCTTTTGAACTGTTGCTTGAAGGTCTAAAAGTTCATCTTGCATTTCTCTACGAATCAGTGGGTCAAGAGCAGAAAAAGCCTCATCCATAAGTAGAATTTGTGGATCATTTGCCAGAGCACGCGCAAGACCTACACGTTGTTGCATCCCACCTGATAATTGGTCAGGATATTGATCTTTAAACGGTAGTAATGAAGAATTTTCCAAGGCACGTTCAGCACGTTCTTGTCTTTCTTCTTTAGGGACACCTCTGACTTCAAGACCATATTCTGTATTTTCAAGAATAGTCTTGTGTGGGAAAAGTCCAAAGTTCTGGAAGACCATGTTAATTTTATGTCTACGAACTTCTCTTAACTCTTCTTTATTCATTTTTGCGATATCTTGCCCGTCAATATAAATTTCTCCAGAAGTTGGATCAATTAGGCGATTTAGCAGACGTATCATTGTTGATTTACCACTACCAGAAAGTCCCATTACGACGAAGATTTCACCTTCATTGACTTCAAAGCTGGCATCGTAAACACCGACTGTCGCTCCTGTTTTAGCAAGAATATCTGTCTTACTTTTGTTTTCTTTAACCATGGTCAAAGCCTGTTGTTGCTTCTTACCGAAAATCTTAGTTAAATTGTTTACTGTAAGTTTAACGTTTTTCATTTTACATCCTCTCTATAATGATTCCATTTTAATAAATAACATATTTGTCTGAGCTCAAATAGGAATACTTATACGTTATATGTAAGCTTAAAGTATTAATTATACAGGACACATAAACCTTGTCAAACGTTTAGCACAGATTTTTTTAGTATTATAAAATTTCATTACTATCTTATCCGCCTCATAGACTGTCTCTAGACCAGTTTAAAATTTCTTTAAAATTTCTTCTATTTTTTCATATTTTTCGACTAAATCTATCAATAATTATCACTTATCTACATGTGGAAAAAAATATATTTTTTGATATACTAATCCTAAATCTGTGGAAAGAATGTGTATAAATGAAAATAGAAAGAATGATTGAAGAATTTCGTAAGGAAAGAAATTGGAATCACGAGAATAAAGAAAAGGATTTAGCATTATCTATATCAATTGAAGCTGCAGAACTATTAGAAAATTTTCAGTGTATTGACTCAACGGAAGCTCTTGAAAGTAATAGAAAAAATATTGAAGAAGAGCTTTCTGATGTGCTAATCTACTCTTATATGCTTGCAGCAAATTTAGGAATTGATGTTAAGAAAAGTATTGCAGAAAAGCTTGATAAAAATTCTAAAAGATATCCAGTTAAAGAACTTGTCGACGGAAGTTCTAGTTATCTAGAACTGAAAGAAAAAAGTCGTATGGAAGAAAAGCTAAAGAAAAAACGTTTGAATTAAATCAAGCGTTTTTTCAATTCTATTATTTCTTACCACGATGGCCAAAAAAATTTTTCCAAATTATGTTATAACCCAAATAGCATGAGTTAAAGCCTATAATCAAAAATAGAAGGATAATAATGTTTACAGTTGCTGTTTGTGAGAACATCCCCTCTTTGATATAGCCGAGACATACCCAAGAAGCTATAATGAGAATTAATGGCAATATATATATTTTCATAGTGTTGCTCTCCTTTTTTCTTTTTCACTTAATTAATTTAATTTTATATTTATTTATAAGGTTAAACAAGAACAGATTGTTTAACCTTATAAATAAATATAAAAAAGCCAGCTTGCGCTGGCTTTAAGGAGTTTTATGAAAAAGAAAAGTTAAGGAGTTTATATTTAACTTTATGCATTCATTATAATCCTTCAAATTTTTCATTCATCAGTCTTAAGACTGAAGTTTTTATTTTTTTAATTAATTTAGAATAATAAACTTATCAAAGCAATAAATGGAAGTAACCCTTGCTTGATTACAATCTTTTTATCTACAGTATAGCCACCGTATAAGGCCATGGCTACGATATAAATCAACATTATTGCTGAAATTTCAACTTTAGCATTAGCGAAAGTTATAGCATAAAGCAAGATCAACCCAATAAAGCCATTATAAACACCTTGGTTTTTAAGTAGTGAAGATACTGTTTCCCTACCTAACTCATCTCTTTCAACACCAAAAGTTAAACTAGTTTTTTCAGATGTTGTAATAACTGTTTCTAAATACATGATATAAAAACATTCTAAAGCTGATAAGATAACTAAAATAATAGAAATAATTGACATATAATTTCCTTTCAATAAATAGTGATTATCTTTAATAATCATTGCTTGATTAGTCTATCATAGACCCGTAACTATCACAAGAAAGTACTATTATTAACTTCTATTTTTGTCAATCCACCAAATTTCTTCTTTGGCAAATAAATTCATAGATTTATCAAATTCTGCCCTTAATATATAAGGTGTAAAGCATCGAATACGGTTGAAATCTTCATAGTCAAATGTAGGATCATAATAATTAAGTATTGATGAGAGAGCTGCTCCATGAGTTGATACTAGAATAGTCTGATCCTGATGATTTGCAAGAATATCATTCAATGCTTCCATATTCCTTGACTGTAGTGAATTCATAGATTCTCCACCTACTTCATGAAAATCAAAATCAGCCCAACGCTTTTTAACCATATCAGGTGTATTATCAGAGGAACTTCCTCGTTTTCTTTCACCCAATCTTTCATCAGTTTCTATTTGTAGATTTAACTTGTCAACTAAAGGTCTGATTGTGTCAAGCGTTCTTTGATAAGGGCTTGAAATAACATAGTCAAATTCAAGGTTTGAAAGCTTTTCAGCAAGTAATCGACTGTCAACTTTTCCTTCTTCTGTCAATGGCATTCCCTTGTCGTCAAGAGAGTTGTAATCTGGTAAAGCATGTCTAACAAAATAGATTGTCGTAGTCATCCGTTTCTCCCCTAAACTTGTTTCGCGTGAAACAAGCTTATTATTTATTTTTTATAACCTTAATCTGAAAAAAGTATCCATATGAAATACCAGATATTTCTTATTCATCAAAAAGAATGAACTCCCGATATTTTCGAGATAATATTGTTAGTATAATGTTTAATCCCACCATTGAAACTGATTCATTTGTGACATTGCTAGGTATCTTACTAGTTTCATAGTAAAGTTGGTAATCAGAATTTTGGCTCAAATAGTTTTTACCAAAAGCTGTCACTGAGCAAATAGATGCCCCATGAATTTTTAACTTTTCAACTGTTTTTTGGATACTTTTAGTATCACCTGATAGAGAAGTGATGATAACTAAATCATTTTCGTCAAGAGTTTCGCTAATCATGTCAAAGTTTGTTTCGCCTGATATAAGTGAATTTGGTCGTCCTGATAAAAATAAATCGTTTGATAATTCTTTGGTATAATTATTCTGAGTAAAGCCTGTCGCATAAAGTAGTAGACGATTACAATTTTTTATTCTTTCTAATAAATATTCAATTTTTATTTGCTGAGCATACTGAAAGGTCTTATTAATTTCATCTCTAAGTCCTGCAACTAGGTCAGAAGGTTGAATTACAACTTTTACAAGAGATTCTTCCAATGAGTATTTTAAGTCAGTATAGCCACGAAAACCTAATTTTTTTGCAAGTCTTAAAACTGAACTTTTTGAAGATAATAATTTTTCTCCAAGCTCAATTATTGAATATTTCACTACTTCTTGCCTATTATTAACTATATAATGGACCATTTCTTTTTCGTTATCAGTTAAGTCCCCAAAGTGCAATTGTATATGTTGATCAAAATCCAAGTTGTCACCTCCATCTAGTATATTATATCAAAAAACTTGAAGTAGATTTCAGTCTTCTTCAAGCTTTTATATTTATTTCTTGTAGTAAATTAAAGCTTCATAGGGACGCAATTCTAATTTTCCACTAAATAATAATGGACTATCTTGGTAGTTTGACAAGAGTAAATCTGCAACCTCAGCATTAACATTTTCTTCCAATTGAAAATTTATTTTTTCTCCTGAAAAATTACAAATTACATATAATATTTCATCATTCAATTCACGTATATATGAATAGACATTTGAATCATCTTTATTTATTAACTTGTAATCTCCGTGGACAACAATTGGATAGTTTTTTCTAATTTTGATTAGATTTTGATAATGATAGAAAACAGAATTATCATCAGAAAGATTTTCCTGAACATTAATATATTTATTATCAGGGGAATAGTCAATCCATGGTTTTCCGGTTGAAAAACCTGAACCAATTTGATTGTTCCATGGCATTGGAGTGCGAGCATTATCACGCGACTTCAAGTAAATTGCCCTCTTAATATAATCCTCAGATTCTCCTTGATTCTTCATCTCTTCATAAAAATATTTCGTTTCAATATCTTGATAAGAATCTATACTCTCAAACGGCACATTCTTCATGCCCAACTCTTCACCTTGGAAAATGTAAGGTGTGCCTTTCATCATATGAAAAAGTGTTCCAAGCATTTTAGCCGATTCTAGGCGATACTTTCCTTCATCTCCAAACCTAGTTACAGCTCTTGGTTGGTCATGGTTACTCCAATACAATGAATTCCAACCTTTGGCAAGTTTTTCCTGCCATTCGCTTAGAACCTGCCTGAGATCACTCATCTTATAGCGAATATCTGAAAACTTTCCATACTTACCATAATCTAAATGCATATGATCAAAGTGGAATACCATATCTAATTCATTACGTTCTGGGTTAGTATATAAAAGAGCTTGTTCACTATTTGTATTAGGTGTCTCACCAACTGTCATCACATTATATTTACTTAAAACTTGTTCGTTCATCTCATGAAGAAACTCATGAACACGTGGTCCATTTGATGCTCCTACATAATATGACTTAGTATAGGCTAGATCATCTGGCGCATCAGGGTAGTCTTGTCGCTTACTAATTAGACTTATCACATCCATTCGGAATCCATCAATACCGATTTCAAACCATGATTCAATCATATTGTAAATTTCTTGCCTTAATGCAGGATTTTCCCAGTTTAAATCAGGTTGCTCCTTGGCAAAACAATGAAGGTAATATTGCTTTCTGCTTTCAACATACTCCCAAGCAGGTCCTCCAAAAGTTGACCCCCAATTATTGGGGGCAGACCCATCTTCCTTAGGGTCTTTCCAAATATAGTAATCAGAATATGGATTATCCTTTGATTTTTGTGACTCTAAAAACCACTCATGTAAATTACTTGTATGATTTACAACTAAGTCAAGTATTATACGAATGCCTGATGCATGTGCCACATCCAAAAGATCCTTGAAATCATCCATAGAACCATATTGAGGCAAAATACTAGTATAGTCGCTGATATCATAACCATTGTCAACAAGAGGAGACTCAAAGATTGGGTTTAACCAGATAACATCAATTCCTAGCTCTGACAAATAGGGAATTTTTTCAATAATTCCTTTGAAGTCACCTACACCGTCCCCATTAGAATCCTTGAAACTTTGGGGATAGATTTGGTAAACGACGCTATCTTTCCACCACTTATCTTCCACTATTCATCCTCCTCGTCTAACTCTTGTGCTTGAGCTTTGATATAATCATTGACGTAAATCAACTGTTCACGCGCGCTTTCAATTGCATGGTTTATCTCAGATTCAGTCACCTCATCATTTGGCGTCATAATCAAAGACATAACCACTGGAAGATTCATACCAGTAATAAGCTCAACATTATTATCAGCCAGATATTTTACAAATGCTTGGTTAACAGAACCTCCGAGTAGGTCGGTAAAAATTAAAATTTGGTCATTTGTGGCAAAAGATTCAATAGTCTCTTTAATTTCATCCTCTACTGGTTTGTTACTAATGTATGCTGATATTGCTTTGATATCAGCCATATCAGGACAGATGTAATTAACAGTATCTTTTAAACCAGCAGCAAATGTGTGATGACTTGCTAAAATAATTTTTTTCATTTTTTAACCTCAAACCTTTAAAATTCCGAAATAAGACATTACAAGAGAGATTGCGATAATCAAAAAGATAATTTGAATTACTGTTAATTTTTTACTTGCAATTAATTTATAAACGGCAAAAGTAAGTAGTGCAGGGAGTAATCCTGGCATAATTTTATCTAAAATATCATTTTGAATTGAAAGTTTAACCTTACCTGTTTTAAAGACAGTTGCTACATTGATCTTAATTACAGTAGGGATTAAAGAACCTACAACTGTTAGTCCCATGATTGAAGCAGCTTCAGTGAAAACAGATAATTTACTGCCTAGTGCAGTAACCATTTTTAAGCCTGAAGTATAACCAATATTAAAAAGACGAATACGGAAGAAGACAAAGAAAATATTTAGTAGCATCCAAATGATTGCACCTGTTGGATTTCCTTCAAGTCCCATGTATGCAGCGATTGAGCCCATGATTGTTGGATAAAGTACCCAAATTAATGTGTCCCCGATACCGGCAAGTGGTCCCATCATACCTGTTTTGAAACTTTGAACCGCATCAAGTGCATCTATGCCATCTTTTTCCTCCATGGCAAGACTGGCACCTAAGAGAATATTAGCCATCCAAGTTGTCGTATTAAAATACTTGAATTGATTGTTTAAAGAAGCTACATAATCGTCATCATTTTTGTGAATTTTACGTAGTGAGTCCTTAAGAGCGTAGACTACTGCTGGTGCTTGCTGATTTTCATAGTTGAAAATATTACAAGCCATGAACATATATTTGAAGGCAGCCTTATTAATATCTTTTTTACTTAAAATATTTGGTGTTTCATTATTATTACTCATCGAAGTCATCTCCTTCATCCTCATAGTTCTCACTTGGAGCTCCCGCTGTTGCAGGTGTTGCTTTATTAATCTGTGTTGTAAAGAAGTAATATGCCATCGCAAATCCTACAATTGATACTCCCATAATAGGTAGGTTTAAGTAGGCTGATAGTACGAAACCAACTAAAAGCATAGTCATGTACTTCTTAACCGGCATAACTTGAAGTAAAAGAGCTATACCTACTACTGGAAGCATGCTTCCTGCGATTGATAGACCATCTGTAAACCATTGAGGTACATAGTCTAAAATAAGTTTTACAATCTTATCACCAAATATTACACAAAGTGCTGTCGGAATTGCTGTTGAGAGTCCAAAGACTACCGGCCCAAGCCAAAGAATTTGGTTCATTTTTTTGAATTTTTTCTCATTAGCTGCCTTTTGTGCACCGTGTGTTACGTATGTGTTTAAAAGTTTAGCGAGTACATCTAGTTGAATACCAAGCATACCAACTGGAACTCCCACTGCAAGTGCTACGGCTTTTGCTTGTTCAATATCTGATGTTGTGCGAATAGCTATAAAGCTACCAACTAGTGCTGCAAGCCCCCAGTTAGGAACTGATGAACCACCAATATTTGCGACACCAAGTGCCATTAATTGGAAGGTACCACCGATTACCATTGCTGTTTGCATATCTCCCATAATAAGTCCAACAAAGAAAGCAACCATTATTGGGAACCAAGTAGTTATAACCAAACCTTGTTGGTCAAGTACTATCCATATAGATAATAAAATAATTAATATATTTTGAACTAATTCCACGTTAAACTCCCTCTATTTAATATAAGTATCAAGTGATTCTTCTGCTTCACTTGGAACAAAGTGGAAAGTAACTGGAATTCCCATTGCTTCAAGTTTTTTAAGGTCTGAAATTTCCTCTTCATTGACAGAAACCATTTTCTTAACAGTTTTCTTTCCTTCGCCATCAAAGATAATTCCAATATTTACTTTAGGAATTTCTACACCATTTTCAGCCAACTTAACCAAAGTTGCTGGCTCCTTAACAATCATAAAAACATTATGACTATCATATTTTCCAGCCTTGAAATTTGTAATTGCTGTATCTGTATCAATAATTGACATACCAGTTCCTGCAGGCTTACTCATACGCATTGCAGCTTTTTGTGTTTCATCTTTAGAAACCATATCATCAACTACCATCAATCGTTTGGCTTTTGTTGCCCCAGCCCATTGAGTTACTACAATCCCATGGATTAAACGTTGGTCAATTCTTGCTAATACTAAAGTCATCTTTTTCTCTCCTTGTTAAATCGTTTGTTAGCTACAAGGCAAAGTATATAGCTATTATGAAAGCGGTTCAATACCATAAGTACTTGTTGGGAAAGGGTTCCAGACTATGGGATAAGTATCAAAGTAATGGGAATTTTCCCGTACAGAAAAAAACTCAGTGAAATTATTCACCGAGTACTAATCATGCAATATATTTATCTCTAACGTTTAACCTACTCCTCATGTCTTATTTAAAATAATCAATAAGTCCTCTAGTTACAAGGAACGAAATATACATAATTGCCAAAAAAACCGCTACATATATTATGACAATAATAATTGTCTCTAATATATCTTTAACTTCACTTCTTTCCTTACGTGCTGCTTTAACATCTCCACCTTCCATGAACACCGCAATTTCTTTATAGGTCTTAATGTCATCATCTTTTTTCCACTTATCAATTTTTGTAGCATAGTAGAAACCTGGTAACAAAAATCCTATTGGAATAAGTAGAGACCAATTTAATGAACTATTGATAAACGGAATTGTTATCCCGAGTGATATAGCTGACAAAATGCTAGAAATTAGCATAATATATGAACTTTTATTAAAATTAGCCTGAGAAATCTTTTCTTTCATAATTTTCACGTCTCCTTTAACAAGTTGATCAAGGGTTACGTCAAAAATTGCAGCAAGCAAAAGTAAATTATGCACGTCCGGATAGCTTCGCTCATTTTCCCAGTTAGATATAGTTTGACGTGAAACATACATTTTTTCAGCCAACTGCTCCTGTGAAATTTCAAGCCTAGCTCTATGTTCCTTTATCTGTTTACTTAACTCCATTTTGATGTCCCTCCATACCCCTAGCTTAAAGAGTTAATTGAAAATCTCTAGCAAAGAATTTTATAATCGACTAATTTGCTTCGCCAAAATATTTTAGCAAGCTAATAAGCTTAATAAATCAGGCTTTTCTTACCCTCTATTATAGCAATAAATGATGTAAACTTGGTGTAAAGTTTAAAAAATCTCCAAATATTAATCTTGAAGATTTTTAAATATTTAGTATGTAATTTTAATACCTCTAATAAACATAATTACAAAAAACATCAATAATAACATCAATACAGTTACAAGTATGCAGAAAAATATTGTTCCAGGAATCAATTTAATTTGATAATCTGATATTCTACTTTTACGTGCAGAATCTATATCTCCACCCTCAAAAAATGCTGTAATCTCTTCATAGGTTTTAATATCTTCAGACTTTTGTATTTTTATAATTTTAATACATGAATACACCATAGATATAATAGGTGTGGCATAAACAAAAATGAACCATATTGTCCTACTTTTTGGAAGAGCTGCATAAATTCCTAAAAGAATACCACACATTAACATATCAAATATGATAATCCATAGATATTTTAGGTATTTCTTTTGAGCAATTTTTTCTTTCATGACTTTAATGTCCCCTTTTACTAGTTGATCCAGAGTTACATCAAAAATTGTAGAAAGTAAAATTAGATTATTTACGTCAGGATAGCTACGTTCAGTCTCCCAGTTTGAAACTGTTTGTCTTGAAACATACAACCTTTCAGCCAGTTCTTCTTGTGAAATATTCAGTTCTGTCCTATATGCTTTTATCTTCTTGCTTAGTTCCATTTTTTGACTTCCTCCTTTCCTCTAGAATAACCATAAAATCAAAATTTTCTAGCAAATCCTCTTATAATCAGTACATTTACTCGATAAATTACCTTATATTTTTCTCTTATGCATAGTTGATTAAAATAGAAATAAGACAAGGCGACGAATTGATGATAGAACTAGCGTTCATCGAAATGAGTCAACGATGTATTAGTCTATTTTTAAGTGACTATATTATAGCAATAAATAGTGTAAACTCACTGTAAAGTTTAAAATTTCAATCAAAAAAACTAGGTTTCCCTAGTTCTAAGTTCTTAATATTTTATCCATTGACTTTCCTTTAGCAAGTTCGTCAATTAATTTATCCATATAGCGTATTTTCTGCATGAGTGGTTCTTCAATATCTTCAACTCTGCAGCCACAAATCACTCCTGTAATTTTATCAACATTAGGATTAATTTGAGGTGCCTTATTAAAAAATGCTTCTAACGAACATAAAGACTCAACTTGCTTATCAAGTTGCTTCTTACTATATCCAGTTAGCCACTCTATGACTTGGTCTACTTCATCTCGAGTACGCCCTTTTTTCTCTACTTTTTCAAGATAAAGACTGTAGATGCTTGCAAAAGACATTTTATAAACTCTGTTCATATTAGCAATCTGTCTATCAGTTTTAGGACTAGTTGATTTAGATGTAGATTTTTTTGATACAACTTTACTCTTTTCAACCTTATCAACTGGTTTTGCTAAATAGTCTTTAAGGAGTGGAATTGTCTTAGGTCCAATACCATGTATGGAAAGAATATCCTTATCAGTTAACTTCTTTAGCTTTACAAAGCTGTCAATGTTCTTGTCAAGTAGAGCATTTCTTGCTGGTTTTGATAAACTATCAAGTAGTTTTTGATATTTCTCTTCCATTAGGCTTCCTCAAAAGCTGATTTATCAACTTCTTTTGGTGGTAAGTGAAGCATCCATTTGACACCATACTTATCAGTAAAAGCTCCCATTTTACCACCCCAAAATTGTTCTGCATAAGGCATAGTAATCTCAACCTGATTTGAATCATGTAATCGAAGATAAAAATCATCAGCTGCCTTAATCTCATCTTCATTATCATTGTCAACTTCAATCATCAAAGTGATATTATTATCTTCAGAATTTTTTGAACCTGCAGCAAAATCTGATACATAAATTTGTACACCTAGAACTGTAAAGCCACCATGCATTGTTGTATCATTTAGATTTTCATCAGGAATATTATATCCCTCAGCTTGTTCTTTAGTTAGAGGTAAGCGAAAAATATTTTCTGCACTAAAAACATCTTCATAGTAAGCTAGTGCCTCTTTTGCACTTTCATATGAAATATAGGGATTTAATATTGCCATATTTTTTCCTTCTTTCTCTATTGAGCCATCCAGTTAGGTTCAAGGTTATTTCCATCAAGGTCTTGTACTTCTAAGCCAAACATTACATCTTCAGCAATCCCATGGTCAATACGATAAACATTACCACCATTTTCCTCAGCAATACGACCGAATTCCTTTACTTCCTCAGCTGAATTCATCGAAAAGGCGATGAGCGCACCACTAGTTGCATGATTGTCAGCAATCGTTCTTTCCTCAATGAAAGCTTGATAGAACTCATGCCTCAAAAGCATAATATAAAAGTTTTCATCCCAGACCATAGCTGATGCCTGGTCATTTGAAAATTCTTCATTTAGAATAAACCCCAGCTTCTTGTAAAATTCAGTAGAAGCTGCCAAGTCCTTTACAGGAAAGTTTACAAATACCATAGTCGCCATATTATTTCCCTCTTTCTAAACAGCCATCCAAACAAGTTTCAATGGATTTCCATCAATATCTTCAATAATTGCGCTATACATAAATTCTTCCGGCATATTTTCATCAGTACGGAAAGAGTTTCCACCATTTTCTAGCGCACGACGACCAATCTCGATAACCTCATCCTTGCTATCAAGACCAACAGCAATAATATTTGTAACAGAAGTTTTGGGATCAACAATAGTTTTACCATCAATAAAATTCTTCAGATGGTCATGTGACTGAACCATAACTGTCAGATTTTCATCCCAAACCATTGAAGACACATTTTCATTTGAAAAATCATCATTCTTCACAAAACCAAGTCTTTCATAGAAAGTAGTAGAAAGAGCAACATCCAATACAGGGACACTAACAAAAATAATAGACATAATAAGTCTCCTTTTCTTATACGAGAAAAAATAAAGCTTTATTGTAAGCGTTTAAGTATTCTTCAGTTAATTATATCATAGGCCTAAAATTTCAATTAAGAATAACTACGATATCTTTGTAACAAAAAAACCGTATAAAATACGGAATTCCTTACAGAGCAACTAATAGACACAAAAGCAAAACTACTTCCAGTAAACTTAAATTCTCATCCATCAGTCTTCAAGTCCTTCAAGATATCGGATTGCCTTATACATATCATCAGCTGTGATTTTATCATCAACTAATCTAAATGTTGTATTTGGTCCAACTGAAAAATTCATAAATTCATCTAGATAATCACGACTCGTGTCCTTAACATTAACTTCAGCAAGCTTACTTGGAAGACCAATTTGTTTATAAAATGGAAGCAAATCTTCAATAATATCATAATCCTCAGTATGAGCTAATTGAACCAGAATACCATAAGCAACCTTTTTACCGTGAAGCATTTCATGGGTTTCATGCAAGTATGATAGACCATCATGAGTTGCATGAGCTCCAGCAGAACGCCCATAAACACCTGCAAATCCACCAACTTCTCCCGCAAGGGCAACAATTGTATCAGTGATTTTTTCAAAGGCTAGAGTAACTTCTCCTTTATTCAAATCATTGACTGCCGCTTGGGCATTGGTCATGAGTAAATCACGAA
Source organism: Floricoccus tropicus (assembly GCF_001832905.1). Taxonomy (GTDB): domain Bacteria; phylum Bacillota; class Bacilli; order Lactobacillales; family Streptococcaceae; genus Floricoccus; species Floricoccus tropicus. The sequence continues at coordinate 134,346 of NZ_MKIR01000024.1, read as the reverse complement.
TTACCTTAGCAGAGGCAATACCCAGAGTAATGTAGGCTGAAAGTTTTTCTTCAGGAAGACTACGAACAATACCATCAATTTCATACCACTTAGCAAGAGTGTCTCCAATTCCAGCTACAAAGTAATCCACAGGTGTGCATAAAAGGAATTTGGTATCAACCAATGTTAGGTAAGGTGCCTTACGGAAATAACCAATCTCACGGAAACTACGATCTGGATGATATACGGCAGCAACTGGAGTAAATGGTGCGCAATTTGAGATGAGAGTTGGAACAGTGATAAGTTCAGCATCCAAGTTTTGAGCAACCATCTTGGCTGTATCTAAAAGTCTACCACCACCGATACCTACTACCACATCAGCCTGACCAATCTCCTTGGCTAGAAACTCCCCATCTTCATAAGAAGCAGTTTCATCATAGTGAAAGATTGGATAATTAAGTTCAGCATCGTAATAGTCAGAAAAAGCCTCAAATGATTTATGACCAGTAACTACCACAGGATTTTTAAAATCTGCCAAATATTCTTCTAAATTATTCAAAGTCCCCTGACCTGACACGTAACGATTAGCACCTGGTTTTACTTCACTTGCAATATTCATACCATTACTCCTTATACTGAATTTTCAGAATTTTTATTCTAAGTATAGGACCATTTTTTTTATTTGTCAAAGAAAAATGTAAAATTTTGTACAATGAGATGAAATTTTCACTCCCTTTTGTAAATCCATGAAAAGAGACAGTTAAAATTGAGAATCTTATCCACATGTGAATAAATTTAATAAAAAAGACAATGATTTCCACCATCATCTTTCTAAAAATATTAAAAGCTCCCAGAGAAACCTCCACCTCCATCAGATGAAGATGAACCACCACTACTCGATGACTCAAAATAGGAATTGCCATTATCCGAACTTGGCGTATGATCCAAAATGAAGTCCTCATATGTTTTCCTAAAACTTTCAAAATTTTCTTCTTCTATATATTTACTAGAAAAAACAACATAGTTCATAAAAGTCTTCTTTGGTAATAAAATTTTTGACATATTGTATAAAAATGCTGGTTTATTATAATCGAAATTTGATAAATCATTATTGTTTACTTCAATTCTCAGGCAATCTCTTATAGCTTTTCCAAGCATATTATTAGGTATTTTACTACAAATTTCTAAAGCATTTTTATAGGCAATAGAAATTTTATCATCTGAAAATAGGTTAGGAACTCCACTTAAATCTTTATAAACGGGAAAACTAGAAATCAACATATTAGTCATAAGCTTGTTTATCAAAACATCACGCTTATCCACAAGCTTCCTTTTTTCTTCAATTCCCACATCGTTGCTATATCCTTTTTCATCAATATACTTAGCATCTATATCTAGGACATCAAAATATTCTTTCAGCTGCTCATCGTTAAAGTTAGACATGAACGAATTAATTGCTTTACTTACTAGAAAAATATTGTTCTCATAAATTTTATTAAATTTATCATATTCCTCATACTCTGCCATAAAATGAGAATTAATTTCCTCTATCAATGATTCCTTATCAAGACTTTCTAAATCATTCTTTATTATAAGATACTTAAAATAATTTTCATTCTTGTAATACTTTTCCCAGACAATATCTTTTACAATATCACCCCATTTACGTCCATCTCGAATCTCTCCATATAGATCAGGAATTTCAAAATCCTTCATCGATTGAAGTATTTCAGAATCTGTTGCTTCCCACCATTTAGAATTTACCTTGCATAAGCTATATGTTAATGCTTTATTTAAAGTTCCTAAACTGACTTTTTTTAAGTCATCATTATAAAAATAATGTGATTTTTTTAAATCCAATCCTAATTTTTCAGCTCTAAGTCTCTTTTTTTCCTCTATTTCTATTTCTTTTTTATCACCAGTTAAAGCAATAATAACTATAAATACAAACAGTAAAATAAATGGTAAATAAAGAAGAATTGAAAAATCAAAATCTTTTAGTCTTCTTAAAAAGACACTATGTCCATTATTCCCAGTTGTTAACTTCCCAGCTGTGTTAAAATTTTCAAGCCCATATACTTTAATATTGTTTAGTATTGAAGCCATAGCTGAGTTCCAATCATGTTTAGAAAAATCTTCTATTACATTTTTAGTAACTATTTTTTCCTCTGATGAACTATCAACTATATTTTCAAGATCCTTAGATACCTTTAGGCTATACTCCCTATCTTCAACAGATATAACGAACACCATTGAAGTTTGATATAAACTAAACCTATTCTGTTTCTTTTTAAGTAACTTATATGCAAAGCTGTCTGAAGAAGTATTTTTAGGTAGATGTTGAACTACTTCAATATAAAGTTTAGGTTTTGTTTGCCAAGAAGAAAACTCTTTGTTTAAATCCTTGACTTCATTGATAGTTGCTGTAGAGAGAAATCCATTTTTATCTATAACAGTCCTTTTAAAACCGTTAGCAATTGAACCAATTCCAAACATAGCTATTAAAAAAAGTAAAATAAGTACAATATATTTATATTTCTTTTTCATAATTTCCTCATATGTGTGCGACCTTGAGGTAATTATATCATAATATTAAGTTTAGATTATAAAATTTCAAGTCACAAAAAGACACTTAAAAATTTTTAGGTCTTTAAGTGTCTCAAATTAAGGATAAACAAATTTTATAGTAGATCATCAAGTGCTGTATATTGAATTTCAACATCACTTGCTACTTCACGGCTTGTAAGTTTGCCTTCGTAGGTACTAACTCCACGATGAAGGGCAATATTATTTTTCAACACCTCTGTCAAAGGATTGCCTGCTAAGATTTTAGCGTAAGCAAGGGTACTATTGCTGAGGGCATATGTTGATGTTTGAGGTACTGCGCCTGGCATATTTGCTACTGCATAGTGAAGTACGCCTTCTTTGATGTATGTAGGGTCATCATGAGTCGTTACGCGGTCTTCTGTCTCAAAAATACCGCCTTGATCGATGGCAACGTCGATAATGACTGACATATCTGGCATGCTAGCAACCATTTCGCGTGTTACTAGGGTTGGAGCCTTACGACCTGGAAGGAGAACTGAACCGATAACTAAATCAGCTGTCTTCAGACTCTCTTTAATATTAAAGCTGTTTGACATGAGAGTCTGAACTTGATTTCCGAAAATGATATCAAGTTCCTTAAGACGAGCGGGACTAACATCCAAAATTGTTACATTAGAACCGAGCCCTGATGCAATCTTAGCAGCATTCAATCCAACTACTCCACCACCGATGATGACAGTATTGGCACGTCGAACACCTGGTACACCTGAAAGAAGGATACCTTTTCCACCGTGTACGCTCTCAAGATAAGTTGCACCAATCTGAACAGCCATACGTCCTGCAACTTCACTCATTGGACTCAAGAGAGGTAGAGAACCATCCTCTGGTTGAACATTTTCATAGGCGATAGCATTTACTCCACCCTCCATCAAAGCTTCAACCAATGTCTTATTGGCAGCCAAGTGCAAGTATGTAAACAGTAAAAGTCCTTTACGGAAATAACCATACTCTTTAGGAACTGGCTCCTTGACCTTCATTACCATATCAGCTGACCATGCTTCTTTTGCGCTTTCCACAATTGTCGCACCGACACTCTTATAGTCCTCATCTGGAATACCAGACCCAACACCTGCTCCAGTTTCCACTAAAACAGTATGTCCATCATTGATTAAATCAAATACTCCCGCAGGAGGTAACGCCACACGATTTTCATTATTTTTTATTTCTTTAGGAATCCCAATTAGCATTTTTTATCCTCCATATTGTTTTATAACTATTATAAATGTATATAAACAGATAGTCAAGATAGGCTATTCTTCGAAAAAAATATTTACTTATACTTTTCAGAAAATCAAAATCTATTGGTTGACTTTTTTAAACCATTATCATAAAATACTTTTTAGTTAATCGTTTAAAAATATAAACCATAGATAAGGAATAGATAAAATATGAAAGCAGCTCAAATCACCCACTACAAACAGGAAATGCCAGTAATTACAGATGTTGAAATCCCAACTATTAAATCGACTGATGTATTAGTAAAAATAGTTGCTGCAAGCATCAATCCAATTGATCTCAAGACTAAAGATGGTGGACTCAAGATGCTCTTGAAATATAAAATGCCACTTACCCTTGGAAGCGACTTTTCAGGAGTCATCGTTCAAATTGGTTCAGAAGTTACAGACTATAAAATTGGAGATGCAGTCTATGGGCGAGTAGAAAAGAATCGAATTGGGACCTTTGCTGAATATATCGCAACTAGCGCTAATGTAGTTGCTCCATTGCCTAAGAACCTTACTTTTGAAGAGGCAGCCTCTATCCCCCTTGTAGGGCTCACAAGCTATCAAGCACTCCGTGATATCATGAACATACAACCTGGTGAGAAAGTACTCATTCAGGCAGGATCTGGTGGAATAGGTACAATAGCTATTCAAATTGCTAAAATGCTTGGAGCATATGTTGCTACCACAACAAGCAAAGAAAACTTTGAACTTGTAAAATCCCTCGGTGCTGACCTTGCAATTGACTATAAAACAGAAGATTTCATGCAAATCCTATCTGATTATGACTATGTCTTTGATACCCAAGGTGGAAAAATACTTGAGAATGCCTTTAAGATAATTAAACCAGATGGAAAAGTTGTATCAATATCAGGATTACCAAATGAACGCTTTGCAGATGACTACCGCGATTCTGACGGAAAGAAACTTCCACTATGGAAGAAATATGCCTTTAAATTCGTTACCAAAAACCTAACAAAACTTGAACACGAAAGTAAAGCAGAGTACTACTTCCTCTTCATGCGACCTGACAGAGAACAATTAAGAACACTTACTACACTACTTGAAGATGGAACACTACATCCAGTCATAGATAGAATAATACCTTTCGAAAATATTGACCAAGCCTTTGAATATTCTAAGTCAGGCAGAGCAAAAGGAAAAATTATTTTGAAGATGACAAGTGAGTTTGATGAAAAATGATAATATAAAAGAAAAGAGTGCCTCTACTGAAAGCACTTCTTTTTAAATTAATTTTATTTATATATTTATCCAAAACTACTTGTTTCTAATTGACTTTTTCTCCTGTAAGAGATAACTCAGTCCTTTAAGCAGATACCCAAGAACAAGGAAAGCTATCAGCAAAAGTCCAACATTCTTAAACACCTGTGGGCAACCGTACTTATCAGCATTGATGAAGAAGTAAGGATAGTAACCACCCTGTGAGTTAACAGGAATCTTGAAGCTTGCATACAGAATAATAAAGATACAGTAAATAATATTCTGTAGTTTATCGATTAAATAGATGAGTTATATATAACCTACATAATATTTCTTGTTTAAATCTTTTGCACCACTACTAAACAATCTATTATCTCCATCCATTGAGAATAAATCACTAATTGACAATGATATCTCTTCATTAACTTTCTGATTGCCTAATTCTTTACTACTTTCATAGTTATAAAACCCTACTCGATTGTACATTGAATTCAATTTTTTTTGAACAGTTTCATCAAGAGAAACATACAATTTTTTACTAAATACCACCATTGTTATATCATTTTGAAATAAAATTTTCCAATTTTTCACCAAAGATTTTAAACAATTTTCAAAAATTAAAAACTGAAATTCCTCATGGCTATCTTTAATTTCGTCTTCTAAGTAAACAGTCTCTATACTTATCCACTTAGATATAAAAGAATCAGTATACTCAAAAAGTTTATTTTCAAATTCTGAGTCGCTGACATCACTATACATTTTTCTTGCAAAAAAATAATTCATAATTGTATCTTCCGCAATAGCATCAGCCGAATAAGAATAATCATTTTCGAAGTCGCTCATATGGCCAACTAAAGTCATAAGTTCAACTTCCTCAGAATCAAAATACTCCTCTTCATCATCGCTAGTGATCTCTTTCAATCCACTATATGTAGCAAAAAATCGAAATATAGGATCACCGATTTCCTTGGCATATTCATCCATTGAAATTTTTATTTCAAGTTTATCATAATCAAAATTATAGCTTTCGCGCATTTTTTTCTCCTCCTATAATATACATTTAAATTAAAACGTTGAAATTCGAAATTTTCTAGAATCTTGTGTTAATAATACATTAGTAACGATAGTGATAACTCTTATCATAAAGCAAGTAAGATAAGCCTTTTAGCAGATACCCAAGAACTAGAAAAGCTACCAGCAAAAGTCCAACATTCTTAAACACCTGTGGCCAACCGTACTTATCAGCATTGATGAAAAAGTAAGGATAGTAACCACCTTGTGAGTTAACAGGAATCTTGAAGCTTGCATATACGATAGTAAAGATCCAGTAAACCAGCGGAATAACCACCCAAGTTAGTGGATGCAGCTGCTTTGGATCCCTATGACGCGACAGAAGCAACCAATCAATAAAAACCATGACTGGCGTATAAGTGTGAACCAGGAAGTTAGACAGATTAGTCAGTGAGTAAGGCGATGAATTAGGAAGAGTCGGTGCCAAAATAAAATTGTAAATCAGCCCAGTAACTACAATCATCAACATCAACCCACTCATAACATTGGGCGAAAAGTCTCTCCATTCAAAGTGACCAAACCTCTTGCGACTAAGCAAATATCTAACAAGCAGATAAGAATATGCAAGAAAAATCACCAGATTACTAAGAATCGTGTAGTAAACCAAATGCTTAAGACTAAAACGACCATCAAAAAGCCCCATCTCCTTCAGCAAACCATAGCCACAGCCTAGAATGAGGAAGAACCTGAAGATGAATAATGAAATTGATTTTAAATTGGGCATGGGGGCTCCTCGGTTATTTATTCATATACATATATTGTTAAGCCAATAAATATTTGTTGATTATACTTAAAAAACTACACTATATCTTCAACATCTTTAAGTCCATAAAAATTTTCATATGTTCCTAATTCACTAATTTCTACTTTATATTTACTATCTGTTAACTTAGTAAATATCATACTATCGATATTAAACTCTCTTAACATATCATAAGTTACTATAGTTCCTTCCTTAAGTTCAAAGACTGTACGTAGTAACCAGTTGCCTAATAAGCGATTAGGGTTACTCATAATAGCTTTACTATCCTGCTGACAAACTTTAGCACTTATCAATTGTCCATCAGGTAGTTCCAGTTCAAACGGCGTATCTCTCGAAGGAAAAAATTCTCCTCTCCTTCTATCTTCTGCAGGATAAGGAATATATATCTCATTTAAATCACGGGGTCTTCCATTAGCATTCCATTGGTTTAAGCCACTTTTTTCGGGAACAAATTTTATATCATTTTTAGTAGAATACAATTTTAGACATAGCTGATTATTATTCGTCACTTCAATTTGTGAATAGGATTTAATTCCACGAGTACTTAGTTCAGATATAATTTCATAAGGATCTTCATAAATTTCTACATCAAACCGTTCAAGAAGCTCCATGTCATTAAAAATCATAAAAAGTGTATTTTTAGAACGACTAAAATGATATGTATGTTTACCATCATTAAAATAAGTATTATTATCATTCCCTTTATCTTCAATAAGTTCAATATTTGGAATATCGATTTCATCAAATGTTGTCTCATAAATACACATTGATTTTGGTATACGTTTAATAATATGATAAAACATATTGTGTAAGCCATGAGCATTCTTTGTAGTTCTAATTCGAATATTCCTCAATTCTGCAATTTTCGTAATTAAATCTATTCCAACCAAATTATCATAACTTGACCTTAGACGTCCAAATTCGGCAACTTTCTGATCATCATTGCCAACCCATGTTTTCAACCCTATACCAATTCCAGAAGTACTATTATAAGCATCAACTGAATCATCGCTTCTTGCATTATTATTGACATCAAAGTATTTAGTAAAAATATTTTCATGAACCCTATAATACAGATATGGGCTTTCAGATTCAGAAAATAAACGCGACATATTGCCAAATATAGTTAACATATTTTTATAATTTTTTTGGGATTCTATTGACTGATGTTCATAAAACATAATACCTCCAGGGGTTCAAAAGATGGATACAATCCTATATAATATTCTGTTAATAAATAAACAATAAAAACTAGAACTGTAATATTCATAAAGTTTACTACAAAAAATCTTCAACTATTTTTAATAAATATAAATTACATTATCTAATTTATATTTTAAATTGTTATCTCAATATCCCCTGATATTAATCTCTCAACTATAGAATTATGAATTATAGCCACAAAAGTCTTTGTAGATTCATTAGTGACTTTAATTTCCTTTTTTTCATCATCAAAATAAACTTGAATATCCTTTGATAACTTACCAACAGCCTTCTTAATTTGTTCAATTTTATAATGATCAGATTTTTCTCCTGAATATTTTGAAAGTCTCCTAACAGCTCGAGCACTCATAAATAAGCTTTGTTCCACTGACTCATCGTCTAACCCTATGAAAATATAATTTTCTTCAGATATTTTATACTCTCCACTTTTAAACTTGTTGATAGTTTGTCTTGATTTTTCCTTTACATTTTCATTTAGAGTCAGCATCTTTTCAAATCTATTTACATCATAAACAAATAAATTTTTGCTAATTTTATCTATTCTTGCTGTCACTGCTGTAGGTATTTGAATGCCTTTGGGAACATCAAAAACTAAAGTATCTGAAGTAATTGACACCGATAAGATAGATCTTTTTTTAAGTACTGAATTAGTTGATACTTCTAAAAAAACTAAAGAGTTAGAAAATTCTATTATTAAAAATTTTATACCTTCATTTTCTTCGAAATTTTTTATTTCGTTATTCTTACTATTATTCTTAATTTTTTCGAATTGGATTATCCTTATATCATCAGCTGGATTTTTAGATAAAATTTTATCTATATTAAATTTAAATTCTTTTAAATAGCTATCTTCTTTTATAGAATCTAAACTTATTTTGTAAGGAATATCTTGTATTAGTGAATTTTCGTTATAATTTTCAATTTTATTTTCATCCTCTATTTTTTTCTCCAAGTCCGTATTGAAAACTTCAAGAACTTTTCTCTTTTCTACATCTCCTGTCTGCAATCTATATATTCGGAATAGTTTTGCATTTTTTGATGTACAGACATAAATGCGTTCAATATTTTTTTCCATTACTTTTCCCTCTACACATTCATTATTTAAAATACTATTTTTTATGTTTTTTTATACATTGCAATATACATTTTCGACTTATATGTATCACCTATCTGATAGACTTTAAATTCCTCATATTTCGTTGATTTAAATGTAAATACGTAATCGTTTTTTTTAGTAGTTCCTAAATTCATACCTTGAATTATCAATAATAGATTTGGAAACATATCTGAACTATTCATTATTAATATATAAAGTATGATTTGTGTTATAAGAAATGCAATAAATGTTATTTTAGGAGAATTACCAACTAAAATTACTGCAGGTAAAATATTTCCTAATATAAATGATACAACACCACTGTTTAATTCCTTAAGATTTCTTTCTTCAAATAAATTTACATTTTCATTACCAACTCTATCAGTAGTTGAATTTATATATTGAGATATCAAAATTAATTTTAATATCAATGACATAGCTACGAAAAACAAAATAAAAGCAATAATAATATTATCGATATTATTAAGAATAAATTTTAATATATCTTCGTATCCATTTTTTTCGGCTATATATTTATCTTTAAATCCAAAGAGAAACAGAATATAGGATGGTGACATGGCAGTAATAAAATAAAGAATTTTATACCAAATTTTTGTACCATTAAACATATACACCTCCACTAAAATATTATTTATTTATCCAACCCCAAGCATCATTAGGTGGATTTTTTTCATCTATCCAAATAAATTCAATTCCAACTCCTCTTTCAGTATTTTTGAATTTACTTAATCTTATTGCATTGATCCCTATCTCATCCAATCTTTTTTTAGTCAACGGCTCTCTAGGTTTTAACTGAAATATTCCTCTTAAAATCCATTCTCCAAGAATAGATTGTTTATCTTTAGACTGAATTGATTTTCCATTATCTTGATTTATGTATGCCTTTATAGAATCTCCTGATTGCATAAACTCTAAGTTGAATACTCTTTTTTCTTTGTCCAACTTCAATTTGCTTGTTCCTTCTTTAAAAGTTCCAATATTTTGACCAAAAAAATTCGGATTTTCGTCATGAAATTTTTTAGAATTTGGTATTGGTATATACATTTCGCTAACCGGTCTATATAATGTTGACTGTAAAGTATTTATCAATTCTTGACTATCAAATTTTTCAGCATAGCTAAACAACTCATCTCTTATTTCTTTCATTTTTCTTTTGTCTTCGGTTGTTTTCCATTTAGATAAAAGTATTATTTTCAATTGGCTTATAAGATAGTCCATTTCATCAGCTGATAAAATATTGGTATATTTTTCTTCTATTTGATCAATTCTTTTAATCCTCGAATCCTTACCAAGTTTAGTCGCTCCATCAAACCCATTAAACCCCGAGCTCTCTTCAACTTCTCCTTTTTTATTTGCAATCATCCATGATACTGTCTGTTCAATTTCATTTAAATCATTTGTTTGTTTTTTTTCTGACAATAAATGCAAATTTTCAAAAATTGAGAACGGGTCATTCACATAGTTAACATCCCATTCATCAATAACAATATCATTATTTTTAAAAGACATATATAGTTGGCTATCAGCAGATGTATACTTATAATCATGGTTTCCGTCTGTAAATTTAAAATTTGTTGGATTTTTATTAGAAGTTGCTCCTATTATTTTTAAATTATCTATATCGATAGGTGAATATGAAGTTTCTCCAACCCATATTTTTGGACAATCTCCCTTTTTAGATGGCATAAGCACATGATACACGGCTTCCACTGAGATATCGGTCGCTTTGAAGCCTTTTATTAATTCCTTTGAAGATTTGATTCTATCATTTCTCAGATATGATATTTTAAGTGCCAGATCTTTGTATAAATTTTTATTTTCATCTTCATGATTTTCATTATTCTCTACATTATATTTTATCTTTGATAATATTGATCCCCAATCATCTGACACACTGTTACTTTTGAACTGAGCAATTTTCTGATCACCTGAACTAATACCAAATGACTTTATTCCGATTAAATATTTTTTATTATTATCAAGTTTTAATGATACATCATATGATGTATTTGCAATATCTTCTGCAACACCTCCGAATGATTTTTGAAAAACTGTTTCTTGAAATTTTGAATTTACAATTGGTGCTACATAAAGTTCTTTTTCCCCATACATTTCTTCTGCCTTCTGTGAGAAAGCCTCACTCAAACTTGCAAAATTTGTTATTAAAGTTTTATATTTTTGTTTATTTTCTTCTTTTAATTCTTCCCACATATTATTTTATCCTCATACCTCATACCTCATGGCTGTGTATTCTTGACTATAATATAACAAAAAAGAACCCACTAATCTAGTGGGTTCTTAATTTTATTCATAACTGTAGAAATCCATTTTCTTATTTTTCGATAATCCATTTATGTACTCATTTTCAAGTATAAAATGAATATTATTTTCTTTTCTAAAATTTTCTAAATCGATTTCATTTTTTGCAATATAAATTAATTCAGACTCTCCTTCAAATTTTCCATTCATCTTAGTATGCATAATATGAAAGGAACCATCATCAACTAATTTAGCTTTATATTCAGAATCTGAAATTTCTAATGATTTAGCAATGTTTTCCGCAATTCTTTTAATGACCGGAACAACAACACTATTGCCTGCCTGTTTATATAGATGACTATTGGCTATAGAGGGCAATTTAAAGGTGGATGGATATCCTTGCACATTAAATGTCTCCCTTGGAGTTAATTTTCTAATCCCATCTACTGCCTTTATTAAAGGAACATTATGTCCACCTGTTCCCATATTTGCTGTTAATGTTGGAACAACCCCAGATTTATTTTCACGGACATACTGTCTTCTCCACTGATAGATGGAATTATCATCTATAATTTCGTTGACTAGCTTGTCATAAAAAGGTTGACGCCCTTGTTTATAATAAAGAAGATCATCCTGTGGAGTTTTAAAATCAATTACATCACTAAGGCTAGTTGTTAATTCAATTTCATCAGGAAACTGAAATGCTTCAAAAGATTCCATATTTCTAAAACCAACAATATATATCCTCTCCCTATTTTGAGGTATGTTCCCATAGTCCTTACCATTTAAAACTTTCCATTTTATTAAATAGCCATTCATGGTTAATGCTTCTCTAATAATTTTGAAAGTATTTCCATGATCATGAGTAACCATATTCTTTACATTTTCAATAAATATTGATTGTGGTTTTTTTGATTTAATAATCCTCAACAATTCAAAAAACAAATCTCCTCGATCATCTTCAAAGCCTTTCCTATATCCAGCAATACTGAATGCTTGACAAGGAAAACCTCCGACAATAACATCAGATTTAGGTACATCACTAGATTTAACATCTCTGATATCCCTCTCATCTAAATTCACATCAGGGTAATTTTTTTTATATGTAATTTGAGCATTTTTATCAAATTCATTTGCATATACCACTCTGAACTTACCTGTTTGTTCAAAACCAAGCTCAATTCCACCAACACCACTAAAAAAAGCTGCTATATCAAACATTTTTTCAGAAGTAGAACTTACAGAATTAGTCATATTAAATACCTTCCTACCATTAATTTTTTATTACAAATATTTATACGTAATTTAAATCAATTAATAGCAAACCCACCTCTCCATTTCTGGAAAAGTGGGTTTTGCTGTATAATATATATTCTTTCGAATCTGTATATTAACGTTTTGAGAATTGGCTTGCTTTACGAGCTTTCTTAAGACCTGGTTTCTTACGTTCTACCATACGAGCATCACGTGTTAGAAGTCCAGCGCGTTTAAGTTCGCTACGGAAGTCAGGGTCAACTTCAAGCAATGCACGAGAGATACCGTGACGGATTGCTCCAGATTGTCCTGCATATCCTCCACCGTTAACGTTTACTAAAACGTCGTATGCACCAACAGTTTGAGTAACGCCAAATGGTTGGTTGATTACTAAACGTAGGTCAGCATGTGGGATATATTCTTCAACAGGTTTGTTGTTTACTGTGATTTTACCAGTACCAGGTACTAAACGTACACGAGCTACTGAGTTTTTACGGCGTCCAGTGCCGAGATATTGTACTTGTGCCAATGTTCAGCCCTCCTTAAATTAATCCTGTGATATCAAGCACTTCTGGTTGTTGAGCTTGATGAGTATGTTCTGCTCCAGCGAACACTTTAAGTTTCATACCTTGAGCACGTCCTAGAGTGTTGTGTGGAAGCATACCTTTTACAGAAGTTTCGATAAGACGGATTGGGTTCTTAGCGCGAAGTTCTCCTGCAGTAGTTGATCTTAAACCACCTGGGTATAATGAATGACGGTAGTAAATCTTGTCAGTAGCTTTTTTACCTGTAAGTTTTACTTGTCCAGCGTTGATAACGATTACGAAATCACCTGTGTCAGTGTGTGGTGTAAATGTTGGTTTATTTTTTCCGCGTAAGATGCTTGCAACAACTGCTGAAAGGCGTCCTAGAGGTACATCAGTTGCGTCAACAACGTACCATTTACGCTCAACTTCACCTGGCTTAGCCATGTATGTAGTTTTGTTCATGATATCTCCTAATATTTTCTGTCTTTGTTTACTTGTGAATGCCGTTCCTTGCATTCGTTATTTTCTGGTTTCCGGGGCCAAAAAATGGTGGTAAACAATACCGTTTATTATCTTACCGTAAATTTGTATAGCCGTCAAGGGGTTTTACTTGAAAAGAACAAAAATAAAAGAAATTTATTACTTTAAATCGCAATTTTCAAAACCAATTTACGTATAAATATTTAAGTACACTTCATAGTTTTAAAGAAAGAAAACGAAGCCCTAACCAAAGAACTCCGTTTAAATACAAAATAATAATTATCAAATATCCATTTGTTTAAAAGAATATATGACAAATTGTTTGTGGCTAGGAAACGCGCCACAGATAGAACCTACTTATCACATCATCACTACATCTACAGTAAAGCCAGAGTATAATATATGAAATGCAAGAAGATAAGTTAGGATAGATAAACTTAATTATCTTATATAATCGAGATAAAATAGATGGGGTACGAGGAGATGAGGAGCGATAGAACTTATGGTTCATCGCAACGAAATCGACGACGTAGCACGCTATTTTAGACGATTATATACCCCAAACAGATTCTAAGACGTTAGTCTGGTCACGATCCGGCCCAACAGAGAAAGTAGAAATACGTACTCCTACAAGTTCACCTACACGACGAACATAATTACGGGCATTTTCTGGAAGTTCTTCTAGGGTACGGACACCTGTGATATCTTCTTCCCAACCTGGAAGTGTTTCGTAGATTGGTTTACAACGTTCTAGAGTTTTAAGGCTTGCTGGGTAGTATTCGATTCTTTCACCGTCAAGGTCATAAGCGACACAGATTTTAACTTCTGGTAGTCCGCTTAGTACGTCGATTGAGTTAAGTGAAAGGTTTGTAAGTCCTGATACACGGCGAGAATGACGCATTACTACTGAGTCAAACCATCCAACACGACGTGGACGACCTGTTGTAGTTCCGTATTCATGTCCGATTTCACGGATACGTTCACCAGTTTCATCAAATAATTCAGTTGGGAATGGTCCATCACCTACACGGCTAGTGTATGCTTTACATACTCCGACAACTGTTGAGATTTTAGATGGTCCTACACCACTACCGATAGTTACACCACCAGCTACTGGGTTTGAAGATGTTACGAATGGATATGTACCTTGGTCAATATCAAGCATAACTCCTTGTGCACCTTCGAAAAGAACACGTTTACCTGCATCAAGAGCATCATTTAAGATTACTGAAGTGTCAGCAACATATTTTTTAATTTGTTGACCATATTCATAGTATTCGTTAAAGATTTCATCATAGTCAAGAGGTTCGCTGTCATACATTTTAACAAATAGACGGTTCTTCTCTTCAAGATTGATTCTTAAACGTTCAGCAAAGATTTCTTCGTCAAGAAGGTCTGCGATACGGATACCAACACGCGCTGCTTTATCCATGTAAGCAGGTCCGATTCCTTTGATAGTTGTACCAATTTTGTTATCACCCTTAGCATCTTCTTGAAGTTGGTCAAGTTTGATATGGTATGGCAAGATAACGTGCGCACGATCTGAAATACGAAGATTTTCAGTAGTTACACCATTTTCATGTAAATATGCAAGCTCTTTAACAAGAGATTTTGGATTTACTACGACACCATTTCCGATTACAGAAATTTTCTCTGGGAAAAAGATTCCTGATGGGATTAAGTGAAGTTTATATTTGAAACCGTCAATGACGATAGTATGTCCCGCGTTATCTCCACCTTGATAGCGTGCGATAACTTCTGCATTTGCACTAAGGAAGTCAGTAATTTTACCTTTACCTTCATCTCCCCACTGAGTACCTACAACAACAACTGATGACATATTTTTTCTCCCTAATTTTTACTTAGTTACAGTTTATTATACCAATCTTCAGCCCATCTTTCAAATAGTTCGAGTTTAAAAGTCGAATATTAAGCTTGTTTTATAAATAACTTTCTCAGAAAAGCGAATATTGTCTAGTATTTTAAATTAATATTTTTGAATTTCCGAACATAAACAACAAATATCTAATATTTAACTGCTATTAAATATTAACTCAATATATTCCATAAAAAGTTTTTCAGTGTCCTTTTTTTGATCATTATTCTTCTGAAAATAATATTTATGCAAGATTTATGGGATTCTTTTTCTAAAGAGAGAAAAGAAAAACTGCTTTATATGGGATTCTAGGCAGTAATGGGGTAAAATGGGTAAAAGTATGTTAAAATATTTTGTACTAATTAGGAGATTTAATCATGGATAAAATAATTAAAACAATATCAAATAATGGACATTTTCGTGCCTATGCACTAGATGCCACAGAAACTGTAACTACTGCCCAAGACTTACATCATACTTGGTCAACTTCTACTGTTGCTCTTGGACGTACTCTCATTGCGGCGCAAATTTTGGGAGCAAACCAAAAGGGTAACGACAAGATTACTCTAAGAATTTTGCCTGATAATGAGCAAGTGGGACCAATTATTGTGGTCGCTGATAGCCATGGTAACGTTAAGGGATATATGAAGAACAACGAGATCGACTACAAGAAAACTTCGACAGGTGAAGTAATTGTCGGACCTATTCTTGCACCAGGATGGTTTGTAGTTGTGAAAGATATGGGATTAAAGAATCCTTATACTGGTCAAGTACCTTTGGTAACTGGTGAAATCGGTGAAGACCTTGCTTACTATCTTACAACTAGTGAACAAACTCCATCTGCTGTTGGACTAAATGTCTTACTTGATGGTGAAGACAAAGTTAAGGTTGCGGGTGGCTTCTTAGTTCAAGTAATGCCTGATGCTACTGAGGAAGAAATTGCACGTTTTGAAGAACATGTACAAAAAATGCCTGCTATCTCTCAAATCTTAGAAGAAGAAAATCCGCTTAAATCAATGCTTGATGCCATCTATGGTGAAGACGAATATAAGATTTTAGAAGAAAGTCCTCTAGCATTCAAATGTGATTGTAGTAAAGAACGCTTCGCTGAAGGTTTAGCAAGTCTTGGAAAAGATGAGATTCAAGCTATTATTGACGAAGATCATGGTGCTGAAGTTACTTGTCAATTCTGTACTAAGCACTACGATTTCAGTCAGGCTGATTTGGAGGAAATAATCAATGCAAATGGATAAAAAATACAACTCGCCTTGGAAAATCGGTAATGTGGAGATTCCAAACCGTGTAGTCGTAGCGCCGATGGCTGGTATCTCGAACAAGGCCTTCCGTGTAACTGCTAAAGAGTTCGGTGCAGGACTTGTGGTCGTTGAAATGATTTCTGATAAAGGAATCCAACACCGTAATAAAAAGACTCTATCAATGCTTGAAATGGATGAAAAAGAACATCCAATTAGCTTGCAGATATTTGGTGGGGATAAAGAAACTCTTGTCGAAGCTGCTCAATTTATTCAAGAGTATACACCTACTGATATAATTGATATCAATATGGGTTGCCCAGTACCTAAAGTAACAAAAAATGAGGCTGGTGCTCGTTGGCTTCTTGATCCTGATAAAGTTTACGAAATGGTAGATGCTGTTACTTCTGCTGTTGATCTACCAGTCACTGTCAAAATGCGTACTGGTTGGGATGAAGAACATTTATATGCCGTAGAAAATGCACTTGCTGTTGAGAAAGCTGGTGGAGCTGCTCTTGCCATGCACGGGCGTACTCGCGTTCAAATGTATGAAGGTCATGCTGACTGGGATGTATTGGCTCGTGTAGCAAGTGAACTTACAATTCCTTTCATGGGTAATGGTGATGTAAGAACTCCAGAAGATGCTAAGCGCATGATTGATGAAGTTGGCTGCGATGCCGTCATGATTGGTCGTGCTGCCCTTGGTAATCCTTGGATGCTTCACAGAACTGAACACTACCTAAGAACAGGTGAACTTCTTGATGAACCATCAGTTGAAGAAAAAATGGAGATAGCTAAACTTCACTTGGCACGTTTAGTGGCTCTTAAAGGAGAAATGCTTGGACCACGTGAATTCCGTCAACACGCGGCTTATTATTTAAAAGGTGCTCCACGCGCTGCAAAAGTAAAAGTTGCTGTCAACCAAGCCGAAACACAAGAAGAAATTATTACAATAATTGATGAATATTTGGCTCAATTGCCGAAATAATAAATATATAAAAGACCTAGAAACATTTTGATTCTAGGTCTTTTATATATTAAATATTACTATTTGAAATCACAAATTCTCTTATATGCATTAGCTGTCGCATCATTATTTGTCCAGTCAAAAATTTTAATTTTTTGAGCTTTTCCAGTCTTTTGTTCTGCTACTTGGCTATACACTGCTTGCAGTACACTCCATTGTGCTGGATCTGTCAATACTTTCATTGTAGTTCCATGTACATAATATATAGCGCTTCCTTGTTTAAATGCAAATTCTGTCATATCTATTTCTCCTTCTTTATATTCATCGTAATTAATTTTTGAGTCAATCTGTTCTAACTTCCCAGGATTTTGTCTAATCATTGAATTATAGGTTGGAACCGTCATGCTTATATAATGATCATAGCCACTTTCTGCATAGTCATATCTAGCTCCACCAACTTTAAATAATCCCTTTGTATATGCTTCAATTGTATCCGCACCTTCTACATTATATAGTCCATTTCGTTTAGAGATTAGAAAGGCATACGCCTTAAAAAAGTCATTTAGTGTTGAAAAGTGAACGTAGTAACCACCTTCATTCACTGGACGAGCAGTTCCTCTTCGCATACTTATTCCAAAATCTGTTGGAAGTGAGAACGGCTCAGAAATACCACTCCAATTGTTATCAATACGTCCCACATTTGAATCGCCCCAATGACTTTCTATAAACATTTGTGTGATTAAGAAACTCGGCTTTAGATTATATAGCCTAGCTGCATTAATTACCAATCTAATATTTTCTTGAGAAATTAAGTATTGATTATTTTTCAATGCACCACCTGAATAAGTGCTCTCTCCTAAAACCATAATATCTCCTTAGTTTATTCTAATAATTAAAACTACCCTTTAAAATCACAGATTTTTTTGTATGCCTCATATGTAGGCTTATTGTCTGTCCAATCAAAGATTTTAATTTTCTGTGCTTTTCCTGTTTTGCGCTCAGCTACTTGACTGTATACTGCTTGAAGTACACTCCATTGTGCTGGATCTGTCAATACTTTCATTGTAGTTCCATGTACATAAAACATTGCAGTACCATATTTAAATGCAAATTCCGTCATATCTTCCTCTTCCCCTTTATCCTCTTGTACTAGTCCATTAACATTTTTCAGTTCATCTACTAAATAGTTATTTAAATCTACAAACGTTACACCTGTTGAACTATTAAATGTACTTAAAGAACGTATTTTTACAATAGTCCCAATGTTTGGATATGCTCCATCCAATCCACCATATTTAAATCCATAGTTTGCTTCACCAGTAATAACATTATTTCCATCAATTCCAAGTACAATTCCTGTATGTCCCTCTTTTTTAGTACCATAATTACTATTAGGTCCTGTGATAGAAAATAATGAAAATGCTTTCGGAGTATTGCTAATAGTGAATTTTCCTTGATTAGCATTTACAAAATTCTCCACCATTTTATACCCTTTACCACTCGGTTGTGCCACATTAATACTATCAACAGTATAATTTTTTAAAAACCATTGACTAAACAATGTACAGTTAGAATGTGAATCAGGTGAACCTCCGTATGTACCATAGTAAACTCCTGGATATGTAGGCATTGGTGCATCTAAGTATTTTTTCATTAGATTCTTTGCCTGTTCAATCGTTAATCCTGTTGCCATTATTTTTTTCCTTTCTTTCTTTTTTAATCTAGATTAGGTATTTGTTTTTATAAAGTACTTTATGTATATATAATACATTCAAATTGGATATTACTATTCCCAACTTATACCCATAAAATACCTATTCCTACAAAAAAAGTAGCTGTGGTCTTTTCCACTGCTACTTTTTATACTGTATACTTATAAATTAACTCTAACCTTTTTTTGGTTTTTGAAATACTTTGAAATGATTACGTATGAGTGATAAGAAAATCACTGAGATACTATTGTTATATCTAACTGGCTTATAGATTGTTGAAGCAAGAGCATAGGTTTGAGAAATAATATATGAATAATTTTCTTCAGATAGATTTACATAAGAAATTGCCATATCTACTTGACCGTCTTTCACCTTATTACGACTAACAGTACCTTCAATAGTATGTCCTTCAATACTTATTAAGACCCTAATCCCGTTTGAAACTACCTCTTCAAAGTTAGGAGCAATATCTTTGTTTAAAGTCATTGCTGCCCCAATTTCATTCCAGTCGTTTAGATTTCCTGTTCCTAATTTTTGTCCATCTAAGCTAAATACTTCAACATTCTTATTATCCGGGAAACGTTCAGCTTTTCTAAATCTTGGTCTTTCAAATGGCATGAAGGCAGCAAGAGCAAGAGCTGAAATATTATAACAAAGCCAGAAAACATTAATGTAAACAGCATTTACAGGTTCCTTAAACGGTACAATTCCAAGCATGATAAGTATTCCCTTAATCAAGGCTAAGATTGAAAGTGCAAGAATTACAAGTACAGGCATAGCTAGTCGCCAGTTATAATAAGTTTCATCTGTATTTACACCTTTTCTGGTTACAGCGAATTTATTTTTTGACAAGAAGAGGGCTTCACGCACTACAGCAAAGGACATGTATGGTGCCATTACAGTCTCGTAAACGTTGGTCAGCATGATTGTTTGACGACCTTCACTTACCGTATTAAAGGCAAGCTGTGACGATATGAAGGCTGGGAACCAAAAGAGCATGATTCCTGCAAGTGAGGCACGTAAACTGTAAACTCCGAATAAAAGAAAGACGATTGGAGCAAAGAGATAGATCATCTTATAAATCCCTGAGACCCAATAATGAATTCCATCCATATATATGACTCTCTGCATAAATGTAAGACCTTTGGTGAAAAGAGGATTCCATTTGCGAGCTACTTGAATATTTCCACGCGCCCAACGGTCTCTTTGTGTTATAAGGTCTCCAAATGTTTCAGGAGCAAGTCCTGATGCTAAGTTCTCATTGACAAAGGCTGTCTTCCAACCTTTAGCCTGAACTAACATTCCAGTCGCCATGTCTTCTGTAATTACACCTGTTGAGAATCCTCCGATATCTTCAAGAGCTTCTCGTCTAAAGACGGCGTTTGATCCTACGTACATAGTGGCATTATAGGCATCTTTTTGCGCTTCAATACTTTGCATAAAGAAGTCCTGGTCATTAGCTATCAGACCCTCTGAAAAAAGGTTAAATTGATATGGATCATTATTAAAGAAGGTCTGTGGTGATTGAATAAATCCAACTTTTTTATCAGCAAAGTAACCGATTGTTCTTAATAAGAAGTCTGAGCGCGGAACCATATCTGCATCCATTGTAACAATCAACTCACCGTCAGTGACATCTAAACCATTGTTAAGATTCCCAGCTTTTGCATGATCATTGTTATCTCGGCTTACATAGTTTACACCAAGTTTTTCAGAAAGAGCTTTTATCTCATCACGATGTCCATCATCTAAAACATAGACCTTATGAACACCTGGATAAGTCATATTCTTGGCCGCAGTAATGATACGACTAAGAATCATCTCATCCTCATTATACGTTGCGATAAATACATTAA
The DNA here is from genome assembly GCF_001832905.1 of Floricoccus tropicus. GTDB lineage: Bacteria > Bacillota > Bacilli > Lactobacillales > Streptococcaceae > Floricoccus > Floricoccus tropicus. Next base: position 112,960 of record NZ_MKIR01000024.1, on the reverse strand, counting down.
CAGTTGGATATTTACCATCCTCAAACTCTGCTAAGGTCTTAACTGGTCGTTTGTGCTTCTTAGCAAATAACAAGTAGAATACTGTAGACAGGAAAAATCCCCCGATTTCTGCTACATATAGCAATATTCCTGCTATTAAATTGACAATATTGTCATGTGGCATTGTAAAGAATAGTCTCCATACAAGGTATATAATCATTGCCACCCAATAAATAATTATAATTGTATTCTTAAAGAATTGATAACGAATTGCCAGTCGATATATTACAAAAACGACTAAGGCAAAAATTACATCGAATATCAGAATTTGTTGAAAACTCAAATTCAGCATGTTCAATTTTTTTCCTCCATATTTAAAATAGTAAATGCAGATAAAACCTGTAAAGTATCTGCGTAATAACTGCTCCCCAAAGCATTTTTCAAAGTCTCATTTTTACTTTTTACAGCCAGGTTACTTCCAGAATCTTCATAATTAGCAAGAACTGCAACTGGCGATGTAAAAGCAGTTGATGAATAGTCTACCAAATCTTGCCCGTTTAGTCTATAGCCAGCACTTATTGTTTTTCGTTCAGCGAAGAAAGCAAGCAATTTTTCTTTGGTCTGAGTGAGTTCTGCCCCAGTTCCTGCTAAGCGTAAAGGTACCCTATTAGCATTCCAATAGTAATCCCCATCATGTTCGCTTTCAAGAACTCTACCATTTGCTATCTGCACATCATCTCCATAGACTTGAATAAAGTCTGGCATCAACCCTGTGTCTGTTTTTAAGCTTAAATCATTTAAAACTTTTATCGACTTTTCAGCAATTAACTTCCAGGTATCTATCCCAGTTTTTTTATAGAAATACTGGTAATAAGGGACTATCAAATCAGATGTTCTTACTAAGCTATTCTTGTCCTCAGTTGACCTTGCCCAATCTCCTACAAGTAAAAGATTATTACTCGATTGATAATTATATTTTAATAAATCATTGAGAATAGAGTTTGCAATTTCTTTATAATTATAGTTTCCCTCACTACCCCACAATTCATCAGCCTCAAACAAGGCATAAGCAATATCTAAATCACCATCAGTAGCACTAGTATTATTTTCGTCACTTGTAACCATAGACGTTGAATTTACATCCTCAGTTTGTTTCCAAGCCATCAAGTCATTGTTTTCAGAAATAGTATGAGCCTTATAATACTCAGTTAGCTTATCAAAGTTCTCTTGTTTAGACCAACCTTTTTTTGACGCATCAATTTCAATAAGCATCCCATATCCTTGTGCTTCTGAAACTGTCATTCTCTTATCTTTCCCTGTATTTACAAAACTCCCTTGACTACTGTTTGATATATATTTATTAGACCAAGCTTCGTATAAATTTTTTACTTCTTTTTCATTTGAATTATTATTTTTTATTATTCGAAATCCTCCAATTATTATCAATCCTATTAAAAAAAATAATAATAGAATTGGTAAAATTTTATTTTTTTTCATTATTATTCACCTGCTTTAAAAAACTTAATAAACCTAGTTGCTCATTTATTTGTTCATCGTCTTTATATATTACTACTTGATTTCGTCCATTATTTTTTGATTTGTAAAGGGCTTTGTCGGCTTCCTCTAGCGCAATATGAACTACTTCCTTATCACCATCAACAACCTTACTTGATATACCTGCTGAAAAACTAACTTGAACCTTATCATAATCTTCCACACTATCATAATAAGTTACAAAAGACATTCTAAAATCATCCAAAAGATTTTTAACTTTTTTTGAATCAAGATTGAAAAATACTAAGCAAAATTCTTCACCACCAAATCGGAATATATAGTACTCTTCTTCTCTTAATTGGCTATTCATGTAATTACGTATCATACGAACCAAAGAAATCAATAAATTATTTCCTTCTATATGACCATATGTATCATTTACCTTTTTAAAATAATCTAAATCAATCATAGCTACGGTTACAACACTCGTATCCATTGGAAAATTTTCTAGAAGTTTAGTAAAACCTGAAAAATTATGGGCACCTGTTAAACTATCAATTTGAGATTTCTTCACTTCAGCATTCATTGCCTTAATATCTTGTAGCTGTATGTCATGAAATCTTCGATACAAGAAGACGACAACTAAAGAGCCTAAAAATACCAATACCTCTTCGTCTACTATAAATCCCTTACCATCAATTGTAATAGCCGCGGAATCCGAGCCTAAAGAAATTACCATATCAATTAAAAGAAGGAACACTATTTGTAACCATCTTTTCCTATTAATATCCATACTTTGTAATAAAGAAAATACTGTAAAATGAATTATTCCTATTAACATAATTCTTATTTCTGAGCCTGAATAATCAAAGTCATAGACACTATAATAAGTCATCATTAGTACAGGCGTTATGAGAAATAAATATTTTCCTTCTTTTGGCAAACAATAATATGCAATAAAGATTGCTAAAGTATATTCAAAACAATAAAAACCAACGAAAGTATAAGTAAAACTTAGTATAAAATATTCATATATGGCATAGAGTATAAGTAATAGTGCATATTTTTCTAATTTCGCAAACCTAGTACGTCCAGTCGTTCTTGAGATAGAATAAAATGATAAAAGAAGACTAGTCAATATAATAGGGACAAAAAATATTAAAGTAACAATCATTTTCATTTCTTAAGTGGGTCTCCAACACCTAATACATATCTTTTATAAGCGGCCAATAATATCCCTGTTGATAGGTAAAACCCGAGTCAGACAGCCTTTTACTTATATCCTCATTCTCAACGCCCTCAATAATAAATCGTTTGCCATGCCTTATAGATACCTGTCTCCATGCATAAATAAAATCTCTAACATCTTCCATCTTTGCATCCATGAAAGCTGTCAAAGTAAATTTCATTGTATCAATATGATCAATATTTTTTAAAACAAACTCCAAATTATTCTGACCAGTAGAAATATCATCTAAAGCGATTTGATACCCAAGTTGATTTATTTTAACTAAATAAAATTCCATATCAATTTGATCGTTCATGTGATCAGACTGTTTTTGAAATGGTTTGATATGTTCAGTTATTTCAATCATAATTTGAGATGAATAGGGTTTTAATTCATTCAAAAATTCCCATGTTGCTTCCTTATTTATTTGGCTGGGAAAAAGATTCAAAGAAAAATTATACTGAGGAAATGCGTCTAAATATTTTTTCATTTCTTTATGAAACCAGTATAAATAGTTTATATATAAATCTTCATCATTCATTAATTTAGTAAATAAACTTTCGGGAAATGATTTAGTCTCATGGTTCCTAAGCAGGACCTCAAACTCAATAAAATCCATTGTAGATTCTGTATTAACTATTGGTTGAAACAGTAAGTATAAGTCATCAAAGATATTCATTTTTCACTCCATTTATATATAGGAACTATAGTATTATATTACAATGATTTTACTAAAACATTAATACCACTGCAAGAATTAAGCTTAAGTATTCTATGATATTGTACTTTACTTAAATATAACTAAAAAAAAGCCTGTTTCGACAGACTTATATTATATTAATTAAGTACTACATCCTTCCAGATATCTCTACTTTGACTATAAGATTCTTCAATTAATTTCATATTTTTATCGAGATATTGTTCTATCTCTTCAAGTTCATTTTTACTATAGTGCACTACCTCGTCCGAAGACAACATTTTAGAAATAAGTTTAAAGCTTTTATCTAGATGAATAGTAATTGGTTCTTCCCTTTCGTCTGTGGTATTAATTGTTACATTAATGGTTGCGTAAGGATTTTCTTTTTCTTTAAAATGCCACTCAATTCCCTCGCTACTTACGAAAGAAAACATTTCCTTTTTATTATTAATATCTAGATACTTTGCTTTAGGTACAAGGCATTCGACATCTTTAAAATTTTTTGTATAGTATCTAGTATAATTATTCCAACTTTTAGCAAATGAATAGTCACAAGTATTCTTAATAAACCATGCAGAGCTTAAGACAATAAAAAGTAAGACGCACGCAATAATAACTTTATACAAAAATTTCAATAATTTTATTTGACTGTTATCTGCAATTAAATTTTCAACAATTTTTTCATCATCATTTAATAGAGAATCAATACTTATGTCTAAAATCCGACTGATTTGGAAAATCATTTCAATATCTGGAAAAGTTCGTCCAATTTCCCAGCTGGAGATTGTTGATCTTGAGACATTTAATAATTTACCTAATTCTTCCTGAGTATAGCCTCTTTCTTGACGAAGATTTTTTATTTTCTTCCCAAAATCCATTATGCCCTCCTCTTTGCTAACCTTATAAATAATAATATATACTATTATTTATATATTTAAGTCTTATTTTCCTAATTTTTTTGATTTTATTATGTGATGAATCATCACACTCAATATATTAGCTATTTAGAGCAAGTATACAAGCACAAAAAAAGCCAGTTTCCTGACTTTTTAATTGTAAATAGCTTTTACATTGTACTTTACATACTTTACAAAGAAGTTTACAAGTAGTTTTGTTATTCTCATAATTATAGGAAATGCTACAATTCCAATAACAAAGAAAATAATCGCGTAAACAGTCTGATCATTTGCATAAGCTTGAACCCCTGATACGTTAGCAATCAGTAATATTAAGGGGCTTGCAATAAATACTATATCCAAAAGCCATATACTAAACAAAACTGCACCTACCACGGTAAATACAGTCAATGCTAATAAAACATTGAAAATTAACACCCCAATTAAAGCAAACCAGTTAATTTTTGTTCTTGTCATCTTTTTTCCTCCCGAATCAATAGAATCTGCTTCATCACTCGAATCTGTTTTCTCAGAAACAAGCTGTTCAAGAGATAGATCATAGAGAGAACTCAATTCCTTAAGTACATATATATTAGGCATGGTCTTATTTTGCTCCCACCTAGATACGGTCTGCCTAGTTACATATAATTGCTCAGCTACCATATCTTGAGTAAGATTTTTATCTTTACGAGCCTTACTTAATGATTCACCTAAAGCCATATTTGAGTTCCTTTTGCCTTTCTCTTTATAATTCTATTATCTTTAAATTGTAGTAAATGACAAGCAACAAAGCTGTTACATGCTTATATATATTGGGTTTATAAACTTAATTTTTTAGATTTATCCTATATCTAATTTTGTATTTCTTGTTAGAAACAAAATTAAGAGTGCAGTGATGGAAATCACACCAACAAATAAAGCATATATAAATATCGAGTTAGTAACCAAACTTATTAATACTGTTGATATCAAAGCTGGAATTACCATAAAAAAGGTATTCATACAAGAGTTTATAATTCCCATTTTCTCTAATGGTGTATTCTTTAATATAATTACGCTAAATCTAATGTTAAATATCCCTATGGTAAAAGTACTTATCAGCAAACTCAAAACTGCTAACATTGGTAAATTTTTAAATATAAAAACAGAAAACAACATATTCCCAGCATATGAGATAGCTAGAATATTATTTGTTGACAACCTTGTAAAGTATTTTGGCCCTAAAAAGTTACCTAAAAGTCCAGATAGAACAATTAATCCCTGAGTTATTGCTACCGAATATGCCAAATTGATAATTTGAAAATCTTTATTTTGGGATAAGTAGATTGACAATACAGGTATAGTCGTTTGCGAAAAACTATTAAGGCAAGCAGCAAATAAGAAAAAATTCCTTATTGATTTTTCACTAATTAAATCTTTCAAACTATATAAAATATGGTTTACAACGTCCTTAATATGAGTAAACTTCCCAACTTCAATCTTCTTCTCAACCTCAATTAATTGACTACTTATTGCCTTTACACCAAAAGCAACGAAAAAGAAAGTTAAGGCGTTGAAAAAAGCCAGTAATTGAATTCCTAATACTCCTAATAAAGCCGCACCAATTAAATTAGCAAACATATAAATAAAGTTATGAAAGAATGAGTTAATAGCTAGTGATTCCTCCAAATCATCTTCATCTACTATCAACTTGATAAATGGTGATATGCATAGTTCTACATATGAACCAAACAAATCGCTGAGTGCATTTAATATACCAATTATAAGTATTCCTATAATGGAATTTGATTTTAACATTATTATTCCAATCAAGAGATAACAAAATCCCCTAAAAATCCCTGATTGGAAAAATCTCTTTGTTCTCTGCCGGGTCGAATCAGCTAAAACTCCAAGAAATACTTCAAAAACTCTTGGAAAAATCTCAGAGATACTGATTATCATTATAGCTATTTTTGGATTAGATAAGTTTGAAGCATATGATAAAAGGGCGATATAGTAAAAACTATCACCCAGCATACTAATCCATTCAAGACTACGCCATTGGTAATATAATTTATTATTTTTTAAAAACATTTATTCTCCTAAATAAGGTTTCCCTCTTCAATTTGTGTAACATAAAAAGACTTTTACATACACAAAAGTTTAATAAATATCGGAATTGTTTTTAAAAAACATTACATAAATTGACATTACCTTTCAAAGACTTATTTTCTTTTATAATATCCTACTTTATTAAATCAGTCAAAATTTTATAAAAAAAGGCCCTTTAAGGACCTTCTGAATTTTATTTTTTCAATATAGGTACAACATGCTCACCATAAAACTTAATTGATTCTACTTGAGTTCCTGAGTCTGTAATGATTACCATTGTAGTAATGTCTTTACCATTTTTGATAATTTGGTCAAGATCCATTGTTCCGAGTTTTTGGCCAACTTCTACATGGTCTCCCGGCTTCACATCAATTTCAAAGGGTGCACCATCAAGCGCCACTGTGTCAATACCCATGTGAATAAGTAACTCAAGACCACTATCACCCTTGATACCTATAGCATGTTTACTAGGAGCAACCATTTCTATAACCCCTGTTATCGGTGCTTTAACAGTTCCTTCACTTGGGATAACTGCAAATCCCTCTCCCATAAGTTTGTTGGCAAATACAGGATCGCTAACTTCTTCAATAGGAATAATTTCACCTGCAAGTGGAGTATGAATTTCATCAATGCTTGTAATAACATCAGTAGATGGAACTGGACTTTCTTTTGGACTATCACTGTCATTTGTTGCGGCAGTTTTAGCTTTACCTGGTACCACAATAATATTAGTCATAACAAAGGCAAATACAAAAGTAAGAATTCCGACAATCACATAAGTTGTAACTTGATAAGGGCTATAAATATACATCAGTGGTGAAAGAAGAACAGCAAGACCATAACTGTTAGCTTGAATGCCCATCAATGAAAGAACCATTCCTCCAAGAGATGAACTTGCCAAAAGTACTCCAATAGCCTTCATACCAGTACGCATAACTACCCCAAATAAAGCGGGTTCACTTACACCAAGTAGTTGAGTAAGAGTTGCTGAAATTCCTGCTGCCTTTACAGCTGAATTTCTAGCTTTGAGAGCGATGGCTAAACAGACTGCTGCATTGGCGAATCCATACATAGCACAAACTGTAATGAGGGGATTAAATCCAGTTGTTGCGATTAAAGATGTTTCAATCATGATGAACATGTGATGCATTCCTGTCATAACAGCAATAGGATAAAGGAATCCGATAATCAAACCACCAATACCGAATGGTAAATGTAAGAACATTTCAATTAGCTTAATCGCTTGCCCTTCAAAGGCGTGAACGATTGGACCAAGTACAAATAAGGCAACTAAAACTGAAACCAAAATTACTACAAATGGTGTAAAGATTAAATCCATTGAGTTTGGCATAATCTTACGCAGTTTCTTTTCAAGCGTTGCACCAATCATACCAGTAATTAATGCTGTTAGGATTGAGCCCTGGTAACCCACTAATGGAATTACACCAAAGGCCATAATTGGTTGAGCAGTGCCACCAGCAACTGCATAGGCATTAGGAAGTGCAGGTGATACCAGCATTAAACCAATTAAGAAACCAATAATAGGAAGTCCACCCATCTTCTTAAAGGCCGACCAACAAATAAATGCTGTTAAAAATCCAAAGGCAGTATCAGTTAAGACTGTTACAAGAGCTGATAGCCATTGAGGAATAGCTTCAGGAGTAGTTCCAAATAAATTCAAAACTGTCGGGTTAAAGAGCACTCCTTTTAAACCTAAGAAAAGTCCTGTTGCACCTAATATTGGAATAATTGGTACAAAGATATCAGCAATATTTCTTACTGCTCTTTGTAACCAAGATGAATCATCTTTAGTCATTTCATCCTTTGATACTTCTGGGAATGAATACTGTTTTTGAACTTCATCGTAAACCTTGTTTACAATACCTGTACCAAGGATAACTTGGTACTGTCCAGCATTATAGAAAACACCCTTTACTTCATCAACAAGTTCTACCTGACTATCATCAATCGCTGAACGATCCTTTACTTGAACACGTAAACGTGTAGCACAGTGAGTTACCGAAACAATATTATCCTCACCAATAAGTTCAACAAGATTATTTGCAATCTGTTTATAGTTAATTTCTGCCATCTTATTTTTCCTTTCTCACTAGAAGAGCTTGATAGGGCTCTAACTCCAAAACTCCATTAATATTTATATCTTTTGAATCGTAATTATCTAAAATCACTTGTCCTTTTATTTCCACTTGGACTTTATCAGAACTTAGGTTTACAAATACTTGTAAAGTATTGTCGTCACCAATTCGCTCATAAGCAATAACATTGTCATCTACTTTAAGACCATTAAACTCACCATAGATTAGGGTATTTCTGTATTGAGAATTCTGTCTCAATTCTATTATTTCCTTGTAAAATGAAAGGGTTGAATCATTTTTTTCCTCTTGATCATTTACATTAATTTCTTGATGATTTCCAACAGGGGATAACCAGCTATCTTTACTAGCTGTAAACCCTGCATTACTTGTAGAATCCCAGTGATATGGTGTTCTACCGTTATCTCTAGAGCGATCGTTTACAAAGCCCATTGCTTCATCTTGGCTAAATCCTTCAAGAATTGAACGATTGTAATTATCAATACTTGATACATCATTGAACTCATCAATGGAAGTTCGTTTGAAATTGGTCATTCCAATTTCTTGACCTTGATAGATGAATGGAGTCCCTCTCATGAAAAAGAACAAGGTTGCCAGTGCTTTTGCTCCAATTTCATTTTGATATTTTTCATCACGTATATACTTATCTATTGATCTTGGTTGGTCATGATTCTCTAAGAAGTTTGCTCCCCATCCATTAGCTTGAAGAGCATACTGACTTTGAAATATTAGATCTCGAAGTTCTGAAACCTTCCAATCAACTTTTTTAAACCACTCGCTACCTGTTTCGACATCAATATCAGCATAGTGGAAATCAAAAATCATATTAAAGTAACCACCTTCACCAATATATCCATCAAATTCATCATAATTTACACCAGGAGCCTCACCAACCGTCACACATTTATGCTTTTCAAATGTTTCATGATTTAGCTCATCGAGGAAAACTTCAATACCCGGACGATTACGTGCCTTATGTTTCACATTTGAAAGACCATCAAGTCCATCAACTGGCATACTAGCATAATCTTGATCCTTCTTAATAAAGGTGATAGCGTCTACTCTAAATCCTGCAATTCCTTTATCAAGCCACCAATTTACCATGTCATAAATTTCTTGACGAAGTAGCGGATTTTCCCAATTCAGATCTGGCTGCCTCTTATCAAAAGTATGGAAGTAATAAGTATCCTCTTCGCCATCAACCTTTTCCCAAACACTACCTCCAAAGATTGACCTCCAATTATTCGGAGCCATTCCATCTTGCCCCTCTTTAAAGATGTAGTAATCACGATACTTACTTTGAGGATCTTTTAGTGCTGCTTGAAACCATGCGTGTTGGTCAGATGAATGATTGACCACAAGGTCTAGTATTACCTTAATTCCAAGACTTTCTGCCTTAGAAAGCATCTCATTTAAATCTTCTTGTGTTCCAAATTCTTCTTGAATACCCTTGTAGTCTGAAATATCATAACCGTTATCAACCATTGGAGAAGAAAAGATTGGACAAATCCAAAGCATTGTTACACCTAAATCTTTTAAGTAATCAAGCTTCTCGGTAATACCTTTTAGATCACCAATACCGTCATTATTGCTATCGTAAAAACTCTTTGGATAAATTTGATAAACAACTTCCTCTTTCCACCATTCGGGTGTATTACCAAATTTCGAAATAACTTTTTCCATTTTTCTCTCTTTCTTTTAACCATTTATGCACTTTATGGTATCGATACCATGTTTTTCAAAAAGAAATATTAAGCGGATTTCCTCTTAATTAATTCTAATTTTAGATTTTTATAATCAACTTCGTAAGTTTGTCCTTCAAGTTTAGCAATAATCAAATTAGTAACTTCTTGACCTAAAGTTTTTACAGGTTGCTGGATTGTCGTTAAAGGCACAGCCAGGATTTCAGTCGATGGCTGATTATCAAACCCCATAATTGCTAGATCTTCAGGAACCTTTAATCCTCGACTTAAGTATTCGCTTAAAATCCCAGTAGCGACCTCATCGCTTGAAGTAAATATAGCAGTCGGTCTCTTGTTTTCATCTTGCTTTAATATTTTACAAGCAACCTCCCTACCATCAGCGATACTGTGGGTCTTCGGAAATATCCAATTCTTTTTGACTGATAAATTACTTTCTGACAAAGCTCTTTCAAATCCCTGCGCCCGATTACTACCATGACCATTTGTCGTCAAATCGCCACCGGTACAATAAGCAATTTTCGAGTAACCTTGATCAATAAGATATTTAGTAGCCTCATAAGAGCCAGCTTCTTGATCCGTTGACACTTGAAGCAAGTCACTTTCAGGAAACTCTTCATTACAAAGGACAATTGGTCCAAATTTCTTATAATTTTCAATAGTTTCAATAGAGCCTTCCATCGAACACATTATGATTGCTGAAACGAATTGCTGTTTAAGCATTTCAAGCATATGAAGTTCTGAAGTTTTATCGTCATAGGTCTGCATGATTAGAACATTGTAACCTTTTGACTTTGCAGTTCTCTCAATGGAATCGACTAGGTAGGAAAAATATGGATTGGTAATTCGTGAAACTAGAATCCCAATGGTATTTCCCTTTTTCGTCCTCAGTTGCGTTGCAACCGAGCTTGGACTGTAATTCAATTCATCCATTGCTTTCTTAATCGCATCCCGCTTGTCATCAGAGATATAGGGGTGATTATTCAAATATCTAGAAACTGTAGAAACTGAAAGCCCAGCCTTCTTTGCAACATCTTTTATAGTTGCCATATTATCTCCTTTGTTGTGGTATCGATTTCATATATAATTTATCAAATATTACATTTGCTGTCAATGTTTTTATGTGTATTATAAAAAAATCCCAAATCTTAGACGATTTGAGATTAAATACATTTAATTTTATAGGATTGGGCTTAATAGTCTTGAGAAATTTTGTTTAAATTTAAGCCAAAGTGATTGATTACTAATTATCTCATCAGTTAATTCAGTAGATTTCTTCATATCATTTTTGAAAATTTCTGCCATTTCTTTGGCCACACCTTCATCATAACAGAAAGCACTGACTTCAAAGTTCAAATCATAACTACGAATATCTTGATTAGTTGTTCCAAATACCCCTAGTCTATCATCCATAACAACCGTTTTTGAATGAATGAATCCATTGTTATAGTTATAAATTTTAACACCATGTTTATGTAGATAATTAGAATAATACTGAGTCGCACGGAAGATAAATGGATGGTCTGGCATATCAGGAACCATGATTCTTACGTCTACTCCTGATTGGGCTGCGGCAACCAATGCTGTAATCATTGGATCATCTGGAACTAGATATGGAGATTGAAACCAAATGTAATCTTCAGCATCCATGATCATTTTCATAAATCCGGTTCTTAAAGTCATAGATTCACTTTCAGGTCCATCTGATACGATTTGAATATCAACATTCCCGACTGGCTCTTTTGGTACCACAAAATAATTATCTTTTCTTTCAAGCTTATCTTTTTCATCAGAGACAGATACATTCCAGTCACGAATGAATGTTTCTTGCAGACCAAAAGCTGCTGTTCCAACCATTCGACCATGAGTATCACGCCAAAAACCAAATTTTTCACTACCATAGATGTACTGGTCACCTACGTTAAAGCCACCAGTCCATCCAATTTGCCCATCAATTACCACCACTTTGCGGTGTAAGTGATAATTCAAACGAGTATTCCGAATAATATCACGCGCAGTGATAAAGGGAATGACTTGTCCTCCTGCTTCTTCAAGAGGTTTAAAGAAACTAGATTTTGTATGACCACCCCATGGATCGTAAATAAGTTTTACTTCGACACCTTGTTTTGCTTTATCAATCAAATGATCACGGAAGATAGTACCTATTTTATCACTAAAAAAAGCATAGTATTCAACGTGAATATTGTCTTTAGCATTTTTAATATCTTCAAATAGCGCTGCAAATTTTTCTTCCCCACTGAGGTAAAAAGAAACATCGTTTCCTCTACATAATGGCGTACGCTCAATATTACTAAAGTAACGTTTTAGCTGACGTTCCTGAGGAGTCATAACTTTCCTCTCAACAGAATGGTTCATTTGATTAATTTTTTCTTGGATGGCACTTAAATCTTGTTTATTTTCTTCAGCAAAATGCTCTACTGTTTTCTTATCAAGACCTCGACCTAGGAATAGATAGGCAATAAAACCAACCCCGGGTAAGAAGATAAGAATCAAAGACCAAGCAAAGATACTTGCTATTGACCTTGGCTTACGAAAAATTGTTATAAGTGCTAGAACGGCATTTATAGAAACCAAAGTCCCCAGTATGCTATAAAATGTTGCAAGTGACATAATTCACTCCTCTCCTAAAAATTAAACTCAATAAAAAATAAATACTATTTTATTTATAAGTAATAATGTTTACTAATTATAACAAAATTTCTCAAAAATAGTGGTTTATAAGCAAATAGTAAATTTACTTGATGAAAAAGGCTGCTTTTCAGCAACCCTTAGTTATTATTATATTGTTTTAACTATGCAGCTTTACTTTTCTTACTTAAGGCCACTAAAACAAATGAACAGAATGCACCAAATAATGCAACTCCTACTCCAATTAAAAAGATAGTTTTATATGCAGCTACTGGATCTGATAGATTATTATCTATAATACGACCATTCATTGAATAGACAAGGAGAACCGGTGCATACGCTAAGAATGATCCTACACTCATAGCTGATCCTGAATACCTAGAATCTATATCAAGTTCTGCAACAGGAGCTAAAATGATACTTTTTGCTAAGAAAATTGAAAATGAAAATAGGAATAATACTATTACAGCTGGAAGAAGTGCTTCTTTCGTTTTTGGAACTATTAAAGTTAAACCAAGTGATGCAGCAGTGACAAGTAGAGCTAGTCCCATTAATAATGATGATGATTTAAGAACTTTTGATGCTATATAACCTGCTAATACACCACATATGATTCCCATAACCCCCGTATTAAAAATACCAAATAATGCAGCTTGTGATGAATTAATTTTATAAACAGCTTGAAGATATGGCACAGTATATATAAGTATGATGTAGCACCAGTATACAGTCAATGCAGAAAGTGAGGCTAGCCAAACTTTTGGTTTAAGCATAACTGCAATCAGTCCTTTTAATGCATCTGCGGCTTTTGCTCCCTCTCCCTCATGTTCAGCTGAAATACCATTTTTAGGAATATATTTCATTACTAAGAAGCATAGAGGTATCAATAGTAAGTTATAAACAAACATACCACCTTTAAATATTGCCAAACCTCCAGCAACTGACATAACAGTTACAAGAATGAAATTCATTAAAACTTCCAATGCTCTACGAACCGACTCTAGTAAACCAAAACCTATAGATCTATTGCTTTCGTTTGTTGTCAGTATTACTCCGTTAAGAACTGCAGGCCAAAAGAACGCATCTACTACACCCCAAATCATAGCAATGAATTTTAATTGCTCAAATCCTGGAGTGAAAAGTAACATATAGTTTATAGTTAAAAATCTTACTAGCATACCCGTAATCAATAATGATCTAGTAGAGAATCTATTATTTATCCATCCACCAGGTATATATAGAAATGTTGATATTCCTAGTGCGCCAAGAATTGTACCTAACTGTGCATTACTTAAATTGAAAACTTCCAGCAATGTATTATAAAATGTACCTTTGAATGCTTCAAATGCCGAATAAATAATCTGTCCAGAACTCACAACTGTTAGAAAACCTAGAAATTTTTTCTTATCTTTAAAGCCTATCTTATTCATTATCGTTTGACTAAAACTCATCTTATTCCCCTTTCTCTCCAACAAATGTATCTGCTACATCTGTAAAAATTCCATCAACTCCCCAGTTGAAAAGTTCATTTGCTCTTCCATGATCATTAACCGTCCATACATTAACGTTATAGCCCCGTTTTTTGATTTCTGAAATCATATCATATGTTAACCTTTCACTCTCTAAGTGAACTGTCTTTGCTCCACATGCATCAGCAATTAATTGCCAATCGGGATACAAAGTATGTTGCTCAAAAAGAATAGCATATTCATATTCAGGAGCAATATTGTGCATCTTAGCTAACATTATCGAATTGAAACTAGAAATAATAATTTCAACGCTAGGATCAATTTGATCTAATAGGTCTTTTAATTTATAAACTAGACCATCCGCTAGTTTATTACCTTCCGGACCTGTAATACCTTTGAGCTCAATGTTCAAATTAATTTTGGTTTCATTAACAAAATCAACAATATCTCTCATAGTTGGCAGTTTTTCACCATCATATTTTGATGAAAACCAAAAACCTGTATCTGCATCTTCGATTTCTGAATAATTCATTCTTGAAACCTCTCCTGATTTATTTGTCGTTCTATCAAGATAGTCATCATGAATAATTACAAGTTCCCCATCGCTAGTCGAAGTAACATCGGTTTCGAACCAATCTACATTATATTTCTCCATTAGCTTAAAACCACCCATTGTGTTTTCAGGTGCTAATACTGGTAATCCCCTGTGCGCAATAATCTTTTTACCTTTATGCATTATATAAATCCTCCAATAAATTTTCCAACATCAAAAATTATATCATGAAAACGCTTCCTTTGCATGTGATTTTCACAAAAAGAACACTTAAAAACACCTTTAACTTAAAGTAAGAACTTCAAGTATGATGTTTGTGATTTCACATATTTATAGTATAAAGATTTAAAACTTATTTGTGTGTAAATTCTTTATTAAATATTTGTAAAAATAAGGTTAATAAAAGCCCCTACTATTAAGCAAGGACTTGAAAGCTATTTTAAAATTTCATATATTTTTTCTATATCATTTATCTCATATGTAGGAACGGCATCGGTTAAGTTTTCAGCATCTTTATTATTAAGCCACAGTGTATCAACTCCTGCATTATTACCACCTTTAATGTCAGAGGATAATGTGTCGCCTATCATTAAAGTCGTATCAGGATTAAAATTTTCTATCCTTTCAAAAGCACAGTTAAAAAATTCTACCATTGGTTTTTGATACCCGGTCTCCTCTGACACAATAACATCTTCAAAAAAACGATATAAATCAGCATCCTTTAGTCTCTTATGTTGAGTGACAGATACTCCATTAGTCAAAATATACATTTTATAATCATCTTGCGACAACTTTTCTAGCACTTCAAGACTTTTCCCTAAAAATTGAGGGTTTTCTGCTAAATGAGAGCGATACTTATTATCCATTTTTGGACCATCAACCTCAATACCTAATGTAGAAAATAAATTAGAAAAACGAGTATTTGTTACTTCTTGACGGCTTATCTTACCGTCTTCATAATCCTTCCAAGCTTGCTTATTTATCTTTAAGTAATAGTCTTTAATATCATCTGTTAACTCAACACCCATATCTTCAAATAGCTTAGCTAGAGCGTAATCTTCAGCAGCGCCAAAATCTAAAATCGTATCATCTAGATCAAATAGTAAAGTTTTGTATTTCATAAATCTTCCTTTTAATATATAAAATAAATGCCCTAAGTCGGACATATGGTTTGCAATTTAAAATCTATTAACTGTTATTACTCTATAGGTATAAGAATTAATAGTAGCACTAATGTTTTCTGAATAATTTTTAACATAATAATTCTTTGCTATTTTCTCAATAACACTACTATCATCAGAGATTAGTGAAAGAATTAAATTTTCAATTGCTATGTTATCAATGTTAAATCCTAGTTTTTTATTAATCCTAGCATATACAAGCTCTGTATAGCATAGATTCTTCAATATCCCATTTTTCATAACTCATTATAGCATACAACAAATATACAATATCATTTGGAATTCAGAATTCACTAGAACAAAAAGTGTGACAACTCACATTTAAAACAATAAAAAAGCCTTCTATGAAAGGATTCATAGAAGGTCTACTTAGTGCCCCCTGTAGGATTTGAACCTACGACCCATGGATTAAGAGTCCACTGCTCTGCCAACTGAGCTAAGAAGGCTTGTTAAAGCTTTAATAAGCTTACTTGAATATTATAGCACTTAAGTTATAAATTTCAATATATTTTTTCAAAAAAATAAAGTACTGATTGAATGCCGTATACCAACTCGTGTATTGAACCCGCCTAATAGACAAGGTGGGCTTCTCGCTCTTACTAAGACTAGCTCCCGGATGTTCGGTATGCACGCTGTAAGATGTCTTCGAATCCCAAAGCAATACGATTTAGTCGGTCAAAAAAGATGAGCTGATTCGCACATTCCAGTACCTTTATCTGTGTATATAATACCATTAAATTTTAAAATTTTCAAGAACTTGAATACGCTTGCAAAATTGCTTAAAAATAAAAAAGCAGAGCAGACAAAGTCATTATAAACCTTTTTTTAAAAAAATACAAAAAATTTCTAAAAAGTTGTTGACAAAGTAGAGGGTATCGGGGTATACTATTCAAGTAGTGTTTTTGGTCCGTTGGTCAAGGGGTTAAGACACCGCCTTTTCACGGCGGTAACACGGGTTCGAATCCCGTACGGACTATTAAATCTTAATGATTTATACACAACTACAATCGTAGTTGATTTGAATAGAAATAATACAACGAAGTATTAATCTATTTTAAACTACTATATATTTACCCTGGTCCGTTGGTCAAGGGGTTAAGACACCGCCTTTTCACGGCGGTAACACGGGTTCGAATCCCGTACGGACTATCTTATAAAACTTCAGCAATTGTTGAAGTTTTTTTGTTGTCTACTAATTAGCATTGAATAATTCTGAAAATACTGATAAAATCATTGCTAAGCATTATATAATCTAGGAGGATAACATGGATTTATCACACCGTTTTAATCAAAATATTAATAAAATTGCTGTTTCTGAAATTAGACAATTTGACCAAGAGGTTTCTAAGATTCCAAATATTATTAAATTAACACTTGGAGAACCTGATTTTAATACACCAGAAGAAGTTAAAGCTGCAGGTATTGCTGCAATTGCTGATAATCAAAGTCACTACACAGGTATGAGTGGTTTACTTCCACTTCGTCAGGCTGTCAGTGAGTTTATGAAAGAAAAATATAATTTATCTTATAATCCTGACAATGAAATTTTGGTCACCGTAGGTGCTACTGAGGCTATTTCAGCAAGTCTTCTTTCAATTCTTGTTGAAGGTGATAAGGTACTTATTCCTGCTCCTAACTATCCAGGTTATGAACCTATTATTACTTTGGCTGGTGGCGAGGTTATTACCATTGATACTACACCAAATAATTTTATCCTAACACCTGAGACACTAGAACAATCACTAATTGATGGTGGTGAAAGTGTTAAGGCTATTATTCTAAACTACCCATCTAATCCAACGGGTGTGACTTATTCTAGAGAACAGATTAAGGAATTTGCTGAGGTTCTTAAAAAATATGAAGTCTTTGTTATCAGTGATGAGATTTATTCTGAACTGAACTACACTGGTGAAGAACATGTATCGATTGCTGAATTTATTTCTGAGCAAACAATTGTTATTAATGGACTTTCAAAATCACATGCTATGACTGGTTGGCGTATTGGATTCATCCTAGCAACTGAAGCTATCACTGCCCAACTTATCAAGACGCATCAATATTTGGTTACTGCTGCTACTACTAACGCGCAATTTGCAGCAATCGAAGCTTTAACCGCAGGAAAAAATGATGCTTATCCTATGAAGGTTGAATACATCAAGCGTCGTGATTATATTGTAGAAAAAATGACTGCACTTGGTTTTGAGATTATCAAACCTGATGGAGCCTTCTACATTTTTGCTAAAATACCAGCTGGGTATGAACAAAATTCATTTAAATTCTTACTAGATTTTGCTCAAAAGAAACAAGTAGCTTTTATACCGGGAAGTGCTTTTGGTGAACTAGGTGAAGGTTATGTACGTCTTAGCTATGCTGCTAGTATGGAAACGATTGAGACAGCTATGACTCGTCTAAAAGAATATATGGAAGAAAATAAGTAAGGTTAACTATGCCTCAAATGGAATCAAATGCTCTTGTCCTCTACTCTCAAAATTACAAGGAACAGGACAAATTGGTAAAAATCTTTACCAAGGAGCATGGCAAAAGAATGTTTTTCCTAAAAAATCCGTCTAAGTCTCGTTTAAATTTTGGAATTCAGCCACTAACTTCTGCAAATATGATCTTTCAAATAAATGATACTGGTTTTTCATTCATTAACGATATTAGCGAAGTAAGGATTTTCAAAAATATTAATGAAGATATTTTCCTCAATGCCCATGCTGCTTACTTAGTGGCCCTCGCTGATGCATCCATATCAGATAACATTAAAGATGTTCCCTTGTTTGAATTTCTAACAAAGAGTTTAGAGTTAATTGACTCGAGATTTGATAGGGAAGTAATAACAAATATTTTTGAATTGCAGATTATGGGGCACTTTGGTTCTAGTATTGACTTTTCACAGTGTGTCTTTTGTCATAGAACCGACTTGCCAATGGACTACTCCTTCAAATACAATGGCTGCCTCTGTATTAATCACTTCAATGAAGATGAACGACGTAGCCATTTGGATCCAAATGTCATATATTTTGCAAATCTCTTTATGCACGTTGATTTAAATAAGATACAAAACATTTCATTAAAAGATGACTTGAAAAAGAAAATCCGTCTCTTTATTGACGAATTATATGAGGAATATGTTGGAATACATCTCAAGCCTAAGAAATTCTTAGATCAAATGGATTCATGGTCAAGTTTGATGACCGATCTAGGACAAGCACGAAAAAGTGAAGAAAATGATAAAGAGAGTTAAAATCAACTCTCTTTTTTGTATTCATTTCTAATCTTCACAGCACGTTCTGGATAATCTGTCATTATTCCTAAAACATTCAGACTAGAAAGTGCAATTTTAATATCTAAATCACTATTTATAGTCCAAATCCTAAAGAACTTTTCAGATTTATCAAGCTTATCTATATTTTTATATAACCAATCAACTCTAGGATGGATGGTATTTGCAAATGGTGAGTCTAAGCCTCTAATAATTCTATCTTTTTCATTCTTGGCTAGATATGCTAGCTCTGTGTCTGGCTCTAAATCATGTAATAGTTCAAGACTTTTATAATTAAATGAGCAATATATATGAGAAAAAGGATAATTTTTCTTAAGCATCAATTCTGATACTTTTTCTTCAATTCCTGGATAGTAATATTTATCTGTCTTTATCTCAATATTCAATATACCTTTGAAATCTAACTCTTTCAAAAGTTCCAGAACTTCTTTCAAGGATGGAATTTTTTCATTTTTATACTTTTTGTCAAACCATGACCCTGCATCAAATTTTTGAATTTCACTTAAGGTTAAATTTCTGACAAAACCATGTCCATTACTGGTTCTATTAATTGACTCATCATGGATAACAACAATTTCCCCGTCTCTTGTCAGATGAACATCAAGTTCTATCCCGTCTGCTCCAACCCTAACTGCTTCTTCAAAGGCTGCAAGTGTATTTTCTGGTCGATTCGACTTGCTTCCTCGGTGAGCAAAGATTTGCAAATCGCCTTGGCCATTTAAATTCAGTTTTTTCTTTAGGCGTGAGCGTCTTAAAGATAAATTTATATTTTCATAAGTATCAGCAAGTTTTGCTAGTTGATTTTTAAATTGTAAATAAATTTTCCTCATACTCTCCCCCTAACTTTTGCTTCAATTATATACTAAAGCTGTTAATTCTACAAAAAAGTAGTAGAATAGGATAAAGTATTAAATTAGGAGGCATAAAATGCAAGAAAGTAGAGCTTACAGAATAACTAATGAAGTGTTTAATGCGGTAACTCACGGTATCGGTTTTGGTTTAGCAGTTGCTGGACTAGTGCTTTTAATCATCAAAGGCGCTCATATGGGACCTTTAGCTACCGTATCCTTCACTATCTACGGAGCGTGTCTTACTCTTTTATTCCTCTTTTCAACACTTTTCCACAGCCTAATTTTTACCAAGGCAAACAAGGTATTCCAAGTATTTGACCACTCATCAATCTATCTCTTGATTGCGGGTACTTATACCCCCTATTGCCTAGTGACAGTCGGTGGGTGGCTCGGAATTTCAATGATGGTAGCTATTTGGCTTCTTGCCATTGCAGGTATCGTCTACAAAAGCATCGTCTTACCGAAAATGGACAGCGTACCAAAAATTTCAACAGTCATCTATATTATTATGGGCTGGCTATGTGTCGGAATGATCGTCCCACTTTGGAACACCCTAAATCCTACAGCCTTCTGGCTCCTAGTAGCTGGTGGTGTCGTCTACACAAGTGGAGCCTTCTTCTACACAGTCAAGTTTCCCTTCAACCACGTTGTTTGGCACCTATTCGTTATGGCAGCAGCAATGCTTATGTGGTTCTCTGTATACCTCTATGTATAGAATCTTTAATTTATAATAAACGAAAAAGGTGTGGATTTTCCACACCTTTTATAGTTGATTAAAATAGAAATATCTTCGTTTTACTACGCTGTCGATTACACTTAAATAAGCAAGCTTATTAGTGTAAGTCGCAAGACAAGGCCATTCGCTTCGCTACGATGTCCATAGAACTTAAATTGCTGAAGCAATTAGTTCTAGTGGCGACGAATTGATGATAGAACTAGCGTTCATCGAGATGAGTCACTATACTATGTTACGATGTCGATTATACTTTAATAAGCAAGCTTATTAGTATAAATCACAACGATGTATTAATCTATTTTTAAGTGACTATATTTAGCTAACTTCAATCCAATCTCTTTCAATTCCTGTGACAAAATCATGCATTATCTGATCACGACCTTTTGCAAGTTCACGCGCTTCTTCAGTATTCAGCTTATCACTTAATAAAAATAGTTTTTCATAAAAATGATTTATTGTGGTTCCTTCTGAATTACGATATTCATCCTTTGATAAATCATGACGAGGCTTAATACTAGGATCATACAATTTACGACTATGTGACCATCCATATTCAAGTGCTCTATTTATTGCAATAGCACCCATACTATCAAGACGGTCCGCATCCTGAACGATTTGTCCAACTAAATCCAATTCCTTTTGACCATCCATATTAGCAGAGAAACTCATATTGTCGATAATATAAATTATCTTATCAATTACATCTTGTTCAATTTCTAGTTTTGAAAGAAAGTTGATTACCTTAACTTTTTGTTCCAAACTATCCACAAAAAGCTTTTGATCATAACAATCATGTAGATAAACCGTAGCTAGGACTGTAAACTTATCCACATGTGAATAAGTTTCTAGAATTTTTTGAGCTAAACCAGCTACTCGTCTAATATGATTAAAATCATGACCATCATTATTTTCCGAATGAGTATTATAGGCAAAATCTCTTATTATTACTAATTTCTCATCATTTAATAAGGCAGGATTATCCATAACCCATTCTGCTTCAATAGCTGCCACAAAATCACGAATAAATTTATCACGCTCAAAACACATATCCTGAGCCTGTTTTGTATTAAGCATATCCTTTAAAAGAAATAATCTTTCCTTAAAATGAGTTATGGTGCTACTATCTGCCTTACGATAGTCCTCCTTGGACGTAAAAATCTGAGCTACTTCCTCTGGATTATAAAGGGGAATATTATGATACCAACCGAATTGTAGAGCACGTGTAACAGCTATTGGTCCAAGGCTATCAATCCTATCAGCATCTTGTACTATTTGTCCGTTAAGATCAAGAGGTGCTTTACCATCCAGACTTGCTGCAAAACTCATATTATCAATAATAGAAAATATTTGGATAATAATATCCTCATCAAGCTCTAAAGACTTTAGAAATTCTTTTACAGCTTCTTTTTGTTTGATACTATCATCAAATAACTTCTCATCATAAGTATCATGAAGATAGCATGCTGCTAAAACTAAAAATTCGTCTGCCTGTGGATAATCTAGCAAAAGTTCTTTAGCTAATTCCACTACCCTCTGGATATGTTCAAAATCATGACCTTCATTAAAATTCGAATGAATATCTGCTGCAAAGTTCGAAATTTCTCTAAGATTAAGCTCTTGAGAATTGTTCATTGGTAATCACCTCTTTTCTTAAATTGTGGAGTTTTATTCTATCATAAATTGTTAATAAAATCTTAAATAAAAAAAAGCAAATCTATATAATCTGCCTTAATTCAATTTTATTGTATTTAAATTAATTTTTCTCATGAAAATACATGTAAGTATAAACAGTGTTAATCCAAAGATAGCATATAGTGAATAATAACTTTGAAAGCCTAATAACTGGATTAAAAGTAAGATAATAATTCCCAATATGTTTACAATACTAGTGTATTTAACAACTAAATTCTCATGTCCATCACATTGAAGATACATTTTTGAAGTTTCATACAAAGGTGTTGCTCCCATGATAATAAAAGTATAAATAGCTACAGGTATTAAATTTTGTTTTATATCTTGTGCTAAAAATTGACTAAATTTGTTAGCAGATAAAATTGCCAATACTGAGAACAAAGAAGAAACCAACAATGAATTTCTATATATAGTCCTCATAAATTCACTAGTATTATTACCTTTCTCTGCCTCAGGTAGAAAAATAGAAACTGCTCCTGCATAAGTAAACGCAGGAATTTTAGCCATACCGAATAACTGACTAATTACAGCATAAGAACTAAGTGCAACAAGTCCTTGTCTTCCCATTAAAGCATCAAATATCATGATAAATAAGACACTTTCTAATACTTCCTGTATAGTCAAAGGTATACCAAATTTAATTAGCTCTCTTTTACAAGTCGATTTTATTTTTATTGACATAAATACAAGAGGATAAATCAATGAAAAATAAGAAATGATAATTAATAGTAAAGATATAATTGCTGATAGGGCCGCCCCCTTGATTCCTAATCTAGGTACTAATAGATAATTTAAAAGCACGTCAATTATTGAACTTACAAAGCCAATCCAAAATATAGGCTTTGTCTTTTGTTCAACTTTCAAGAGATTAGTAAACAAAAAGCTAAGCAATGTTAATAGAATATAAGGTGACATTATTAACAAATAATTTTTACTTTCTTCAAGAAGTACTCCATCAAAAGAATAGAATTTTTCTAAAAAAATACTTCCAAAAAAAATTGAAAAAACAATAAAAATAAATCCAATTATTAAATCAATTATTAAAGATGATTTCAATAAGTCATAAAATCTATCCCTATCTTCCATATTATGTGCCCTTGAACCTTTAATATTGAATGAAAGACTGAAGGCACCTAATATTCCTCCAAAAGCAAATAATAGATTTTGAATAATTGTAATGCCTGAAAGTGCTGTGCTAGAACCTGATACAGCAAAATGTAAAGATAATTGCCCAATAATAATTTGTATAATATTTGTTGCAATTAATGGTAAAACATAAGCGTTGATTTTTTTCGAGTAATTCATTTTATATCCTTTAGTTATTTCTGCAAAAATATATTATGTATATAGTATCACAAACAAACAATAAGTAAAGATATTGTATATAAAAATATTTAATATTTTTAATTATTTTGTTTAACATTAAGATACATAAATAGCCCTAATCAATAGATTAGAGCTATATGGGTATACTATTTCAAATTCTAAATGAAAATTTTATGATTATCATTATTTAAAATAATTTAATCCCATTGCATCTTTTACTTCATCAAGCGTATTAGCAGCGACTGCTTGGGCTTTTTCACTACCATCTTTAAGCATTTGGTAAACTTGTCCCATATCTTTAGCATACTCTAAGCGACGTTCACGGATTGGTCCTAACTCACGATCTAGAACTTCTAGTAAATAACGCTTAGTTTTAACATCCCCAAGACCACCAGCTGAATATTGTTCTTTCATATCAGCAATTTTTTGAGCGTCATCAGCATTTCCGAATACATCTAGATAATGGAATACCATATTACCTTCAACTTGTCCTGGATCTTCAACACGAATATGATTAGGATCAGTATACATACTCATAACTTTCTTCTGAAGCGTGTCAATGTCATCTGATAGGTAAATACCATTATTTAATGATTTAGACATTTTAGCGTTACCATCAAGCCCAGGTAGACGTCCTGCAGCTTCATTATCAGGATAAATTCCTTCTGGTTCAACTAATACATCAGTATTATAAGCGTTGTTGAATGAACGAACAATCTCGCGAGTCTGTTCAATCATTGGCTTTTGGTCATTACCAACTGGAACAAGATTAGCCTTAAAAGCAGTAATGTCTGCTGCTTGAGATACTGGATAAACCAAGAAACCTGCAGGAATACTTTCTCCAAATCCCTTTTGAGAAATTTCCGTTTTTACTGTTGGATTACGTTCCAAACGTGCAAGACTAACTAAGTTCATAAAGTACATTGAAAGCTCAGCAAGTTCTGGAATTTGGCTTTGAATAAAGATAGTTGATTTAGAAGGATCAAGACCTGCTGCCAAATAATCAAGTGCCACTTCCCCAACACTTTCAATAATCTTTTGAGGCTCTTTTGCATGGTCTGTCAATGCTTGTTGATCAGCTAGAAAAACAAATAAATCATATTTCCCCTGATTTTGTAAAAGCACTCGATTACGTAATGAACCTACATAATGACCAATATGAAGTTTACCTGTTGGTCTATCACCTGTTAAAATAATTTCTTTTGATGTCATCTTCTTCTCCTCATATTAAATAATAATTAAGTTCTTCGATTCAAAAAAATAAAAAAACGCATATAGATTAATAATCTATATGCGGGCGTCTCACGACACGGTACCACCACAATTCGGAATATATCTATTCCCTCTAATTGTCTAAAAACAATTGTCTGATATCGGTGACTTCCGTGATTTTTATTTTTTCAAATCATTATTTTTAAGCAAAGCCCATTCACACTTTTTATGATATTGACTCGCACTACCCGCCAATTCTCTGAAATCATTCCAAATGCTACTTTTCTTCGCTCTTATTAATGTAAATTATATAAGTAATCTACATACCTGTCAATCTAAAAATTTTTAGGTCTAAAGTTGTTTAAGTTAATTTACTGTCCCAATTGACTTAAATGGCCATACTCTAAATTTTACTTTACCTAAAATATCTTTTTTCTCAATCGAACCTAGTCTCCGGCTATCTTCCGAGATTAATCGATTATCTCCAAGTAAATAATATTGTCCTTGAGGTACAGTCACTTCAAATTTTGAGTTAAAATCTTTATCCAGGGTAAAATACTTTGTTTCTCTTGCCCACTCTTGAAATTCACTATTAAATGAATACTCTTTTTGCAGCTTCTCTGTCTTAAGTTTCTGTTTGTAATCATCTAAATACGGTTCATCATATTTTTGACCGTTAATAGTCAAAGTATCATCTTTATAAGAAATTTTGTCCCCTGGTAATCCAACAATTCTCTTGATTATATCTTTTTTATCGCCGTTATTATTAGTTTCTTCTGCAACTACTATATCGAAACGATCTAATCTTTCCGTTTTAAGGAGAATTAAACGTTGACCATCTGTCAAAGTAGGATCCATAGAAGGTCCTGATACTACAACAGGTGACCATAAAAAGGCTCGAGACAGAAAATATAGGGCTAAAACAAGTACAAATATACCCCATTCACGTAAAAATTTCATTTTTACCACCTTTGAAATTTATTTACAACATCTATCAATTAATTAATTACTAATAATATTGTAGGCTCAAGTTTAACTTACTATGTCTATTTTGTCCAAGATATTACTTTTTATATTCCTTATTCATAACTTTTTGTAAATCTTTAGGTATGTCATCCCAAGATACAAACTCCAAATATTTCACATAAGTACCTTTATGTTCTAACTTACCATAGTTTTGTCCTTCCGGTGATTGTCCTCCCGAAAAAGTCAAAGTAAGAGGTTTCTTCCCAGCCTTATCATAGACAGGTTCTACATAATCATCTGGAACTTGTATTTGATTAGACTTTTCTACGTAAGCCTTCCCACCATTATAGGTTACTTCTGGTGGAAGTGTAGCATATCCATAGGTCATTTTCATTAACGGATTTATACGGTCAACAATTTCATTCTTATTTTGATAAAAAGTAAAAAATGCAAACACAAGAAGAACTATTGTTCCTAGGGTCAAGACAGGGACTAAAAATCTATTGTTCATAATATTCCTCCGATTTATATTATATAATCACATGTTTGTATTAGATTAAGATGTAAAGCCATATTATTTTTTACAAAAAATACCTCTTACTGAGGTATTCTTAAAATTGAAGTTAATGAATCAACTATCAATTGATTTTGAGGTAAAGCTGAGTGATAGCTTGTAAGACCTGAAACGTTTAGTTCAGTAAAATCTGCTACCGTCTTATAGAAAATATCTTTACTAGCCCAAGCACTTCTATTAGCAACTATCCCATCATCTAAACCCGCTATTGCATGGACCTTAAGATTTCTAGGAATACTATTCTTTTCTCTTATCAGATCAATAAGCATTGGTGTTTTCTTTCCATCTTTTCTATCAAGATTGAAAGGAGTACCAATTGTAACCAAATTAAGAATTGTCTTGTCATAGTTTCCAAAATATTTTTCTAAGAAAATAGTCCAGTTTAGTCCGCCATTAGAGTGACCTACTGCATTAAATTCTTCAAAGTCGAAACGTGAAACTAGATATGCAAATGCTGCGTCTAATAATTGAGCTTGTTCTTTAATATTTTCATAGCCATCACGATTATTTTCAAAGGCTATAACTACATAGCCTTTGAAAACTCCCGTTGTTGAGATAACTTTATTAGAATTTACAACAAGTTTAAGAACATTCTTGGGATTTATATTCATCATTTTAAAGGTTAAATCAAAGCGATTTTTACCTGCAGAGCTCCCTGGAATAAAAATTGCCGGACAATGTACTCCTGTTTTTATTGTCTTTGGAGTTTTTACAAACAAATTTTTAAAAAAAGCCATGATCTGTCCCCTTTTAATTTTCTGTATTCAAAGTTGATTGTCCAATTTTATCAGGTTCTAACATTGCCCAATCCTTAGACAAGAATTGATCATTATCAATTTTATATCCAGGCTTAATATATTTTTTAGATAGGAATGGATTAATATATCTATCTAAATCAAGCCATCCACGCCATCCTATATGGATTGTATCTTGCATATAGTATGGTTTATCACTCTCATTAGAAAGATCAGCAATATTATTAAAGCCTTGTTCAGTTAATTGATGTTTAATTTTTTTCACAGTATCTTGATACATTTTAGGGCTTAAACCTGTGTAATCAATCCACTTTTGATTAATAGGCGGAATTACAAATAGAACTTCGACTTTTTGTTTGGCAAATTCATCAAGAACCAACTGAAAATCATTGTATTCTTTTGATCTTGTATAATCAAAATGGGCCTGAGCACCTTTTAATCGACCAACATTAGCCCTTAAGCGCTCATTATAAAAACTATTTTTGATACCTAAATCATTATTTGTAGTATTTTTCTTAGCTTGATCTGTAGCTATTTGATCCAATTCTTCATAATTATAGGTGTCTGGAAGTGGTTTTTCCATAGGTATAATCTTTTTCTTATAGTTATCTTTTAAGTCAAAACGAGAAAATAAGAGATCTTCATTGGATAAAATTCCCAAATCAAAGCTAACTTTTCTTTTTTGTTTATCACTCAATGGGTGGCCTTTAGCAACCTGTCTGAAAAGCTCATCATCTTGAATTCCCATGTCCAAATATCTCTGAGCTGCATACCTATCTTCTGCAGAATCAGTAGCATTTTTCAGGAAATAAATTCCTTGAATTTTTGAATAAAAAGTTTGAAAGGCTGCCTTATTTTGTCCTTTTGGATCAAACCATTGAGGACTAATACTGAAGACCACTTTCTTACCAGCAATATCATCTTGAATAGGTTGCATAGCTGAGTACTGAGTTAATGATTGAGTACCCATATATCCTAAAAGAAATGGAGTGTAATCTCTCTTATACTTATCAGCAAGAACTGATGGGTGAAATGAATCAAACCTTGTTAATTCACTTGAACCCATAAAAGGAACATACCTTTTTTCCTTATTTTGAAAGGCCGCTTTTTTTAGTGCACGTCCTTTAAAAACTCGTGTCTCAAGTGATGAAGCTGCCTTATTTAAAACCTTATCTGAATACCTTACATCTGAATTAGTAAAAGCCAGTAAACTAAATAAAATACCTGCTGCGATGACTAGTGGACCAAAGATCCACCACAGGCGTTTTACTAGTTTCATCCTAACATCTCCGTAACCTTAGCGATAACTTTATTTGGAGTGTCCCATTCTTCACGAACAAAACCTAAAACAGGAATTGTCACACCAAATTCGTCCTGAATACTCATCAATACTTCAATAGTTGCCATTGAATCAAGCAAACCATTATCGTAAAAGTTTTCGTCCATCATTGAAGAAACATCTTCTCCCGAAACTTCTTCCATAATATCAATAATTCCATTTTTTACATTTTCCATTTTTATTTTTCCTCTCGAAATTTAATTATTTAAAAAATATTTTATCTAGAATTCCTGAGAATATTAGGAATCCTACAAATACAACCTGTAAAGTTAAAAAGGTTGCAAATATTTCTGTGAACTTATTATGTGGTATCTCTTTCTTATGTTTTCTTTTATATCTAAGCCATGCATCATTGATGACAAGTCCAATTCCATGGAAAAGTCCATATGCAATATAAAAGCGTGTAACTCCATGCCAGAATCCCATTAAAAGCATGTTGAAAATATATGCTACGTTTGCAGTTGTAACACGACTCTTAAATACCTTTTTCTTCATGAGAAGAAAAGATAATCTCATAAAGACGAAATCACGGAACCAAAAACTCAAGCTCATATGCCATCTATTCCAAAAATCTTTAAGGTTTTTAGAGATAAATGGTCGGTTGAAGTTAATAGGCGATCTAATCCCAAACAAATAAGATATAGCGACAGCAAACATTGAATATCCTGCAAAGTCAAAGTACAAGTCTAATCCATATACGTACATATAACCTATTAATGACCAAGAAATTCCGCCATTAGCAATGGCTGCTTTCTCCAAATAGATTTGGAAATACTCTTTTAGGACATAGGCAATTAGGAATTTGTACAGGAATCCTAGCATAACATACCATACTGCTTTTTGGAGCATATCAAGATACTCATCCTTGTCAGGCATATTGTTATAGTCTTTTTCGAAGCGCTCATATCTATCAATCGGTCCGCTAGTAAAAGTAGGCATAAACAATACAAACTTAAAAAACATGGCCGGCTTGAAATCACTTATCACACCATCACGCGCAGTCATTACCATCCCAGTAGCGCGGAAAGTTAAGTAACTGATCCCCATGAATCCTAAGAAAGAATTATGACCAAAAAATGCAGGTGTAAGCTTAACCATAAGCAAAGGTAACAAAGATAGGAATGTCATGACATAGAAAACAATACTATTATTAGCATTCTTTCTATATGTCATGTACCCACCAACTATTATAAACTCCCACGCTATATATGCAAGTAAAGCCATACCCTGTTGCCATTTTACCCCAGTAAACATTACAAAGATAAAACCAAATTGAACTAAAGCTTCATATACATGTAATCTTTTCTGATGATACATAGCTACAACTATAGGTATTAGTGCAATAGCTAGATAAACAAAATACTGTGGATTCCCATAAGCGTCCAAGTTCGGTATCTTATGTAAAAAATCCATCATTATTTATTCACCTCAGCAATCACAGCTTTAATATCAATTTTCCCATTAGGAGAAATTGGTAGACTATCTACATATTTAAAACGACTAGGAACCATATATGGCATCATAATTTCATTTAACTCAGCTTTAATTGCATTTGTTAATTGAATATTTTTCTCAAACTCATGTTCTTTTGGCACTACATAAGCAACCATAGCCTGAACTTTATGATCTGCTCCATATTTTGGTACAGCAACTGCTGATTTTACATATTTTGAAAGGTTCAAGAAGTGATTCACTTCTTCAAGCTCAATACGATAGCCGTGAAGTTTAATTTGGAAATCTTTTCTTCCTCCATAATGAAGAAGACCATTTTCATCAAATTTTCCTAAGTCACCAGTACGGTATGCTGGTTCCCCATCAACTTCATAGAATGCTTCCGCTGTTTTCTCAGGATTATTCATATATCCTTTAGAAACACTCGGTCCAGCAATTACAATCTCACCATCAACTATATGTATTGTTGTATTAGGTTTTACATATCCAATAGGCAAACGATCGCTTGATTCAATTAAATCATTTGTAATCTCAACACGAGTAACAGCAACTGTTGCTTCAGTTGGTCCATAAGTATTAAAAATTTGTGCCTGAGGGAATCTTTCCTTAAGTTTCTTTGCAGTTCCAACTGTTAATTCCTCACCACAGAAAAGGAAATGCTTTAATTCAGGATAATTTTCTTGATTAAATTCTGGGCTAAGCATTGCCACTTCTGAAAATGATGGTGTTGAGACCCAAACTTCTAAATTCATTTTCGGTAAGACATCAAACAATTGAGCAAAGTCATCCGCAACTTCTTTTGGAAGGGCCTTTAAGCAGCCTCCAAGAGCTAATGTTGGTGCCCATTCCATTACGGATAAATCAAATGAGTATGGAGGTTGGGCTAATGTGATTGGTTCTTTTTTCAAATCAAAATCTTCAAGCATCCAATTGGTAAAGCTCAAAAGATTATCATGACTTATTTGAACACCTTTAGGTTTACCCGTTGTTCCGCTAGTGAAGATAATGTAATATGTCTCGTCACCTTTTACTTGAAGTGACTCATCTAATTCTACAGTGCCTGTAAAGATATTATCATCAAGTTTAATAACAGGAACATCAATTTCAATTGGAAGCTCATTGACAGCTATAAGTGCTGCTGGTTTTGCTACTTCCACAATTCCCTCTATACGATCATTTGATGAATTAACATCCACAGGAATGTAGGCATGACCACTTTTGACAGAAGCAAGAAATGCTACTATCATCTCGAATTCATGTCCTCCATAAACCATAATTGCTGCCTTATCAGGAAGATTTTGTTCAATTAAATATGCAGCCAATTGATCAGACTTTTCTTTTAATTCTGCATATGTATGTAACTCTCCTAGGTAGTCATATGCTAGTGCATCTTTATTATGTCCATCAATTGTCTTAATAATGTTTGTTAACATAGTGTTATTTCCTTCTAAAATTCATTGTACATAAAGCCACCTTGGCCTATACCTGAATAGTGATATAGATACAGCAAACCAAGTAAAATTACAAAGTATAACGCTGTACGGGCTAAAAAATTAACCCCACGATTCTCAGTGAAAATTGTTTCTAATTTTTTCATACTATCATTATATCATACTGAATTAAAGTGGCACTTACAAAAATGTAAGAATTCATAAAAGGTAGCTAAAAGTTCCCAAACGTTTACTTTTTATTAAAAAACTTGTAAAATGGTGGTATATATACATATTTATAGGAGAAAAAATGCTTACAGTTAACGATATTAGCTTACAATTTTCAGACCGTAAACTTTTTGATGAAGTAAACATCAAATTTACACCCGGAAATTGTTACGGACTTATTGGTGCCAACGGTGCAGGTAAATCAACATTTTTAAAAATTTTAGCTGGTGATATTGAACCTTCAACAGGTCATGTTTCACTTGGTACAGATGAACGTCTTTCAGTTCTTCGTCAAAATCACTTTGACTATGAAGAACAAACTCCACTTGAAGTTGTAATGTCAGGTAATGAAGTTCTTGCTAAGATTGCAGAAGAAAAAGATGCTATCTACATGAATCCTGATTCAACTGATGATGATTTCATGCATGCTGCTGAACTTGAAGCACAGTTTGGTGAAATGGGTGGTTATGAGGCTGAAGGTGAAGCTGCTTCACTTTTACAAAACCTTGGTATTCCAGCTAGCCAACATTCTGATTTAATGGCCAACCTAACAGCTGGGGAACACGTTAAGGTACTACTTGCTAAAGCTCTATTTGGTAAACCAGATGTTTTACTACTAGATGAACCAACAAATGGATTAGATATTCAAGCTATCAACTGGTTAGAAGAGTTTTTGATAAACTTTGAAAATACTGTTATTGTCGTATCCCATGACCGTCACTTTTTAAATAAAGTTTGTACACATATGGCCGACCTTGACTTTGGAAAAATTAAACTTTTCGTTGGTAACTATGACTTCTGGAAAGAATCAAGTGAACTTGCACTTCGCCTTCAAGGTGATCAAAACCGTAAGGCTGAAGAAAAAATTAAAGAACTTCAAGATTTCGTTGCAAGATTCTCTGCCAACGCCTCTAAATCAAAACAAGCAACATCTCGTAAGAAAATGCTTGATAAAATTGAACTTGAAGAAATTGTTCCAAGTAGCCGTAAATATCCATTTATCGGATTCAAACCTGAACGCGAAATTGGTAATGATCTTCTTTCAGTTAAAGACTTACGAGTTGAAATTGATGGTGAAGTAATTCTTGATAATATCAACTTTATCCTTAAACCAGGCGATAAAGTTGCCTTTATCGGTCAAAATGATATCCAAACTACTACTCTAATGCGTGCTCTTATGAATGATATTGAGTACACTGGTGAAGTTAAATGGGGTGTTACTACAAGCCAATCTTATCTTCCAAAAGATAATACGCGTGATTTTGCTGGAGGAGAAACTATACTTGACTGGTTACGTCAATTCGCAAGCAAGGAAGAAGACGACAACACATTCTTACGAGGTTTCCTCGGACGTATGCTATTCTCTGGGGAAGAAGTTAATAAATCAGTTAACGTTCTTTCAGGGGGAGAAAAAGTACGTGTAATGTTAAGTAAACTTATGTTACTTAAGTCAAATGTCCTTGTTCTTGATGATCCAACAAACCACTTAGACCTTGAGTCAATTTCAGCACTAAATGATGGATTAAAAGCATTCAAAGGAAGTATCCTTTTTGCCAGTCATGACCATGAGTTTATAGAAACACTAGCTAATCATATTGTTGTTCTTTCTAAGAATGGTGTTATTGATAGAATAGATGAAACATATGACGAGTTCCTTGAAAATGATGAAGTTCAAGCAAAAGTAAAAGAACTTTGGAATAACTAATACTTAAACAAATAAATAAAAAGATCCTCATCAACTCCAAATTGATGAGTTTCTTATTTTAACAAACATGGATAGGAGTGAATAATTGATAAAATTAATCGCAACAGATATGGATGGAACATTTCTAAATGCCGCAAGTACCTACGATAAAGAACATTTTTCAAAAGTGCTCGATCAACTAAATAAAAAAGGGATTGTTTTTGCTGCTGCAAGTGGAAGACAGCTACTTTCCCTACAAAATGTATTTTCTGATTTCAAAGATCAAATGGCTTTTGTAGCAGAGAATGGGGCAATTGTAACTTACAATGATGAAATTCTTTTTGAAGAAGTTATGTCAATGGATGATGTAAAAAAAATTCTTGACTTAGTTTCTCAAAATGAAAGATTTATAGGACAAAAAATCCTCTTGTCAGGTGAAAAAGGCTTTTACATTTTCGAAAACTCAGACCCTGATTACTTAGAGAAATCAAAAATCTACTATTCAAATCTCAATATTATTAAAAGTCTTGATGAGGTTGATGACAAAATATTGAAGCTGAGTGCAAATTTACCGGCTGACTATATTTTAGAGTTTGAATCTTGGCTTAACTCTAGGATTGGTGATTATCGCGCTGTTACTACTGGCTTTGAAGGACTCGATATTATCCCTAGCCATATAAATAAAGCTACAGGACTTGAAAAGTTAGCTGAAAAATTAAATATAGGACCTGATGAAATCGCAGCTTTTGGCGATAATCATAATGATTTAGAGATGCTTGAGTATGCAGGGCATTCCTATGCAGTTGACAATGCTCGTGAAAAAGTTAAAAGCGTTAGTGAAAATATAATCGGGCATCATGACACTGGTGCTGTAATCGATGAAATTGAAAAAATAATACATTTGTGATACAATTTTATTCGATGTATATATAAGAAATAATATGTAGGATTATTCTTGCATTAAAATATAAACTATATAAGAGGAATATATATGAAAATTGCAGTTGATGCAATGGGTGGTGATTTCGCTCCTAAAGCTATTGTAGATGGGGTGAAGCTTGCCAGTAAAGATTTTCCAAATCTTGAATTCATTCTCTTTGGAGATGAAGCAAAAATCAAAGAATGCCTTGACGGTGAAAATAAAAATATTTCTATCATTCATACTACCCAAAAAATAGAGGGTACTGATGAACCTGTTAAAGCAATTCGTAAGAAAAAAGATTCGAGCATGGTTCGTGCTGCCCAAGCTGTGAAAGACGGCGATGCAGATGCTTTACTATCTGCTGGGAACACAGGTGCTTTATTAGCAAGTGGTCTATTTGTCATTGGACGAATTAAACAAGTTGAAAGACCAGCGTTACTTTCAACCTTACCTACAATTGATGGGACTGGTTTCGATATGCTTGACCTTGGTGCCAATGCTGAAAATACAGCAAAACATCTCCTCAACTATGGAACTCTTGGTACCTTCTATGCTAAAAACATTCGTGGTATTGAAAATCCACGAGTAGGTCTACTTAATAACGGGACAGAACCTGGAAAAGGGACTACTCTAACCAAGGAAGCTTTCAAACTTCTAGAAGCTGATGAAACGATTAATTTCATCGGTAACATAGAAGCACGTGATCTTCTTGATGGGGTTGCTGATGTTGTTGTTACTGATGGATTCACAGGAAATGCTGTGCTTAAAACAATTGAGGGCACTGCATCAAATATGATGAAGTTATTAAAAGAAGCAATTACTGAAAGTGGTCTTAGAGGTAAAGCTGGTGCTCTTCTCTTAAAAAATGGACTGCTTGGTTTGAAGGATAAAATGGATTATGAAAAGGCTGGTGGTGCTGTGCTATTTGGTGTCAAAGCTCCAGTTATCAAATCACATGGTTCTTCAAAAGAACAGGCTATTTATTCAACAATTAAACAAATCAACAGAATGCTTGAAAGCAATGTTGTTGGACAACTTGTAGATTATTATCAAAAAGAAAGTGAAACACAAACAAATGACTAAAGAAGAAATTTTTAACCAAATCAAAGATACATTGGCTGAAAGCTTAGAAATTGAACCAGATCAGATTACACTTGAAACTGATATTGTAGATGATCTTCATGCTGATTCTATCTCAATCATGGAATTTACTCTAGCCCTTGAAGATGAATTTGATATTGAAATTTCAGATGAGGATGCTGATCGTATAATTACAATTGGCAATGTTGTTGACTATATCGCAGAAAAAAAAGCTTAATTTTATATGATATAAAGTACAAACTTAAAAACAGCTATTATTAGTAGCTGTTTTTTTATATATAATAATTTATTAAAAATGTTTTCTATAATTTGTAATTATTTTTTAAGATATTCAATTTTATATGATATAATTACACCAAGAAAATATTTAGAAAGAGATCCCATATATGGATAGTATTAAAAAAATAATAGAATCCTATAATAGTCTAGATAATTCATTCATAAAGATATTGGTTGCCATAATAGTATTCTTTATTTTTATATTTTGTTTATACATATTATTTTCCATTGTCTTGCTTCCATTCATGAAGCTTTTCAATAAATTTACAGATAATAATATTTCAAATGTCCCTGATAAGAGAGACTATCTTTTAGGTACATTAAGTGAAAAAGTTGGATTTGAACATGTTGGGGAAGTTTTAATTAATTCTTCAAATGGTACTTCTATTCGTCCAGCTAAGCTATATAAGAAGGAAGACATTGAAAACCAGATAGAACTTCCTAAAAATTCACCAGTAATAATCATTGACTTTGATGATAACGGCAATGCACTAGTTATTAAAAATAAAAATATTTAAAATTAAAAAGGAGAATTTCATGTCAACAATTCTAATAATAATTATCGTAATTTTTGTGCTCATTGTTTTACTAGGCATATTTCTTGCAATTACTTATAAGAATGGAAAACCTGATGAAGCATTGATTGTAACAGGTACAAATTTAGGTAAAAACAATGAAGGAATTAAAATAATTAAAAATGGAGGAACTTTCGTCCTTCCTATCTTTCAGCAATCGCACACTCTTAGCCTGTTAACTCATAAGTTAGAAATTGGAACTCCTGAAGTATACACTGAACAAGGTGTTCCTATCAAAGCAAGTGCTACAGTTCTTGTAAAAGTAGGTAACAGCGAAGATGCTATTAAAACTGCAGCTGAGCAATATCTTGGTAAGTCAACTGAGGAGCTAGAAGATGAAGCACGAGAAGTTCTAGAAGGACATTTACGTGCTATTCTTGGTACTATGACAGTAGAAGACATCTACAAAAACAGAGATGACTTCGCTGAAAAAGTTCAAACAGTAGCTTCAACCGACCTTAGAAAAATGGGATTAGAAATTGTTTCATTTACAATAAAAGATGTAAGTGATAGCAATGGTTATCTAGACGCTCTTGGTCGTCCTCAAATCGCTGAAATTAAAAAAGATGCCGAGGTTGCTGAATCAAATGCTAAGCGTGAAACTCGTATCAAACAAGCTGAAAACGAACAACTTGCTCAACATGAAGAAATTAGACGTCAAATTGAAATTGCTGAAGCACGTAAAAACCAAGCATTAAAAGATTCTGAATACAATAAAGAAGAAGAAATAGCTCGAGCAAATGCTATTAAAGAGCAAGAAGTTGCTAAGGCTCAAGCTGACCAGATTGCTAAAGCAGAACAAATGGAAGTTCATATTATTGAACAAAGAAAAAATATTGAAATTCAAGAAAAACAAGCGGAACTAAGAGAAAAAGAACTTAATGCAACACTTCGTAAAGAAGCTGATGCCAAACGCTATGTAGCTATCCAGGAAGCCGAGGCTGCTAAGTCTCGTGAAATTGCACAAGCTGAAGCTGATGCTAAAAAGGTTGAACTTGCTGCTATTGCTGAAGCTACTAGAATTGAAAAATTAGGGGATGCTGAGGCTGAGAAAGTTGCTAAAATCGGTAAAGCCGAAGCTGACAGTAAAGAACAGATGGCTGTTGCTCTTCAAAAACTTAATGAATCAGGTATCTTGATGGAATTCATCAAAGTTTTACCTGCTATTGCAAGAGAAGTTAATGCACCAATTAGTAACATTGATAAAATAGTAAGCTTTGGCGGTGGAGATGGTGTTCATGATTTAGGTGAAGCTGGAATGGCAAGGACATTTGCCACAATTAAAGAAACTACTGGAATTGATTTTGCCCAATTAATAACTAGTTCAATGGCCCAACACAATGCTAATACTGATATTGTCAAAGCTATTAACAACCAAGCAGCGGCAGAAAAGGAAAATAAAATTAACCAAAATCAAAAAATTTCTACTGATAAAAAGATTGAAGTAACCGAACCTACTGAAGTGAAAAAAATTCATAATGGAGAGGAAGCTGGACATTAATATCCTTCCTTTTTACAGAAGTTTCGATAAATATAAATAAATCCAACTCATTGAGTAAAATTCAATGAGTTTTTATTTTGGAAAAAAATTTTGCATTATAATATTAATCAAATAAATATTGATTTCGAAGAACATATTAAAATAAATATGATATAAAAATCAATAATAATTAACACTGGTATAAAAAAAGCAATCACAGTTTTTTAAACTATGATTGCTTTTTATAACTATTTACCATGAAGTAGATAACGACGAATTCTTGATGAAATTGCTTCTACTACAAAAATTAAGAGGAATAGTCCTATTAAAATTGCACCAACCTGATTCCATCTATATGAATTCATTGCAAATATCAATGGTGCTCCAATACCACCTGCTCCTACTAAACCTAAGATGGTTGCATCACGAAGGTTCATATCGAAACGATAAAGTAGCAATGATAAAAAATCTGCCTTTAATTGTGGAATAACCCCAAAACGAATCTTTTGGAAAAGACTAGCACCTGATGCTTCCATCGATTCGATTATTCCTTGATCCAAATCTTCAATTGTTTCAGTAAACATTTTAGCAATCATACCAATTGAAACAACAGCCAAGGTAAGTACACCAGCCGATGCACCTGGTCCTGTAACACGAATAAACATTAAACCATATACAAAAGGTGGTACTGTACGAATCGCCATATTAATAAATCGCATAACAACAGCAATCGGACGAGGAACAATATTGGTTGCAGATAAGAATGCTAAAGGCAGAGCCAAAATTGATCCAAAAAGTGTTCCTAAAACTGCAATTGCTATAGTTTCTAGCAGCAAGAAAGGCACACCCTGTCTAGTAAAATTGAAAAGAAAATCCATACTAGGATGAAAAATACCTCTGAAAATATTTTTAGCAATAACAATACCTTCTTTAGATAATGGTTTCACTTCAATTACAGACATTGACCAGATAAGTGCTGCAACTACTGCAACAGCAATCATGATGTAGTACTTTTTATTACTTTTTTCTTGCTCCAACATTTGGACAATTGAATTATTTTTATTTTTTACTTCCATTTTTTCTCCTTCAATTGACCTAAGATAATTTGTTACGAACAAATTGACTAAATTGCTCTATTAATGTAACAGCTACAAAAAGAACAATCAAAATCATTCCAACATTTGTGTAATCACGGAATCCAATATTCTCATTAAGAATGATACCGATTCCTCCTGCTCCAACATAACCAAGAATCGCAGCATAACGTACATTACCTTCAAAGTTAAAGAGAGTAGTTGAAATATACATAGGCATTAATTGTGGAAATATAGTAGCTACAATCGCTTTTGATCTGCTAGCACCTAAAGCTTCTACTGCTTCAAATGGTCCCATATCTACTGTTTCAATCTGTTCAAATAATTGCTTACCAATGTAAGAAAATGAGAATATAAATATCGCGACTGTACCAGCAAAAGTTCCTAATCCCCATATGTACGTTGCAATAAGGGCCGTTACTAATGTAGGTAAAGTACGTAAGACTGTAAATACAAAACGAACAATTCCATTAATAAATTTATTATTTACAATATTATTTGCTGCTAAAAAGGCAAATGGAACGGCTGTAATACTACCTAAAAATGATCCTAACAAACTCATCTTTATTGTATCAAATAATGGTTTCTTTATTGCTCCTAAATAATCCCAATTGGGTGGAAACATGGAAAATAACATAGTCCAAAAATTTCCGAAATTTTTTATTACCTTTTTAAAATCAAACTGAACAATGTAAAGAGAGAATATAATCAAAGCCAAGAAGAACAATAGATAAAGTAGAGTATATGATCTTTTTTCCTCAACGACTGATCCATCCTCAAGTACCCATTCTTTAGGTTGAATGAACCCTCTATGCTTTGCCATTTTTACCGCCATCCTCTTTTTGATAAATATCATCAAGAATATCCTGTGTTACTTGATCACTTGGACCATCAAAAACAATTTTCCCTTTGCGGATTGCGATAATTCTATCAGCATATTTTAGAGCTAAATCAACGTGGTGAATATTAATCAGAACTGTTTTATTTAATTCCTTATTAATTTTCTTAAAATTATCCATGACTTCATTAGCAGTTACTGGGTCAAGTGCTGCTACTGGTTCATCAGCAAGTAAGACTTGTGGATCTTGTGCTAAAGTACGAGCAAGAGAAACACGTTGTTGTTGTCCTCCTGATAACTCATCAGTACGTATATACGCTTTATCTAAGATTCCTACACGATTTAAAGATTCCAAAGCCATCTTCTTATCTTCTTTAGAAAATTGTGCAAATAAAACTTGTAAAAAATTCATTTCAGCAACACGTGAGTTCAAAACATTTTTAATAACTGAAATACGTGGAACCAAATTATATGATTGAAAAATCATTCCTACTGATCTACGAAATTGACGTAATTCTTTACGTTTTAATTTTGTAATATCTGTTCCATTTACAGTTAAATTTCCACTTGTAATATCTGTAAGGCGATTTATTGTACGAATTAATGTTGATTTACCAGCACCACTCGTTCCAATAATTGCAACAAATTCTCCTTGCTCAATTTCTAAATTAATATCATCTAACCCGACAGTTCCATTAGGGTAGACTTTGGAAACATGTTCCATTTTAATCATATATATGTACTCCTTTAATAGGCAAAATATAGACTGAGCTGTATGCCCAGTCTATATCAACTCAAATTTTCTTATTTTTTAGTTTGTGATTTCATAAGCTCTTGTGCTTTAACTTCAGTATCATAATCAGAATCTGTAGCTTTTTCATAACCTGAATGTGAGTAAACAGCAATTACTTTTTTACCTTCATCAGTTTTAGCCATGTTGATTAGAGCATTTTGTAATGCTTCTTTTACCTTGTCATCCATCTTATCAGATTTTTTAGAAACCAAGATTGCATCGTTGTAGATAGGAACAGTAACACCAATTACGTTTGTTTCAGTCCAAATATCTTTTTTACCATATTCTTTAGTCCAAGCATCAGCAAAGTCAGAACGAGCATCAGCGTAAACTGGTAAAACATCAATTTGTCCAGAAGCTAGACGAGCAAATCCAGAACCATAAGAATCATTTTGAACTGTTGATTTTAGTTCAGTAATATTATGTTTTACATTATCATTTAGCCATAGAGATGGGTAAATATATCCAGCAGATGAAGTTGGTGCTGCAAGACCCCAGTTAGCGCCGTTTAAATCATCCCAAGTTAAATCTTCACCAGCATTAACTTTTTTAGCTAATTCTTGACCTTTAGCAGAAGGACCAGCAATTAAAAGTGAGCGATATGATTTAGCTACTTTATCAGTTAATTTTTCTGTTGGTTTACCGTCATTCCAATCCTTAGCTTTATCACTATCTTTATTTAATCCAGCACGAGTTGCAGTTAAGATAACTTCTGTTTCATCTTTATATACTGCATAAGTTCCACCAGGAACTCCGTAACCTACATCAGCAGAACCAGAACTTAAAGCTTCACCTACTGCTTGGAAGTCAGTACCAACAGAGATTTTAACGTTCTTAACTTCAACACCTTCTTTTTTCAATTCTTCTTGAAGCAGACCACTTAAAGGTTTAGTTGCTGCAACAATATCATCAGGATTCTTAGAAGGTACAAACATTACGTTTAATTCATCAAGTGCTTTAGAACCTGAATCAGATTCTTTAGTTTTTGATTCCTTAGAACCACAACCAATCAAAAGTGCAGCAGCAGCAAAAGCTACCATACTAGTTGCAAATAATTTTTTTGCTTTCATTTTTTGAATTTCTCCTCTATTTTTCAAAAATTAACTTCAATCACTTTTAGTAAACTATTAAAATATAATAAATTTACTATCTCCATCCTACTATATACTAGTAATTCTACTTTACTAAATTATTTTATATATGGTACTCCTTCTTACTTTTTAACCTATTAACGAAAACAATCAAATATTATTCAAAATGGTCTGAAAATTTAAAATAATACATCAATATTCTTTTTAATCTCCATAAAATCCGAACAAAGTTATCTTAGATTCATCATAAAGTTCGTTAATTATATTTTACTATGTTATTAAGCTTAATACAATAAAAAAAAT
Organism: Floricoccus tropicus; assembly: GCF_001832905.1. Taxonomy (GTDB): domain Bacteria; phylum Bacillota; class Bacilli; order Lactobacillales; family Streptococcaceae; genus Floricoccus; species Floricoccus tropicus. The sequence continues at coordinate 70,902 of NZ_MKIR01000024.1, read as the reverse complement.
AAAAAAATTTCTCTAAAAAAGAGAAATCTAAAAAGAAAAAGCAAATTGATCAAAATTTTAACCTACTTTTATACACTTATCCCTCAAGCCCACCTTGAAAATCAATATCAATATCTTGAACATAGTCCTTATAATAAGAAATCAAATTATTCTTAAATTCTTGATATTCATCCTCTGTAAAATCAATATCGTCAGAAACCTGTGCCTTAAAATATGGCATCTTCAATTCCTTGCGAATCCTTGCTTGTAATTCTTCCTTATTCATTTCTTTTCATCTCCTAAATTAATATTTTTTTATTCAAATGAACTATAACCATGCTTGTCATTAAGCTCTTTTAATACATCACGATCATGGGTATAAGTAATCCCAGTATCCATTTGCTTTGCATATAATTCAATATAAGGTAACTTCCGTGTTTTAGCAAGTTCAAATTCAGCATGACGATCATATTGTACACGTCTAAAGTCTACATCAGCAAGACCTGTTTCATCAATTTCAAGAATTAAATACCTAGATCTTAAATCAGAAAACAATTTTGCTCGATCCGAAAATGGTTGCCCGACAGCACCTGGATTTAAAACTATCTGACCTCCCGTAGTAGGACGCATAAATTGTCTATGTGTATGACCAACAATTGCTATATCAATTGAATCATCTGCAGTAAATAACTCTTCAAAGTTTTCAGTGTTATTCATTGGTCTCAAATCATGACCATAATTTTTATCTGGCAGATTATGACTAAGAGAAATAGTCAATGGACCAACATGTTTAATGACTTGCATGGGCCATGACCTAATAAAATCAATGCCTTCAGTATTCATATTTTGTTTTACATAATCAATTAATGTCGAAAAATATACATACTGAGGATCGTCATATCTATCAGGTTCATCACTCTCAAATAAATAAGAATCCCAATTTCCTAAAACATATGTTGTCGTATTTATCTCCTTCAACAAACTGAGTAAATCATCTGTACCAGAGCCAGGCATTATCAAATCACCCATATACCACGATTCTGTACAGCCTTCTTTCTTTACATCATTGACAACTTCCTGTAAAGCAGTTACATTACCATGAACATCAGAAAGAATTGCTATCTTATGTTTCATATATTAATCCACACCTCAATCATCTAAATTCAAATCATCCAAAAAATCTACAACTTGCTCCCTATATCCATATTTTTCATTGACATCAATTAGCATATCAACATCGTGGATATGAGGTTCACCAGTCTCCATCTGTAATTTGTACAACTCATTATAAGGCAGATTTCTCTCCTTTGCCAGTTCAAGTTCAATATCATGGTCATAAGGAACCCTCTTGAAATTTACACCACAAATTTTACCGTTTTCAATCTCTAAAATTGTATAATTAGCATCCAAATTCTCTTGAAACTTCTCACGACGGGAAAAAGGCATTCCAACAGACCCAGGATTTATTATCAATTGTTCCTTGGTAGAATATCTCATAAGTTGACGATGGGTATGACCAATCACTGCAATATCAATATCCTCATCAATTTGTCCTTCCTCATTTGTAAATAGCTTATCAAAATTTTCAGTTGGATTTGTAATCCAAAGATCCCCTCCATAAGCATCCTGTGGTAAATTATGTGTTAAAGAAATCTTCAAACCCTCAATTTCTTTAACCTCTCTTAATTTGGTATCTTCCAGAAGCTTTAAGTTTTCAGGACTGATATTTTCTAAAACATATTTATTTAAAATAGTCACATATACAATTTCAGGATTATCAGGAGAAATTTTCTTTCCTTGAGATATTCCTTTTAGAGAATCAAGAACTACATCGTCCCAGTTTCCGCGAACAAAAGCAGTCATATTTATTGATTTAAGAAGATCAATTAAATCATTGACACCAGGGCCTGGCCTCATCAAATCTCCTATGTACCATGTTTCAGTGCACTTTTCTTTCTTTACATCATTGACAACTTCTTGTAAAGCAGTGACATTTCCATGCACATCAGAAAGTATTGCTATTTTTTGCATCTACTCTTTCCTTTCATACCATGATGGAATTAATAATTTGCCGTGTTCATAGTGTTCTAATGTTCGTATTGAACGCTTAGACATCTTCTCAGCTTCTTCACTAGAATAATTATTGGCCCATAATATTGCACACAAAGCAGCATGTAAATTATAGAATTTAAACATTTTCCAAAATTCGTCTGGTATTTCTTTTTCTATTTCAAAATAAGCGTCTATCAACCCTCTAATAAAAAATTTACTCCCAAATAAGATCTCTAACCTGTAAAAATCCTCATATCTATCGCCCAATTCGGAGGCATTAAAATCAATCACTCCAACATCTCCATTTGGTGTATATATAAGATTACCGAGATGATAATCTCCATGTAAAAACGTAGTTGGTCTATAAATTACATCAGGTAAGGTTTTAGATACAAATTCTATTATTTCCTCATCGTTTTCAAGGCGTAATTCAGACTTAGTATAGTTTTCCAGTTGCATCTTTTTTCTATCAAAATATCTCTGTAATTTTGCCTTACCATCAAATTGCTCTCCATAATCTAAATCATGGATTTTTCGTAAACTTCTACCTGCTTGACTACCACAATGATACTGTTCTTCATTTGATAAATTTGTCAGCATGTTCTCTAATGGCTCACCTTCAACATATGATAATATCATATAAAGATATGGTTCATCGTTAACTTTTTCAAAATCAATAGCTTTACACGCTTTGATATCAAGTTTATTACATTCTTTGATAAATTCGTATTGAATTTTCGTATCATTATAAATTTCTTCATAGCTAATTGGTATTAACCTAACTAACAACTTTTGCATATCCTCGGTTTCAACATAGAATTTTCTATCTTCTGACCAACCATATTTTATCTCTTCAATTACCTTCCAACTTTCACTTGAAGGAATTTCTGACAAGATTTTATTGATTTCCATCTAAATTCACCACCTTTCGCACTGTCAATTATAGCATATGAAAGATTATCTATATTCTCAAAATCTTATAAATTGACAGTTAAGTTAGTATATGATTAAATGGTTTAAAAATATCAACCAATTAAATTAAGAGGTAATTATGGAAGACTTAAAAAAACTTAAAAAGGATTTTGACGGACTAAGGGAATTCCTGGTAGCAGTAGGACATGAAAAAAGACAGGCTATTATTCTAGCACTTTTGGAAGATAAGGCATGTGATGGTTTACGTGTAAATGATCTAACTGAGGTTACTCAACTATCGCGTCCTGCTATCTCACATCATTTAAAGATTTTAAAAGATGCACATGTCGTTGATTACTCTCGTGTTGGTACTAAAAATTACTATTTTCTTTCTCACGATTTTGTTGAGATTGACAAGATGGAAATGTTTATTAATGATATAAAAGAAGTTATTAGAAAAAGGGATAAAAAATGAAAAAAGCCTTAATTGTTTTAACAAATGAAACTCGTTACGGGGAAACTGCTGAAGCCACTGGTTTATGGTTGGGTGAAGCTACCGAATTCATTGAAGAATTAGAAAATGAAGGAATTGAAGTAGACTATGTCAGCCCCAAAGGAGGATTTGTACCTTTAGACCCTCGAAGTATGAAATATGTTGATGATTCTATTCTTTCATATTATGAAAGACCTGATTTTCAAAAGCGAGCACTTACTAACTCCCTTAAACCATCTGATATTAATCCATCTGATTATTTTGTCATTTACTATACTGGTGGCCATGGTGTAATGTGGGATTTTCCAAATAACCATGAATTACAGGAGATTGCCTTATCAATTTACAATGATGGTGGCTATATAACTTCAGTCTGTCATGGAATTGCTGGTCTTCTAAATATTAAAGATGAAAATGATGAATATCTTATTAAAGGTAAAAAAATCACTGGATTTACAACTTCTGAAGAAGTTTTAGCTGGCAAAAAATCAATCGTACCATTTTTAAATGAAGAAGTTGCGACTAAACATGGTGCTAATTTCCAGAAAAAAAGAGCCTATAAGGAATTTGCAGTATATGACCAAAGGTTGATTACTGGTCAAAATCCATTTTCTCCACGCGCAGTAGCAAAATTACTTATTGAAGAAATAAAATAAGTTTACATTATTGTAAATTTCAATGTAAACATAAATGAAAAACAAAAAGAATTGTAAATTACTCCTACAATTCTTTTTGTTTTTTAATCATCTTCGAGTATCTGCTTTGCTTCATCAAGAATAGCTTCTTTCTTTTCCTTTAGTCGAGCATTCTGTTTTAACCACAGATCGTGTTTTAATGTATCTTTGTATAGAGTAAAACTTACTTCTCCATCAATGTACTCAGCAAGATAAACATTTCGTAATTTTACCATCTGCCTTTTCATTTCATATTCAATCCAATCCCTATCACGACCTATAAGTTGTAAGACATGATTATTTACATTTCCATTAGTAATGACAGGTAAGTAGAAGTCATTATCATCATACTTGATTAAAGTAATTTGACCATTTTGCTCTCTTATTGCGTAATGGACTTGTTCTAAGTTAGTTACACCACTTTGTCTTAATTGAAGCATTAAATCATCTGCCGCAAGCCCTAGTCGCATTGCCTCGTCAACTTTGATTTTACCATCTTCAATCAAAATAACAGGTCGACCATCAATTATATTTTTTATAATATAGCTATGGTCTTTAGCGTACTTAAATAAGAAAACAATGAGAGTCCAAATCATCAGTACAAGGACAAATTGGAATGCCGTAATATCTGGATTATAAATAACTGCACCGATGATACCACCTAAGATGTAATTTTGAATAAGGTCAATGGCATTATTAGGAGCAAGATTTCCCTTACCAAAAAGATTTATTTGGACGATTAACCCTATCATACCGATTGCTAGCTTTAGGAAAGTTTCATAATAATTCATTTGATATCTAGCTCCCCTCTTTGTAGTAAATATGTTTCATCAAGTAAATATGAAGAGTAGTCATTATTAAAGGTCACTTTATAAAACTTATCATTTACTTTTATTACCATCCCTTCTTTCATTGAAGTCTGATTTACATAGACATTATTAATATTGCTATGCATGTTATCACTTACAGAATCCAGGAATGTTATCATATTCTTGGCATTGTTAGTACTTGTCTTACCATTTGTGTAATTTGAGTATTGAATACCTGAAATAATGAAAAAAGATAAACCAATAATAATTAACAAGTCCCTATGACGTCCCGCAATATGTGAACGAAGACGCAAAAAAAGTAAGATTACAAAAGCAACCCCTGCAATTGCATAGAAGACATGATAATAATTAATATTGGTCTCTGCTAGATTTTTAAAATATTCATATGAATAGACTGTCATCTAAAAGCTCCTAAAAATTTATTATAAAACAATAAGTGTTATTTAATCATAGATTTATCAATTATAATTTATGAAAATTACTAGCTAAAATTATAGCATAATTTGATCAAAATAACATTTTACTGTATAAATATTTTCATTAAAATTTTTAGTAATGAAAAAAACCCTTAGAAAGGGTTTTAAAATAAATTATTTAACTTCCTTGAAAGTTACGCGTTTGCGTAATTTTGGAGAGTATTTTTTAAGTTCTAAACGGTCTGGTGTGTTACGTTTATTTTTTGAAGTCAAATATATACGTTCGCCAGTTTCTTTACATTCTAAAATGATATTTACGCGCATATTAGCCTCCTATTAATCCTTAGTAACTTTACGACCTTTGTAGTATCCTTTTAAAGATACACGGTGTGAACGGTTGTAATCACCTGTAGTCTCATCAAAAGTTACAGTTGGAGCTGAAATTTTGTAGTGAGTACGGCGTTTATTTTTTTTAGCTTTCGAAGTACGACGTGCTGGTACTGCCATGTTTATATGTCTCCTTTAATTATATTTTCTTGATTAGGTTTATCCTAAATTTCAATACTTTAGTATCTTAACATGAATATTAAACAAAAACAAGAGTTTTGTAAAGTATTTTTACTTTACAAATAAAAATAGTATAATTTAATAGAAATTTTGGAGGTATATTTATGAATAAATCACGTTTAGAGGCATTTACAGATGCAATGATTGCAATAGCCGCAACAATTATGGTATTAGAACTTCACTCACCCGATGGAGTAAAATTAAGTAACCTACTTTCCGAATGGCATGTACTTTTTGCCTACATCGTTAGTTTTTTCTTAATTTATCTTTTTTGGTTTTCTCACCATAATACCTTTAAGAATGCTGAAACCATCTCAAATAAAGTTTTCCTATTAAATGGTATCTGGCTCTTCCTACTTACTTTAGTTCCTTTCACGACCTCTTGGATTAGTGAAAAACCCAATGCCACATTACCTATGATAACTTATCTTCTTCTCCAAATTCTTTGGGTGGAAAGCTTCTTTGTTTTAAATAAACAAGTATGTAGAGACAATCCTGACATGGAAAATACCTTACCTAGAACTAATAAATGGGTTAAAAATTTCTACGGTTGTTTTGCTCTGGCCTTTATTTTTGCCTTTTTCATTCCAATTGTCTCTCTAGTAATTGTTGGATTAGTAAACATTAATTCATTTAGAGGTATATTATCAGTTAAAAATGGATAAGGCTCTTATTTTATCATTGTTTTATGATAATGCTTTTGTTATAATGAGTCCTAGAAAAAGAGAGCATTCAGTAAGCTGAGAGAATGCATTGAGATAAGTTTCTAATTTATTAGAAAAAAGTGACGTAAGATATGGTTAGCAACCTTATAGCTTTTAGAGGCAGATATTATCTGTGAATAAAGGTGGCACCACGTCAATGTACGTCCTTGAGTAATCTCAAGGGCTTTTTCTATACCCAAGAAAAGATGAAACAATCTCTCAGTATTTGAATTGCAAACAAATATATCTACCAGAAAGGATATCTATGAAACTACAAAAACCAAAAGGGACAAATGATATACTCCCTACTGAAAGTAACAAATGGCAATTCATTGAAGAAACAGCCAATCTTGTTTTTTCAAGCTATAACTATAAGGAAATCCGTACTCCAATCTTCGAACACTATGAAGTATTTAGTCGTTCTGTTGGTGATACCAGTGATATCGTAACAAAAGAAATGTATGACTTCTACGATAAAGGTGAACGCCATATAACACTTCGCCCAGAAGGTACTGCTCCAGTTGTCCGTTCTTACGTTGAAAACAAAATGTTTGCACCCGAGGTTCAAAAGCCAGTTAAACTTTATTATACTGAACCAATGTTTCGCTATGAGCGTCCTCAAGCAGGACGCATGCGTCAATTCCACCAAATCGGAGTAGAGTGTTTTGGATCAAAAAATCCAGCTACTGACGTTGAAACAATTGCTATGGCTCAAGCATTCTTTGAACAACTTGGTATAGAGGGTGTAAGCCTTCACCTTAACAGCCTAGGTGACAAAGAAAGTCGTGCTGCATACCGTCAAGCACTGGTTGACTATCTGACTCCTTATGCAGAAGAATTGTCTGATGATAGCAAACGCAGACTGACCGAAAATCCTTTACGAATACTTGACAGTAAAGATAAAAGAGATAAAGAAATCGTGCTTGAGGCGCCAAAAGTCCTAGATTATTTAACTGAAGCGAGTCTTGATCATTTTAATCAAGTACGTTCAATGCTTGATGCTCTTAATATTGAATATACAATTGATCACAATATGGTTCGTGGTCTTGATTATTACAATGACACAATCTTCGAATTTATGATTGATGTTAAAGGATCGGAGTTAACAATCTGTGCTGGTGGTCGTTATGATGGTCTCGTTGAATATTTTGGTGGACCATTTACTCCAGGTTTTGGTTTTGGAATGGGTATCGAAAGACTTCTTCTAGTTATGGAAGAACAAGGTATCGAAATACCAACTGCTAATTCTCTTGATGTTTATGTTGTGGTTCTAGGTGATGAAGCAAATTACCCAGCATTAAAGGTTGTTCAAAGTTTACGTGAACAAGGTTTTGTTGCTGACCGTGATTATCTGGGGCGTAAAATTAAAGCCCAATTCAAGTCTGCTGAAGCATATGATGCTAAGCTTATTATCACTTTAGGGGAAGAAGAAGTAACTACGGGTAATATTATAGTTAAAAATAATGAAAATCGTAGAGAAGTTACTACGACACTTGAAAATGTATATGAAGATTTTAACCCAATTTTTGATGAATTATTAGAGGAGATTTTATAATGAAAAGAACTATGTATGCAGGTGATGTAAGAAGCGAAAATATTGGTCAAACTATCACTCTTAAAGGATGGGTTGGGCGTCGTCGTGACCTTGGTGGACTAATATTTATTGATTTACGTGACCGTGAAGGTATCATGCAATTGGTTATCAATCCTGAAAATGTATCAGAAGACTTGATGAAAGATGCCGAATCTTTAAGAAATGAATATGTTATTGAAGTTACAGGTGAGGTAGTTGAACGCGCATCAGCAAATAACAATATCCCAACTGGACAAGTAGAACTTGCCGTAAATGAATTAACTATTCTAAATACTGCTAAAACTACTCCATTTGAGATTAAAGATGATGTAACTGTGAATGACGACACTCGTCTTAAATATCGTTACCTTGACCTTCGTCGTCCTGAAATGCTTAAGAACTTCAAACTTCGTCATCAAATCACAAAATCAATCAGACACTATCTTGATGATTTAAACTTTATTGATGTTGAAACACCAGTACTTACTAAATCAACACCAGAAGGCGCACGTGACTATCTTGTACCAAGTCGTATCTCTGAAGGTCATTTCTATGCTCTACCACAAAGTCCGCAGTTAACAAAACAACTTTTAATGAATGCTGGCTTTGACCGCTATTATCAAATCGTTAAATGTTTCCGTGATGAAGATTTACGTGGAGACCGTCAACCTGAGTTTACACAAGTCGACCTTGAAACTTCTTTCTTATCTGAACAAGAAATTCAAGATATCACTGAAGGTTTACTTGCTAAGGTAATGAAGGAAACTCTTAATGTTGATGTTACCCTTCCTTTCCCACGTATGGCTTATAATGACGCTATGAACTTCTATGGTAATGATAAGCCTGATACACGCTATGAAATGAAGTTACAAGACTTGACAGAACTTGCAAAAACAGTTGATTTCAAAGTATTTGCAGAAGCTCCAGTTGTAAAAGCAATCGTTGCAAAAGGTGCTGCTGACAAATATTCACGTAAAGATATTGACAAGCTTACTGATTTTGCCAAAGATTTCGGTGCAAAAGGTCTTGCATGGGTAAAAGTTGATAACGATCAATTAACTGGTCCAATCGCTAAATTCCTAACAGATAAAACAGCTGATTTCTTAGAAGAATTATCTGCTGAAAATGGAGATTTAATTTTATTTGTAGCTGATGAGTTAGATGTTGCCAATACTACTTTAGGTGCCCTTAGAGGTCGTCTAGCTAAAGAACTTGACCTAATTGATAACGACAAATTCAATTTCCTATGGATTATCGACTGGCCAATGTTTGAATATAGCGAAGAAGAAGGTCGCTACATGTCAGCTCACCACCCATTTACACTTCCAACAGAAGACACAGCACACTATCTTGAATCAGATCTTGAAAAAGTACGTGCAGTTGCTTATGATATCGTATTGAATGGTTATGAACTTGGTGGTGGTAGCCTACGTATCAACAAACGTGAATTACAAGAAAGAATGTTTACAGCTCTTGGATTTACTGCCGATGAAGCAAAAGATCAATTTGGATTCCTTTTAGAAGCTCTTGAATATGGTTTCCCACCACACGGAGGACTAGCTCTTGGTCTTGATAGATTTGCTATGCTTCTAGCTAAAAAAGATAATATTCGTGAAGTTATCGCCTTCCCTAAAAATAATAAAGCGACTGACCCAATGACAGAAGCTCCTAGCCTAGTTTCTGACAAACAGCTTGCTGAATTAAGCCTTTCAGTTGAGGAAAAGAATAAAGACTAAATACTATGAAATTCACCTTCAAAAAATCCCCTGAAGATACTATGAAAAAAGCTACTGCAATGGAGCAGTTTACTGAACGGTTCTCTGCTGCAGTAGTTTATGCCATACTATCAAGTGTTGCTATCAACTTTTTCTTTCAGCCTGGTCATATCTATTCAAGTGGTATTACAGGTTTAGCACAAATCTTAACTACATTAAGTCATAATTGGTTGGGGTATACTATCCCTGTATCTGTAACCTTATATGCACTTAATCTCCCTCTTTTTGTTCTTGCTTGGTATAAGATTGGTCATAAGTTTACAATTTATACCATCCTGACTGTAACTCTTAGTTCAATCTTTATCCAACTTGTTCCAGAGGTTACACTTACCACAGATCCTATCATCAATGCTATTTTTGGTGGTCTTACTATGGGAACAGGGATTGGTTATGGACTCCGTAACGGAATATCTAGTGGAGGTACTGACATTGTCAGTATTTCTATTAGAAAAAAAACAGGAAGAAATGTTGGTTTCATTTCATTAATGTTTAACACCGTCATAGTCTTGATTACAGGTATCCTCTTTGGTTGGAAGTACATGTTTTATTCACTACTAACAATTTTTGTATCAAGTCGTGTTACAGATGCCGTCTATACTAAGCAAAAGAGAATGCAGGTTATGATTGTTACTAAAAAAGCTCCTGAAGTTTGTAAGGCTATTCAAGAAAAACTTCATCGTGGAGTAACTATCATTAATGATGCTGAAGGTGCATATACACATGATAAAACAACAGTTTTAATTACTATAATTACACGGGCTGAATTTTCTTTTTTCAAGGCCATTATGAAAAAAGTTGATGACAAGGCCTTTGTTTCAATCTCCGAAAATGTTAAAATTCTTGGAAACTTCGTAGATGATTAATCATCTAAATATTAATTTATAAAGGGAAAATCTTATTTATATGAAAAAAAATGAATCTATTTTTAACCCGGTCAATCTTTTCATGATTGCACTTGGTGCTGCTATCTATGCCTTTGGATTCGTTAACTTCAATATGGCAAATCACCTTGCTGAAGGTGGTCTAGCTGGTATTACATTAATTTTGTATAACCTATTTCACATAGATCCATCTTATTCGCAAGTTATTATTAATATCCCTTTATTTATAATGGGATACAAATATCTTGGTGGGAAAAAAGCACTATTTTATACAGTCTACGGTACTTTAACCATGTCATTCTTCATCTATCTATTTCAAAGAGTGAACTTCACTATTAACATAGATAATGACTTTCTTATTGCAGCACTTCTTGCTGGAATCTTTGCTGGTGTAGGTAGCGGATTAATATTCCGTTATGGGGGTACATCTGGTGGAGGAGATATCGTCGCTAAGATTTTTGAAGTTAAACGTGGTGCTCAACTAGGTAAAACCTTACTAATTATTGACTCTATCGTTCTATTAGCAAGTCTTTCATATATTGATATCAGACATATGATGTATACATTAATTGCAAGCTTTGTATTTTCAAATGTTGTAGGACTTGTCGAAACTGGTGGATACACTGTCCGTGGTATGCTTATTATTTCTGATAAACACGATGAAATAACTCAAAAAATTGTTGCAGAAATTGATCGAGGAGCAACATATCTTAACGGAGAAGGCGCATACTCTGGTGATAAGAAAAAAATTATATATGTAGTTCTTAATCCACAAGAAGTATTGGCTGTAAAACAATTAACTGCAGAAATTGATCCAAATGCCTTTATTTCAGTTATCAATGTCCATGAAATAGTTGGAAGTGGTTTTACTTATGAAGTTAAAGAGAAAAAAAGTATTTTAAAAAGAAAATAGCAGCTTGGAATAAAATCCAAACTGCTTTTTTCATACAGTTAATTATAAATTTAGACGTTTCACATGAAACATTACTAGTCGGTAATTATAATATCTGATGCTTTAATTTCTGATCCAAAGAATGGTTTCAATGTTTCATCGTAATCTTTTTCAAAGAATTTTTCTTTATTTAATTTTTCAATTTCTTCATTTACCCATTTTAAAAGTGATTCATTTCCTTTTTTGATACCTGGATTAATTGTTGATACTTCACCAATTTCTTTAATTCCAACTTCAAAATTTGGATTTTCTTTTACCCAAGCATACAAGTATGAATTATCGTCAGCAAGTGCATCAGCTCGTCCATCTGTTAAAGCTTGAAACTGCTGAGTCTTTGATTCATATTTTTCTAGATTAATTGATGGGTATTCCTTACTGAAAAAGATTTCAGATGTTGTACCTTTAGTGACAATAAGTTTCTTTCCATCTAGTTGTTTAGCATCTGTGATGGCTGCTGATTTTGGCGATACTACACCAATACCTACTTTCATATATGGACTAGCAAAATCAACTACCTTCTCACGGTCAGCAGTCTTAGTAAAGTTGGCTAGAACAATATCAACTTTATTTGATTTAAGTGCATCCACGCGCTCCTCAGCATTCACAACGACAAACTCAATCTTATTTTCATCTCCTAAAAGATCCTTTGCTAATCTCTTAGCTAGATAGACGTCGTATCCTTGATTCTTACCTGAACTATCAACATAACCATAAGGAGATAAATCTCCAAATACTGCAACCTTAAGTTTACCACGTTCCTTTATGGCTTCTACCGATGAAGGATTCTTATCATCTTTTTTCTCGTTTTTAGCTGATGATGTTGACCCACAACCTGTCAAAATAAGTAAAATTGCTACTAAAGATAAAATAATTGCTCCAAATTTCTTTTTCATTTCTCTTTCCTCTTTCTTTTCTATAAATTTATGTAATCAAGACTCTGTAAAAAATCTTGGGCACGCTGTGTTTTAGGATTTTTAAAAAATTTACTTGTTGAGGATGATTCAATAATTTCACCATCTGCCATAAATATCACTCTATCACTAACTTTATGAGCAAAGCTCATTTCATGAGTAACGATTAATAATGTTTTATCAGTTTTTGCTAATTCTAATATTAGTTCCAACACTTCCTTAACCATTTCCGGATCCAATGAAGCTGTTACTTCATCAAAAAGCATTAGTTTTGGTTCCATACAAAGGCTTCTAACTATTGCTACTCTTTGTTTTTGACCACCTGATAATTGATTAGGATATGAATCTGATTTATCCTTAAGTCCTACTCTTTCAAGCCACTTGAGTGCATTTCTTTCCACGTCAGATTTATTCCTCTTTTGAACCTTAACTGGACCTATTAGTAGATTTTCTAAAACTGTCTTATTTGGGAATAGATCATAGGATTGAAATACCATACCAATTTCTGGTCTAAGTTTTTCCCAAGTTTTTTCTTTAAGGTCAACATTCTCTCCTTCAAAAAAGATAGAACCTGAATCAATATTTTCTAAACCATTCAAACATCTGAGAAGGGTACTTTTACCACTACCTGATGGTCCCAATAAAGCAACCACCTGACCTTTTTCGATAGAAAAATCGATATCTTTTAATATTTCTTTTTTATCAAATGATTTATATAAATTTTCTACTTTTAAAATTGTATCTGTCATTTTATATTGCCTTTCTTTGTACATATTGAGCTAATTTGCTAAGTGGGTAACACAAAATAAAATATAAGAAAAAGATAAATCCATAGACCCATAAGCTAGCTGTAGGTTCACTAACGACATAATTTTCTATTATCTGTGTTCCAACTCGCATAAGTTCTGTAACACCAATCATCATGAGGAGACTAGTAGTCTTGATGACGCGCGTGGATAGATTGATTACGCTGGGAAGAATGGCACGTAATGCTTGAGGTATCAGTACGTAATAATATAATTGAAATTTTGAAAAACCAATGGATTTACCTATGTCTACCTGACTTTGTGGAACACTTTTAATCCCACTTCTCACCAAATCACTCATTTCGGCTGATATCCATAATACAAAAACTAAAATAGCAACCTGTCGATTATCGACTTCATGATTGAATGATTCAGGTAAAATATAGTAAAAGACAAATAGCAACACTAACAATGGAACTATCCGAAAAACTTCCAAATAAATTTTAAATATAAAATTTACTATCTTATTTCCACTGGTTCTAACTATTCCTATTATTATACCTAGCGTTAACCCTATAAGTAGAGAGATTAGGGATAGACTTATTACCTGTCCAACTGCTGACATAAGTCTTTGAAAATTATTACCTTCAAATAAAACTCTATATCCTGTTAACTGCATACTGAACCCTCCTTTCTATGAAATTTATTATCCAAATCATCGGTATAATAATCACTGCATAGCTTACTACAAGCATGAATAAAAATTCACGGGTCATATAATACATTCCAATCAAATCTTTAGCTGTATTTGTCAAATCCATAATAGAAATAGCTGAAAATACAGAGGTCTCCTTAAGTAAAAAAATACAATTCGCCCCTAAACTAGGAATTGCGATTGGAAGTCCTTGAGGAAGAATAACTTCTCTAGTCAGAAGCAATCTATTAAAGCCAATGGATTTTGCTGATTCAACTTGCACTTGCGGGACACTATTGAATCCTGAAAGAAAAGACTCAGCAATATATGCTGCTCCTAAAAATGTTAAACCAACAATAGCTGCTGTATTTTTCCCTATTGGAATACCAGCTTTTGGCAGACCATAGTAGAGAAAAAATATTTGGATTAATAAAGGTGTATTTCTCGCAAGTTCAGTATATATTGATACCAATTTTGAAATAAATGGGATCTTAAAGTACCGAGATAGTGCGCAAATAAATCCTATTATTATAGACAATAGGATTCCTGTGAAGCCTAAAAATAATGTTGTCTTCATACCTTCAATAAATAAAGGAATGTTATCTTGAATAACTTTGAAATCCATTTTTTACTCCTTAATAAAATATAACGACACAAATTTGTAATAAAAAATCGCCTCTTTGTCAGAAAAACCAACAAAGGGACGATCATATCGTGTTACCACCCTAATTTACATAGTAAAATACTATGCCTCCTTGTCTCTAATAAGACATGACCATTAACGGGGTAACCGTCCAAATTGCGTAAACAAAATGGAAACTCAGAGCTCATCTTCAACTGTTCAATAAGTACCCGCTCTCACCATTCGGGCTCTCTTTTAACTCATCTACAAGTCTACTCTTCTCTTCAATGTTGTATTATATTGTGAATTTGTTAATTGCTATGATAATAAATATACATTCTTCTGTCAATATTAATAACAAAATAATCTGATAATTTGATAATGTTATTTTCTTGAAGTACTTGAAGTATATAGATATATAAGAAAATAAAAAAACCTCTTAAATTATTAAGAGGCGATATATTTATACTATTCATTGATTTCGCTATTTTTATAGCCATAAGCGAAGTAAATCACTACCGCAATTATCAATGCAACTATGAATGCAATCCAAGTTTTAGCTTCAAACTGTGTCATAAATCCTATACAAATAATAATTGAAAGAATCGGTAGAAAAGGTACCCAAGGAGTTTTAAATTGCCCTTCTTTAGGCGCACCTTGATCTCTTCTTAGTTTAATAATTCCAGCTGCTAATAAGATTAAGTAAGCTAAGGTACAGATAACTACAAATTCAGTTAGTTGGTTAAGTGATGTAAATCCTGCAGCAAATGCTGAAAGCAAACCAGCAAGTATTGTAGCATTTTTAGGTATTTTAGACTTTACAGTAAGTTTACTTAATGATTTTGGTAATAATCCATCACGACTAATTCCATAAATCATTCGAGCATTGGCGTAGGTCATCGAAATACACACAGTAATCAACGTAAAGATAGCGACAACTGAAACGTAATTTGCTGCCCACGTAGCACCTACTGAACGTAGTGCAAATGCTACAGCGTCCTCAACATTTAAGTTTTTATAGTTTACAACTCCTGTCAACACAAGTGTAATTATGATGTAAAAAAGGGTAGCAATAATAAGAGATCCAATAATCCCACGAGGAATTGATTTTTGAGGATCTTTTGTTTCATCAACTGCGGTACCTATTGATTCAAATCCTAAAAATGCAAAGAACATTATAGCTGCACCACCAATTATACCAGTCTTACCTCCGAAGAATGAACCCCAACCATAAGGTGCAAAGTCAGACCAATTATCTGGCTTGATAAAGAAAACTCCAACAACAATAAATAATATTAGAGCTGAGAATTTTAAAATAACCAAACCGCTATTAAAACCAAGTGCAAGCTTTGAATTTAACAGTAATAAAGCAGTAACTGCCAAGATAACAAGTACGGGCATTATATCAATATAAGTACCTTTAGAGGGATCAAATGGACCAGAAACTGCTAAAGGTAGATTTAGATTGAACATACCTTTTAAATACGAACCCCACCCTGCTGCAACTCCAGATATTGCTGACATAAATTCCATAATCATTAGCCAGCCAGCTATCCAAGCAATAAACTCTCCAAAAACTGCATATAAATAACCATAAGCACCACCAATAACCGGTAAGCGAGAAGCAAATTCAGCAAAGAATAAACCAGATAAACCAACAGCAAAGGCAGCCATTATAATTGAAATGATTAGAGCAGGCCCGGCATAAATAGCTGCTCCTATACCAGTAATTGTAAATATACCTGTTCCGACCATAGCTCCAAGTCCAAGCATTACCAGATTCCAAGTTTTAAGCTCCCGCTTCATTTCAGTCTTATCTGCGGTCAAATTTTTCGTACGAAATATGTTCATAAATAAATCCTTCTTAAATAAAATTACACTTACTTTAAGTGATATTTCATAATTTTCTAACTTTTTGAGTATTTATTCATTTTACAAAAAATAGACTGAGATTGCAAGGCGATTCTTTTTTATGAACTAAGTATTGAAAAAATAGAGAAAAGAAAAACAGCTGAGATTATTCAGCTGTTTCACCCACTTCTTTTTCTTCTTCTTGTTCACGTTCTTCATCGTGTTTTTCATATTGTTCTTTAACTTCTTCATAAGTTTGAGCAACTTCTGGTTCATCATCAACAAAATCTTCTGGCATTTTACCAGTTTCATAAATTGACTTAATTTGACGAGCATCAAGTGTTTCATATTTAAGAAGAGCCATAGCAATATTTTTGTGCGCTTCACGATTATCTTCTATTATTTGACGAGCTTGTTCATGAGCCTCACCAATAATACGACGAACTTCTTCATCAATAGCAAGTGCTGTTGCTTCACTGTAACCTTTAGTTTGACCATAATCACGTCCAATAAAGACTGATTGATTACCTTCATATTGAACAGTACCAAGTTTATCACTCATACCATATTGAGTTACCATGGCACGAGCTAATTGTGTAGCTTGTTCAAAGTCATTTGAAGCACCAGTTGTAATTCGGTTGAAAATAATTTCTTCTGCAGTACGTCCACCGAGTAAACCTGCAAGACGTTCTTGCATATCTTCCTTAGATAAAAGCATTTGATCCTCTTTAGGAAGTGAAATCATATAACCACCGGCACGTCCACGAGGTACAATCGTAACTTTATGAACAACATTAGCATTTGATAACACAAGACCAACAATTGTATGACCTGCCTCATGATAAGCCACAGTCTCACGATCTTTATCAGATACTTTTTTATCTTTCTTAGCAGGACCAGCAATTACACGATCTTCTGCTTCATCAATATCTGATGCATCAATAACATTTTTATCACGGCGAGCAGCAACTAATGCAGCTTCGTTAAGTACATTTTCAAGGTCAGCACCGACAAAACCTGGAGTTTGTTGCGCAACTACCTTAAGATTTACATCATCAGCAAGAGGTTTATTCTTCGCGTGAACTCGTAATATAGCTTCACGTCCTTTAACATCAGGAGCTCCAACTAAAACCTTACGGTCAAAACGTCCTGGACGAAGAAGGGCTGGATCGAGTACGTCACTACGGTTAGTAGCAGCAATTACTATAATACCTTCATTACCTTGGAAACCATCCATCTCTACAAGGAGCTGATTAAGTGTTTGCTCACGTTCATCATTTCCTCCACCCATACCGGCACCACGTTGGCGACCAACAGCATCTATCTCATCGATAAAGATAATGGCTGGAGCATTTTTCTTAGCATTTTCAAATAAATCACGTACACGACTTGCTCCCACTCCGACAAACATCTCTACAAAGTCAGAACCTGAAATTGAGAAGAATGGAACGCCAGCTTCACCGGCAACTGCTTTAGCTAGTAAAGTTTTACCAGTTCCTGGAGGGCCCTCAAGTAGTACACCTGCTGGAATACGTGCGCCTAATTTAGTATATTTCTTAGGGTTTTTCAAAAATTCAACAACTTCAACAAGTTCTTGTTTTTCTTCCTCTGCACCAGCTACATCTTCAAATTTAACTTTATTAGCAGATTTATCTTGTTGTTTAGCTTTGGATTTACCAAAGTTCATAGTACCACCAGCACCACGACCACCGGCACCACCAGCATTCATCATCATATAGAAGAAACCAACAAGTAAAACAAGTGGTAAGAATGACATCAAGAAGCTCAACCATATACCACTAGAACTTTCAGGTACTACCGTAACCTTAGTAGAAGAATCTGCTGCCAACTTTTGAATTTCTGAAATAGTAGAATCGTTTGTAAGAACTAAAGTTTTATATTTTTTTACTTTAGTTGTTGTTGTTCCACCAAACAATTTCAAGTCTTGCTCAGACTTTACAGTTTTTTCAGATTTGTAATTACCTTTTATTTCTAAAAGACCGCTAGATGGTTGATAACTTAAATCTTTAATATCCCCATCCTTAAGTTCCTTTACAAATTCCGTATAACTAACTTTATTTACTGCCGTTGAAGTATCTCCAATTAACCATTGAAAACCAACAACTGCAATTACTACAAGTAGTAAATACAAAAAGGAATTTTTAACGAATCCGTTATTTTTCTTATTGTTCATTTATTTCCTTTTCTAACCTTTAATATTTTCTTATTATGGCAAAAAATTTAAAAAAATGCCAACCATGGATATCTAAATATCAGAATATTTAAATTAAGTCCATATCCTAATAAATTATAGTCCAATATCCATTATTACTCAATGGTACCTTAGACTGAATTATTGATAAATTTCTTCCTTTAATACACCAATATATGGTAAATTACGATAATTTTCATCAAAATCAAGTCCATAACCAACTACAAACTCATTAGGTACTTGGAAACCTACATAGTCAGCATCAATTTCAACAACACGACCTTCAGGTTTATCAAGTAAGGTAACAATTTTGACTGAATTAGCCTTACGATGTTCCAAAAGTTCAGCTAAGTATTTAAGAGTACGACCTGTGTCAATGATATCCTCAACTATTAAAATATCACGTCCTTCAACACTCGTATCCAAATCCTTAATCAGCTTTACTTCTCCACTAGAAGAAGTTCCACCATGATAGCTTGAAACCACCATGAAGTCCATTTCCAAGTGGGCATCAATTCTTTTTATTAAATCAGCTAAGAAAGGTACTGAACCTTTAAGGATTCCAACAACTAAAGGATTTTTCCCAGCATAGTCATTAGTTAAAACCTCTCCTAATTCTACCGCTTTTGCCTGTAACTCATCTTCCGAAATTAACACTTTTTTTATGTCTTGTTCTAACATTCTCTTACCTTTCAAAATAGTATAAAGTATCATTCATTTTAGCATTTTTAAGCGATTTACTCAAATCACTTGTCGCAATTCCTAAAATTTCATAGATTTGCCCCTCAACAACTAACATTTGAGCATTTTCTCGCATTTTTAAAGGAATTTTCTGATCAATAAAATATCTCTTGACCTTTTTATTTATTCCATTTAACAAAATGCGATCACCTACTTCTCTTCCTCGAACAAAAAAGTTTGCATCTTTTGGAATATAAATTTCTTTATAGTCAAGATTTTGTGGTTTAATCCTTGAAACTTCATACTCTATCTTTGATTCAGGTAAACTATCTGATGCAAGATAAAAATTCTTATCATCTTTTATTAAAGAATAATTTTTATTTATTCTCTGGTTAAATTGTCCACTCTTCCTAATTATATGTAATAGTTGGTCAAATTGATCTCGCCCAATACTAATATCCTTATAATTATCAAGATAATCTTGTAGTATAAAGTATTGTAGTGATCGGTCTTGATTTAAAAATTTTTCTAAATCAATCTTATCTTTTTCAAAATTCAAATTCTTAATACTATTATTAATGATATCCATTGCTGCATCAACTTCTTTAGATAAGGACAAAATTGATTTTTTAAAAGCCGGATTTTCTTTTTCTAACTCTGGAATATATAGATTTCTAATACGATTTCTTAAATATTCATTTTTATAATTTGTATAGTCATCAAAGTAATCTTTAGTATCAAAGTCAGATTTTTTAAAATTAAGTAAAGGACGAATGAGCTCTCCATTAGCAAAAGTTTGTCTTTGTTTAATTCCTGTGAGATACCTTAAACGACTCCCCCTTAGTTGACGCATGAATACTGTTTCTACAACATCATCAGAATGATGAGCAGTAACTAAACATGTATAATTATTTTCTTCCATCACTTTTTGAAAAAATTTATATCTAAAATCACGTGCTTTACTTTCTGTAAACTCACCTGTAAAGTAATCACAGTAAAAAGGAACGTCAATTTCAGACATTCTATGCCTTAATATATTTTCCTCATCATCACTCTCTGCTCTAACTTTATGATTAACATGAGCAACACCTATTTCTAAATTCAATTCTTTTCTAAATTTGTAAAGCAAATTGAACAACGTTTGTGAGTCGATACCACCAGATAATGCGATCAAAATTTTTGAATGACCATCAAATAAATGATTATTTTTCACTTCTTCCATAAACCTATTTTCTATCAAATTATCTATAAAAATCACCTCCATCAGTATTTATTTGTTCTTTTATGTTTACATATTTGTAAATATCAGTGTAAATCAATGTGTAAACTTTTTTATTTTAATTATAATTTTCAGGTCTTGAAAAAATTCAACTCCAGATTAAATAGTAACCTGGAGTCTTTTTATTTTATAAAATCTCTTATGTGCTTATTTTTCTCTTGTAAGTCAGTCAATCTAATATATGAAGTACTTATAAAATTTTCAAACTTGTCATTGAAATCTTCAGCAACTATCTCTAAATCAATTTTTCCATCTGGATGAGTATTTAATATATTGATACTCACATAATCACCAATATGATACTTTTCACTCTTTGGAACATTTGACCATCTAACTAAACCTGTTCCATTATCATCTAAATCAACAAATATACCAAATTTAGTTATATTAGAAATTTTGTATTGATTCTCAATCATTTTTTTCATTTCCTTGATTTGTAGTTAATAAATCAGGTGTACTAAATACCAGTTCATCATCTTTTGAATATAAATACTTAACACGCGCATATTTTGCCACATAATCATCATTTTGTAACTTAACTACTTGCCTTTCTTTCATATCAAGAGAAGTACCCAAATTCTTATCTTCTTCAGTATATTTTTTTTCAAGTTTCATCTTGTCCTCAAGCTCTGTATAGCTTTTTACAAGATTTACTACAGAAAGAGACATCAAGACAACAGCTATAACTGAAATAATTCCCATATACTTACGTCTAGGTAATTTTTCTTTTATGTGATTTTGCTGTTTTACTATACTATCATTAGTATAATCATTATTGAGTCTAACGACTCTCTTCTTCTTTGACATCTTGATTAATCCTCGTTTCGCTCAGCAACTCATACATCTTGCCTGCATCCTCTTTTTTTGTACTATCCTTAGTTTCAAGTACGCGTACCTCAACTATTTTATTTCCAAACTGGATAGTTAAAATATCATCGTATTTTACAGTGCTTGAACTTTTAGCCAGTACACCATTTAATTTTATTCTTCCTTTATCAGCAACTTCTTTAGCGACTGTACGTCGTTTAATAAGACGGCTGACTTTTAAAAATTTATCTAATCTCATGCCTAGATTATAACACAATTTTTTATTCTTAAAAACAATTATTCTTAATAAAAAATATCTCAACATATGAGATATTTTTTATACTAAGCATTCTTATAGTCTAAAAACTCTAATTCAGTACACAGAACATAGTGACCTGGTCTAACTTCTCGCATTTCTCTTTCTTGACCATCTAATTCAGCAGTTGGGTCATAAACTTCTATTTTCCTACTTCTTTCAATTTCAGGATCAGGAGTCGGAATTGCAGAGATTAATGATTTAGTATAATCGTGTATTGGATTATTATAAATTTCTTCTGCAGGACCTAATTCTAAAATTTTACCCCAATGCATTACTGCAATTCTATCTGAAATATACTTAACCATACTAAGATCATGTGCAATAAATAGATATGTAAGTTCTTTATCACGTTGTAAATCTTGCATCAGGTTTACTACTTGAGCTTGAATTGATACATCAAGTGCTGATATTGGCTCATCAGCAATTATAAACTCAGGATCAACTGCTAATGCTCTAGCAATCCCAATTCTTTGACGTTGTCCCCCGGAAAATTCATGAGGGTATCTTGAAGAATGATCCTTATTTAAGCCAACTTGATTTAAAAGATCATCAACCATTTTATCTCGTTCTTCTGAAGAAGAAGCAAGCTTATGAACATCTATTCCTTCTGCAATTATATCCTTAATCTTCATTCGACCATTTAGACTTGCTTGAGGATCTTGGAAAATCATTTGAGCATTTTTTCTAAATTGGAAAAGTTCTTTTTTCTTCAATGCTGTTACATCTTCACCATCGAAAATAATTTCACCACTCGTTGGCTCATATAACTTAAGAAGTGTTCGTCCAACTGTTGTTTTACCTGAACCTGATTCACCAACCAATCCAAACACCTCTCCTTTATGGATTTGGAAACTGATGTTATCAATAGCTTTTACTTCATTTGATTTTCCTTCATTAAAGGTTAGACTTAAATTTTTTACATCAACTAATACATTTTTATCCATTTAATTACCAGCCTTTATTGAATTTTGTTTTGAAATTTCTTCAAATCGTTTCCATCTATTTAAAATAGGTTTAGGAACATCTACTTTAGGGGCACGTTCATCCAAAAGCCAAGTTGCTGCATAATGTGTATCACTTACTTTGAACATCGGAGGTTGTTTCTCACGATCAATTTGTAAGGCAAATTTATTTCTTGCAGCAAATGCATCTCCCTTGGGAGGATTAAGAAGATCAGGTGGAGTACCCGGGATGGCTTGTAGACTCCCTGACTCTGTTTCTGTTGTAGGCATCGAATTAAGTAATCCCCAAGTATATGGATGTTGAGGATTGAAGAAAATTTCATCTACTGATCCATACTCTACGATTTTCCCTGCATACATAACAGCAACTTTATCTGCAATACCTGCAACAACGCCTAAATCATGGGTAATAAATATTATTGATGACTCTATCTCATTTTGTAATGATTTTAATTGTTCAAGAATTTGAGCTTGAATAGTAACATCAAGGGCGGTTGTTGGTTCATCAGCAATTAAGATTTCTGGTTTACCAGCTAGAGCAATCGCAATTACCGATCTTTGTCTCATTCCTCCAGACCATTGATGAGGATAATCGTCAATATGTTCTTCAGCATTTGGGATTCCTACTGCTTTCATAAGTTCTAAAGCCTTATCCATTGCTTCTGACTTGCTGACTTCACCATCATAATCATGAGTAGTTATAACCTCAGCAATCTGTTTACCAATCTTCATGGTTGGATCAAGACTTGTCATTGGGTCTTGAAAAATCATTGAGATTTCATCACCACGGATGTCAAACCATTCGTCATCATCAATTTTTAGAAGATCACGACCTTTGAAAAGAATTTCTCCAGCGGGTATTTCAGAATTTTTAGCATTTAAGCCCATTAAGGTTTTGGTCGTTACTGATTTACCTGAACCTGATTCACCCACAATAGCAAGTGTTTCTCCTTTTTCAAGAGTAAACGATACATCTCTAATCGCCTTAACAGTTCCAGCGTATGTTTTAAAGTTTACATGCAAATTTTTCACATCTAAAACAGTTTCTTTTTTTTCACTCATAAGTCCCCTCCTTAATCCTCTGATGATGCTTTCGGATCAAATGCATCTCTTAGCCCATCACCAACCATAATAAATGATAGAGAGATTAAAACCAAGGCAATTGATGGTACGAGAACTTGATAAGGATAAAATTGTAATTTTGATTGTGCGTCACTTATAAGAGAGCCTAGTGATGCTGTTGGTGGTTTAACACCTAAATTTATAGCTGATAAAACAGCTTCATACATTATTGCAGCAGGAATTGTCATCATTACTTGAACTATGATTGTTCCTGAGATATTCGGCAATATATGTTTTAGGGCAATTTTTGGACCTGATTCACCAATAGATTTAGCTGCCAGAACAAAATCTCTTTCTTTATATGAAAGGGTCAAGTTACGTACTTGTCTTGCCATACCGACCCAACCAGTCATTGCAATTGATAGGATAATAGAAAGTACTCCACTTCCTAGAAGAAGTCCTAACATTGTAACTATTACTAGATTAGGAATAGATGAGATAATCTCTATAATTCTTTGAAGGATAGTATCTGTTTTCCCACCTTTCCAACCTGAAAAGAGACCGTAAGCAACGCCAATAATAAGGTCGATTGCTGTGGCAGCCAAAGCTACAATTAAGGAAATTCTTATACCAACAATTACTCTCTTACCTAGAGAACGCCCTAACTCATCAGTACCCATAAAGAATTTTTTCCCTTCAGGTACATTCTGTTGTTTATAGACGTCTTTACTTTCAGTTGCTCCTGGTTCCTCAATTTTTCCATTAAGTCCTGGTACAGGTAAGCCAGTTTTTGGTGGTAAATTTTTATAAGTGGCTACTTGGTCTGAATTGAAATAGTTAGCATCTTTTTGTGGTACAAATATTGTACTAATTGCTGCGGCGATAATTAAAAATACTAAGAACCATGCAGATACTACCGCTAGTTTGTTTTGTTTCAGTCTACGCCAAGCATCTTGTGTAAAAGTTAATGATGGTTTTGATATCTTTTCCTGAGAAGCAGTATCTTGTAAACCAACCAATGTAAAATCGGCGTCTTCTGACATTGCATCTACTTGATTATAGACTGGTAATTTTTGTAAATTATTATTTTCTTTTGTCATAATGTACACTGCTCCTTTCTATTGTAAACGAACACGAGGATCAACAAGTGCCATTATAACGTCAGTTACTAAAATCATAGCCATTAACATTAGCGAGTACACTATCGTAGTTCCCATGATTACTGGGAAATCCTTAGTTGGTATTGATGTTACGAATTGTTGTCCAATTCCTGGAATAGAAAATATTTTTTCAATAAGTGCTGATCCAGTTAAAAGATTTGCAGCCATTGGTCCAATTAAGGTTAGTACAGGAATAATAGAATTTCTGTAAGCATGAGCTCTTACTACTTCACTATCATCCATGCCCTTAGAACGTGCTAACTCAATATAGTCTGAATTTAAAACTTCAATCATTTCTGACCTTACAAAGCGAGTTGTAGTAGCTGCTGGACCCGCTGCAAGTGCTAAGGTAGGCAAAATTGTTTGGGTAAATGAACCCCATCCAGTAACTGGAAAGATTGGGAATCTAAATCCTAATATATAAAGTAAGAACATTGCATATATGAAACTAGGCACTGCAATTCCAAGTGTTGAGATGATACTAACAATTCCATCAATAATATCATTTTTATGTCTTGCTGAAATTGCCCCAAAAATTAATCCAAGAATAACCCCAATAATTAGAGCCTGTATACCTAATTGGATAGAAATTCCCAATCTCTGATTAATCAATGTTGATACTGATTGATTAGCATACTGGAATGATGTCCCAAAGTCACCATGAAGAGCATTTAGTAAATAAGTAATATATTGTTGGAAAAGTGGTTTATCTAATCCATATGCCTTATTCATTTGAGCTATCATATCTGGTGTAAGTCTTGGATTATTATAGGGTGTTCCTGGCATGACTTGCATCATAAAAAATGTAATAGTTATAACTATCAATAAGGTAGCGAATAAGATCGCCAATCTCTTTAAAATATATTTCCACATAATTATTATTCCTTAAAACGAAAGAAGAATTGAATATATCAATTCCTAGTTTCGTAGTTCTTATTTTGATTCACGATATGCATATTTAAAGTCTGTATTTAAACCAGTACTTGCAAAAATTACATCCTTAACCTCTGGATTTTCAAGTGCATATCTACCACGCCAATATAGAGGGTTAATATTTGCTTCATCATAAAGAGCTTTTTCAACATCTTTATAATCATTATTTCTTGCTTCATCATTTAGAGCATCTTTTGTTGTAGCTAATTTAAATGACTCATCGTAAGCTTTATTTGAAAATTCTCCGTTATTGTATGGAGCACCTGTAGGGAATAAGCTATAGAAAGTAGAACCTTCTGGATAGTCACCACCCCAAAGTGAAATTACCATATCAAAATTATGATTTGTAGAGTCTTGCAAACGTTGTTTAAATGGAACAAACTTTTGTTCAATCTTAAGTCCAGGTAGAGCATTTTCCCACGCGCCAGATAAATATTCAACAGTTGTTTTAGCAGCAGGATTATCAGCATCAGATGTTATTGTAAGTTTAACTGAACTTTCTCCAATTTCTTTCAACCCTTCATCCCATAATTTCTTAGCTTCATCTACATTATATGTATAAGGTTGTTTCACAAATTCTGCTAAATCTTTTCCATCGCTTGTTTTAGCAAGTTCGGCAGGTACTAATCCAGTCGCTGGTTTAGAAACTCCTGCAGTCACTTGATCGACCAATTCTTTTCTATTAGTTGTTAAATTCAATGCTTGACGAATTTTAGTGTTAGAAAGAGCTTTATTTTTACCATTTTGTAAGTATTGAATATATGCTGTAGTTGCCTCAGCAACATATTTCACACCTTTTTCATTTTTATTAGCATTGTACAAATCTGGTGTACCAATTGGAGCAAAATCAAGTTTATTTTGTTTATACATTTGTACTGCATTTTCTGGTTGTTTTACAACTTCAAAATCAATTTCTGGTGCTTTTACACTATCTTTGTCCCAATAGTTTTCATTTTTAACAAGTTTGAATGATCCATTTGTACCATTCCATCCTTCAAATTTATAAGGACCTGAATAAAGTTGTTTATCAGAAGTTGTTCCATATTTATCACCTTCTTTTTCAACAAATTTCTTAGATTGTGGCATAAAATTTGTAAAAGTCAGTAAATATTCAAACTGTGGTACTGGTCTTTCTAAAGTAAAAGTAATTTTATTACCATCTGCTTTAACACCTAGGTCTTCAACTTTTCCCTTACCTGCTAAAATATCATCAGCATTTTTAACTCCTGATGCTAGGTAAGAGTATTCTGAAGCAGTTTTCGGATCAACAATGCGTTGCCATGTATAAACAAAATCTTCAGCTGTTAATTCTGAACCATCTGACCATTTCAATCCATCTCGAAGTGTAACTTCATAGCTTAATCCGTCTTTCGAATGGGTAATCTCTTTTGCCAATTCAGGAACTACTTTACCATCTGCATCTATACGAAGTAGATTAGAACCTGTATTACCAATAATTGTTCCTGAATATGTGTCAGTATTTTTAGAAATATCTAATGTAGAGATATCAGTCGGAAATGTCCAACGAATAGCTTGTCCTTCTTTATTGTCACTTTTCTTATTTCCATTGTTCAAAACAGAATATGCACCAAATGCAACAACAGCTACAGCTGCTGCACCGATGACATATTTAGTAGTAGAATTTTTCTTTTTCTTCTTTGCCATAAGTATCCACTCCTCAAAATTGTATTTTCAAGTGTTAATGTTATAATTTTCAGAACAATTTGTCAATAGAATATCAATAGAATATTCTGTTAATTTAGAATATTTCATATACACATCAATTTCGAACTGATTTATAACAAAAGAGTTGCCTAGTAAGGCAACTCTTTCTTTAAATTATTATTTTTCAGCATCTTTAAAGTCTACATTTAAACCTGTAGTTGCATAAATAACACCCTTAACATCTTTATTTACCAACGCATATGATCCCTTCCAAAATAGAGGATTGATATTTGATTCATCATACAATGCTTTTTCAGCATTTTTATAGTCATCATCTTTTGCAGCTCCATCCAATGCATCTTTTGTAGTTGCTGCTTTGTACACATCATCATAAGTTTTGTTTGAGAACTGTCCATTATTGTATGGCGCACCTGTTGGGAACATTCCATAAAATGTTGAGCCTTCAGGATAGTCACCACCCCATCCAGACATTACTAATTCAAAATTTTGATTTTGTTGATCCTGTAATCTTTGTTTGAATGGTACAAATTTTTGTTCAACTTTTAATCCCGGAAGAACATTTTCCCACGCTCCTACAAGATATTCTACAGATGATTTAGTTTCAGGTCTATCCGCATCCGCCGTAAATGTTAATGTAACCGAAGACTCACCAATCTCTTTTAACCCTTCTGTCCATAGTTCTTTTGCTTTCTTAGCATCATACGTATAAGGTTGTTTTACATATTCAGATAAATCTTTGCCTGATTCTGTTTTAGCAAGTTCTGTCGGAGCAAGTCCAGTAGCTGCTTTAGCAACACCTGAAGTTACTTGGTTTACAAGCTCGTCTCTATTTGTTGCCAAATTTAACGCTTCACGGATTTTCTTATTTGCTAATGCTTTATTTTTTCCATTTTGTAGATATTGAACATAGTTTGTTCTAGCTTCTGCAATATAAGTAGCTGATTCATTTTCTTTGTTAGCATTATAAAGATCTGGGGTAGCAATTGGAGCGTAGTCTAGTTTTCCTTGTTTAAAAAGCTGAACTGCGTTTTCTGGTTGTTTAATTACTTCAAAGTTTACTTCAGATACCTTCACATTTTTAGCATCCCAGTATTTTTCGTTTTTAACAATTTTAAAAGTACCATTTGTTCCATTCCAACCTTCAAATTTATATGGTCCTGAGTAAATTTGAGTATCAGAGTTGGTTCCGTACTTATCTCCTTCTTTTTCAACAAACTTCTTAGATTGAGGCATAAAGTTTGTAAAAGTTAATAAATATTCAAATTGAGGCATTGGATGCTCTAGAGTAAAAGTAATCTTATTTCCATCTGCCTTTACTCCAAGTTCATCAACTTTAGCTTTACCTTCTGTAATTGCATCAGCATTCTTTACACCAGAAGCCAAATATGCATATTCTGATGCAGTTTTTGGATTAACCAACCGTTGCCATGAATAGACAAAATCTTCCGCTGTTAAATCTGATCCATCGGACCATTTAAGTCCATCTTTAAGTGTCACTTCGTAAGTTAAACCATCCTTAGAATTTGAGATTTTTTCAGCCAAATCTGGTACTGGTTTTCCATCCTTGTCCATTCTCAACAAGTTTGAACCTGTATTACCAATGATTGTTGATGAATACATATCGGTATTTTTTGAAATATCAACAGTTGTAATATCAACAGGTAAAGTCCAATTTAAAACCTGACCCTTATCATCAGTTTTACTTGTGCTCTTGTTTCCTAAGACACTATATGCACCAAATCCAACAATAGCTATTGCAGCCGCACCAATGACATATTTAGTTACAGAACTCTTCTTTTTCTTCTTAGCCATATCTCACTCCTAAAAACTTTCTATATTATAGCTACAAATGATATAATATTCAGAAAAATTTGTCAACAATAAAATTGACTAAATTTTCTTTCTTTATTTAAACAGATATTATTTATCGCAAATACGAACTATATAGTTAAATTTCAGGTTAATTTATTATAAAAGGCTTTTCATAACTAATATTATATTTTATAATTAGGGTATTGTTATAATAATTTTTAAAAGGAGTAGGAATGAAAGAGAAAAAACACATAGGTAAATATCTTAAAAGTATAAGTTTGATTGCAATTGGTTCAGCAACTTTGTTATTTTCTAATGTAAGCTTAGCTGAAGAATTCTCATTTACTATACTACATACAAATGATATGCATGGTCGTATGCAATATGATGAGAAAAATAAATCAATTGGTTTAGCTAGATTAAAAACCTTAAAAGATCAAATCAATCCAACATTAATGTTAGATGCAGGTGACTCAGTTCAGGGTCTTCCAATTTCTAATAATAGCAAAGGAATTGAAATGGCCAAAGGTATGACCATGATTCCTTACGATGCTACTACTGCAGGAAACCATGAATTTGATTTTGGCTATGACCAAGCAATGAAATTAAAAGAATATACACCTCTTGTATCAGCAAATGTTTATAAAAATGGTCAACAATCCTTTGATCCTTATAAAATTATTGAGAAAGATGGTAAAAAATTCGCTATTATTGGTCTTACAACACCAGAAACTACAACTAAAACTCATCCTAACAATATCGTTGGAGTAACTTTTGATGATCCAATACCTACTGCTGAAAAATATATGGAAGAGCTTAAAGGAAAAGCAGATGTATTTATTTTTCTTAGTCATCTAGGTGTTGATGCTACAACACCTGTAGAATGGCAAAGTAGAACTCTTGCTAAAGAATTGAGTAAAAGTCATCCTACAGATAAAATTGTAATAATCGATGGTCACTCGCATACAGAACTACCAAATGGCGAAAAATATGGAAATGTTCTTTTAGCTCAAACTGGTAACTACTTAAATAACGTAGGAGAAATTGAAGCTAAATATTCTGACACCGATAGTTCAATTAATGCTAAATTAATACCGTTTTCAGAAGTAAAAGACTTACCTGCTGACTCAAAAGTTGACAATTTTGTAAACCAAGTTGCAGATAATTTTAATAAAGACATGTCTGAAGTTGTTTTAGAAGGAAATACAGTAAATCTTGAGGGCACAGGGGCAATGGTTAGGACACGTGAAACTAATCTTGGTAATCTAATTGGAGATGCTCTTTATCAATATGGACAAACTGGCTTTACACACGAAAGTGACCTTGCAATAATAAATGGTGGGGGAGTACGTCAATCAATTAAAGAAGGAAATATAACTAAAGGAGATATCTTATCAGTTCTTCCTTTCGGAAATACTATTTCACAAATTGAAGTAAATGGTCAACAAATTTACGATATGTTTGAACATTCTCTTAGGTCAATTGCATTAAAAGATGAAAATGGAAATATCATTTTGGACGAAAAAGGACAACCAGCTCTTGATAGAAACGGTGGATTTTTACAAGTATCCTCTTCTGTAAAAGTATATTTCGATTCAAATTTACAGGGTGAAGTCCCTGAAGAAAATACACCCGGTCAACGTGTTCTTAAAGTACAAATTCTAAATAGACAATCAAAACAATTCGAAGATGTTAATTTAGAGAAAATATATTACTTAACAACAAATGATTTCTTGGCAGCAGGTGGTGATGGTTATACAATGCTTGGTGGTACTCGTGAGGAAGGTCCATCAATGGACGAAGTATTTACTAACTATTTAAAATATGAAGGTAAAATATCAGAAGATAGAAAAGAACCTTTCCCTTACGAAAGAATTATTCCTATTAAAAAAGAAGTATTAGATTATAGAGAAAATGCAATAAAAACAATTAATGAACTTTCTTCTATAACTGACGATGCTAAAGCAGATTATATTCATAATATCCAATCATCTAATTCAGTTGAAGATATCGATAAGATATTAACTGAAGCTAAACTTGAGAATAGAAAACTGGAAGCAATAAAAGAAATTAATACTTTGAAATTTATAAATGAAGCAGATAGAGCTAAATACATTGAAGAAATTAAACAAGCAAGCTCTGATGATTCTATTAATTCTATTTTAAAGAATGCCACACAAGATGATAAAATAAAATCACTTGAAAAAGAATTAGCAGAACTAAAAGAAAAAACAATCAAAGAAATAAATGACCTTAAGAATTTAAATAAAAAACAAAAAGATGAATTCACTCTTGCAATTAAAAACTCTGTATCTAAAGATGAAATTGACAAGATTGTAAATGATGCTGTAAAGAAAAATAAAGTACAAGATCCACAAAATCAAATACACACAAGTGAATCTAGTAGCACAATAAACAGTAATTCAAGTAAAATTAAAGATTCTAAAGTTTCTAAAACAAATTCTGGTAAGTATCTACCAAAAACCGGAGATGTAAACAATTATGTAGCCCTAGCAACAGGTCTAATCTTTGTAACTTCATCACTTGTAATTGTTTCGAAGAAAAAACAATAATATTTATATAAAAAAGAAGGATTACACCTTCTTTTTTTATATAATATTTACTATGGTGAAACACTTTAACGTTTAAATTTGGCATATGTAAAAGAACTTATATAGACAGTTGGTTACATTTTGAGATAATAAATCTATCAAGGAAGAAGGGTATTAAACAAGTGGAATTAGGAACTATTTTAAAAGATAAACGCTTAGAGAAAGCTTATACTCAAGAATATGTAGCTGATAAACTTTTTGTAAGTAGGCAAACCATTTCAAACTGGGAGAATAGTAAGACCATTCCAGATATTGAAAGCCTAATTGACTTGGCTAATTTTTATGACCTTTCTTTAGACAATATATTATTGAAAGGAACTGACATCGTGGAAAATATAAAGAAAAAAGAAAAAATTGCTGAGATAAGAAAAGGAACTGTACCTTTTCTTATCTCTACTATACTTACTATGGTGCTCCTCTTTAAAATACTAGCAGCACCAAAAGTTGATATCGTTAGTTTTGTCATATGCTTAGCAATTATGATTGCAAATTTATTTATTATACTTTATTTTGCCAAAGAGGAAAATAAAATTAAAGGCTTACCTTTTAAAACAAAATCATTTTTTATTATGGTAATAATTGGAGCCCTAGTTGGCTTAATTATTGGTGCAATAGCAGGTCATATATTTAAATAAGTTAGCATATTTTTCGAAATAAATATTTTTATGGAACAATGAATAGGTGATAAGGAATATAGAGAATGGAATTAGGCAAAATTTTGAAAGATAAACGGTTGGAAAAAGCTTATACACAAGAATATGTAGCTGATAAACTTTTTGTAAGTAGACAGACTATATCAAACTGGGAGAATAGTAAGACCATTCCAGATATTGAAAGCTTGATTGATCTTGCTCAATTTTATAATCTTTCACTAGATGATGTATTATTAAAGGGATCTGATGTTGTCGAAAATATTAAAAAAAATGAAAGAAGACTTGAACTTAAGAAATGGTATATTCCAATTTCAATAACAAGTATATTATCACTAATACTCTTGTTTAGAATGGTCATAAATTATAATATTAACCTTAAAAATGCACTTTTGTATGAGTTGGCTATATTACTAAATATAATACTATCAAGTCTATTCTTTATGAAAGAAATTTACGAATCTGATAATAAAAAGTTAAATACAAAAAAATTATTCATTCTCATGATATTTGGAATGCTTCTAGGGGCAGTTTTGGGTGCCCTAGTTGGTCAAATTATTGAGTATTTTACATCAAATTAAAAAGTTGAGACTTCTCTCAACTTTTTTTCTTATAATCCCAATTCTTCCCACAAATCATTTGAGAAGGCTTTTAATTTCTTGGCAGATAGAAGGAAGACTCCTGCAGAAACTACACTTATAATTACTAACTTAATTAATTGCATAAAACGGTGTTCCACGTGGAACATATTTGATCCAATCATTAAAGTTGCAGCCATTAAAATTAGGGAAATAATAAATCTTAAATTGAATATTTGAGCTGGGAATTTTTTACTAACGAGGATATAAGCTATCAGAATAAATGATATGCTTATGACACTAGATAGACTAGCACCACTTAACCCCATTTCCCTTGTTAAAAGGGGGCTAAGGAAAATTTTAAGAACCAAACCTATGATAAGGATAATTCCTGATTGTTTATTTCGTCCTTCAAGAAATAATAGGTGATGATAAAATTGAACAATTCCTATTAAGGCAACCTGACTAACAAAGATTATTAAAGCTGTACTTTGACTATTACTCTTAAATAAAACTTGATTCATTTGTGGGAGTAAGATCATCAAACCAACTGTTAATGTGATTGAAAGGTATACAGTTAAATCAAAAATATTTTTTATTTTTTTCTCACTTTTATCAAGTGTAAGTCTTGGCAATGCATTTGTAAATATTGAGGTTACAAAAACTAGACCTAATTGTAAAAATGGTTGACCTCGATCATATATTCCTTTCAGAATCTCTGCTTGGTCACTTGAAATACCACTAGCTACTAATGCATCTTTTACAGTGAAGACATCTATAAGCTGCATAATAAGCATATAAATCATGAAGAAAACAAACACTAGAGAAGATAATCCAAATCTTTTTATGATTGTAAACTTCGCCTTTACATTAGTAAAATCTTTAAAAAGATTTTTAAATTTAATATCAGATTTTGATATTAAATATATCAAAGTTACAAGACCAGCTAGAAAACTACCTAGCATTGCTAGTGATGATACTCTGTAAACATCTTCATCAATAACTAAAAATGTTAAAGCTGCAAGAATAATCATTGTAACTCTGATTGTTTGCTCAAGAACCTGTGATATTGCTGTTGTGGTCATGTCCAACTGACTCTGCTTTACACCTCTGTAAAGAGAGAGAAAAGGAACTAACAATAAGGGAGTTATTGAACATATCAGGGAAGTTGCTAGTTTTTCCGTTCCCATGGCTCTTGCAAGAGGTATTGATAAAACCGTTAAAATAATGAAACTTACTAAAGATATTATCAAAGTAACTTGGAAGAATTGACTTTCATCTTCTTCACTTGTATCAGATGTATTTAATAGGCTGGAAAGAAAATTAGGCAAAGCTGTCAAACTTAATGTTGTGATTATGGCATAAAATGGATAAACTTGCTGGTATGCATAAAATCCTAAATCACCTACAATATTTTGATAAGGAAAGCGGTAAAGGGCTGATAATATTTTTCCAATCAAACTAGAAATTATTAAAATATTAATTCCCTTCAAGCGCCTAATCATTTCCATCCTCTGATGTCTCTTCTAATTCATTTTCTTCTTGGGAGACTTTCTTAAGCGAATCTTTTTCATCTCTGATTTCACTAAGTCTTTCTGTAAATCTAATAAGTTCAGACAGGTAATTAGCATCACTTCTATTTTTTATATCGAAACGAAGAACCATAACTCCTGATTCCTCACCTAATTTAACAGGAAGATCAGTTTTTGATAAGGCATCAAAATAATCTTGAGGAAGGTAAACATTTTTTGCTGCCATAGACATGGTGTAAACAATTGTATCTTTTTGTTTAACCATTCTATCAACCAAGGCGTTATCAGCATAGTACTTGAGTAAACCAATCTCTAACAAGAAGGCGACTGCATCTGGATATTCTCCAAAACGGTCAATAAGCTCATCTTGAAGGTTTTCATAGTATTTTCTGCTATCAATTTCACGTATGCGCTTGTAAATCTCAATTTTTTGTCTTTCATCAGTGATATAATCGCTTGGAATGAATGCATCAATACCAACGTTAATTTCAGCATTACTTGTTTTCTTACTATTTCCTCTACCAAGGCGACTATTAACTGACTCTTCCAATAGTTGTGAATATAGGTCGAACCCGACACTTTCAATAAAGCCTGATTGTTCAGCTCCTAATAGGTTACCAGCTCCTCGGATAGAAAGGTCACGCA
This sequence comes from Floricoccus tropicus, assembly GCF_001832905.1. Taxonomy (GTDB): domain Bacteria; phylum Bacillota; class Bacilli; order Lactobacillales; family Streptococcaceae; genus Floricoccus; species Floricoccus tropicus. The sequence goes on along the minus strand of NZ_MKIR01000024.1, from coordinate 35,340 downwards.
TAGCAATTTTAAAGCCGCTACCAAGCTCTGTGAAGCCTTTAATGGCATCCAAGCGTTTCTCGCTAACTTCTGATAACTGCTTATCTGGATCGTACATAAAATATGCATAGGCTATACGATTACTACGACCTACACGCCCTCTTAATTGGTAAAGTTGTGAAAGTCCCATGTAATCTGCAGCCTCGACAAAGAGGGTATTTGCGTTAGGGATATCAACACCTGTTTCAATGATTGTTGTTGTAACCAACATATCATATTCACCATTTACAAAATCAAGTAAAGTATCTTCAAGTTGTACTTCATTCATTTGACCATGCACATATCCAATACGTGCTTCAGGAATTAATTCTGATAATTGGGCCACTTTTTGCTCAATAGTGTCAACACGATTGTAAAGGTAGAATATTTGTCCACCCCGACTTATTTCACGTAAAGATGCATCACGAACTACACCATAGTTTGTCTCCATTACATAAGTTTGAACTGGGTAACGGTTGGTTGGAGGTGTTTCAATAACTGAAAGATCTCGTATACCAAGCATTGACATGTGTAAAGTTCTTGGTATTGGTGTCGCCGTTAGAGTCAATACATCAACCTGTGACTTAAGTTCTTTTAATCTTTCCTTATGCTTTACACCAAAGCGTTGTTCTTCGTCAATAATCATTAGACCTAGGTCGAAAAATTCAACGTCCTTTGAAAGAATTCGATGTGTTCCAACTATGATATCTATTCTTCCCTTTTTAAGTTTATCAAGGATATCTTTTTGTTGTGATTTAGTTTGGAAACGTGAAAGCACTGCAATTTCAACACCAAATTCGCTAAAACGTTCAAGCATTGTTGAATAGTGTTGTTCAGCAAGTACAGTAGTAGGTACCAGAACTGCTACTTGTTTATGATCATTCACTGCTTTGAAGGCTGCACGCATAGCAACCTCAGTTTTACCAAACCCAACATCTCCAACTAAAAGACGGTCCATAGGACGTTCTTTTTCCATGTCTTTCTTGATTTCAGCAATACTTCTCAATTGATCTTCAGTCTCTGCATAAGCAAAGTTATTATCAAACTCTAATTGGTTATCGTCATCTTTTGAAAATGCATATCCTTTTTGACTTTGACGAAGAGCATAAAGTTTTATTAAATCCTCAGAGATATCTTCAACCTGCTTATTGACAGTACGCATTGTACGTTTCCATCGACCATCATTAAGTTTATTGATTTTTGGAGCTTTACCTTCACTAGCTGTGTATTTTGTCAGCATGTCCAGTTGATCAACAGGAACTGAAATTCTATCAGAATTTTGATATTGGATGGTCAAGTAGTCTCTATGAATACCACCAACTTCAATGGTCTCAATTCCCATATACTTACCAATACCATGGTTCTTATGTACAACATAATCACCAATCTCAAGCTCGTTGTAGTCCTTTAGACGCTCAGCATTTGAAATATTATTAGATCGGCGAATTCTTTTCTTTCTTACCTTACCAAAAATTTCCTGTTCAGTTATGACAACTAGCTTGTCATCTAAGAAATTGAAGCCTTTACTAATAGCTGTAGAAGAGATCAGATTGACCTCTTTATTTTTAATATCATATTCTTTGGTTTCTGTAAATTTAATGTCAACATCTTGTAAAGATTGAAGCATTTTACCATATTTTTCAGGAGTAGCTACAATAACAACTGTATTTTCATTTTTTACAAATCGGTCAATTTCAGCTTTTAAAAGTCCAAGTTGTCCAAAAAAGTCTTGCATACTATGTTGATTAAAATTATATATTGCATCAAATCTTAAATTTCCCAAACCTTTTTGGAAATTAGAAAAGAAAGAAGATGGTTTATAATTTCTAACCTTTGAAAAATTATCTGCTAAATATTTTTGGCCTTCAACATAACGTCCTAGATTTTTTTCACTCAATATAAAATCAGCTAATTCAAGACTAATTTTATTATTCATTTCATTTATTTTTTGGAAATCATCTAAGAAAAATTGAACATTCTTGGGAAAATAATCAAATAAAGTCGTTTCTTTCTTATAAAAGAATTCAGCAAATTTACGTAAATCTTGATGATAGTATCTATTTGATGCTGCTGAAACTACTTCTTCAAGATATGACTTGAAGATATCATCATCACTTTTATCAATTATCTTGTAAAGTTTCTTTACACCTCTATCAAATTCTTCATCAGATAGAATAAAGTCATTTGCAGGTTTAATAACCAAAGAATCAAGTTGTTCAACTGATCTTTGTGTCTCAACATCAAAATACCTTATACCATCTATTTCGTCCCCAAAGAATTCAATTCTTACAGGATACTCTGCATCAAGAGAATATAAATCTAAAATATCCCCACGACGTGAAAATTCCCCAGGAGTCATAACCCTCTGGGTTCTTTCATATCCAATATGACCAAGCTGATCAGCAAGACTATCTAAATCTACTTCCTGACCAACTTTAATTTCCTGATAAGCACCTTTAAAATTTTCTACTGAAGGTAGTAGCTCTCTTAGGCTCAAAAGAGGTGTAATAAAGAATCCTGTACGTTTAGGATCAATTAGAAATTCCAAGGCTTCCAGCCTATATGTGACCCTATCTTTACTAGCAATAGCGTAATCAGCATATACATTGTCATCAGAAAAATATTGAACTACTTTATCTTCACCAAGTAAATTTCCCAACTCGTCAAAAAGTTCACTAGCATGATACTGGGTATCTGTGATTAATATATATTTGTCAGGATCATTATCATAGGCATTGGCCATAACAAGACTCTTAATACTTCCAGATAATCCCAAAAGTAGTGTTCTTGACAAGGTTGTAAACCTTGATTCCCAAGCCTGTAAATTTCTATCCTCATTTAATAAATCAATAATGTTCATATTATTTACCATTATATTTGTTCATAGCAGCAACAAAATCATTTGTTCGAACAATGTCATCACTAGCTTGAACAGCTTTATCTAGGCCTTGTTTAACTGATGCTTGATCATCAACATCAAATTTACTCAATACATGACTTGTTACCTTCATACCATTTTTCGGTCTACCAATACCGACTTTTATACGATTAAAATTAGAATCACCAGTATGAGCAATAATACTCTTAATTCCATTATGACCACCAGCAGACCCTTTTTGTCTAAGTCTTACCTTACCAACTTCCATATCAAGATCATCATAGATAACCAATAAATTTGAATTATCCAAACCATAATATGAAAGTAATGGACCAACTGACTTACCAGATTCATTCATAAAAGTAACAGGTTTTACTAAATAAACTTTTTCACCATTAATAAAAGTAGATGCAGTATCTGCGATAAAAGTTTTATCACGTGTAAAGCTAACTCCATATTCCTGTGCAAGCATATCAAGAGCCATAAATCCTATATTATGTTTAGTATCTGTATATTTATCACCTGGATTTCCCAGACCAACTATCATTTTTGTCATTTCTTACCTACCTATAAATTTCAAAAAAGGTTTACACAAGTGTAAACCCTATATTTATTAACTGTTTTAGACGTTGAATCTAAATTCCATAATATCGCCATCTTGGACAATATATTCTTTACCTTCTTCACGTAAACGACCTGCTTCTCTTACAGCACGTTCGCTACCATATTGTAAAAGATCATCATAAGACATCGTAACTGCTCTGATAAAACCTTTTTCAAAGTCAGAATGGATAATACCTGCTGCTTGTGGAGCTTTAATTCCACGTTTGAAAGTCCATGCACGAACTTCTTTTTCACCAGCTGTAAAGTATGTTCCAAGACCTAGTAAATGATAAGCAGCTTTTGTAAGCTTATCTACACCTGATTCTGTTAAACCAATTGCTTCAAGAAACTCTACTTTTTCTTCATCTTCATCAAGCATTGCAATTTCTTCTTCAACTCTTGCTGAAATAACAACTACATCAGCATTCTCAGTTGCTGCAAAATCACGAATTTGATTTACATATTCAATTGCATCTGGATCAGAAACTTCATCTTCAGAAACATTTGCTACGTATAATACAGGTTTTGTAGTTAATAGAAATAATTGCTTAACAACTTTTTGCTCATCTTCATTAAATTCGATTGTTCTTGCTGATTTTCCATCTTCAAGAACCGGTTTAATTTTTTCAAGAACAGCAAATTCTGCAATAGCATCTTTGTCTTTAGTAGTACGAGCAACTTTTTCTACTCTTGCATAACGTTTATTTACAGACTCAAGGTCAGCTAAGATTAGCTCTAAATTGATTGTATCAATATCAGCCATAGGGTCAACAAATTCTGCATCACGGTTTTGTTCACGCATTACATTTTCATCATCAAAAGCACGTACAACGTGGATGATAGCATCAACTTCACGGATATTAGCTAGGAATTTATTACCAAGACCTTCTCCTTTACTTGCTCCTTTAACGATACCTGCAATATCAGTAAACTCGAAAGTAGTTGGAACTGTTTTCTTTGGTTTTACAAGTTCAGTCAATTTTTGTAAACGTTCATCTGGAACTTCAACCATTCCAACGTTTGGATCAATTGTTGCGAAAGGATAGTTTGCAGCCTCTGCACCTGCTTGAGTTATTGCATTAAAAAGTGTTGATTTACCTACATTTGGTAAACCTACGATACCAGCTGTTAAAGCCATTGTTTTCTCCTATTTACTATACTTTATTTTAATTTACTTATCTAAAACTTTACTTAATTTCTTCTCAAAATCACGGCGGTTCATCATAACTATATGATTGCAATTAGTACATTCAATCTTTATATCTGCACCAAGTCTTATGATCTCCCAGCGATTAGCCTTCTTACCTGTCGATTTTATCGTACAAGCATGAGGTTTTTTCATTTCAACAAAATCACCTAAATCATACATTTACAAAGCCTCCTCAAATTTTTAGCACTAATAATTCTACTATATAATGGTTAAAAAAGCAATTTTTCAGACACTTAGTTAAGGTAGTTTACGGACAATAATGCCCTTTGTTCCGCCCAATAGAATTAAATACTTTTCAATCTGATCAATACCGTAACTCATAGTTAGGGCTTCAGCATAAAGATTCATTTGAACTTCATACCTTTTTTCAATTTCTAAAACTTGTGAATCACGTGTAAACCTATCTGTCTTATAATCGAAAAGAATTATCTTATCATCAAATTTCAAAAATCCATCAACGATACCACGTATCAAATACTGTTCTTTCGATTCACTATCTGTTTTAAGCATTGAGAATGGCGCTTCACGAGTTAACTTATCTTGATTAGCAATCATTAATTTTCCAAGTTCAGTATCAAATAAATTGGATATTTTTTCCAAATTTATTTTTTCTTTTACAGAATTTCTAGCAGATACCTTCTGTAAAGCTATTGTCAAACCTTCCATGCTAGTATCATCAAGGTTAACCTGCTGCATTAGTTCATGAGTTGCACTACCTAACTCAGCTGCTGACACAGAATCCGAGCGAGATAATTCAAATTTACCATTTGATCTAGAATTATCTTGTGTAATCCCATCAATATCAATTATTTTTTCATAGCGCTTTTTAATTTGACTTGGTGTTTGAATTGTTGGAAGTTCAATTGCTTTTGCATACTTAGAATTGACTTCATCAGTTGAATCTAATATTCTTCTAGCTTCCCTAACTTTATCAGCAACAAGAGTCTCGTTATCAAATATTGTTATTTCTTCTTTAAACTCTTCAAATACTTTATTTTCTTCTTGATCGAGAATAGTAGACTGCTCCTCTATAATTGGCATTTCATTATCAAATAATTTAAATGCTAACTTCAATTTATTTGAAATAAATTCTTTGCTTTCAAGTGCGTCAGTAAAGTTTTCTTCCTCTTTTGCACTTAATAAACTAAGCAACCAATCTTGATATGACTTGGCATTTTTCCTTGACTTCACATCTAACATACCATCTTCAAGTACAGAATTGTCATACTTTGCAAATGGAGTCTTACCTTTTACACTACCTACCATATATAGTTTCTTTACAGCTCTGGTAAAGGCAACGTAAAGAACTCTCATTTCCTCTGATAATGAGGCCTTAAGCTTATCATTACGATTTACAATATATGGAACAGTTTCCATACTGACTAAAGCATACGGGAAGTCTGTTTCCACCTTATCTTTCATATCAACAATCATCTGAGTACCAGCACCGTTTTCACGAGATAAGATTAATTTAGATGTTAGATCACGTTGTTGAAATTTTACTTGTAAATTTAAAAGGAAAACATAATCAAACTCTAGACCTTTACTTTTATGGATGGTCATAACCCTTACTGCATTTTCAGGTAGTTCAACATTTACACTTGCAAGATCATTATTTTGTTCTAAAAAGTTATCAATCATCTTAACAAAACGGTAAAGACCCTTGTAACCATTGTTTTCAAAATCATTTGCTCTTGTTGACAAAGCTTGTAAATTTGCCTGTCTCAATGCACCATTATTCATGGCACCAACATACTCATAATAATATGTATCTTGATAAATTTTCCAAATTAAATTATGTAAACTAACCTTATTTGCCATCTCTATCCAATTCGAAAACTTATCATTAAAGTCCTCTAGCTTTTGACGCAAAGCTTGGCTAATAAGTTCAGATTTTTCCCCCAAACCATTTAATGCAAGTTGATATTTTCTGTAAAAAGGTAATTTTTTGTCTTGTAAAGAGATACGCATCAAATCATCTTCGTTAAAATTGAACATAGGTGAATTAATAAGTGCCACGAAAGAGACATCTTGTAAAGGATTGTCAATGGCTCGTAAAGTTTCGAGCATGATTTTAACTTCCATAGATTCAAGATAATTATTTCTTCCCTCATCTAAAACGATAGGTATACCAAGATTAGTTAGCGTATCTTCAATCTCATTATTATGGGATTTACTTCTCACCAAGATTACAATATCATCATACTTTACACCTGATTTTACAAGTTCTTTTATTTTCTCTGCAGTAACAAGAAGCTCATTTTGACTAACAAATTCATTTTCATCAGTATTATAACTTCCAGCCTCCTTATCATAAAAAAGCAAAAGTTCTGGGTAGCTGTCAACCTCCTCATCCTTAGGAAATTCATTTGAACCGAATACTAATTTTTCCTCTGATCCGTATTCCATTTCTCCCAAGTTTTTATCCATTATACTCTTGAAGAAATTATTGGTGAAATTAAGAACCTCTGTTCTACTTCTAAAATTTTCCTTAAGTCTTATTAATTCACCATCAGCATCATCACTCTGATATGCAATATACTTTGATAAAAATAACTGTGGATCAGCCTGTCTGAAACTGTAAATTGACTGCTTTATATCACCAACCATAAATAGATTATGGCCGTTAGAAATTAATTGATATAGTGCTTCTTGTACCCTATTAGCATCTTGATATTCATCAATCATTACTTCATTATACTTGTCAACAAAGTGTAAACGAATTTCTTCATTTTCTTTTAAAATCTTTAATGCCAAATGATTAATATCCGCATATTCCAAAGTATTTTCTTGTAACTTTCTCTCTAAATATATTTTATAAAAATATATTGATACCTTCTGTAGATCCTGCATTAACTGATATGACATATCAGAATATTCCTCTATCAAATTCGCATGTTTAAAGGAATTAGTAAACTTACGAATTGATCCAGGACTTGAAGGACTACCTACCAATAATGATTTGACTTTTTTAAATTCATTTTGTAATTCAACCATGACTTCATCTTTTGATCTACCAAAACGAAAATCTAATTTCATAGCTGAAAATTCTTCAGCAAATTTCGCAATCTTTCTTTCTTCTAATAATTTCAAAAGTAAAGGTTCTTGTGCTAAAAAATTCTCAGAATTTTCCTTGGCAGCTTTCCCAGAAAAAAGCCCATTCTCTGATGAAGTTTCCATTAAACGTATAAACATATACAAATCTGACTTTACATCATCAATTAAATCAGATGGTAAATCCTCACTACTTTTATATAGTTTACTAGCAGTTAAAAAATCATTTTTTAACCACTCTAATGGATTTTCAGTACTCTCAGCAAATGAATGAATTTGATAAATTACTTCTCTGAATCCATTTGTGTTTCTATCATTTGAATAGTTTTTTGACAAGGCTGTAAAGTTACCAGTTGACACTTTTAATGAATTTTCTATTTTCTCATCCGCTGCCAAGTAAGATTCAAACATCTCATTAAAAACTTCTTCTTTTAGTAAGTCTTGTTCTGCCTTATCAACCATTAATCTAAAGTTAGGATCAAGATCAATTGTATAGTAATATTCTTTAAGTAAGAAGTTTGTATATGAGTCTGTTGTTCCAATATGAGCATTCTCGAGTTCTTGTAAAGCTCTTGTAAATTTCTGACGTTCTACTATATCACTTGTATTACGTCGTTCGGCCTTCAATTTTTTATCAAGTCTTGTCTTCAATTCTTCTGCAGCTTTTACGGTAAAAGTTGAAATAAATAAATCATTAATGCTTACGCCTTGACGTATTTTATTGATTATTCTTTCAATCATTACAAATGTTTTACCACTACCTGCACTGGCTGATACCAATATATTTTGTCCGGAATCATAGATTGCTTGTTTCTGCTCTTTAGTAAGCTTAATCTCTGTCATCGGTTATCTCCTCAAAAATCGCGTCTTTTGGTTGTTTAATAATTTTTCTACCATATTTCATGTGGATATCTGGCTCAAATTTACATATAGCTTTTAGATTGCAAAATCTACAACCAACCGCAACATCTTTTTCCACCACTGGATTTACAGCTAACTGTCCAGTCACTAATTTATTCGCTGCTCTTTTATATAGCTTTTCATTATGCTGAATTAAGTTATCAATCTCAGAAGTTGAATACGAATTATTTTTACTTATGTTATATAAATTAGTATCTCTTAGCTCTATTGATTCCTCTGAGTTATATACTCCTTTATATAACATATTTTTTAAAAGATATACTGGCAATAAATCTAGTTCAGGTAAATCATTCAACTTTATAGCTGAATTCTTTAATTGAAGGTAAGTTGCACCCCAAATAGGACTTTGATAGTTATTTTTTAAAGTATCCAAGTAGGTCATAAATTGCAAACTTTGACCGTTAAATACTTTATTCAAATCAAAATCTAGATTTCCCGACTTATAATCAACTACTCCTATACTGTCAACTATCTTGTCAATTCTATCAATCTTACCACGTAATTTAAGATGATGATTTTCATCAATTTTCACTGAATAATCCGAGAGTTTTGACCCAGGAAAACCAAAAGTATCTTCAAACTCCTGTGGACTTATTAACTCATTATTAATAACTTTTTTAAGCATTGTTGCTGTTTGAAAAATTATTTCTTTCAACCTGCTGTAAACGTACTTGCCTGTCTCATCTTGAAAATAATATTTGTAATTGTTTTCATTGTAAATTTTTTGTAAAGAATACGTCAACTTTTCATCAAAATCATTAGTTGATGGATAAGATTTCATCAAATCCTCAAAAACTTCATGAAAATAATTACCAGAAGTTCTTGAATCAACATTAATCGTTTCAAGCTCTTGTAATCGCAAACTGTTATTTATAAAATATTGATATTGGCAATTATAAAAAGTTTCAAATGATGAAACAGAAGCATAGATATTCTTTTCATACATATCTTCTAAAACATCAATTGAAAGATTAACTGGAACAATATCATCAACATTAGCTTGAATAATACTATTATAAACTTTATCATTTTTTATTATTCTAAACATACTACGCCAGAAAGCAGAATTACTGACTTCACCTTGATTATTGCCAGTATCATCTTTCATCTGTCTCTCTAGTTTACCAATATTAGAAAGCAAGCCTCTATAATTTCCTATTTCCTCAATATTTGAGTTTAGATTTACACCTTTTTTTACTTCAACATTTACACCTTTGTTAATTAAAAATGATATATAGGGTGATACTTCTTCCTGGCTAACATCATATAATTCTGGGGATGATAGTACGAGCGATTCAGTTGCAGAGTTAAATAAAGACATTGCATTATAAATGTTTTTCGCGTTGCTTGTAAAGCCTGGCTGTTCAATAAATTTACTCTTATTAGCTGTTTTTTCACTTGTGTCTTCAATACTTTTATTAATATTTTCCCTATCCTCATCTGACAAGAGGCTAGAATTTGTCTTATGTTTTGGAAAGTTTGCTTGGCTTAATCCGATTGCATACACATACTTGGAACTTCTAGGCTCTACTAATTCATAATCCCTGACATTTACAACGTCAACATTAGCCGGAACTCCTCGATAACTTGCAGTTGAAAGACCAGAGTATAGTAACTCCAAGAACTCTAGCATGGTCATTTTTTCACCTTCAAAAACTTGAAGGAATTCATCAATACTATCTAGCATTAAATCCCATACCTGTTGATGCCTATTTGCTAAGGCAAAATCATTATCATTTTCAGCCTGATTAAATAGATCTTGCATTATTTCATCAATACGTGATTCTTTTAAATATGATTTGAAATCACTTATTAATGTTTTTGCAAGTCTTTTATTATTATTGCTTAATAGTTTTTGAATCGGGGACTCATCTCCAAGTAAGCTTTCCCTTAAACTATTTTTTTCTTCAATATTTTCAGCAGCAAATCTTCCATTAAACTCTTCTGAATATTTTTTTCTTCCTCTAATTTTATTTGCAACTATATAAAATTCAAAATCATAAATTTCATCTAGTGAATAATCAATTGGTTTGTACATCTCAGTTTTCAAAAGATTAATTACATCATTCGAATCATAATTATATTTCTTAATTCTAATTAAAGATTCAATTACAGTTATTAGGGGATGATTTTTCATAAGTTCTTCAAGTGAATAGAAATAAGGAATTTCATAAAGTGAAAAAATTTGTTCTAACTTTATTCTATAATTTTCTGCATCACCGACTAAAACTTGAATATCCTTATATCTTACTCCATTACTTAACAGTTGTCTTATTTCTTTTGCAACATATTCAATTTCTTCTTTTTGATTGATTACTTTCCAAATTCTTAATCTGTTTTCTTCATTTTTGGGTATTTCAAGCTTGAATTCATCAGTCGAAGTTGGATCATTCTCGTTTTCCCATGCTATTGAAACATCTGTAAAGTAATTATTTACATTTTCATTTACTATTTTGTAAACCTCTGCTGAATATTGCTTTTTAAACCTATTAACCATTTCTATGGTATTCTGATAAACACTCCCTTGTATATAAGGTGATCTATATGATTTTTCACTCATATATGCACCTATCACAAGGTCTGAGCTCTTATTATCTAATACAGTAATTAAGCTCTCTTCTTCAGCTGAAAATCTACTATAGCCATCTATTATAAAAATCGAATTTTGTAAAGAATTCGTAAATTTATCCTTTACTATATTGTCAATAAATTCGTCAATTTTTGAATAATTTGCATATTTTTCTGAAAGTTCAAGATCAAATTGATCGATGATTAAGGCAAGTTCCTTTATCCTCTCACCACCATTTGCTTTTACCATATCTGAAGATGTCAAATTTGATTTTTCCAGTTCTGAATGAAGGTCAACCAGTGAGTCTAGAAAAGCTGAACTAGTACCCATTGAATAATACAAAGGAAGTTCATCTTTTGTGAACTTTGAAAGCACGCGCTTAAATAACATAGCTTTTCCAACATTTGTAAGTTCAACTTTGTCCTGATCATTATCATCTTTTACAAAATACCAAGGTAGTTGTTTAAACCTAGTAACTGTTAAATCAAACAATGATGTATCAATTCCATTATTAAAACGCTCTAGAATTTCTTTTTCCTTGTCAAAAGAAAGTGATGAAGGGACAATATAAAATACTTTTTTCCCAGCAGAAATAGCCTCCTTCGATATTCGAAGAAGTTCTTTAGTTAAATCATTGTAAATATCTGTATATACTATCTTCATATGCACCTCACTACGAAAAAAATAAGACTAGTTTCTTAGCCTTATTTTAACACATTATAATAAACTATTTTAATTTGTTCTCACTGGAGTAATTAATTGGATAAAATCAACACTCTCACTATTTGGAACAAGTGTAAAAGGTCGAACCCCTGAGATAAATCTGATTCTTACCTCTGGTTCTTGGATAACCTTTAAAGCATCAATCATAAATTGAGGATTGAAGCTTATTACAAGATCTTCACCTTCGTATTTAATAGCATCAATTTCTTCATGAACACTACCAACTTCTGGTGAGTTAACTGAAGCAATGATTTTATCATTTTCAATTGTTAATTTAACAGTACCATTTTGAGTAGCACTACTTAAAAGACGAGCACGATCCATCGTATGACGAAGTGATGCAGTATCAAAAGTTAAATCTAATGTATAGTCGCTATCATTTGGGATAAGACGATTAGTTTCTGGATAATTTCCTTCGACTAGACGAGTATAGAAGCTCGTTGTATCGTTTCTAAATAATACTTGACTATCAGATAAGAAAACTTCAATTTCATCAGTATCATCAGAAAACACGCTCTTAAACCCGTTAACTGACTTATTAGGGATTACTACATCAAAGTTTTCACTCAATTTCTCAAGAGTAACAACTCGTTGGCTTAAACGGTGAGAATCAGTTGCTACTGCTTTAAGTTTTTGATTTTCAAGTAATAATAAATGAACTCCTGTTAAGATTGGACGACTTTCTTGAGTACTTGCTGCAAATGAAGTTTCTGAAAAAATACTTTTCAAAAGTCCAACATTAATTTTTAATGGATTTTCAGTAGAAATTTCTTGAATACGTGGATAGTTCTCAGAATCTAACCCTTTAAGTGTAATTTCAGACTTTCCTGAAGTTATCAAAACTTGATTTTGCTCGATTTCTTTAAAATCAAAAGTTACTTCTGGTAAATTAGATACAATACTATCAAAGAAAGCTGCTTCTAATAAAATTGCTCCACTTCCATTAACAACCATACCAGCATTTTCATCTGCTACTGGTAAAAAATGTTCAATAGAGATTTGACCATTTGAACCTGTTAATGTTAAACCTTCATTATCAACTGAAATTTTTACTTTAGATAATGCTGGAATAACAACCTTAGAACTGATTGCTAATTTTACAATTTTTAATGAATTTAGAAATGCAGTTCTATTTATAGAAAAATTTATCATATTTTCAAACTCCTTATATATATATTAATATTATAAATAAAATAGTAATAGTAATAAGTCCTGTGGATAAGTGGGATAAGTAACAAAAACCTATAAAATAAAAGGATTTATCCCTGTGGATTACTTGTTAATAATCTCTGAATAACTTTAGGACTTATCCACATGCTATTTTAGATTACTTTTGATGGTATCAATATCTTTTTGTAAATCGGCATCAATTTTCATCATGTCTTTTATCTTATCATAGGCATACATTACTGTAGTATGATCTTTACCGCCAAAGTCAGCACCTATTTTAGGTAGGCTACTGTCAGTTAGTTCTCTTGTAAGATACATTGCTACCTGTCTTGGAAAGGCGATTTGCTTTAATCTCTTCTTACCGACTATCTCATCACGAGTAATGCGATAGTGTTTGGCAACTGCAGATTGAATATCTTTTGTAGTTATTACTTTTGTTGCTATAGCACTTTTGGCTTTTAATCCTTCAAGGGCTTTTTCTGCTATTTCAATATTTGCTGATGACACGCCACTAGTTTTAGTAACAAATTCTACTCTATTGAATGCTCCTTCAAGCTCACGAATATTAGAGTCAATCTGACCAGCAATATATCCTAGCGTTTGATCATCAAAATGAATTTCAGATTTTTCAGCAAGATTAAGTAGTATTGCCATTCGTGTTTCATAATCAGGAGGAGTAATGTCTGTAGTTAGTCCCCATGAGAAACGAGAAACTAAACGCTCTTCTAGATTATTCAGTTCTTGTGGTAATCTATCACTTGTAAGAACAATTTGACTCTCTTTATCATATAAGGCATTGAAGGTTGAGAAAAACTCATTTAAGGTTCCTTCTTTACCACTGAAAAATTGAATATCATCAAGTAGCAATAAATCTAAACTACGATAGGTTTTGGTAAACTCATCCATTTTATTTTTACGTGTAGCATTAACATAGTCGTTAACGAATGTTTCACTTGATACGTATTTAACTTTTGCACGTGGATTATCTTCTAATATTTCATTGCCGATAGCATGCATTAAGTGAGTTTTACCAAGTCCTGCCCCACCATATATAAATAAGGGATTATAAAGTTTACCAGGTGAATCACTAGCAGCAATAGCAGCTGCTAAAGTCCACTTGTTTCCTTCTCCTTGAACGAAATTTTCAAAAGTGTAATCAGACTTAATGCCAGTATCTTCCTTTTGAGTGACTGCTGGTTTGAGCTGTTCTTGGCCATCTTCTGAAATTGAACTACCACTTAGTTCAGCGATTTGCTCATCAGATGTCTTTTCAGCTGCAAATATACTATAAGAAATCTTATCACCGTATACTTCAAAGCCTGCAGTGGTAACTAAATCTTCTTGACTGCGCCAAAAAGGTTCGTGGAAGGTTGTCGGTACTAACACTTTAGCATCATTATCTTGAATTGAAAGCAAATTGGCAGACTCAATAAAATAATCATAAGCAGCGGGCTTGATATTTTCTTTAGCCAGTTCCTTTATTCTATTCCAAAACTGTTGTTCGAGATTATCTAGAGTCATGGTGCTCCTTTCATAAAAAATCAGTATAGCTATGATAACACTTTTTATAAAAGTTATCCACATATTTTAGAAAGAAAAACTATTTATTTTAAATTATATCCACAGGAAAAGTAAATTGTGAATAAGAAATTAACAGTATTTTAGGATGGAAATTAGTAGTTGTGTATAAAGTGGATAACTATCCCAAACAACTATCCAATTAACAGGAAAATGTGTATGAAAATTTCAGTAAAATCAATGGTTTCAAGAGTTTTAAACAGCTTGTGGATAAAAAAGTCTAACAGCCTGTGAATCTAGTTTTTTTTGTGTAAATAATTGTATATTAAAATAAAAGTATCCACAGGTATAATTTATCCTGTGGATACTTTTGTTGATTATAATGTTTATAGTAAATCGTCAATAATTCGATTCAATTCTTCTAAATTTGAAAAAGGAATTTCAATTTTTCCTTTACTATTACCACTATTTTTTATCGATATATTGATACCAAATTTTCGAGATAACTTTTCTTCAATTTCCTTAGAAAAAATATTTTTATTCTTAGAATTTTTTTCTCGGTTATTTTTATCTTTGGTAGATGAAACTATATCTTCTAGTTGTCGGACTGAAATTTTATCTGTGATTATCTGTTTAGCAATTTTTTCTTGGTCATTTTTATCGTCAAGTGAGAGAAGTACACGCGCGTGACCTGGACTTATTAAGTTTTTATCTAATAGTCCAAGGATACTCATAGGAAGATTGAGTATACGAATCATGTTTGAAACATATGGTCTTGATTTTCCTAGGGTTTGTGCAATTTCTTGATGAGTCATATCTGTTTTATCAACTAAATTTTTATAAGCTTTTGCTTCCTCAATTGCTGTCATATCATCTCTTTGAAGGTTTTCAAGAATGGACAGAGTCATCATTTTTTGATCACTAATCTCTCTTACTATTGCGGGAATTTCATCTAATCCTGCAATAATTGATGCTCTAAATCGTCTCTCTCCTGCAAGTATTTGATAACCAAATACTCCTGATTTGCGAACAATTATTGGCTGTAAGATACCATTTTCTCTGATTGATTTTGCTAATTCTTCCAATTTTTCTTCGTTAAAATTCAATCTAGGTTGATAAGGATTAGCTGTAATTTCTGATATTTTTATTTTTTTAATTTCTTCATTGATTCCATCATTTCTCATATCTTAATTTTAAGTTAATGATTTTATAAAGGCAAGTTTCACGTGAAACAAATTAAAATTTTTTATAATAAAAAAAGCAGCCCCTTAGGACCGCTCAATAAATATATTTTAGTTTCGACCAGAGTTACCACCGTCTTGTTTTTGATCATCACTATTTTGTTCTTTACTGTCATTGTTGCTTTGTGTCTGTTTTAAATTTTTATTTGATTCAGTAAGTTTTACATCTGTTGTCCCTTTTTTACCATTTCTATAATAAGTAACTTTTACTGTATCTCCGATATTTAATTTATAGAGAGCAGATTGTAACTCGATATAAGTTGGAGTATCGACATCACCTAATTTAGTGATTACATCGTATTTCTTCAAACCAGCTTTTTCAGCAGGCATGTTAGATTGAACATTAGTTACCACAACACCACTTGTAACATCTTCTGGAAGTTTAAGAGATTTATCAATAGACTCCTTAGGGATATCAGTTAGATTTCTCATCTCAATACCCAGGGCAGGACGGGATACTTGTCCATCTTTTTCTAATTTAGCAATAATACTCTGAACATCATTTGAAGGAATAGCAAATCCCATACCTTCGACTGAAATGCCATTTACGCTAGATGAAGTTGATGCGATTTTACTTGAATTAATACCAATTACTTGTCCTTTAATATTTATTAAAGCACCACCAGAGTTACCTGGATTGATAGCAGCATCAGTTTGAATTGCATTAATACTTACAGTTTCACGATTGTCATTTTGTGAAGTGACTTGTCTATTTAGACTTGAAATTATACCTTGAGTTGCTGAGTTTGCATATTGGCTTCCAAGAGGTGAGCCAATTGCAATTGCAGGTTCACCAACTTTAAGAGTACTAGAATCACCAAATTCAGCAGTATTTTTAACCTTACTACCATCTATTTTGATAACCGCTAAATCACTAAATGCATCTTTACCTACAAGTTCACCCTTAACTTTTTCACCTGTAGAAAGCATTACCTCTAAGCTACTAGCACCCTCAACTACGTGATTATTAGTAACAACATAGGCAGTTTTTCCATCTTTCTTATAGATAACACCACTACCTTCACCAGCTTCTTCTTCTTTTGCATCATCGTTGCCAGTTTGATCAAAATTACCATTTAAAAAATCTTCAAGTGAAGTTCCTGATTGTTTCTTTTGATAATTGATAACAGATACTACTGCATCAGAAACCTTATCAATTGCTTTTGTTGTATCACTTTCAACAACATATGATACTTTTGTAGCTGATTTTCCGTTATTCGTTGTTGTTGTAGTTGTGCTTGGTGTATTTGCGAAATTATTTTGATAAACAGCGTTTCCACCTAGTGCAAGAGCACCACCTGCCACACCAGCTAAGACAGTACCAATGAAATTATTTTTTGCCATATTATCTCCTTGTTATTTTTTATTAATTTTATTTCCACAAACTTAATAATACCTTAAAAGCCTTATAAATAAAAATGTTAAGCAAAGTTATCCACATTTTTGTTAATAACTTTGCTCAATTCTGTTAGTAAGTGGAAAAGATTAAAAGTTTTCCACAGAAATGTGGATGGTTTTTAGTAATTGTTGATAAATAAAGCTTTCAAAAGTATTTTCATTGGGGAAAACTATGATAAAATAAATTTATGAAATTAAAATTAGTAGTAGTTGGAAAACTAAAAGAAAAATATCTTAAGCAAGGAATAGATGAATACAAAAAAAGAATGACTACCATGCTCCCACTTGAGGTTATTGAACTATCAGATGAAAAGATCCCAGATAAAGCAAGTGATAAGGAAAAAGAACTTGTCAAAAATAAAGAGGGACAAAAAATTCTTGAAAAAATTTCTCCCCAAGATAAACTTATTGTCTTAGCTATTAAAGGGAAATTAATGACCAGTGAGGAATTAGCTGAGAAAATGAAAGATTTTGAAATCTACGGCGCACAGAATGTTGTCTTTTTGATTGGAGGATCACTTGGATTATCAGATGACGTTTATAAGAGAGCAGATTTACAAATTTCTTTTGGTAGATTTACGCTTCCTCATCAATTAATGAGATTAGTTCTAGTTGAACAGATTTATCGAGCTCAGATGATAAATCGTGGTAGTGAGTATCACAAGTAATAAAAAATTTAAGGAGTTACAAATGAATAAAAAGAGTTACCATATGGCTGAACGACTGAGGACAGCATCCATGCTGACTTTTATCGGAGGTTTTATGGACGCTTATAGTTTTAAAACGCAAGGTGGACATTTCTCTGGTATGCAGACAGGAAATATGATTTATCTTATGATGGAGCTAGCTGCTGGTAGGTATTGGAGTGCATTAAGTTACCTTTTACCGATTGTATGTTTTATACTAGGGGCGATGTTTACATACTTTATAAGAAAAAAAATTACAGAGAAGCGAGGTCCATGGTACTTAACATCTGCAACCTTAATGTTTATAGGTATTTTTATTATTGGTCTGTCTTCAATGACATCTTACAATCAATTAACCGTTGCACTTTTAGCATTCTTTGCTGCAATCCAGGCGGAAACTTTTAAACATGTTCGTGGAACACCATATGCAAATATCATGATGACGGGAAATTTAAAAAGTTTCTCAGTTTTTCTTGCTCAAGGTATAAGTGAGAGAGACCCTATATATATCAGAAAAGCAAGAAATACCTTTTTGGTGGTACTGGCTTTTGCATTTGGAGCATATCTATCAGCCAAATTAAGTAATTATATGGGAAGTAATACAATCTTTCTTTTAATGATTCCATTTGCAGCTTTAATTTGTATTCTATATGGTGAGGAAAAGAAGTAAAAGAAAGATATTAAAAGAACATATCAAAAGGTTTTATTGTATTGACCTTTAGGTGTAAAATGTTATCATAGGAAAAATAAAAAAAATTCGTATAGAAAAAAGGAGAATCTAATGTCAAATTGGGACAGTAAATTTTTGAAAAAAGGCTTTACATTTGATGATGTTTTATTAATTCCAGCAAGAAGTGAAGTTTTACCAAACGAAGTAAATATGCAGGTTAAACTTGCTAGTAATTTGACATTAAATATTCCAATTTTATCAAGCGCTATGGATACAGTTACTGAATCTGCTATGGCAATTTCACTTGCTCGTCAAGGTGGACTTGGTGTTATTCATAAAAATATGTCAATTGAACAACAAGCTGAAGAAGTTCGTAAGGTTAAACGTAGTGAATCTGGAGTAATTACAGATCCATTTTTCCTAACACCTGATCATGCTGTTGAAGAAGCTGAAAATCTAATGGCTACATACCGTATTAGTGGTGTGCCAATCGTTGAAACTTTAGAAAATCGTAAACTTGTTGGTATCCTTACTAACCGTGACTTACGCTTCGTTGATGATTATTCTCAATCTATCAAAGATGTTATGACTACAGAGGAGCTAATTACAGCACCAGTTGGGACTACTTTGAAAGATGCTGAAAAACTTTTACAAAAACATAAAATCGAAAAACTTCCATTAGTTGATGAAAAAGGACGTCTAAGCGGTCTTATTACAATTAAGGATATTGAACGCGTTATTGAGTTCCCTAATTCTGCTAAAGATGAACATGGACGTTTAATTGTTGCAGGTGCTGTAGGTGTAACAAGTGATACATTTGATCGTGCAGAAGCTTTATTTGAAGCAGGAGCTGATGCAATTGTTATTGATACTGCTCATGGACACTCAGCAGGCGTACTACGTAAAATTGCTGAAATTCGTGCACACTTCCCTGATAAGACTCTTATCGCTGGTAATATTGCTACTGCAGAAGGAGCACGTGCTCTTTACGATGCAGGAGTTGATGTAGTTAAAGTTGGTATTGGTCCAGGTTCAATTTGTACAACTCGTGTTGTTGCAGGAGTTGGTGTTCCTCAAATTACAGCTATTTACGATGCAGCAAGTGTTGCGCGTGAATATGGTAAAACAATTATCGCTGATGGTGGTATTAAATATTCAGGAGATATAGTTAAAGCTCTTGCAGCAGGTGGAAATGCAGTAATGCTTGGTTCAATGCTTGCAGGTACAGATGAATCTCCAGGTGAATTTGAGATTTATCAAGGTCGTAAGTTTAAAACATATCGTGGAATGGGAAGTCTTGGAGCTATGAAGAAGGGTTCAAGTGACCGTTACTTCCAAGGTTCTGTTAATGAAGCTAACAAGTTGGTCCCTGAAGGAATTGAAGGACGTGTTGCCTATAAAGGTAGTGCAACTGATATTGTATTCCAAATGCTTGGTGGTATTAAAGCAGGTATGGGATATGTTGGAGCAGGAGATATTCAAGAATTACATGACAATGCTCAGTTTATCGAAATGAGTGGTGCAGGTCTTAAAGAAAGTCACCCACATGATGTTCAAATAACTAAAGAAGCTCCTAACTATTCAGCTCAATAATAAATAAATTTAGAAAGATCAAGTAAATTATACTTGGTCTTTTTAAATTTGAGTAATAAAATTTTATAGTTTATAATTAAAACAATTAGAGTTTAATTTATAGGAGATTATTAATGACTGAAACTAAGATACAGTTACCAGAAGAGGTAAAAAATGATTTGAACTTACACTCTGCTGATGAATTGCAAGTAAAAATTGATGGCGATAGAATTGTTATTGAAAAATTAGAGAATATTCAAAGTGGACAAAATATTTCTTTGAGATGGTTCCTTGTTCCATCTATTTTGGCTAGCATTGCATTTTTTATATATTTTAGATTTTATGAAAAAATAAATTATATTTCTTTTACAGGAGCAAATACAGTTTCAATTTCTACAATGACAATTGTTTTAGGGCTTTTAACAGGTATAATCTCATTTGCTATTTTCTTTATTAAAGGTAAAAGGAGTGCTCAAAAAAACTTAAAGAATATATATTGGAGAAATTTCCCAGTTCTTTTAATTTCATTTGCTGTTATGCTAGGAATGGTTTTATTGGCTATATTTTGGCTATTTAGTATTATTTTTGAAGGTGCTAAGTTTGATATATATACATCAACATTTTTATTCTTTATTTTTGTTGCAGTTATTAACTATCTAATGATCTACTTTGCAGTAACTATCACACCAACTAGAATAATAACCTTATTTACAGTTGTAATTATTGGTGGGGTGTTTATGGCAATGATCTCTAATAGAAATTTACAGTGGTGGCAGGTTAACCTTAGTTTTCTTGGCACAGCAAATGCAGCTTCTTCATGGCAATTTAATTTGACCCTTATCCTATCAGCATTTTTACTTCTTACACTTACAGATTATATTTTTAGTGTTTTAAAAGAAAATATGCCTAAAAATACAGGATTAATGATTTTGCGAGTATTAATGACAATTACGGCACTTAGCTTAGCGGGCGTTGGTATTTTTCCAAATAATAAAGATACGTATTGGCATATCTTGCATGACAAGTCAGCAAATATGTTAGTTTACATGATTGTCATAATGATAATTGGTCTTCGTTGGTTATTACCAAATGTAAAAAAAGAATTTTTAACAATATCTTATGGAATTGCAGCTCTTTTAGTTGTTGCTGATGTTTTATTCCAAAATGTTGGTTATTTATCTTTAACAGCATTTGAATTGATTGCATTTATTTTAGCATTTGCATGGATTTTGCTATTATTCCAAAATTTACAGGCCTTATCAGGTATTGCTATTAAAGCATATGACGTTATTTTAGAGTAAATTTAAAAAAAGTTTAAATTTACTCTTTACAAATACCAAAAATAATATATAATAATAAAGTACCGTTGAGAGACGGGCAAACAACAAATGGTCCGTTGGTCAAGGGGTTAAGACACCGCCTTTTCACGGCGGTAACACGGGTTCGAATCCCGTACGGACTATTTATGGAGGATTACCCAAGTCCGGCTGAAGGGAACGGTCTTGAAAACCGTCAGGCGTGTAAGAGCGTGCAAGGGTTCGAATCCCTTATCCTCCTTTTTAATATCGCGGGATGGAGCAGTTAGGTAGCTCGTCGGGCTCATAACCCGAAGGTCGTAGGTTCAAATCCTGCTCCCGCAATACTTACATTGGTAAGAGCGGTAAACACCGATATGGCTCGGTAGCTCAGTTGGTAGAGCAATGGATTGAAGCTCCATGTGTCGGCGGTTCGATTCCGTCTCGCGCCATTTTTAATAATAAGCGGGTGTAGTTTAGTGGTAAAACTACAGCCTTCCAAGCTGTTGTCGCGAGTTCGATTCTCGTCACCCGCTTTGAACCACGGTTCAAATTTTTATAACTTAATTCTTAAAGAATTAGGGCGCATAGCTCAGCTGGTTAGAGCGCACGCCTGATAAGCGTGAGGTCGGTGGTTCGAGTCCACTTGTGCCCATTAATTTGGTACTAATTGCATGAGAGATACACCTGTTCCCATGTCGAACACAGAAGTTAAGTCTCATTACGCCGGAAGTAGTTGGGGGTTGCCCCCTGTGAGATAAGGTAGGTGCCAAGTTATAATCCGGCATAGCTCAGTTGGTAGTAGCGCATGACTGTTAATCATGATGTCGTAGGTTCGAGTCCTACTGCCGGAGTAGAGAGAAATCTCTAACAACAAATGGTCCGTTGGTCAAGGGGTTAAGACACCGCCTTTTCACGGCGGTAACACGGGTTCGAATCCCGTACGGACTATTTATGGAGGATTACCCAAGTCCGGCTGAAGGGAACGGTCTTGAAAACCGTCAGGCGTGTAAGAGCGTGCAAGGGTTCGAATCCCTTATCCTCCTTTTTAATATCGCGGGATGGAGCAGTTAGGTAGCTCGTCGGGCTCATAACCCGAAGGTCGTAGGTTCAAATCCTGCTCCCGCAATACTTACATTGGTAAGAGCGGTAAACACCGATATGGCTCGGTAGCTCAGTTGGTAGAGCAATGGATTGAAGCTCCATGTGTCGGCGGTTCGATTCCGTCTCGCGCCATTTTTAATAATAAGCGGGTGTAGTTTAGTGGTAAAACTACAGCCTTCCAAGCTGTTGTCGCGAGTTCGATTCTCGTCACCCGCTTTGAACTTCGGTTCATTTTTTTTTGTAAAACTCTTTTAGGTAAAATAGGGCGCATAGCTCAGCTGGTTAGAGCGCACGCCTGATAAGCGTGAGGTCGGTGGTTCGAGTCCACTTGTGCCCATAATTAAGAATCTGGAAACGGGTTCTTTTTTTATTTACTATTATATAGTATTTTTGTAATCGGTTATAAAAAATCTAAATTCATAGTAGTTATTAAAGTAAATTATTAGAAAATTTAGATATTACTTGTTTAAGTTTATAAATTTTTATATAATCAAAATTAGGAGAAATATCAAATTATAAGGTAGTGGGGATATTCATATATATAATTTCTTAATCTATTTAAATTTTACCTGTAGTTGATAAGCATATTTATGAAAAAATATTTTAAAAATCACAAAAACGAATTTATTATATATTTATTGGCTGCTATTGTCACTTCTTTATTTTCAGCAGGCATAGGATTCCTTTATAGTGCTCTGACATCAGCCGCCTTAGGAAATAGTTTTAAAAAGTTTATTTTAGTTGCAGTATTTGCTGTTGTATATTTAATTTTTGATGCCTATTTTGATTATATTCCAAGGTATAAAAAATCAGTTCTAGTCAATTCAATTATGAATTCAATGAGAAAAGATTTATCTGCTTACTATTTAAAACAAGATCTATATGAGCTAAATAAAGAGGATCCAGCTGTTAGAACAAGCAGATTGGTAAATGACTTAGATGTAATTGAAAATGAGTATTTACGTCCAATATTATCAATTATCCAGACTTCATTCTTATTTATTTTCTCTTTAGTGGGTGCCTTTTACCTCCAAGGTGTACTTACTATTATAATGCTGGTAGTTTGTTTTGTTCCTTTTCTTGCACCATTGATTAATCAAAAAATACTATCTGGTAATAAAAAAGATTATCAGAAGGCAAAAAAGAATTATTTGTCCGCCTTTGAAAGCTTTTCAAGAAATATTTCAACCGTTGTAATTACTAATTCTCAAAAAATCTTCAGTAAGATTCTTGGTCAAGCAAGTCAAAATATGAAGGATTCCAACGATGAATTCAAAAAGCAGGAAGGTAAAACTATTGCTATTTCTTACGGCTTAAGCAATATTGTTTATTCTGGGACATGGATTATTGGAGGTATTTTTGTTTTTAATAAACAACTTACAGTTCCAGGTTTGATTGCTATGACGACTCTTATGAATACAGTGGCAGGTCCTATACAGTACTTGAGTGAGCTAGTTACTGATTTATCGTCTAGTAAAGAAGTTGTACAGGATTACTTTAATACTATTAATCAAGATCAAATTACTAGTGATGAAAAAGAACATTCTTTTTCTGAAGAAATAATAAAGTTATATTTAGATAATATTACCTACTCAGTAAAAGGAAAAGAGCTTTTTGATAAATTAAACTGTGAATTTGATAAAAATAAAAAATATGCAATAAAAGGTGAGAGTGGAGCTGGTAAAAGTACCCTCCTTAAAATTTTAATGGGGATTATCAAACCTGATAAAGGATCTATAAAAGTTAATGGTCTCAATTTGCAAGAGATGAGTTCTTATGATTATTACGACCACATAGCATACGTACCTCAAAAAACTGCAATTTTCCCTGCAAGTATTGCTGAAAATATTACAATGTTTGGTCCAGTTGATGCTGAGAAAGTTAAGATATGTCTAGAGAAGGCAGGATTATCTAAATTAATTTTAGGCTTTGAAGCTGGGATTGATACTAAACTTACAGCTGAAACTAAATTATCTGGTGGAGAAGAAAGACGTTTAGACATTGCACGAGCACTATATAGGGATGCTAAT
Source organism: Floricoccus tropicus (assembly GCF_001832905.1). Classification (GTDB taxonomy): domain Bacteria; phylum Bacillota; class Bacilli; order Lactobacillales; family Streptococcaceae; genus Floricoccus; species Floricoccus tropicus. The sequence goes on along the minus strand of NZ_MKIR01000024.1, from coordinate 10,680 downwards.
GTATTGATTTTTGATGAACCTACAAGTGGACTAGATTCAATCAATGAGAATCTAATATCTGAAGCCATTGGAAAAATAGAAAATAAGATAATTATCGTAGTTACCCATTCCAATAGTAAAGAATTTTTAGGAAACTTTGATCAAATATTAAAACTGGAAAATGGAAAGCTGAACAAATAGATAATATGATTCTGCTTTTACATCTTATTTTGGAAATTAGGATATGGTAATTTGGAATTAGAATGGAACATCGCATGAAGAACTAAAACGAGCGGTTTTTAGTCGTTTAAGTTTGAATCAAAGTCCTTATATTCTCTTTCGATTTTAAATGACTAACATAGGAGAAGGAGAATGGAAATAAATCAATATTTAATAGATTTTTATGGCAGTTATAATGAAGATAATAGAATGTCTTCAAGATTAGGTAGTATCGAATTTATTACTACTATGACTTATATAGAAAAATATTTAAAAACAAATGATAAAATTCTTGAAATCGGAGCAGGTACTGGTAGATACTCTCATATTCTTGCGAGATTGGGTTATAGAGTTGATGCTGTTGAATTGATAGAACATAATATAGAAATTTTTCAAAAAAATACTTTGCAGGATGAAAATATTTCAATTAAGCAAGTAAATGCACTAGATTTGTCAATGATTTCTGATAATAAATATGATATAACTTTGCTCTTAGGTCCCTTATACCATTTGTATAATGTTAAAGATAAAAAACAAGCTATTAGTGAAGCACTGAGTGTTACAAAAAAAAGGTGGTTTAATATTTAATGCACATTTAATTTCAGATATATGTGTGATTAATGAGGGATTAAAACATTGATATTTTGATGTACAGGGTTATATCAATCAAGGAATTTTAGATAGTGAAAGCTTTGCTGCCAATTATAAAGAAGAAAATTTATTTGATTTGGTTCGTAAAAAAGATATAGATGAATTAATGTAGAGTTTTCCAGTAACAAGGCTTCATTACATAGTTACCGATGGTTCTGCTGCACTTTTAGAAAAAGAAATCAACGTAATGAGTTATGAAGAATTTCAATTGTATTTGAATTATCATCTTGCCACCTGTGAGCAAAAAGATCTAGTTGGTATGACTAGTTACGCTCTGGATATATTTAAAAAATAAGATGCCCAACAAATTAATAGGGTATCTTTCCTTTAGTTATAGGGAGTTTATCAAGTTCTTCTTTAGTAAATAGAAGGTCAGCATATGATGAAATATTTTTCCGATCAATATTTTTATTAGTTTTGTATGGGTCGTATAAGTAGATGTCTTTATTCATATTTGTGTTATCATCTTCAAAATCATATTCTGACAATAACTCACGATTACTACGAATAAATATCTTACCTTCCTTAATTTTTTTCCCAAATATTTTTCGACCAACACGTATTTGAGTAACAATTTGTTTTTTATCCATACCTAAGTTATATCCTGACACATCAGATAAATCTACAAAAGATTTATTAGTTTTAAAGTATATAGTATATTCTATATCTTCAGCTAAAGTTAATTCTTGTCCTGTTTTACTATTTTTGAGTTTCTTTTCAGGTACAAGTATTTTTTCAATTTTAGTAATTTCTATATCTTTTTTTGTCAAAAAAGTTCCATCATAAAATGATATCAATAAAAATGATGCTACTAAATAAAAGCTTAATGTGATGAGGATGTAAATCAAATACTTCATCCATTTTTTCTTTTTAGAATCGAAGTTTAATTCGTTAATCATTTTTTTATCTTCTTTTAAAAGATAATCAAGAGGTAAGTCAAAATACTCAGAAATTTTTACGACTTGCTCTAGATCAGGATAAGATTTATCATTTTCCCATTTAGAGATTAGCTGGCGGGTCACGAAAAATTCGTTAGCCATATCCTCTTGTGTAAGTTCTCTATGAGTTCTTTCTTCCTTTATAATTTGTCCAATTTTCATGACACGTGCTCCATTTATTTATTAAATCAATTATATCATATAAAAAAGTACATATATTTAGAAATAGCTTAACCACGCGCCTGCAACAATTTGTTACGGGTCTTTTTTATACATGTTAGCTACTGTTTCTCATCAAATTCTGACATGTTATTCTTCATTTCTTTAATATTACTCCTTTAGATTTTATATTAAATATATAAATATTAGGGGAGGGAAAGATATGAAGGAAAAATATTCTGGACTAGATATAAGTCAATTTATATCATCAATATTAATAATCTTCATACACTCAGGACGAATGTTTGAAAACGACTTGGCACAATTTATTTTAAAATCAGGACTTTGCCGAATAGCCGTCCCACTATTTCTTATAACAAACGGATACTTTTACCGTAAGATGTCACTATCTACCCCTAACTATCTCCCAACGTATGTCAAAAGTCAGCTCAAAACGTACTTACTATGGTCGATCGTCTATCTACCCTATGGGCTACAAATGCTCTCTACCTTCAATATAGAGGCGAAATACTATCCATTAGCTCTCATCTTCGCCTTATTGTATCTTGGTGTCTGCTACCATCTCTGGTACTTCCCAGCCCTCATATTTGCCATATGGTTAGTTGAAAAGTTGAAAAAATACCTATCCTACAAATTACTACTAGTCTTAGGATTTATCCTCTATAGCTTTGGCGCTCTAGAAACATATTCATCATATACCAGGGGAACAGCTCTAGGTCAAATGTTCGATCAATATAAAAGCATCCTCTTTACCAGTAAAAATGGTCTATTCTTTGCTTTCATCTTTATCCTCCTTGGTTTTATCATTCACGACTTTCAGCAGGCGAAAATTTTCAAGCAAAATATCCTTGTAAAACTAATAATTTCAATCTTCATTTATTGTTTGGAAGGAAAAGTAATATTCAATAATCAAGGATATGACAAAAATTTTATCTTTAGCTTAATTATTCTGGTACCGATAATATTTCTACTAATCATCCAATCAAAATTCAAATGGAATAAATCTTGGATTTTAAGAAGCTACAGCAAGAAATTGTTCCTCCTACATCCTATGTTTTTGGAAATAATAAAAGTGAGTGTTGAAAATAGTGGGGTAGAGAAGTTTCAAGGTTTTCCTTTATTTATATCAACTCTAAGTAGTTGCCTAGTTTGTATTTTTATAGTAGATAAAATTATAAATAGTTCAATATTTAATCATAGAATACTGAAAATACCAAAATTGTAAAGCTGTATTTACATATATATTTACACAATTGTCAATTAAATTTACACAAAAAATCATAATACATACAAATTGAAAGAAGGAAAAATTATGAATTTAGAAATTAAAAATGTAAGTAAATCTTATGGAGATAAGTTAGTTATTGATGACATAAATCTGACTTTAGGACCAGGACTTTACGGATTATTAGGAGCGAACGGTGCAGGTAAATCAACATTAATGGAGATGATTTGTAATGTTAGTAGAACTTCAAAAGGTGAAATTACTTATAATGAAAAGAATATTGTAAATAATAAAGAATTTTTGGATGACTTGGCTTACCTTCCTCAAGATTTTTCTTACTATCCAGAGTTTACAGTGATTGACTTCATGCTTTACATGGCTACCTTGAATGGTATGAATAAAAAAATTGCAAAAAATAAGACTTTTGAGGTCTTAGATAAGGTGGGTCTTAATCGAAATTTATCCAAAAAGAAGATAAAGACATTATCTGGTGGTATGAAACAAAGATTAGGAATTGCTCAAGCTATATTAGATGATCCAAAGGTATTAATTATTGATGAACCAACAGTTGGACTTGATCCTAAAGAACGTGTTCGTTTTAGAAATATGATTAGTGAAATTGCTGAAGATAATATTGTTCTTCTATCGACCCACATTGTTTCAGATGTTGAATATATTGCTGACGAGATTATTATTTTGAAAAATGGTCAAATTAAGAATATAGGAACAGCACAAGAACTACTTTCTGAAATTGAGGGATTGGTATGGGAGGTAAATGTAAGTGCGCGTGATGTCAAAGATTACCGTAAAGAATATACAGTTATCAATCAAAGACATGATACTGGCGGAGTGCTTTTAAGAATAATCTCTGAAACTAGGCCAGCAGGAGATGCAGTGAGAGCAGATGCTACTTTAGAGGACTTATATTTAAGATATTTTCAGGAAGAGGTATAAAAATGTTTAATATTTACAAATTTGAAATAAAAAAAATACTAAAAACAAAATTATTTATAGGTTCTTTTGTAATTTTTTTATTAGCACTTACAGGGATTTACTTCCTAAATTTTGAGGTATCAAGACTAAATGACAATGCTCAACAGGTGGCAAAAAGTCACGAAGGAGACTTCACAGATGAAAAACTTAAACAAATAATAGATGATTATATGGTCAAATTTCAAGATGAAAGGAAGACAGGTAAATATAAATTAGAAAATAATATGGATGTATATACTTGGTTCATATTTGATAATTTTGATAAAAGTTCTGAGGATAGAAATTCTTATGTTAAGCTTGACCAAGCTGTGAAAAGTGGTACTACACTTAGAGTTAAGGATATTGATTTGAAAAAAATCTCTGACCTTAACTTTCCTAAATTTAATAAACCACTCTACACTAGTAGTTATTATGGATGGTATGACTTATATAATGCTACTAGTATGGTGATAATGGCTATAGTTATTTTTACTATTATTCTATTAGCAGGGATTTTTGCAGGAGATACTGAAAAAAATATTAATCAAATATTACTGACAACTAAATACGGTCGTTCAAAACTTATTTCAGCCAAGATTTTAGCAGGATTTACGATAGCAAACGGAATATTTATTTTAGCAAATCTATTAACATATGCCATATTTCTATACTATTCAAGTAGTCTAGGATGGAATACTAGTATACAACTTAACTTTATGCTTGAAGTATTTACCTTCCCAGTAGAATTAAATCAATTTCAAGTGTATATTTTATTATTGTTACTTCAGTTCACTGGACTTTTGGTAATATCAGCTATTACTATATTGCTTTCATCATTAAGCAAAGCATCATTTCCTGTTCTGGCCATATCAGTTGGTTTATACTTACTACCTCTTATCTTTGATAAATTCAATAAACCATTTCTTACAAAGATTGGTAATTTATCACTAGTTAAGAATCAATCAGTACTTGAATTCTTAAGTATACAAGATAGAGTTTTCATCTCAAATAATTTCCAAACTAATCTTCTATTTTTAATGCTAATCTTTCTTTCAGTAGCCTTACTTTCAAATATTTTTGTTTATCAAAAAGAAAAACGTTCTTATATTAAATAATGTGCTAGAATATTGGAAAAAGGGGGATTGAGATATCATGGAAAATTTTATCAGTCGAATATATTTAGATGGATTTGATAAGGATTCTTATCTATTTGAAATCGATGGTTTAAAGAAATTTAAAGAGCTTGATTTTACTAGTCCAATAACAATATTTACAGGTGAAAATGGAAGTGGAAAATCTACCTTACTTGAAGCAATTGCTGTAAATTGGGGTTTTAATCCTGAAGGGGGGAGTAAAAATTTCAATTTTTCAACTCATGATACACATTCACCTCTTTATTCTTCTATAAGATTAGCTAAATCTTTTAGACATGCTAAAGATGGTTTCTTTCTTAGAGCTGAAAGTTTTTACAATGTAGCAAGTAATGCTCAAGATATTGGGATTGGTATTGAAAATGGATTTATAGAATGGGGAGGAAAGGCATCACATGAGCAGTCACATGGAGAAAGTTTTTTAAATCTCGTTAATAATAGATTTAGAGGTGATGGACTTTATATTCTAGATGAACCAGAGTCTGCTTTATCCATGCAAAGGTAATTATCACTAATGGTCAGTCTAAAAGAACTTGCTGATGAGGGTTCACAGATTATCATTGCAACACATTCACCATTGTTGCTTTCACTTCCAGGTGCACAAATTATCTCACTTGATTCAGACAGTTCACTTGAAATTAACTATCAGGATAGTAAACCATATCAATTGTTAAAACTTTTTTATGAAGACAAAGAATTACTCTTTTCAAAATTATTTGATTGATAAAAAGACTCAAGGCCGGACGACCTTGAGTTTTTTAGATTGAATAAAAGTTTAATATTATTTCATCAACTATTTCTTCAATTGATTTTGAACCATCAATAACTAAATCAGAAGATGGAAGAACATCTTTTTGCATTTGAGTAAATGCAATTCGAGCAAAGTTCAAATAAATTTGTAACTCTTTTCTAATTTCACTAGCTGAGGAATTTTTAAAATCTCTTAAAATTCTTCTAGCCAATGCAATATCAAGAGGAGTGTCAATAAATATAGAGAAATCAATATAGCCTTTAATTTTGTCATTTAAATAAGCAAAAGGATAATCTAAAATTAATAAATCACATTTATCTTCAATAATAATTTTTTCAATGTCTTTTATTAATGGTTCGAGATTCCAAACATTATAATCAGCACCTTCTAGTACCCAATTGTTGAAATTTTCGACTTCAGATTCAAAAGTATAATCATCAAAATAAAGAGTATTAATATCGCCTAATTTTTTCTTAAGAGCATTTACAATAGTTGTTTTTCCGCCACCACTGACAGCAGCAATTGAGATTATTTTCATAATGTTCCTCATTTCTCGCTTAAATATTTGAAGACTAAATCTTGTGATAAAGAAGCGATATTTTTTCCATTATCCTCTATATTGATAATGACATTTTTTGATAGAAGTGAAAATACATCAGTCATTTTTGAATTTATATTTATTTGAGGAGCTTTGTCATCAATATTTGCAGCAAGCATTGGTCTATTGGATAAAAATTGCAATATACTTTCTTTTCCATCCTCAACATTGTGAGTTTCCTTAAAGAAGTCACGAACAAAATCATTAGCAGGATTATTTGAAATATTTTCTGGAGTATCGCACTGAATAATTTGTCCGTCTCGCATAATCGCAATTCTATCCGCTAGAAGTAATGCTTCTTGCATATTATGAGTTACAAATACAATCGTTGTTTGCAAATTTTGATGAATATCAAGAACTAAATTTTGGAGGGACTCACGAGAGATAGGGTCTAATGCACTGAATGGTTCATCCATAAGAATAATATCGGGCTTAGATGCAATAGCACGAATAATACCAACTCTTTGCTGCTCTCCCCCAGATAGTTCTTTGGGATAACGTTTGAGATATTTTTCAGGATTTAACCCAACCTCTTGTAACAATTTACTTGCAAGATCTTTCATATCTTCTTTCGACCATTTAAGCATAGATGGTATAAGCTCAATATTTTCCTTAACAGTCATATTAGGGAAAAGAGCAATTTGTTGCAAAACATAGCCCATTTGCCAACGCATTTTCTGAAGATCATATTCATGAATATCCTTACCTTTGAATAAAATCTCCCCACTTGTTACAGGTATTAATCCATTAATCATCTTTAAACTAGTAGTCTTACCACTTCCAGATGGACCAACTAATACAAAAATTTCCCCCTCTCTTATTTGTAAATTAATATCTTTAAGAGCCTTTTTCTGGTCATAATTTTTATTTACATCTTTGAATTCAATAATATTTTTCATTTCTTTTCCCCCACAAGTCCTTCTTTGACTAAATAGTCATGGGCGACATCATGAGTCTTACGTCCCTTAACATTGACCTGGTAGTTCATCTCTATCATCTGATCCTCAGTCACACGACCGGCTAACATATCGAGAGCCTTGACAACTTCTGGATTAGCATCCTTAAATTTTTGTGTCATAAGAGGCGCGCCTTGGTAGGCTGGGAAAATACCTTTGTCGTCTTTCAGAGTAACTAGGTTATATTGCCTTATTTCACTGTCTGTAGAGTATGCGTCAATTAAATTGATATCTCCCTTATTAATTGCTTGATATCTAAGAGCAGGCTCCATAGACTGAACACTAGGTATTCCTATATTATAAGTTTTTTCAATTCCTTTTAATCCATCTTCCCTATCAATAAATTCAAGTGTGAAGCCACCTTTAAGATTTTGACTAATCTTTTTTAAATCACTTATATCTTTTAAATTATTGCTATCAGCAAATTCTTTTTTAACAGCAAGTGCGTATGTATTTTCATACTCCATTGGTTCAAGATAAGCCATATTATCTTCTTTTTTAAGTAATTCTTTAGCAAGTTTGTATGTACCCTCAGCACTTTTGTCAATTTTTGTTTCATGTGGAACATCGACCAAACTCTCCAAGACTGTTCCTGTAAATTCCGGATAGATATCTATTTGTCCTGCCTTTAAAGCATTGAAAAGAAAGCTAGTTTTACCAAAGTTTTCCTTTAATTTAACATCAACATTGGGATTTTCTTCTTCAATTAGCTCCTTATACATATTAATAATAATTTCCGGTTCAGCACCAAGTTTACCAGCAATTGTTATTGTCTTAGCTTGCCTATTATTAATATTTTTTACAAGAACACCTCCACTTATTAATAAAATAAAAGAAAGCATAACTAAAATTATAGTTTTAAAAGATTTATTTTGAAGAAATTTTATAAAGCTACTGAATATTATTGCAAGAAGTGCTGAACAAGTGGCCCCAATAATTGTTAACGAAGGATCATTTCTGTCAATACCTAAAAGTATAAATGAACCCAGACCACCAGCTCCGACTAAAGCGGCAAGAGTAGCAGTTCCAATTATTAAAACTAAGGCAGTTCTAATACCTGAAATTATTACTGGCATAGCAATTGGTAACTCAAATTTTACTAGTTTTTGCATTCTACTCATACCAAAAGCAGTACCTGCCTCTTCTAATGAAGGGTCAATTTCTGAAAGTCCAATATATGTGCTTTGGAAAATAGGTAGTAAAGCATATATTATCAATGCAATAAGAGCAGGTGTCGTTCCAATACCAACAAAAGGGATGAGCAGACCTAGCAATGCAAGTGAAGGTATAGTTTGAAGAACACTTGTTACTTGAAGAATGAATTCAGCCCCTTTTTTATAGCGAGAAAAGAATATAGCTAAAGGTAGTGCAATAATTACTGCAATGATTAAGGCTGTTAATGAAATGGATACGTGTTGTATTAAGGCTTTGAAAAGATCGTCTTTTCTCTCAATAAATGTTTCTATAATTTTATTCATAAAGTAACTTTCTAATTTTTTATAAGTTCTTGTTACTTAAGATAATAGCAAATATTTACATATATATGAATTAATAAACATGAAAATTAGTTTACAAACAAAAAAGTAGCCCTTACAGGCTACTTCATATCTCTATACTTTAATTTAAATCTATCTCTATACTGTTATTATTTATTTTATATTAAACTGAAATTTATTTTAGTACCAACCATTTGCTTGCCAGAAAGATAGAGCACCTTCCCATGAACCATAACGTCCACTAACATAAGCATCTGCTACACGTTCTTGGTTAGCAGGGCTGTAATCACCTTTTAAATAAGATGAATCTAATTGATATCGTCCAATGTAACGTCCGTTAGTTGCTGAGTAAGAACCAGAAGATTCTTTTTGTGCAATCCATTCTTTAGCAGATGAAGAATTACCAGTGTAGGAAGTTTCTTGTTTTACTGGTTGTGCAGGTTGTGCAGTATATGTAGTTTCAACAGGAGCTTGGGCTACGGCAGGAGTAACAACTTCCTCAGTCACAGAAGTAACAACTTCTTGAGTTGCAGGAGCAGCATCTTGAAGTGAAACAGTTTTTTCTTCGTTAGTATTTGTATTAGTGAAAGTCACAGTTAAGTTGTCAGTATCAAACTTAATTACTTCTCCAACATAGATTAGATTAGCATCTTGAATTTTATTCAGGCTAGCAAGTGTTTTAACGTAATCAGCACTTCCAAGGTATTTTTGAGAAATAGATGAAAGAGTATCACCAGATACAATTTTATGAGAGATTGTTTCTGCATTTGCTGAAGTGGCACCAAAAGCTGCCGTTCCTAATACTGCACCAGTTGCTAATATTGATTTAATATTCATAAGTAAAATGAATCTCCTTTTGTGTTTTAATATGTTTGTTTTTATTTTCTTGTACAAACATATTAAAACAAAGTAATATTACAATGATATGGGATATATGTATAAGTTTGGTTTCAAATATTTCTTATTTATTACAACAGATAATCAAAAAATAGAAAATTATGTACAACTGTTGAGGTTGAATACAGATTTTTAAACTAACTTTTCTTCTATATATATACATAAATAATGAATCATCTTAATATCTAATAAAAAAATAGAAGATAACTACTTAATATTGACATATTTATTTCTAAAACTAATTAAGTAAATTATATCTAAATAATGACGACCTATATTTATGTAAAGTTAAAATATAAATATGAGGTTGAATACATTAAAATCTTATATCTATATTAACTTTTATTAATTTTCATATAAATATATAATTAAATAAACCAAAGTTCTTATTGGATAACTCTGACTATTTATGAAACGATATGAAAAATATACTTTAAAAACTATCAAAATCATTTTCAGTATTATGAAATAAAAATGAAAATTGTTAAAAAATTGTTGACACAAATTTACCTACGTGATAAACTAGTCAAGTTGTCTCATGATGAATTAATTATTTGTTTAACAATGATTTTGTGAAATTCTAAAAAAGTTATTGACAAATAAATTAGGTAGTGATAAGATAATAACACTGTCAAGGATGAAGCAATCAACGAAAAGAACTTGTGAA
>NZ_MKIR01000023.1 GCF_001832905.1 Floricoccus tropicus | reverse complement strand
ATAGGTAGATAGAAAACAGCTTGTATAATTATTTTTATCAGTGATGGACCAGCGTCAGCAAATACAAGAACAAGTGAAACAACAGCGCCAACAAGTTCAAGTACAAGTGAACCAACAGCGCCAACAAGTTCAAGTACAAGTGAACCAACAGCGCCAACAAGTTCAAGTACAAGTGAACCAACAACGCCAACAAGTTCAAGTACAAAACCAAGTACAAAACCAAGTACAAAACCAAGTACAAAACCAAATACAAAACCAAGTACAAAACCAAGTACAAAATCAAGTACAAAACCAAATACATCTACAAAAGCAAGTAGTAAAAAAATTGTAACTAACAGTAAAAAATCTAATAATAAAAAGTTATTACCAAAAACAGGTGAGTCAACTAACTTATTACTTATTACTTTTGGTCTATTATTGACTGCGATGAGTATATTCTCATTCGGTTTAATCAAGAAAAATAAATAGTTGTTAAAAACTGCAAATATTCCTTGCAGTTTTTTTATGTAAATCATGTTAAAAAATATAACATCAATTTTAGTTTTTAATTGGTATTTACCGATTTTTAGTGTATAATTAAAAAAATACAAATTTTCTGTAAATTCTAAAGGAGCTCTTATGAAAGATATTGATGTAATTAAAACTAATTCAGCTTTTGCAGGTAAGGAAGTAACAAGAATTCCAGTAATTGTAGGGGATGGAATCGGTCCTGAAATTTGGGTAGGTTCAAGACCTATTTTAGACAAAGCAATAAAAAAAACTTATGCACATCGTCGTATTGATTGGATAGAAGTTTTGGCTGGGAAAAATGCATATGAAAAAACTGGAAAGTGGTTACCAAAAGAAACATTGGACGCAATTCGAGAAGACAAAGTTGCAATTAAAGGGCCGCTTGAAACGCCAATTGGTATTGGTCGTCGTTCCCTAACAGTTACAATGCGACAAAAATTTGACTTATATGCTTGCGTTCGACCTGTAAGGTATTTTGAAGGAGTTCCATCTCCTTTGAAAGAACCAGAAAAAACAAATATGACAATTTTCCGTGAAAACACTGAAGATGTATATGCTGGTATTGAGTTTGCTCAAGGTGAAGAAGATACAAAAAAACTCATTGATTACCTTCAATCGTTCTATGACGATGATAAATTTAGGTTCCGTAATACAACGGCTATTGGTATTAAACCAATTTCAAAAGAAGGTAGCTTGAGATTAATTACTGCTGCGATTGATTATGCAATTGAAAATAATAAGGAATCCGTGACTTTAGTTCATAAAGGAAACATTATGAAGTTTACTGAAGGTGGGTTTGAAAAGTGGGGATATGAACTTGCTGAAAGAAAATATGGCGATAAGATCTTCTCAATGAGAACTTATAGAAGGTTACTTAAAGATGGCGGAAGAGATGTAGCTGATCAAGCATTAAAAACTGCTAAAAAAGAAGGATTAGTAATTATTAAAGATATTATTGCTGATAATTTCCTCCAACAAATACTTTTGCATCCTGAAAAATTTGATGTAATTGCAACGACAAATCTTAACGGAGATTATATGTCAGATGCACTTGCTGCACAAGTTGGTGGTATTGGAATTTCACCAGGAGCAAATATTAATTATGATACTGGATATGCAATATTTGAGGCAACTCATGGTACAGCTCCAGATATAGCAGGACTCGGCAAAGCTAACCCATGTTCATTCATCCTATCTGCATGTATGCTCTTAGATTATATTGGGATGCCAGAAGCATCAGATTTAATAACAACTGCAATAGAAGAGGCGTTTAAGGAGAAGAAAGTTACCTCAGATTTTGCATCTCTCATGGATGATGCTCAGGAAGTTTCAACAAGCGAATTTTGTAATATCATTTTGGAAAAAATTTAAATTAAAATTATTCAGTAGTGGGCAGGGTGTATTTAAACTCTGTCTTTTTAAAAACCAAAAAAGTAAACCTGTATTGTTTACAAATTTACTTTTTCTTATATATTATTTTTTATTCTTTTTATTTTGTTTCTTTGCTTCTTTTATGTCATTTAATCTTTTTCCTAGAGCAGCTTCATATCTACCTTGATCTTCAGAATGAAAGTAATCTGCATTTTTAATTTTTTCAGGAAGATATTCTTGATCAACCCAGTGATTTGGAAAATTATGAGGATATTTATATCCTTCAGCACGACCTAGTTTCTTTGCACCTGAATAATGACCATCTTGAAGATGTGAAGGTATAGGTAGGTTTCCATGACTATGTAAATCGTTAAGAGCTTCTGAAATTGATGCATAGGCAGAGTTTGATTTTGGTGACAGAGCTAGATCAACTACAATATTTGCAAGAGGAATTCTTGCTTCTGGGAAACCTAATCTTTCTGCGGCAGTGACAGCAGTAACAGTATGGACAGCAGCATCTGGATTTGCAAGTCCAATATCTTCATAGGCAATTACAGTCAACCTACGAGCTAGACTCTGTAAATCTCCACCTTCAATTAATCTTGCAGTATAATGAAGAGCAGCGTTAACATCACTTCCGCGAATTGATTTTTGGAGAGCGCTTAACAAATCATAGTGAGCATCACCATCCTTATCAAATGTGAAAGCTTTTCTTTGTAAACTGTTCTCCATGTCAGTCAAAGTAACATGGTGATTGTCAGAAGATAATACTGCAAGTTCAAGAGAATTATATGCTGAACGAACATCTCCATTTGTAGATGATGCTAAAAAGTTTAAAGCATCATCATCTAATTGTACTTCAAAATCAAAACCATTCTCTTTGTCATTAAGAGCACGCTTGATTGCTTTTTTCATATCATCAGTAGTTAATGGTTTTAATTCGAATATTTGTACCCGACTTCTAACGGCTGGTACTACTGAAAAATAAGGATTTTCGGTTGTTGCACCAATAAGAATTATTTCTCCATTTTCAAGAAGTGGAAGTAGGAAATCTTGTTTAGGTTTATCTAATCGATGTATTTCATCTAATAGAAGAACAAGTTGACCTGAGAATTTTGCTTCCTCAGCGATTTCTTGTAGTCTTTTTTTGCTATCAGTAGTAGCATTAAATGTTCTAAATGCCATATTAGCAGTACCTGCAATTGCACTGGCAATACTAGTTTTTCCAATTCCTGGTGGTCCATATAAAATCATTGATGATAATAGTCCGGTTTCGACCATACGGCGTATTATTTTACCATCACCGACCAAATGCTCCTGACCGATAATTTCATCTATATTTCGAGGACGCATCCTCCTAGCTAAATTTTGCATATATATATTCCTCGTAAAAAACTTTGTATTTGTTAACTTAATGGTAACATTTTAAGGAGGTCTTTTCTACTTCTGAGACTATGAAATAAATAGTTAGAAAAATACTAGATGTACACAAACAATACATGAACTTTTCCTCTTTTTTTGATACAATTATATTGTAAAATTGTAAGCGCTTAAAACTTAACTGAATTAATTGCTAAGCTTAAAACGACTAAAATCTTATAAAGAAAAGAAGAAAAAATTATTTATTTAAAAATGGAGGAATGGATAATGGATCTTATTGTTCAAGAAGCAAAAGACTTTGCGTATAAAGCTCATAACGGGCAAGTAAGAAAGGGTGGAGATAGACCTTTTACTGATCATCTTGAGTCTGTATATTCTATATTGAGTTCAGAAATTCAACATCCCAATATTTTAGCATCAGCTTGGTTACATGACACTGTTGAAGATACTGATACTGAAATAGAAGATATCTATAAGAATTTCGGAAATAGAGTAGGTTTTTATGTTAAGTTAGAAACGGAAAATAAAGCCCTTCCTTGGAGAGAGCGTAAAGAAGAACAAATCAAACATTTTAGAATGCTTGATTCAATATACAATAACTTTAGATGGCTTCCTATGGCTGACAAACTTGCTAATCTGCGTGAAATTAAAAAAGAATATGATGTAATTGGCGATGAAGTATGGGATATATTTAATAATAATAACAAAGAAGATCAATATTGGTATTATTCTTCTTTTAGAGACCTAGTTTGTAAAAATGTTTTTATTGCTAAAAGCAAATCAATAGAAGAGTATAATGAAATTTTAGATTATATTTGGGATAAACATTAAAAAACTAAAGAATCATCAGATTATATATTTGATGATTTTTATGTTTAAGTACTTGATATGTTGAAAAATATAAAATTAATTATCAAATTGTTAAATATCAGTTGTTTCAGTATATGAAATAGCTAGTCGCATTTACCAATTAAATTTTAGAAAAATCAAAAGTCACAAATTGAGAAACTAGCAAGTAAAGTATAAAATTCTTCTTTGAAAATATTTTATATTTTTGTGTTTTTTTACTGATTTTTCAAAGACTTTTAGTCATAAGTGTTATATAATTAACTTACAAATGTAAGCCTTTACTTTTTAAAGAGAGATGGAGAAGAAAATATGTCTACAGTTGAAACTTTCAAGAGAGATCAAGTTAACAGTGAAAATAAATTATTATCAAGTTTTAAGGCAATAATTGAGACTGCTTTTTATGGTAATAATGTTGAAAAAGTTGAAAACTTATCTCAAGCCTATGAAATTGCAAAAAATGTTCCGGGAACTATTGTTACAGACATGCCAATTAGTCATAACGAGGACTTGGGGTTACCTGAAGATGCAAGCATCTTAGTATTCAATGACGGAAAAGTTGTTGGACGTACTGCAGCAGCACGTGTAATAATTGGTCAACCTGGTGTTGATGAAGACTACTATCAAGGAATCTTACGTGAAGCAATCTTTACTGGAAATGATCAAGAATTTTTAGAAGGAAATGTAGTTGTTGGATTGGATCGTGATTTCATGGCGCATGCGCATTTGATGGTTCCTAAACAATATGCAAACAATTTGTATTCATATTTAGTTAATTTCCAAATCGTAACTGAAAAAGAAGAAGAACTATATAAAACTTCACGTGATTATGATGAAGATGATATATATGTTTATGCAAATCCTGAATGGTCACATCCAGATTTTCCATATGGACTAGCTTTATTTGATCCTGCTCACAATGTAGCAGCAATTCTTGGGCTTCGTTATTTTGGAGAACTTAAAAAAGCAACTTTAACTCTTGCTTGGGCAACTGCACACCGCAACGGATTTGTAGCTTGTCACGGTGGTATGAAACAATATCAACTACCTGATAAGAAATATACAATGGCAGCATTTGGATTATCAGGATCAGGTAAGTCTACAATTACTTTATCAAAACCAAAAGGTGATGGGAAAGTGGTAGTTCTACATGATGATGCTTTTGTTATCAATCATGATAATGGCTCAACTACAGCATTAGAACCTGCATATTTTGATAAAGTTCAAGATTATGATTTGACCAAAGATGCAGTAGATTACTTTTTAACTTGTCAAAATGTAGGTATTACACTTGATGATGAAGGCAAAAAAGTGATTATCATGCAAGACGTTCGTAATGGTAATGGACGTACTGTTAAGTCACGTTATGTGACTCCAAATAGAGTTGATCATCTGGATGAAAGTATTGATGCTGTGTATTGGATTATGAAAGATGATAGTCTTCCACCAGTTGTAAAAATTGATGATCCAGTACTTGCTGCAGTATTTGGTCTTACACTTGCTACAAAACGTTCAACTGCAGAAAATGTAGTAGGAAATGTTAACAGAGATGATCTTGTAATAGAACCTTATGCTAACCCATTCCGTTCTTATGCCCTAGGGGAAGACTATAAAGATTTCCGCAATTTGCTTGCAAAAGATGGAGTAGATTGTTATATCTTAAATACAGGATTCTATGGCGATAAGAAAGTGACACCACAAGTTACTCTTGGATCTATTGAAAATATCATTAACGGAACAACTAATTTCATTGATTATGGACCATTGGAAGGTGTATCTTATCTTGAAGTAGATGGATATGATGTTGACTTTTCAGATCCAGCATATAGAGATAAAGTTCGTGGTCGCATGCAAACTCGTCTTGACTTTATCAATAAGCAAGAAGATATCTTAGAAGGATACCATGCATTACCGGTTGAGGCGCGTGAAACAATGGAGAAAGTAGTTAACGTACTTTAATATTCGATTATTTAAGACTCATCAATCATATATTGATGGGTCTTTTGAATTATTATTTGCTATAATAAAAATATCAAAACAAAAGGAAGAAAAAATGAATTTAGAGAAATTACAAAATGGTTCAGATATTCGTGGAATTGCCATTTCTACAGAAGAATATAAAGCAAATTTGACAACTAAAGAAGTTAAAGAAATTGCTAAAGGTGCAGTTTCTTGGTTTCGTTCAAAAAACGAAAATAATAATTCTAAATACTTAGCAGGTGATTTATTAGTTGGAATAGGTCGTGATAGTAGAATCACGGGTCCAGAATTAAAAGATGCCTTAGTTGAAAGTTTCATTCAACAAGGAGTTAACGTAATAGATTTCGGTCTTGCTACAACGCCAGCCATGTTTATGGCGACTCAATTTGAAGAGTTCGACTGTGATTTCACCATTATGCTTACAGCCAGCCATCTTCCATATTATTTCAATGGACTCAAATTCTTCGACAAAACTGGAGGTGCAGAAAAATCAGATATTAAAGAAATTCTTTCAAGCTCTTATGCTGAAAATTCAAATGGGAAAACAGGCGTAGTTGAAGAAGCGGACCTTCTAACTCCATATGCAAAAGATATGGTTGCAAAAATAATTGCAGGAGCTGGAGGAAATGAAAAACCTCTTGCTAGACTTAAAGTAATAGTGGATGCAGGTAATGGTGCGGGTGGATTCTTTGCTGAAAAAGTTGTCAAGGAACTTGGTGGAGATATTACTGGTTCTCAATTCTTAGAGCCGGACGGAACTTTCCCAAATCATATTCCAAATCCTGATAACAAGGAAGCTATGGAAGCTATTAAGTCTGCTGTTCTTAATAATAAGGCTGACCTAGGAATTATATTTGATACTGATGTTGACCGTTCAGCTTTGGTTACCGCAACAGGTGACTTATTAAACAGAAATAACCTAATTGCTGTTCTTAGCCATATTGTGCTTGACGAATATCCCCATACAAGTATCGTTACAAATTCTCCAACATCGAGTCATCTTAAGACATTTATTGAAAGTCTTGGAGGTAAACAAGTTCGTTACATTTCAGGATATAGAAATGTAATTAATAAGGCAATTGACCTTAACAATGAAGGTGTTGAGACACATCTAGCTATAGAAACTAGTGGTCACGCTGCTTTCAAAGAAAATTATTTCCTAGATGATGGAGCTTATGTTGTCGCTAAAATATTTATGCTTTTACCTAAACTTACAGAAGAAGGTCGTAGTCTATCTGATTTGATTGAAAATCTTAATCAACCATCAGAAGTTCAAGAAGTACGTTTTAAGCTTGAAGACGATGATTATCGTAAACTTGGAGAAAGAGTTATTTTAGATATTGATAATGCTGATGTAGCTGGATTTAAAATTGATACAGCAAATCATGAGGGTGTTAGATTTAATACTAGTGGTAAATATGGTTCAGGTTGGTTTTTACTTCGCATGAGTTTGCACGAACCACTTTTAGTTTTACAGGTAGAAATTGATGAACCTGGGAAAGTAAAACTGGTTTTAGAAGATTTAAAACCTTTCTTTGATAATTACCCGAATGTTAATAAAGAAAAATTAAATGAGGTTTTATTGGAATTAAATGGAAATTAGGGAATATTGTGTCGAAGATGAGAAGGATTGGGTTGAATGTAGGCTACTTTCCTTCTTAGATTCTACCTACTATAAGGATGTTAAAAAAGAAAAAGAAAAGTATCCAAATCATTCATTAGAATATCTAGCAATTGAAGATGGAAAAGTTGTTGGTTTCATTGATGTCGAATTAAATTCAGATGATTTGACACAAAATAAAGAAAACGGAGCCATTATCTGGAATCTTGGCGTACTCCCATCTTATCGTGGTAAGGGTATTGCAAATTCCTTGTGGGAAAAAGTTAAGGAAGAACTTAAAAGAAAATCTTTTTCCTATTGTGAACTTTGGACACAGGATGATAAGCCAGCAAATGATTTTTACAGAAAAGTTGGTTTTGTACAAAAAAGTGAATTTACTTATCTTAGATGTAGACCGAAAGAAGTTAGACAGACAATAAGACTTTCTGATGCTGACGTAAATGCTTATTTTGCTGAAGATATGCTTTTTCAGGCATCGTATTCGGAAAAAGAAAAACTAGAAAAGATTTGTAAAGATGTAGTTGAAGTAAGACTTTATGCTATATATTTATAAAAAAAGCGAAACCATAAGGCTTCGCATTGATAATTGGACTTTCATAGTCCTTTTATTTTTTGTTTTTTACTTGGTTCATTCCGTTAAAGAAAATTGCAAGTACACAGATTGTAAGTGATATTAGGAATGTGACGTGCATTGCACTTACAAAGTATGAACTATTTTCTGTAATGCTTTGCATGTGGTGACCTGCAAACTTATCAACTGAGAAATTTAGAACGAGAGTTGATATTGCAACACCAAGGACCATTCCAAGGTTTCGAGATAAAGCGTTTAAAGCACCTGCTATTCCAAGGTCTTTTGGTTCAACTGAACTCATAATAATTGTGTTGTTTGGAGCTTGGAAGAGTGTATTCCCAAATGCTGAAACGGCAATACCCATGATTACCACAATAATTGATGTATCAATGCCCCAGAAGCTATATAAAAGTTGACCAATGGCTAGTAACACAAGACCGAAAAATGTAAGTCTTTGTTTGTTGTATTTATCTGCTAATGCACCCGCAATAGGAGAAAAGACGATTTGTATTAGTGGAAAGACCATCATGATAAGTCCAGCCTTACTTGGATTATAACCACGAACTTCTTGAAGATAGAAAGGCATAATCATTGTATAGAAGAATGCTGAAATGAATACTAGAAATGCACTTATTAAACTACCTGTAAATAGTTTATTTTTAAATAAACTTAAGTTAATCAAAGGATAATCAATACTATTTTCGACCTTAATGAAAAGATAGAAAGTAAGAATACAAATAACTAAACATGCAAGTGTTAGGATATTTGTAATCCCCTTATCTTGAATAAGGGTAATAAATCCATAGAAAGATAGAATAACTGCTGAAAGTGTAATTGCTCCATTGTAATCAAGTTGAGTATTTTTAGCAGGATGATTTTTAGGAAGTACAAGGAAGCTTGCGATGATTGCAATGATTCCGATTGGGATGTTTATTAAAAATATATAGTGCCATGTGAAGCTATTTAGAATCAAACCTCCGAGACCGGGCCCTGCAATAGCACCGATTGATACGAAAGCACCAACAGTCCCCAGAGCTTTACCACGCTGATTTGCTGGGAATGCTTCAGTGATTATTCCGTTGTTAGTACTCATAGTCATCCCTGAACCGATAGCTTGTACAACCCTAGCACCTATAAGCATTGGAAGACTAGTACTGATACCACATAATAGTGAACCTAGAACGAAAATGATTCCTCCAATTTTAAAAACCTTTGATTTTCCATATAAATCTCCTAGTTTTCCGAAGGGAAGTAGACTACAGCAGATTACCAAAAGGTAACTAGATACAATCAGACTACCTTGACTCTGTGTAATATTCAGTTCCTTACAGATTGTTGGAAGAGCGATATTTACGATACTTGAGTCTAAAGTTGACATAAGTACGAATATGCAGACTGTAATTAGAATAATAATTTCTTTCGATGTTGAATTTTTTTGCACAATAACTCCTTTTCTTTTAATTAATTGATTTTGTAACCATAAATAAATAAGTGATAAAAAGGATTTTAACACTTATTACTTTTAATTACAACTTTTTAGTTGACAACTATCTGAATAAAATATATTCTTTAAACATAAATACTTGTAGTTACAAGTGTTTATAAAAAAACAGTGATTTAAAAGTAATGTATAGAATTCATGTAGATAGATAACTAAAAACAGCACAAAATTCCATTAAATATTATAACATATATGCTAATGGCTAAGTCAAACTTTGTTTGTTAATAGAAGAATTGTTAATATTTATTACATATGAGCTTTTGAACTTTAAAGCTTTTAAATAATCTTTGCTCATTATTCAAAAAATTTATTGCTTAAATGTTCTTTGTTTTATCTAACTTTAGGTCACGATTAATAAATAATAATAATCAAGGAGATTAACTATGGCAAATCTATTAGCAGTAAAAAGTCACCCGTTGAATGGTGAAAATTCAAAATCAATGAAAATTTTTGAAGAATTTTTAAAAGCGTATCAAGAAAGTCATCCAAATGATAGCATTGAGATTGTTGATTTATATAGGTAAGACTTTCCAGAAATTGACTTAGATATCATGACAGCATGGAATCATTTACAATCTGGTAAGGAAGTCAATGATTTATCGAATTCACAAAAAATAAAAGTTTCTCGATTTAATCAATCAACTGAACAGTTTTTAAATGCAGATAAAGTGGTAGTAGCAAATGGATTGTGGAATCTGAATATTCCTACTCGACTAAAAGCATGGTTTGATTCAATAAATGTTGCAGGGAAAACTTTTAAGTATACAGCTCAAGGTCCAGTTGGACTAGTAGAAGGAAAAAAGGTTCTTCATATACAAGCAAATGGTGGAGTATATAATGGTCAAGATTTATCATCTCAATATGTTAAAAACAATCTTTAGTTTTATTGGGGTTAGTGATCTTGAGCAAGTGTTTATTGAAGGCGCAGATTATGATCCAAGTAAGTCAGAAAATATTGTAAATAGTGCGATTAAAAAAGCAGTTTTGATTGCTGAAAAATTCTAGTTGAAGAAAATTTAAAGAAGGAGAAGTTATAATGTCAAATATTTTTTTCTCACCCCAAGTAATTATTCTTATGATGATTATTGTTCTCACTATCTTAATGTTAGTATTTACAAAAAATAATCTTCAAAAAAATTATTGGGTATTATTTTTAAACCCTTTAGCAATAATTGGGCAATTTGTAGGACCAAAAACAAATAAAGCAGTAGTAATCATTCTTGTAGGATTATATATATTTAATCTATATGTCATCTATAAAAATAGATTAAAAGTGAAGAGTCTATAAAAACTTGTAATAATAAAAGTCAGGACTAAATTTTAGTTTTGCCTTTTATTTTTATATAGAAATAAACATTTTATATGATATAATTTTAGGCAAAAGCTTTAAATGAGCATTAAAATAAATGGTATTAAAGTAGTTATCGAATTATAATAAAATTGAGGTAAAGATGGAAAAAAACAATCTAAGTATTTCTGAAAAAATATATCATATAAGCAATTTGCAGCAAGAGTATATCAGTGAGAGGTTTAAAAAACTACATTTAAACAGTCAACAATCTAGATGTATTAATTTTATCCATGAACATCCTGGAGCTATTCAAAAAGATATTGCAAAGTATATAGGTAAATCAGATGCTACCGTAACTAATATACTCAAACCACTTGAAAAAAAAGAATTGATTATTAGAGAGACTAAGAAAGATAATGAAAGACAAAAAAATTTATATCTTACTGAATCTGGAAATAAATTAGCCGTAGAAATTGGAGAAATTTTTGAAGGAATGATTACGTTAATTGAAAAAGATTTCAGTAAAAATGAATTAAAAGCACTATCTTCTTTTTTAGATAGAATTGAAAAGTCTTTTTAATTTAATTTGATATGTATTTTACTGTTTTTCGTATATTTTTATATAGCTCTTTCTTGAAAGAGTTATGAAAATTAGCTATAATTAGGTAAGTTATACAATCTAGGGAGGATAGTATTAATTGGAAAATAAAAAAATTAGAAAGTCACTGTCAAGTGCAAGTTTGATGCTGTTACTTTTTTCGCAATCATCACCAATTTTAGCAGCAGCAACAACTGTTGATGAAACACAATCAACAGTTGCTAATTCGACAACTGAAAATAAAGATAATATAGATCAAATAGTAACACAAGAAAATACTACTTCTGAGCAACCAATCAGTTCACCAGTTGAAGTAAATTCTGAAGATATAGTAACAACACCTTCTGTACAAACTACAACTGAAGAACCTGTAAAACCATCAGAAGGTATTTCCGATTCAGAAGATAATAATATTACTGAGCCATCTTCTGAAACAACAACAACTGTTGAGACTACAGAAACTTCACCAAGTTCACAACAGACATCGGAATCAAATTCTGCAAGTTCTACTAGTTCATCTAGTTCCGTAACTTCAGGTTCTAGTAATAATAGTTCAAAACCGAGTACATCAAATTCAAGTAGTGCGACTTCAAGTTCAAAAACTTCTGCTACTTCAAGTACAACTTCACCATCAGACAATAAAAAACCGAATTCAAATAATGGTCAGCCATCTACTGGATCTGACAAGAATCAACAAAAACCAAATGAAAGCACTCAACAATATTCTCAGACTCAAAATGTAAATCCATATATTACAGGTACAATTACTGCTGATAACGTCTCTAAAGATTTACTTGTTGATAGCATTACTAAGTCAAACTTAAATGGTTTTGTATTGCCATTACTTTCGTCACTTGATGATAAAGCTCAGGCTGCAATTATTGTAGAGGCTTTAAAACAACTTGGAAAACCTTACAATGCAGATGCAGATAAAGTTCAAGATGGAAATGAAAAAGATAAATCATTCAATAATCAGTATTTTCCAAATTATGTCTATAATAAAGTTTTTGGAGTTGCGCTAGGTAATAATCTTGATGAAATTAATAAATCTGGTGAAAATGTAGATATTAAAAAAGCAAAAATTGGTGATATATTAGTATGGAAAGACTCAAATAAAGTTGGTATCTATTTAGGTAATAATAAGGTTATTTTATCTGATGATTTCCCTGAAGAACCAAAGAAGGCGGAATCTTCAATTGAAAAAAATCAAAATAAATCTGATGAAAAATTAGAAGAAAGACCTATTGAAAAATCGGGAGTTAAGATTCTTACTATCAGCACAAAAAAAGCTTCAAAAGAGAAAGATTCTAAATTAAAATATGATCGTATAGTTGCACCTGACTATGCAGTAAAGACCTCTGAAGATAAAAAATTGAATTCTTATGGAGAAAGCTTAGTCAAAAATTATGCAGCTTCTGCAGATTTTAAACCAACACAGCTTACTAGAGATTTTGTAGAAAGTATTGGTGATAGTGCAAGAGAATTAGGCCAAAAATATGATGTTTTTGCATCTGTTATGATTGCTCAGGCCATACTTGAAAGTGGGTCTGGAACTAGTGGTTTATCTCGAGCACCATATAATAATTTATTTGGTGTGAAAGGCGGTGGGGGTCAAGCTTCAGCTGTATTTACTACCCAAGAAGATAATGGAAATGGTCAGTTATATTCTATTCAAGCTCCGTTTAGAGTGTACAGTAGTGCGTCTCAATCATTAGAAGATTATGTCTCTCTTATCAGAGAAGGAATCAGCGGTAATTCTTCAATTTATAAAGGGGCTTGGCGTTCTGAAGCGAAAAATTATTTACAGGCTACGGAGCATTTGACTGGTAAATATGCTACAGATACTCAATATAGTAATAAGTTGAATTCAATTATTGCGGCTTATAATTTAACTCGATTTGATGATCCCAAAGGAGAATCAGGTGTCTCTATCCAAAGTCTTGATGGAATCCCAGAGCAATATAAAGATGCTATTGATTTCCCTGAATACAATGGTTTTAACTATAATCTAAGTGGTTCATACCCTGTTGGGCAATGTACATGGTATGTATATAATCGAATTAAACAACTTGGAGGAAGTGTTGGAGAAACAATGGGTAACGGAGGTGATTGGGGTGTTACCGGACTCGCTAGAGGGTATGAAGTATCATCAACACCAGAAGCTGGTTATGCAATTAGTTTCAAACCAGGTGTTGCTGGTGCTGATGGCTTTTACGGTCACGTAGCATTTGTTGAGGCTGTTACAGCTGATGGGATATTGATATCAGAAAGTAATGTATTAGGCCTAGGAAAAGTTTCTTATAGAATCATTCCTAACGATATTGCTCTTTCAAGTGGTGTAACTTACATTGCTCCAAAATAAATAATTACGCATATTAAGAATGATGAGCTTATTGCTCATCATTTTTTTATAAAAATTTATATGAATCAATTGACATATGTTTTTATCTGGTGTATTATTTGTATATAAAGTTTACAAATGTAAACGTAAATTAATAATATTCTTAATAATGGAGGTGAAGTTCTTGAAAGAAGTTTTTAATATAGAAGGTATGTCTTGTGCATCATGTGCTCAGACTATTGAAAAGGCAGTAGCTAAACTTGAAGGAATTGAAAATGTTAATGTGAATTTAGCAACAGAAAAGATGACTGTCGAATATAATCCAGAAAAAACAAATATATTAGAAATTGAAAGTGAAGTTGATAAAGCTGGATATAAGGCTATAAGTAAAATTAAAACTCATACATTTGATATTGATGGAATGTCTTGTGCATCATGTGCCCAGACTATTGAAAAAGCAGTTGGTAAGATTGAAGGTGTTTCAGATGTTAATGTGAATCTTGCTACTGAAAAAATGCAGGTTTCATATAATCCATATCAAACTTCTATATCAAATATTATTCAGACCGTAAAAAATTCAGGGTATGATGCTATCGATGCAGATGCAAGAGATAGTAACATTGATAGTATTTATTCGCAAGAAAAAACTAAACCTGAAGCTGAAAATAAAATTGATAAGAAGCAAGCTCATATTGATGATATGTGGCATAGATTTATTTGGTCAGCAATCTTTACTGTTCCTTTATTATATATTTCAATGGGACATATGATTGGATTACCTTTACCAAAATTTTTAGATCCAATGATGAATCCAATTAATTTTGCACTTGCCCAATTAATTTTAACAATACCTGTTCTCATAATTGGTCGTTCATTCTTTAAAGTTGGTTTTAAGTCTTTATTCAGAGGTCATCCAAATATGGATTCACTCGTTTCTTTAGGAACCAGTGCAGCATTTCTTTATAGTCTTTACGGAACATTTGAAGTAATCAAAGGAAATCATGAATTTACGATGAACCTTTATTATGAATCTGCTGCCGTAATTTTGACCTTAATAACACTTGGAAAGTATTTTGAAGCTGTATCTAAAGGAAAGACATCCGACGCTATTAAAAAACTTATGGGATTAGCTCCTAAAACTGCTAAGATTGTCAAAAACGGGCAAGAAATTGAAATCCCAATTGAGCAGGTCCAGGTTGGTGATATCATAATCGTTAGACCAGGTGAAAAAATCCCTGTTGATGGTCAAATAATATCAGGTCAATCTTATGTTGATGAGTCAATGATAACTGGAGAAAGTATTCCTGTTGAGAAAAAACTTAATGATAATGTAATTGGGGCAAGTATCAATAAAAATGGTAGCTTCCAGTTCAAAGCAACAAAAATCGGTAAAGATACAACTCTTGCTCAAATTATTAAGTTAGTGGAAGACGCACAGGGTTCAAAAGCGCCGATTGCGAGGCTTGCTGATAAGGTTTCAGCTGTATTTGTCCCCATAGTAATCGTTCTTGCTATTATCTCAGGTCTAGCTTGGTATTTCTTAGGTCATGAGTCTTGGATTTTCGCCTTAACAATTACAATTTCAGTTCTTGTAATTGCTTGTCCTTGTGCTCTAGGACTTGCAACTCCGACAGCAATAATGGTTGGAACTGGTAAAGGTGCTGAGAATGGTGTAATCATCAAGAGCGGTAATGCACTTGAAAAAACTCAAAAAGTGACAGCAATAATTTTTGATAAGACAGGAACTATTACCGAAGGTAAGCCAAAAGTGACTGATATAATCCCACTTTCAGATTATTCGAATTCAGAAGTATTAAGACTTGCTGCTTTAGCCGAAAAAAACTCAGAGCATCCTCTTGGACAGGCGATTGTTGAAGAAGCTACTGGGCAAAATATTAACTTAAATGAAGTTGAAAACTTTGAGTCAATAACTGGTCAAGGACTAAAAGTAACAGTAGATGGGAATGTTCTTTTAATCGGAAATAAAAAGTTAATGGAATCAAACAATATCAATGTGTCTGGTCAGTCAGAAAGTGTTTCTTCAGAGCTTGCAAATCAAGCAAAAACTCCAATGTTCGTGGCATATGATGGTATAATGATTGGTGTAGTAGCTGTTGCAGATGCTATAAAGGAAAGTAGTAAAAATGCTATCAAACAACTGCATGAAATGGGAATTTATGTGGCTATGGTAACTGGTGACAATGAAAAAACTGCTGTATCAATTGCCAATCAGGTTGGAATTGACCGAGTAGTTAGTGATGTTATGCCAGAAGATAAGGTGGCAGAAGTTAAGAAACTTCAGTTTGAGGGTTATACCGTAGGTATGGTTGGTGATGGGATAAATGATGCACCAGCACTTGCTCAAGCTGATATTGGTATGGCGATTGGCGCAGGAACGGATATTGCTATCGAATCCGCAGATATTATTCTTATGAAGAGTGATCTTATGGACGTTCCAACTGCAATTGAGCTAAGTAAAGCAACTATAAAAAATATTAAGGAAAACCTATTCTGGGCATTTGCCTATAATATTTTAGGTATCCCAGTAGCAATGGGAGTGCTTCATATATTTGGAGGACCACTTCTTAACCCAATGATTGCAGGAGCAGCAATGAGCTTTAGCTCAGTATCTGTACTATTAAATGCGCTAAGATTAAAAAGATTTAAGCCATCTTCAGTCAAAGACTAGCATTTAATAATCGACATCGTAATGACACAAAAGATAATTAAAAATAAAAATGAAATTGGAGAAAGAAAATGATTAATACATATAATGTTGAAGGAATGAAGTGCGACTTATTCTAATTGCTTTAGCAATTTAAGTATAATCGACATCGACTTATCTCCAAATTATAAAAAATGAAAGAAGGAAATTAAAATGGAAAAAACTTACAAAGTAGAAGGAATGAAGTGCGACTAAAACTGTCAAACTTCGTTTGACATAGTTTTATCGATATCGTAATGACACACAAAAGATAATTAAAAATAAAAATGAAATTGGAGAAAGAAAATGATTAATACATATAAAGTTGAAGGAATGAAGTGCGACTAAAACTGTCAAACTTCGTTTGACATAGTTTTATCGATATCGTAATGACACACAAAAGATAATTAAAAATAAAAATGAAATTGGAGAAAGAAAATGATTAATACATATAAAGTTGAAGGAATGAAGTGCCAAGGATGTGCTGATAACATTGAGAAAGCATTCAAAACAATTTCAGCTGTTGAAAAAATTGAATTTAACCTTGATGATAAGACAGTCACAGTTACTGGTGATGTAACTATTGAAAATTTACAAGATTCATTGAGTGACACAAAATATAAGTTGAGTGTGTAATACCATGATTGAGCAAATTTCAACAACTGATTTAGAAAATTTAATTAATAAAGATAAAGATGACTCTTTAATCATAGTTGATGTAAGGGAACCATATGAGTATGAAGAAGGGCATATTGCTGATTCGGTGAATATTCCCCTAAATCAATTGCCATTAGCGCTTGAATCATTTGAGGAAGACCAAAATTATTATATAATTTGCCATCTTGGGCAAAGATCTATGCATGCTTGTAATTATCTAGCAGCCAATGATATTAAAACTACTAATGTCATAGGTGGTATGGAAGCATGGACAGGTGATATTGAGATAGGAAATGAATACTAATTATTGTAAGTCGAGAAATTGATATAGAGCTTGTATTTTATAATCCTACTGAAAATAATAATTGTAAAAAAATGAATGTCGATAATATGTTTGAGTTATTAAATTTGAAGCTGCCTTAACTATTGATAGCCCTAAAACTATGGCATATTCAAATGAACAAATTAAAAATCACATCAAATGTAAGGGTGTTCTTTAATGTTCTAATTTCATAAAATATGATTTTTTTGAAAAAAAGTTATTGACAAAAAGGTAATTGGTCTATACAATTAATTATGTTAACAAATTATCTCATGTGACTAGGTTGGACTAGGCATGGAAGAAGGTTGATGCTGAGCAAGCATACTACTTTTTTCTATGCCTTTTTGTTTTTTTACCTTTAAAAAGAAGAACAAACATTATATAATCATTTTATTGGCCTTAAGATGATTAGCCGAATCACGAGGTATCCTGAACTGCAGAAAAGGAAATGTTATGAAAATCAAAAAAATCTTGAATCAAAATGCTGTTTTGGTTGATGACCAGGGGGAAGAAAAAGTTGCTATAGGCAAGGGGATTGGCTATGACAAAAAAAGGAATGACTTATTATTCTCAAGGGAAATCGAGAGGTTATTTATTCTTGAACCTGAAGGTCAATTGAAACTTCAAAATTTACTTAATCAAATTGATGAAAAATATCTATTTTTAGCTGAAAAGATTATAGATCGTGCTGAAACTGTTTTAATGGAAAAGTTAAATGAGCACCTCCTTATCGCCTTAACCGACCATATAGCATTCGCAAGTGAAAATATTTCAAATGGAATTTTAGTGAGAAATAAGCTTTTAAAAGAAATCGAAGTACTTTACAGTGAAGAATTTGCTGTTGCACAGTGGGCAATCGATTATCTAACAAAAGAGCTTGACATTCCATTCTCCTACGACGAGGCTGGATATATCGCAATTCATATCCATAGTGCAAGAAGTGGACAAAGTAATAATCATCGAAGCATTAGAGAAGTAACAATTATTTCAGATATTATTTCAGTTATTGAAGATAATATTTCTGTTAATTTAAGAAGTGAAGATATGGCTCTTCATTATTCAAGACTGGCAAACCATTTAAGACTTTTGCTTCAAAGGTATCACAATCAAAATTATGCAGCACTTGATGATGAGATTGTAGAGATCGTTAAGAGAAAATACTCTGAAAGCTATGAAATAGCAAAAATGGTACGAGTTCTCTTAATGAAACAATATCAACTATCAATTACAAGTGAAGAGTTAGGCTACTTAGCAATTCACATAGAAAGACTACGAGTAGCAACAAATAAGAAGTGATTGAATGACTGATAATATTTTGAACAGTATTGAGTCGTACAGTATATTTACTCCAATCATAAGATTGGAGCTGTACTACGAATACTGAGAAAAATATAGGAGTGAGAACACGACAAAAAGAAGTGACGAGCCGACTGTTTAAAATTCGAGCTTAAGAAATATTGTAGTTCATTTATTTTTAACGAAGTTAAAAGCCACAATGAGACTTAAGTTGAGAATTTTAGGAGGTAAGTCATGACAAATAAGAAGTGACGAGCCGACTATTTAGAAGGTTAGTTTAAAAAATAATTAGGAATAATTTAGGAGAATTTTTAATAATGAAAGAATATATGCAACGTATGGGCCGTTCGCTCATGCTACCAGTTGCTACTTTACCAGTAGCTGGATTACTAATGGGTATTGGTTACATGATTGACCCTAATGGTTGGGGTGGTGATAATTTAATCGCTGCTTACTTACTTAAAGCTGGTGGAACAATTCTAGATAACTTAGGTATCTTATTCGCAGTGGGTCTTGCGATCGGTATGCCTAAGAAAAAAGATGGTGCTTCTGCATTAGCAGGTCTAGTAGCATTTTTAACACCACTATCTTTAATAAGTTCTGGATCAGTAGCAATGTTTACAAAAGTTGCGCCAGAAAAAGTTGATGTGGCTTTTAGCTATATTAACAACAAAAATGTATTTATTGGTATTTTAGCTGGATTAGTAGCTGCTGCATTATATGATAAATTTTGTGAAGTTAAGCTCCCAATGGCACTATCATTCTTCAGTGGTAAACGTCTAGTACCAATTGTAACTGTAATTACAATGTCAATAATCTCTTTAGGATTATTATTCGTATGGCCAACTATCTATAATGCTCTTACTGCATTTGGTAAATCAGTACTATCATTAGGAGCTGTTGGTGCTGGTATCTTTGGTTTCGCAAACCGTATGTTAATTCCAACAGGACTTCACCACGCGCTTAACAATGTATTCTGGTTTGACCTTGCAGGTATCAATGATATTGGTAACTTCTGGTCAAGCACTGGTACAAAAGGACAAACTGGTATGTACATGGCTGGTTTCTTCCCAATCATGATGTTTGGACTTCCAGCTGGAGCATACGCAATTTATAAAAATTCTCGTCCTGAGAAAAAAGCTGCTACTGGATCACTTATGATGGCAGCAGCAGTTGCATCATTCTTTACAGGTGTTACTGAGCCTCTTGAGTTTTCATTTATGTTCGTTGCATGGCCATTATATGTTGTTCATGCTGTATTAACAGGTATTTCAATGTTTATTTCTGCATTCTTCCATTGGACAGCAGGATTCAACTTCTCAGCTGGACTTGTTGACTTTGTTCTTAGTCTACGTGTTCCAATTGCAAACCAACCATTCATGTTAATCCTTCAAGGATTAGTATTCGCAGTAATTTACTATGTTGTATTTACATTTATGATTAAGAAATTTAATCTTTTAACTCCAGGTCGTGAAGAAGGAATTGGAGAAGAAACTCCAGATGTTGATGATCCAGCAGAAGATAAATTTGTTGCTA
Organism: Floricoccus tropicus; assembly: GCF_001832905.1. Taxonomy (GTDB): domain Bacteria; phylum Bacillota; class Bacilli; order Lactobacillales; family Streptococcaceae; genus Floricoccus; species Floricoccus tropicus. Next base: position 94,623 of record NZ_MKIR01000023.1, on the reverse strand, counting down.
TGGCAAGAAAAATTTATGCAGCTCTTGGTGGAAAAGAAAATGTTGATACAATTGATAATTGTACAACTCGTCTACGTTTACAAGTTAAAGATACAAATAAAGTTGATCAAGCAAAAATTAAAGCAACAGGAGTACCTGGTCTTAAAGTAATCGATGGTACAAATATTCAAGTAATCGTTGGTACTGAAGTACAATTCGTTGCTGATGCTATGAACCGTATTCATGCAGGAGCACCTGCAGTTGTTGTTGCACCTGTTGAAAAAATTGAAGAAGTTGTAGTTACTGGACCAGTTGAAAGAGATATCTATGCAGTAGCAGATGGAAAATTAGTTCCAATCACTGAAGTATCTGATGATGTATTCTCACAAAAAATGATGGGTGATGGATATGCAGTTTTACCTACAAAGGGAGAAATTTTCACACCAATCTCAGGAACAATTACTAATATCTTCCCAACTAAACATGCTATGGGTATTCTAACTGATACTGGAATCGAAGTTTTACTTCATATGGGACTTGATACTGTTAGCCTTAAAGGTGAACCATTTGAATTATTTGTTGAAGAAGGGCAAAAAGTTTCTCGTGGACAATTAATTGCTAAGGTTGATTTAGAAGCAATTAAAAAAGCAGGTCGTAAGACTGACATGATTGTTGTCTTCACAAATGCTGACAAAGTTGAGAAATTAACAGTTAAAACAGGTAACGTACAAGCAAATGATATTGCTGGTAATGTTTTAAATAAATAATAATAGGAAAGTGAGCTTCGGTTCACTTTTTTTGTACGTTTAAATTCTAATAAATATTCTGTTATACAGGGAATTTCCTTGTTGCTTTATAGACATTAGCTATAAAATATAAAAGATTATTATTATGAAAAACTGCTTATGTAGCATAGTATAGCAAGTCTTATTTTGATATAATTTAGTATAAGAATTTTAAGAGGAATATTAATGGATAAAAGAAAATATTTCTTTTTTATTTTCAGGCTGGCAGAAGTGTCTCTTGAGAATGGAGCAGAAATTAAAAGAGTAGAAAGTACTGTAAATTATCTTTCGAAAAAATATGAATTGGAAGGTTTCGACGCCTTTATTATGATTAATGGATTGATGATGTCACTTCAAAATGGTGATGAAAGTCTTCAAGCAAAAGTAAAGGAAATACCTATTTCACCGATAAATCTCGGTAGGATTGAAGCGATTAATGTTCTATCACGTGATATTGTAGAAGATAAAATAGATTTTGAAGGTGCAAAGAAAAGACTTGATGAAATCAAGGATAGTAATTATGCATCCAATAGATCGAAATTAGCAGCATATGCCTTAGGTAGTTCAACTTTCGGTTATTTATTTGCATCAAGTTTATGGGATGCTGCAGGAGCCTTTTTTTTAGGAGCAATATTAGGTTTTTACATATTGTATATTCTTCCTAAAACCAATTTAACAGACTTTCTAACAAATCTTTCTGGTAGTATTTTGGTAAGTGTTCTAGCTTGCATAATGGTTTATATCTCACCAACGTTTAATCTATCAAGTTTGATAGCCGGTGGTATCATATCTCTATTACCAGGAGTTGCCATGGTTAATTCTATACGCTACCTCTTTGATGAAGACTATTTATCAGGAGCTGGTATGCTTATGGATGCTGTAATGACGTCAGCTGCAATTTCAGTTGGTGTCGGTATTGTTCTAAGAGTTGCAGAATGGATATAGGTGGATAAAGTGAATTTATTATTACAATTTATAGCAGCCTTTTTTGGAACAATATCCTTTGCAGTCATTTTTGAAGTTCCTAAAAAATATTATATATATAGTGGAGCAATTGGGGCAGCGGGATGGATGATCTATTTGTTCGTTCTCAATACCTTTAATACACCAATTATCGCAATATTTGTTTCGTCACTAATTCTCCTTTATCTTTCAAGAGAAATATCATACAAACTTAAAGCACCTGTTACAATATTTCTTCTATGTGGAATCTTTTGCTTGGCACCTGGTCTTGGACTCTACAAATTTACATATGCCTTCTTTACCAATAATGAAGGAGGTGTAAGCGCATCCAGCCTAGCAGTAACAGTACTTAAATCTGCCATAGCAATATCATTTGGAATCGCTATTGGATATGAATTACCACCACAATTTTTCTATTTTTACCGAAAAATGAACAAAAAAAATAAGCGTTTATCATAAATAGATAAAGCTTATAAAGAAAAGATAATGGTTGGCATATTAATTTAAAAATTTAATTAATTAATCTTTTCTTTTAATTATTTTCTTCAGTAAACCATGCTTCTGGCTGAATATGATTTAGCAGTTCTTGATATTTTTTGAAGGTATCTTCACTACCAGTTGTTAAGATATGAAATGATAAATCATATATTTTCATCAAATGTTTTGAATCTTTGAAACCATTTCTCAAATAGAAATTGTAGCGTCTAAGTCGTTGTTCTTCATTATCTGAATCAGCAAGACCAAGTTCTTCACTTTCAAGTATAATACCATTAGGAAATCTTTCCTTGAGCATGCTTAGGATTTTAGTACCATACCCGCCATTACGGAATTTATTATCAATTGCAAAGAAGAAGACGTAAGCCTCTGTATCAGAGAGTTCACCATGGAAGAGGATTCCAACATTCTCTTCATCTTTCTTTATAATTGATAGATGAATATGGTCATTGTCATTGGTCATCTTGACTAATTGTTCAAATGGAAGTCTTTCTTCAGGTGGAAAAGCTTCAATATATGTTTTTTCCCAGTAATCTTTCGTTGAATTATCAATTGAAACGATTTTCATTTTATAAAACCTCACTTTTTATATCTAAGATTGTCTTAGATAGTATATCAGAAATTAAAATAGCTTTCTAGGAAGCTGTTTAATCTAAATTATTTGAAGATTTTTGAAATTATTAAATTCGATTAGTTAAAGAATTTCTTACAAAATAAAAATACAAAACCAAGGATAAAATATAATATGCTTAAGTTAAATAAAAAAGAAATATTAAGGTATTTGGGTTATAAAAGAAGTCATGAATTATCTGATGATATTGATGAATTAATAGAGCAAGAGATTATCGAGGTTCAAGAAGCATCAAATCCGAGATATATGTATCAAATCTTCTTTTGTCACCCTGACGAAGAAAATAAAACGATTATTGTTGATGGAACAAATCTTGTACTAACTGGTAATTCTATTTATAAACATTTACGAAATGCTAAAAAGGTTGCTTTGCTTGCGAATACTCTTGGGATTGAAATTGAGCAGGTCATTCGTCGTTATGAGATTATTGATTTAACCCGTTCTTTGGTTTTAGACGCTTCATGTACGGAATTTATTGAAAAGCTTTGTGACCTTGCGGAGTGTGATATTGAAGCCAGCGTGCGTGATGAGGGTTTGACTTTGAATAGAAGGTTTAGTCCTGGATATGGTGATTTGCCACTTGCAATTCAACCAACGTTTTTGAAGACTATAAAGGCTGACACTAAGCTTGGAATTAGCCTGACTGATACAATGCTTATGATTCCAAGAAAGTCTGTTACAGCTATTATAGGGCTTTTTGAGGATAAGGAGTTGGCTTTGCCTAAAAGAAAGCAAAATAAGTGTTTATCATGTGAGATGGAAGACTGTAATTTTCGTATAGGAGGGTAGAAGATGGGTTTAAGAGAAGATTTAAAGGACAACTTTTTATTATTTGATGGTGCCATGGGGACTATGCTCCAAAAAGAGGGACTACCAGTAGGTGGGCAACCTGAATTTTTTAATTTAGAGCATCCAGAAGTTATTAAAAGCATCCACAAAAGATATATAGATGCAGGTGCTGATATTATTACAACAAATAGCTTTCAAGCAAATAGACATAAAATAGAACAAGAACATTTGCCTAAAATAATTGAAGCCTCTGTTCATTTAGCGCGTGATGCTGGAGCAAAGTACGTTGCCTATGATATCGGACCAATTGGACAGTTAATGTCTCCATATGGGACCCTAAGCTTTGATAATGCCTATGATATGTTTAAAGAGCAAGCAGTTTTTGCTGAGAATTCTGGCGCAGATTTGATAATATTAGAGACAATGTCTGATTTGTTAGAAACGAAAGCAGCAATTCTTGCAATAAAAGAAAATACTAATCTTCCCATCTTTGTTACTATGACCTTCCAAGAAGATGGTCGAACTTTTGTCGGTACAGACCCTGTAACGGCTACCTTAACCCTTCAGGCGCTTGGAGTAACAGCTCTTGGACTCAATTGTTCTTTAGGACCAAAGGAACTTCTTCCAATTGTTGAACAAATTATAGAATATGCAAAAGTACCCGTAATTGTCCAAGCTAATGCTGGACTTCCTCAAATGGAAGATGGTCAAACTGTTTATCGAATTGATGTATCAGAATATGTTGAGTATGTTGGCAAAATGGCAGATTTAGGAGTTCGTGTTTTTGGTGGGTGTTGTGGAACTACACCTAATTTTATTAAAGGAATTAAAGAACTTCTTAAAGATAAAACACCTGTAAATACTAGTCCAAAAACGGTTACTGCAGTAACATCCGCTGCTGAAACGGTAATCTTAGATAAGAAATTGACTATTATTGGAGAGAGACTGAATCCTACTGGGAAGAAACGTTTACAGGAGGCTATAAGACAGGAAGATTTTTCATATATTCTTAAGGAAGCAATTGATCAAGTAGATGCTGGTGCTGATATTCTTGATGTTAATGTAGGGCTACCAGAAATTGATGAAGCTCAAATGTTGATAAAAGCTGTCCGAGAACTTCAAGGTATTGTCACAACTCCTTTGCAAATTGATAGTTCTTCAATAAAGGCAATAGAAGCAGGAGTTAGGCAATATAATGGGCGACCTCTTATTAATTCAGTAAATGGTAAAGAATCAGTAATGGAAGAAATTTTTCCAATTGCTAAAAAATATGGAGCTTTAGTATTGGGCTTGGCACTAGATGAAAATGGAATTCCAGATACTGCAGAGAAAAGAGTTGCTATTGCTAAAAAAATTATTAAGAAGGCATCTGAATATGGTATAGAAAAAGAAGATATATTAATTGATCCACTTGTTCTTACTGCATCTGCCCAGCAGGAGCAAGTACAAGTAACAATTGATACTTTGAAATTTCTTAAGGATGAATTAGAAGTCCATTCGGTTGCAGGAATTTCAAATGTATCCTTTGGTTTACCAAATCGTGGATTATTAAATAGTACATTTCTAGCTGCTGCTGTTGGCGCAGGCCTCTCGGCCCCAATTATGAATCCAATGTCAGATATTATGATGTCGACAGTTTCAAGTTTAAGAGTTATAAATAATCAGGATAAAGATTCAACATTTTATATTGAAAATAATCAAAATGTTTCTATTGTTAGCCAAAAATCAAGTAAAGATTTAAACGGATTGAAGAAGGAAATTTCATCTTCGGAGGATAGACTTAAGCAAATGATTTTACAAGGCAGAAAAGATGAAACACCTACAAAAACAAAAGAGCTATTAAAAAGTCTTACACCACTTGAGATTGTTAATCAAGAATTTGTACCTGCTCTAGATGAGGTAGGAGCTAAATTTGAAAAAGGGACTTTATTTTTACCACAGTTAATGCAATCAGCTGATGCAGTCAAACAAGCTCAGGAAGTACTCAAAGACTTTATGGCTCGTAATGAACAAACTGATGAAAAACAAGGGAAAGTCTTACTTGCAACTGTTGAAGGTGATATTCATGATATTGGTAAAAACATTGTAAAAATGATTTTAGAAAATTATGGGTTTGATGTTGTTGATTTAGGAAAAGATGTACCCATTAGCAAAGTTGTTTCTACAATAAAAGAACAAGATATCAAACTAGCTGGTTTAAGCGCATTGATGACTACAACAATGCAAAATATGAAGGAAACAATTACACAAGTAAAACTTGCCGGTTTAGACTGTAAATTTATGGTTGGAGGAGCAGTTTTAAATGAAGAATATCGTGAATTTGTTGGAGCCGATTACTATGCTAAAGATGCAATGGAATCCGTTAAGATAGCACAAGAATTTTTCAAAGATAAGTAATAAAATTATGTAAAGTGAAATATATTTGTATATAAATTATGTAAAAAATAAGTATCTTATTCGCTTGAATTATGTAAAAATAAAAAATGGTCAGTTTATAACCAACCATTTTTTATTTATCTATTTTTTCTAGTGCTTTTTCTGGAACTTCATCCTTACTTATTTCTTCGTATGTTTCAACATGAGCACCTTTTGTTGTTAATTTTAAATATCTATCAACTTTTAATTCATTGATACCATTGAAAGTTATTTTTCTAGTTTTTCCATCTTCATATGCTGCTGTTTGAGTGTATGAAGCAGTACCATATCCATTCACTGAATCAGGTTTTTGTGTTTTTACATATACACTAGATTCCTTAACTAACGGATTTAATTGATCGGCAATTGCACGAAATTCCCCTGAGGAGTCTCCTAAAAGATATATTCCTCCAAATGCAAGTAGCGCCAAAGCAAAAAGTGGTATAAAAATTTTTTTGAACATTATTATTTGAACCTTTCTTAAATTAATATATATTTATTTTAACTTGAGAAATCCTTTATATAATCAGCCTCTAGCATGAGTTTATCCTTACAGAATTGTAAGATGAAGAGAACAAACTGTATGATTATTTGACAAAAAATGTGAATAAAGTAAGATAAAGTTAAAAGTAGGAGAGGATAATGACATGAATTCAAACTTAATTACTAATTTTAGAGATATCGGTGGATATAGGGCAAATGACGGAGAAATCGAAAAAGGTTTTTTCTTTAGAAGTGGTCAGTTAAATAATCTTGATGATGAACAAGTTAGCTTTCTTAAAGATGAATGCAAGTTAAAAACTATTTATGACTTTAGGAGTCAATCTGAAGTTGATAAGGATGAAGACACTCCAATTTCAGGAGTAGAGTATCAACACTTGGACATATTGGCTTCATTGCAAGATGGTGGAGCTGCATCTCTTGAAGGAATGTTTTCTGATCTTAATAACATAGATTCAGCAATGTACAAGACTTATGAGGAAATGGTTATAAGTGAATCAGCACAAAATGGATACCATAAATTCATGCAAGATTTAATTGAAGTTAAGAAACCAGTAATTTTCCATTGTTTTGCTGGAAAAGATAGAACTGGTTGGGCTGCATATTTAATTCTTAAAGTCGCGGGTGTGTCTGATGAAGATATTTTTAAAGATTATTTGAAAACAAATGAGTTAAGAAAAGCGGCCAACGAGCAAATTATTAGCCAAGCTAAAGACAAATTAAATGATCAACAGCTTGCTGGCTTGGAATCAGCACTGACTGTTAAGGCTGAATATTTGAATTATGCAATTAAGACTATGAATGACAAATTTGGGTCTTTTGAAAATTATCTGGTTGAAGGACTTAACTTAGCAGAAGACTATAAGGATAAATTCATAGAATTGTATATTGAAAAGTAAAAGGGAAAATAAAAGATAAAGAATCTATCATTAGGTGGATTTTTTTTGTATATATACAAAAGAGCTGTTGGGATAATGATATAATATGTTTAGATAATTCGAATCATTTGAAAGGGATTTATATGAAATTTTTACATACAGCTGACTGGCATATTGGAAGAACAATTAATGGTTTTTCCTTACTTGAAGAACAAAAGTATGCTTTTGAGCAAATTAAAGAAATAGCAAAAAATGAGAATGTTGATGCTTTAATTATTGCAGGTGATTTATATGATCGTTCAATTCCGTCAGTTGAAGCAGTCACTACTTTTAATGAGATGCTTACAGACTTAGTTATAAATGAAAAAATTCCAGTTTATGCTATTTCAGGAAATCATGATGGAGCAAAGCGCTTGAATTTTGGTCGAGATTTTTTTGCTGACTCTAATTTTTATCTTTCAACAAACATAGAAGAAGCTATGAAGCCTATTGAAACTGAAGATACACAGTATTTCCTTTTACCCTTCATTGACCCATCTGATGCTCGTGTTTATTACAAGAACGTTGTCGGTGAGGATGATGAACTTGTAAAATCATATACTAAAATATCAGATGCAGTAATGAGAATAGTATCTGATATCAGAGATAACTTTGTTGAAGGAAAGAAACATGTTTTAGTGACTCACTTTGCTGTTAGTAAAAAAGGAGAAGAATCAGACGATGAGTTAAAACAATTAATGCTTTCGGAGACATCTTCAACAGTTGGAGGTCTTGCAACTTTGACTCATGATATTTTCAAAGACTTCGATTATGTTGCACTAGGGCATATTCACACTCATGAGGCTAGTCCATCTGAAAGTGTAGTTTATAGTGGAAGTCCTGTTATTTTCAACAGTAAGGAAGCCAAACTCTCAACACAAAAAGGAATTTATATTGTAGATGATACTGATGGAAAAATTAATAAGAAGTTCATTAATTTGAAAGTTGAAAAGCCTTTTTATGTTCTTAATGAAGATTTTGAGACTTTAACTTCAAAAGATTTTTATAAGAAATATTCTGGACAAAATGCATGGTACAGTATTCAATTGAAGGATTATGATAGAAAAGCCATGGAAGGTATAAATATCAGAGCAAGACTGGAAGATATTTATGGAACAGATATCGTAGAATTAAGTTTTGAAGAAAGATATCAAGATATTAAGAATCAAAGTCAAAATAAGCCTACCAGTGTAGGACAAACTGCACCAGAAGTTACTATCAATAATTTTTATGAGGAAATGACTGGACAGAAACCATCTGACTTTCAGGAGAAGGTGATTGAAGATATCCTCATTGATATTAGAAAGGAGCGTTAAATAGTGAAGCCAGTACAATTAGAATTAACCAATTTTGGCCCTTACCGTAAGGAAGTAATAAACTTTGAAGACCTAGACCAAGCTCCCGTATTTCTTATCAGTGGAGATACTGGTGCAGGAAAGAGTACTATTTTTGATGCTATGACTATGGCGCTTTTTAATGTAACAACAGGGGAACGTAAACCTGAAGAAACAAGGTCAACATTTGCAACACTCGAAGATGAATTGACAAAAATTGTCTTTTATTTCAGGCATGGAAGTCAACTTTATAGGATAGAGCGAGTACCCGTTCAAGAGCGTAAGGCTGCGCGTGGTAAAAAGTCAACTTTACAAAAAGCCGAAGCTCATTTTGCTATTGTTGATGAAATCGGTGGGGTTGAACTCGAGGTTTTAGCTTCTAAGCCAGTTGATGTTGCAACTGAAGTAAATTCACTTTTACAGTTGAATGCTGAACAATTTAAACAGATAATTCTTTTACCTCAAAATGAATTTAGGAAATTTTTGATTTCTAACACAGCTGATAAATTACCGATTTTGAAAAATATTTTTGGAACTCGTCTGTTTGAAGATTTTGCAAACAGAGTTGAAGATAAATATAGACAATCAAGAGTAGAAAATGAAAAATTTTCCAATCAACTATCTGGTCATTATGATAGCCAAATATGGTCAGAAGAAGAAAGACTAGAGTTTCGACAGACAGATGAGAGCTATAAAATAGAGCTTGCAGAAAAATTTGTATCAAACTATAAAGAGAAAGCTGATAGTAGTGATAAGTTAAGGGGACAAGCCAAGGATGATTTGAAATCAACACAAATAGAGTTAGATAAAGCTAAACAATTATCTGAGAACTTTCAAGAGTTGAATACTGTAAATATAAATTTTGAAAATGAAATTACTAATCAAAAAGATAAATATAAATACTATATAGATAAAAAGAATCAGCAGGACTTTGTAGCTGACATTAGAGAGACAATTAGGGATTTAGACCATAGTCAAAATGAAATTGATAAATATGGAAAATTACTTGAATCTAATAAAGACAAGTTGGGCGAAACAGAGAAAAATGCTCATCTTTTAGAGGATGAACTTAAAGAACATTTATCACATGAATCAGAGATTAAGCTTTTTGAAGAAAATCTTGATAAATGGAAAGAACTTAGAAACACTGCAAACCAAGTTATAGCTTATGAGAGTGAGATTACATCTTATTCAAATGAATTAAAAGATTATGAAGTTCAAAAGAATTCTAAATCAGAGCTGTTAGAAGCAAAGAAAAAAGATAAGAATGAACTTGAAACAGAAGCCATTTCACAAGAAGAAGTTACAAAAAATGTGGCTGCTTATGATAAGGCTAAATTTATAATTGATAAAAATATAGCTCCGCTTTTAAAAGAAGTTTCTACCTTAGAAAAAAGAATTATATCTTTAAATGATGAACAAGCTGAATCTAAAAAGAAACTTGAATCAGATAGGCAAAGATATAAGGATTATTTAAGTGAGCTTGAAAGTGTTAAAGAAAATCGTCGTGAGTTGATGGTGGCGCAACTTAGGGAAGAGTTAGTTGACGGACAAGAATGTCTTGTCTGTGGCTCGCTTGAACATCCTTTTGCTCATAAGCATGATGACGTTCAGGCAAATGAATTAGAACTTAAAAATTCAATGGAAAAAGTTGAAGCCTTGCAACAGCAAGTTGGAAGTTTGGAACAAGATTTGAAAAATCAGGAAGAATCTCTATATCAAAATGATACAAGAAAAAATGAAATTCAATTTGAAATTGATAATAAAAAAACTGATATTAATAATAATTATGATGAAATAAAAAATCTTTTTGATGAGTTTCCAAGTATCTATGATGAAAGTCTGGTTAATCAAGCTTTAATAGAATTTAAAAATTCAGTAGATGAGTTAAAATCGTTTTTTGAAAAACAAATTCTAGCTTTGACTGAGTTAACTAATGAAATAACGAACGCAGAGCATGTTCTTTTAAATTTGCAAAATGAGATAGATACAAAAGTGGCATTGAAAGATTCAGCAGTAGGAAAGCTATCTATCATCAATGCCAAATATCCAGAATTAAAGGATATATCTTACTATACGGATAAAATTGAGATCACAAGCAAGAAAATTAGGGATTATTCAAGTAAGAAGGAAGAGTTGCAAGGGAGATTTGCTAATTTACAGAGTGAGGTTAGATCTTTAAAAGTTATTGTTGAATCTAATGAATTGCATCTAAAGGAAAATCAAGATATAAATGATTTGGCTTATGCAAAGGTTAAGGAAAAATTATATGCTCCTAGTGCTCTAACAAGTGATGAAAATATTTTGAGAGAATGGATTTCTGAGACAGAGGTTTATGGACAATCTATTGCCTTTATAAACACCTATAAGGAGCGTGAACGTACCTTAACTGAGAGAAGAGAAAAGCTTTTAGAATTTCTGTCTGATAAGGAAATTCCTGATTTAGATTACTTTGTTGAAAAATACGAGCAGAGTCAAGCTAAGTACGATAATGCTAGTCAAGAATTCACTAAGGCTGAAACTAAGTACAATCAATCTAAGGCAACACTTGAAGAAATTAAGAAAATTACTGAAAAGCAAGGTGTACATCTAAAAACTTTCCAAGAGTTGAGTGACTTAAATAGTGTAGTCAAAGGTAAGACTGGTGATAAACTCAAGCTTGAGACATATGTAGTTCAGGAATATTTAAATCAGGTTTTAGACCAAGCCAACAAGCGTTATATTGGAAAGCTGACTAATGGTCGCTATCAGTTTGTACTTAGCAATGCTCAACGTGACGGTAAGCGCTCAGATTCAGGACTTGATATCGATGTTTTTGATTTTACAACTGGGACTACTCGTTCAACTAAAACTTTATCTGGTGGGGAAACCTTTATTGCGGCTCTTTCAATTGCATTGTCGCTATCAGAAATAGTTCAAAACACAACCAATGGGATTGTTATTGATGCCTTGTTTGTTGACGAAGGATTTGGTTCGCTTGATAAGGAGACGCTCGAAAAGGCTATGACGGCTCTCGAACAAATTGGTGAAAATCGTATGGTTGGAGTAATCAGTCACGTTGAAGATATGAAAGAACGGATAGCACAACAACTTATCATTTCAAAAAGTGGAGATGGCAGTAGTACAATTTCGATGATTGATAGGAATTAGTTATTAAAATTTGGAGATAGTATGAATGAATTGATTAAATCTGAGATATTCGAAAGACTGATAAAAGATATTCAAGAATTAAGAGAAGTACTTTCTAACTTATATTTTGAAGTTGATAACTTGCAATTTATTGAGTGTAGAAATATTGAAACTGCTTATTTATTGGAGTTTGGGAATCTTCTTTACAAAGTACAATCTAAAGATATTGAAAGTAGAAGGTTAAAAAGAAAATTAGATTTAGTTCAGAAGTATGTTAATCGTCAAGAAAAAATAAATTTAGCAAAGATTGAAGATATTTTAGATAAAGAATATGAAAGATATAAAAAAAGTCTTGAAAAACAATTAAAAAAATTGAGTGAAGCAATCGAGTACAGTTCACTTGAACGATTATCGGATGATGAAGTTAAATATATGAAATCCTTGTATAGAAAAATTGTAAAAAATTGCATCCAGATTTGAATCCCGATATTACTGCAAGTCAGCTCAATCTATATGAAGCAGCCGTAAGTGCTTATCGGGACGGTGATTTAAAACGATTAGAAATTATTTTTCAGACAACAGATTTATTTAATAACATAAATTATTCTAAATCAAGCTTGGAAGAGTTAGAGGACGAAAGATTTGCCTTAAATATGATGATTGCTGATGAAAAAGATAAGATTTCACATATAAAATCTATGTACCCTTATAATCTTAATGATCTAATGCTAGATGAAGATAAGATGGATGCTTATCATGAGAAATTAAATGATTTATTGGCATATTATCAAGGACTTTGTAATTATTATAAGAAAAAAAGTTGAAGAACTATTAAGGTCAGAAAATGATGAATGAATTAAGTAAAATAAATAATGGTGAATTGGTTTCTTTGGTTCATCCTGATTTCGAAATTGATTTACCACAACCGTATGAAAGGGATATTTTTCTTTTTGAGTCTCACATTGCAGGAACTAGTTACATTGAAGAAATACTAGACTTGAATGACAAGATTAATTTTGAAACAGAATTAAATTTTTTTAGAGAAATTGACAACCCATATGATAACAAGGCGATTATGATTAAGTTAAAAACAGGAGAAAAAATTGGTTATGTTCCTAAGGCTGATAATGTAGTTTTCTCTCGTTTGATGGATGCAGGAAAAAAATTATTTGGGAAAGTTGAAGATAAGGAACTAGTAGGAAATTGGCTTAAAATTTATATTAAAATCTACTTAAAAGAATAGAACTAGGAGCGATTATGACAAAATTTGTTCTTGCACCAGATTCTTTCAAAGAGTCAATGACAGCACGCGTTGCTTGTCAAAGTATGGCTGAAGGAATCCGAAAAATTTATCCTGGAGCTGAAATTATTCAAATTCCGATGGCAGATGGTGGGGAAGGAACTCTTGATTGCCTCATGAATTCCCAGGATGACCAGAAAATTCACGAGCAAGTTATGGGTCCATTGCCAAACACTTTAGTAAGTAGTCACTATGGACTAATTGAACAAGGTAAAACGGCAATAATTGAGATGGCACTGGTAAATGGTCTTGAGTTACTTCCTATCGAAAAAAGGAATCCACTTGTAACAAGTACATATGGAACTGGTCAGTTGATTAAGTATGCACTTGATAAGGGAGTAGAAAAAATCATTATTTGTATAGGAGGAAGTGCTACAAACGATGGTGGTGCAGGTATGGCACAAGCTCTTGGATACAGATTATTAGATAAACATGGAAATGAAATTCCTTTTGGTGGTGGGAATCTTAATCTACTAAAAAGTATTGATTGTGAGAATTCACATCCAAGATTAAGAGAAGTTGAAATTGTTGTTGCATCTGATGTGACAAATCCACTAACTGGTTTAAATGGTGCGAGTAATGTTTTTGGTCGACAAAAAGGTGCGACTGAAGAAATGGTGGTTGAACTAGATTCTAATCTTCATCATTTTGCAAAAGTCATTGCGCGTGATTTAAAGATTAATATTGAATATATGCAAGGTTCAGGAGCAGCAGGTGGACTTGGCGCAGGTTTATTAGCATTTACAAATGCAAAAATTATTTCTGGCTTTCAGATAGTTAGTGAACAAAATGAACTTGAAGAACATATTTCACAAGCAGACTATATTTTTACAGGTGAAGGAGGTATTGATTCTCAAACAGCATTTGGCAAAGTTCCTTCAGGTGTGGCAAAGATTGCAAAAAAATATAATAAACCGGTCATTGCTTTTGCAGGTTATGTTGGAGAAGATTTAGAAGTTCTTTATCAAGAAGGAATAACTGCAATCTTTGGAATTTTGACCAAAGCTGAATCACTTGAAAATGCTCTTTTAAAGGGAAAAGAAAATTTGAGAATAGCCAGTGGGAACGTAAGTAGATTAATAAAGATAAATGAAAAATACTGAGCATAAACAAAATTACTAGGTTAATTCTTAGTAATTTTTTAAATTACATATTGTAATTCGCATTAATCCGTACTATAATGATTTTAGCTTTGAAAGCGTTTTTTTATAAAATTAATATGGGAGATTTTATGATCACAGTAAGTCATTTAGAGAAGGATTTTAAGAAAGTAAAAAAGGGAGGTGGTCTTTCAGGTTCATTTAAAGCATTATTCAAACCTGAATATGAAACTTTTGAAGCTGTTAAGGATCTATCTTTTGAGATTCCTGAAGGGGAGATTTTTGGTTTTATTGGAGCAAATGGAGCTGGTAAGTCAACTACTATAAAAATGTTGACCGGAATACTAACACCGACATCGGGCTTTATTGAAATTAATGGTAAAAATCCACAAAAAGATAGGCAGTCCTATGTAAAGGATATTGGTGTTGTATTTGGTCAAAGAACTCAACTATGGTGGGACTTACCTCTTGAGGATACCTATAAAGTTTTGAAGGAAATTTATGAGGTTCCCCAAGAAGATTTTGTTAAGAGAATGAATTTTTTGAATGATGTTCTGGACTTAAATGAATTTATTAAGGATCCTGTGCGTACACTGTCCCTTGGTCAAAGGATGAGAGCAGATATTGCAGCCAGTCTTCTACATAATCCTAAAGTTTTATTTCTTGATGAACCAACTATTGGTTTGGACGTGGATGTAAAAGATAGGATTCGTAATGCTATCAAAAAAATTAATCAAGAAGAGAAGACAACCATAATTTTAACTACCCACGATTTAAATGATATCGAGCAATTATGTAGCAGAATATTTATGATTGATAAAGGGAAAGAAATTTTTGATGGAAGTGCTGAAGAGTTAAAAGAAAAATTTGGGAATATCCATGAAATTACCTTCAAGCTTAATCAATTAGAAGATTTAGAAAAGCTTCACTATGAGGAAGATTTTTTTGATGTTTTGCTTGAACAAGAGGATAAAAATATAAAAGTTCGCTTCGATGCTTCAAAGAATTCAGCTTCTGAAATTTTGCAATATACATTAAATAATGTTTCAGTATCAGATGTATCAATCAAAGAGGCAGATATTGAAGATATAATCCGTCGTTTTTATAGGAAGGAGCTGAAAGATGCCTAATATTCTAGAAAATTTTTCTAAATATTGTCTTTTTATAAATGCTGGTATCCAAAGAAGTGTTGCTTACCGGATGAATTTTCTTATCTATAGGATGGCTGATATCTGTGGGGCCTTAGTATCTTATTACTTGTGGCAAGCGATATATCGTTCTTCTACTGAAACAAAATTAGGTAATTTCACTGTTCAAGAGATGAGTCTCTATGTCTTCTTAAGTGCATTTGCAAGTGTATTTATCAGCACATATGTTAGCGGTAATATTGGTGAAGAAATAAAAGAAGGGTCAATTGCTGTTAGACTCCTCAAGCCTATTTCATTTATTGGTACTTACTTATTTGATGAAATAGGTTCTAAACTTATTCAAGTTTCAGTTTCAGCCCTTCCAATTCTAGGAGGACTTTGTATTTTTCAAATTATAAATCCAAATACTTTACCTTTTAATATCATGAATTTAATTCTCTTTCTAGTGAGTTTGGTTTTATCATACTTGTTGAATTTTTTCTTCAATGTATGTTTTGGATACACAGCTTTTGTACTTCAAAGTTTATGGGGTGCAAATTTGTTAAAGTCTTCAATAATTAGTTTCATGTCAGGGGTCTTAATACCTTTATCATTTTTTCCAACAGCTATTAAAAATTTATTTACAATACTTCCTTTTTCATCATTAATCTATACTCCAGTAATGATTTATCTTGGTAAATATAATACAGAACAATTAATTAAAGCACTTTTGATTCAGATAGTTTGGATTATTTTCTTTTATATTTTGTCTAAAATCATATGGAAATTTGTTATCAACCGTTTGGTTGTACAAGGGGGATAGGATGAAGAGAATATTAAGATTAGAAAAAATATTTATTAAGCAATATCTCAAACAATTGATGGAATATCGTGTTGATTTTATAGTAGGTGTTCTAGGAGTAGTTTTGACTCAAGCTTTAAATATTTTATTTTTAAACGTTATTTTCAGCAAGATTCCAACTCTTGAGGGCTGGACTTTACAACAAATTGTTTTCATTTATGGATTTTCACTAATACCCAAAGGCCTTGACCATTTATTTTCTGATAATTTATGGGCAGTAGGTCAAAGATTAGTATGGAAAGGTGAGTTTGATAAATATATGACGAGACCAATCAATCCACTCATCCATGTAATCATCGAGACCTTTCAAGTAGATGCCTTGGGCGAATTGATAGTCGGTATAGGTCTCCTCGCAAGCACAGTCGGTACTATAACATGGACACCAACAAAAGTTATTCTCTTTATTATAGCCATTCCATTTGCAACAATGATTTATACCAGCCTAAAAATAATTGCTTCAAGTATGGCATTTTGGAGCAAACAGGCAGGCAGCATCATGTATTTCTTTTATCTTTTCAATGATTTTGCAAAATACCCTGTTAATATTTATAACACCCTTATTCGCACGATAATTAGCTTTATAATACCTTTTGCATTCACTGCCTTTTATCCGGCAAGTTTCTTTCTCACAGGGCAAAATGTCATGTTTAATATTGAAGGTTTGATTATTGTTTCCATAATTTTATTTATCATTTCACTTTTAATCTGGAATAAGGGACTTTCAGTTTATGAAAGTGCAGGTTCATAAAATTACTAGGTTAATTCTTAGTAATTTTTTACTAGTTTTTTATGGGAAATAAGATTATAATATCAATATAGTAAACGCTTTCAAAAAAGGGGGGGAGAAATGAAAAAAAGTATTATATTACTTTCGCACAGTAGAAAAATTACTGATGGGCTAAAAGAGATGATAGATGACATGCAACAAAATGAAGACGTTGAAGTTGTATCTCTTGGAGGAACATCAGATGGCGGACTAGGTTCCGAACCATTATTGGTTGTCGATCATATTAATCAGTCAGCTGAAGATGTCGAATTCTTTATTTTTTCTGATATAGGAAGTGCAGTATTAAGCGCAGATATGGCTATGGATTTTTTAGATGAAAGTCAACAATTAAGATATCATAATATTGATGCACCATTGGTAGAGGGAGCTTTTGTAGGAGCAATTACTGCTGGAGTAACTGATGATATTAATCAAATTATTGATGAAGCAAGAAAGGCGAAATAGAGAGAATGAAAAAGATAATTAATGACCCATCAAATGTTGTTGAAGAAATGCTTTCAGGGATTGTCAGGAGTTATGGAAATCTTGTTGAAAGAGTTGATGATTCTAGAGTTATAAAAGAAAATAAACTGTTTAATCAAGTATCATTAGTTTCAGGGGGAGGCAGTGGTCATGAGCCAGCACATGCTGGATTTGTCGGTGACGGTATGCTTTCGGCAGCAGTTTTAGGTGATGTCTTTACATCTCCGACTCCGGATCAAATTTTAACGGCGATTCAAAGTACAAATAATGGCCAAGGAGTATTATTAATAGTCAAAAATTACACTGGAGATATTTTAAATTTTGAGATGGCTAAAGATATGGCAGAGATGGAAGATATAAGAGCTGAAATTTTGGTTGTTGATGATGATATTGCTGTTGAAAATAGTTTGTATACAGCAGGTAAACGTGGTGTTGCTGGTACGATTTTAGTTCATAAGATTTTAGGTAATTATGCTCGACAAGGAAAAAATCTTGACCAATTATTAGAAATCGGAAATGATGTGGTATCATCACTAAGAAGTATAGGTATTGCATTAAAAGGAGCTACAGTTCCTGAAGTTGGTAAAGAAGGATTTGATCTTGCTGATGATGAGATTGAATATGGTGTAGGTATCCATGGAGAACCTGGCTATCGTAAAGAAAAACTTCAACCATCGAAAGTTCTTGCCTCAGAGTTAGTTGATAAAATTCTTGCTAGTTATGGATCAGAAACAAAAGAAGTTGGAGTTCTTGTAAATGGAATGGGTGGAACACCATTAATGGAACAGTTTATCTTCATGAACGACGTTTTAGATTTACTTGATCAAAAGGGAATTAAGGTTATTTTTACAAAAGTAGGGAATTTTATGACTTCTATAGAAATGCAAGGCTTAAGTCTTACAACTATTGATTTAACAGATAAATCTGAATGGCTTGGAAACCTAGAGAGTCAAGTTACAACTATTTCTTGGTAGATTGGAGAAAAATGAATATTACTGTAGTAGAAGTCCAGGCTTGGCTTGATGACTTTGCAAAAAAAATCGAAGATAATAAAGATTACTTAAGTCTTCTTGATACCCCGATTGGTGATGGTGATCATGGAAATAATATGTCTCGTGGAATGACAGAGTACAAAAAATCTATAGAAGATAAGCAACCTAATACAATTAGTGATACTTTTAAAATTTTGGCTATGGCTTTAATTTCAAAAGTAGGTGGAGCAAGTGGTCCTTTATATGGAACAGCGTTTATGAATATGACTAAAGCGACTGTTGGAATTGATGTTATTTCAAGCTATGAAGAATTATCAAAAGTTATTGAACAAGGACAGATAGGTATATCTACTAGAGGGAAAGCAGACTTTGGTGATAAGACAATGCTAGACGTATGGATTCCAGTTGTATCATCAATTAAAGATGAAAATTTTAATGATGAAATTATTGAAAATGCAAAAAATGCTACTAAAGATTTAGTTGCAAAAAAAGGACGTGCATCATATGTTGGTGAAAGAGCAATTGGACATATTGATCCAGGAGCAACCTCAAGTTCTTACTTATTTGAAACTTTGTTAAATTACATCTAGTTTAAACATATAACAATTCACAATCTAAACCATTAGGATAAATATCTTAATGGTTTTTTTAATTATTATTTTATATATATAAAGGCTCATACTCAGACTTTATACATAAAAGTAAAAAATGTTTTACATTTATATTGTCAAATACTTTTTACAATGTTATACTAAATTTGTCTTCAAGTGATAAAAAAATTCACAAGCTTTTAAATATGTTACTTAATAGCTTATGAATGTTTTATTTATGAAGGAATATTTCTTGGCTTCAAGAATATATGGAAGACAAATCAACGATTTTAAAAGGAGTCGAAGTGAGAAAATATCTACCACTTATGACCTTGCTATTAGTGAGTCTACTGTCACTCTTTATCGGAGTACATAATATTACAATTGATGGAATTTTGCATGGAGATTCACAACAATTAATGATGTTAAATAAGGTTAGACTTCCTAGAACTATTAGTTTAATTTTAGCTGGTGGTATGGTGAGTATATCAGGAAAAGTCATGCAGCATATGATGCAAAACAAGTTTGTATCAGCAGGTACTATCGGAATGATGGATAGTGCAAGGCTTGGAATACTTGTTGCCATGTTATTTTTTCCTGCTTCAACAATTCTTTTGAAATCGACATTTGCATTTATCTTTGCTTTCATTTCTTCACTAACTTTTCTGGCTTTAAGTCGACTATTGCCCAAAGGAGATGAAATGATTCTACCCTTAGCCGGTATAATGTATGGAAATATTATCGGTTCTGTGGCGATCTTTTTTGCCTATCAGTTTCAAATAATCCAAAACCTTTCTTCTTGGCTTCAAGGAAATTTCTCTACAATCATGAAAGGACAATATGAGCTAATCTACTTAACAGTTCCTGTTTTTATAGCACTTTACTTAATGGCCTATAAGATAACAGTGCTTGGATTAGGAGATGAAGTAGCAGCGAGTCTTGGTATGAACTACAAATTAATCCAATTAATTGTTTTAGTTCTTGTTTCCCTTGGCAGTAGCTCTGTATTGATAATGGTTGGAAGTATTCCGTTTCTTGGAATAATCATTCCAAATCTTGTATCAATATTGTATGGAGATCACTTGAAAAACACTCTTAATCTAACTTGGATATTTGGTAGTATCTTCTTAGTTGTTTGTGATATTTTATCAAGAACTCTCATAGCTCCTTATGAGATTCCAGTTAGTGTTATTGTTGGAAGTTTAGGTGGAGCAATGTTTATCTTCTTCCTATTAAGGAGAATGAGAAGATGATTAAGGACAAAAAAATATGGATTAAGGCAAGCTCATTATTTTTTGTAGCAGTATTGATGGTTATTGTTTATCTCACCTACAATACCTATGGAAACTTAGATTTTGCCCTATCTCTTAGAGGTAAAAAAGTTATTGGTTTTGTTCTTGTTGCGATTGCAAGCTCAGTCTCAACAATTTCTTTTCAGACCTTGACCAATAATAGATTATTAAGTCCTGGTATTCTTGGCTTAGATAATTTGTATGTACTGATTCAAACATCACTTTTCTTCTTTATAGGAGGAGTAAAGATGTTATCACAAGAATCAATTTATTTGTTTCTTGGAACAATATTGATAATGACAATTTTATCTACTCTCATAATTGTCATGTTTGTAAGGAAAGAAAAAAATGACCTCTATGAAGTCCTAATGATAGGGATAGTATCGGGAACCTTTTTCTCAAGTATAAGTACTTTCTTACAAGTGATAATGAATCCAAACGAGTATGACATGCTTCAAGGTAAACTATTTGCATCATTTAATAACGTAAATACTAACCATATGATTGCAGCAATAATTATCATCTTGGTTGCCTGCATTTACTTTTTATTTATATCAAGTCAGTTGGACGTATTAACCTTGGGGCGAGATGCGGCAGTTAATCTAGGAATAAATGTGCATCGAATTCAAATTTTGAGTCTTGTATTTATTTCTATGCTGACGGCGACATCAACAGCTCTTGTTGGACCGACAGTCTTTCTAGGTTTCATTATTTCAATTATTAGCTATATTTTCTTTGGTTCATTTAACCATCGAAATTTATTTATCTGTAGCTCTTTGTTGGGCGTAATTCTACTTGTGGGCGGACAATTTCTTGTTGAGCAAGTCTTCGGTTTTTCAACAACGATAAGCGTAATAATCCAGTTTCTTGGTGGAGTAATCTTCATAGGAAAAATATTAAGGGAGAGAAAAGTATGATTAACATTAATAATCTAGCAAAATCAATTGGAAAAAAAGAGATTCTATCAAATATTGATTTAGAAATCCCTGCTGGAAAATTTATTGCCTTTATTGGACCTAATGGTGCCGGTAAATCAACTTTACTTTCATTGATAAGTAGATTACAAACATTCAATGTTGGAGAAATATACATTGATGAAAATGAGCTTAAGTCATGGTCG
Organism: Floricoccus tropicus; assembly: GCF_001832905.1. Classification (GTDB taxonomy): domain Bacteria; phylum Bacillota; class Bacilli; order Lactobacillales; family Streptococcaceae; genus Floricoccus; species Floricoccus tropicus. The sequence continues at coordinate 73,053 of NZ_MKIR01000023.1, read as the reverse complement.
TCAAAGGAGCTTGCTAAGAAACTTTCAATTCTTAAACAAACAAATGCTTATAACTTAAAAATAAGTGTTAGAGATTTAGTATCTTTTGGTCGTTATCCATATAGTAAGGGAAGACTGACTAGTGAAGATAATGCGATAATAGATAAGGTTTTGAGTCAAATGAATCTAAATCATTTGTCACAAAATAACATTAATGAATTATCTGGTGGGCAGCTACAACGGGTATATATTGCCATGATTTTAGCTCAAGACAGTGATTATATCTTATTGGATGAACCCCTTAACAATTTAGATATGAACCACGCACAACAGATAATGACACTTCTGAAAGAATTAGTAGCAGAAGAAAAGAAAACAATTTTTATCGTCCTACATGATATAAACTTTGCTTCAGCATATTCTGATTACATTGTTGCCATGAAAAATGGTCAAATTTTTCAAGTAGGTAAAACAGAAAAAATAATTCAAGAAAGTGTTCTAAGTGATTTGTATGATATGCAAATCAAAGTTCACCAGATTGAGGGTAATGCATTTTGTCAATATTTTAATTAATTATCTTATGGAGGATAACGTATAATGAAAAAATTTTTATCAACATTCTTGCTTGCTGTCAGTGTGATTACACTAGCTGCTTGTGGGAACTCAAAGGAATCATCAAGTAAAGAAAGTTCATCTTCAACAACTCAAGTATCAAGTTCAAATGAAACTAGTAAAACAGATGATATAAAAGTTGTAGAAATCAAGGATAAAAATGGAAAGAAAACTGTTCCTTACAATCCAAAGAAAGTTGTAGTATTTAATTATAGTTCTCTTGATACTCTAGATTCACTGGGATTAAAGGATAGAGTTGTTGGACTTCCAAAAGATGTTCTTCCTACATATTTAAAGCAATATGATGATGTTGAATCTGTTGGTGGTGTTAAGGAGCCAGACTTAGAGAAGGTTAATAACATTAAACCTGATTTGATTATAATTTCTGGACGTCAAAAAGATTATCAAGAACAATTTGAAAAGATTGCTCCTACTGTATTTTTCTCAGTAGAAGAATCAGCACCTTGGAAATCAACTCAAGAAGGAATTCAAGAATTAGCTAAGATTTTTGGAAAAGAAGAAGAAGCTGATAAAAAACTTGCTTCAATTCAATCTTCAATGGATAAATTAAAAGAAGAAAATTCTAAATCAGATAAGAAGTCTTTGATTATTATGGCAAGTGAAGGAAGCCTATCAACATTTGGTAAAGATTCTCGTTTTGGTATTATCTATGATGCTTATGGTTTCAAACCAGCAGATGATAATATCAAATCTGAAGGTCATGGACAAAGCGTTTCTTATGAATACATTGCAGAAAAAAATCCTGATATTATCTTTACAATTGACCGTACAAAAGCAATTGGTGGAGATGATTCAAAAAACAATTTAGCTGACAATGATTTGGTCAAGGGAACAAATGCAGGGAAAAATGGTAAAGTAATTTCATTAGATCCTCAAGTTTGGTATCTAGCAGGATCAGGAATTGAATCTTTAGAAGTAATGACAAGTGATTTACAAAAAGCAGAATAGCAAAAAAGGTATTGAAATTTAATATTTCAATACCTTTTATTAATTACATTCTGAACCAACCATTCCCAGCTTTTTTAACTGGCGGAAGCCTATCACCACGATCAATAGAAATGATGTGTTCTTTTTCAAGTTTTTCACCATTTGGTCCAACTTCAATATATTTACCAGCAGGTAAATTATCTGTTCCAGATTTGTGCGGAGTCATATGAAGCCACCCATCACCAGCTTTCTTTGTTGGTGGAAGTCTGTCACCCTCATCAATAGTTACAATGCGTTCATTTGGAATTCTACCACCGCGAGGCCCAACTTCTCTGTACTTGCCAGGAGGCACATTATCAGTCCCTGGTTTAAAAGGTTTTACCATAAAATTCTCCTTTATATGATATATAATTTTTAATACTCAATAAAATGAAAACGTTTTCTATGGTTATTATACTCAAGTAAATATAAAAAAGCAAGATAAAAGTTTGATAATTCTTGACAATTTATTTTTAAATTATCTAGACCAATCAATGAAATTATATACAATATTGTGTATCCTTGATTGACAAATCAATAAATGTTACTCTTGATATAGAAAATACATACGAGGTACATGATGAAAGAAAAAATAGACATATTAGTTACAATAGATGAAAACTATCTCAATCCACTTCAAGTTATGTTAACATCTATATATCTTAATAATCAAGATGATATATTTAAAATTTGGCTAATACATCAAAGTATTCCGCAGGAAAAATTAGATTTATTAAATAAACAAGCTATTAGATTTAATTGGGAATTTGAAGCAGTAGTGGTTGATGAAAGTTTATTTGATAAAGCGAAAACTGTCGATAGATATCCAAAAGAAATGTATTTTAGATTACTTGCAGGTCAAATATTGCCTAAAGAGCTTAAAAAAGTACTTTACTTGGATCCAGATATTCTTATTATCAATCCATTGAGACCTTTATGGGAAATGGACTTAAAGGGAAATATGTTAACTGCTTCAACACATGCAGGTGTAACAAATATTATCAATGGTGTAAATAATATCCGTTTGGGGACAGATCATGACTACTATAATTCAGGAGTAATGATAATGGATCTTGATATGCTTAGATCAGTCGTGAAAATAGAAGACATTAATGAAGTAATTGAAAATTATAATGCCGTTTTGATTTTACCTGATCAGGATATTCTTAATTTTTTATATGGTAATTATATACTTGGAGTTCCTGAAGAAATATGGAATTATGATGCCAGAAAGTATTCTAGTTACTTAACAAGAAGCCTTGGGAAAGAAGACATTCATTGGGTTGCAGAAAACACAGCTGTTTTACATTTTTGTGGTCAACCAAAACCATGGGATGAAAAAAATGATACGAGATTTACGGTACTTTATGAAAATTATCGTATGCTAACAAAAAATTACATTTAAAAATAAGCGAATTTGCGCTTATTTTTTATTTGGAAAGAATTTCCGTACATTAAAAATATTTTTAATAAATAAAAGTACTTTAAAGTAAAAGAATTCTGACATTTGTGGTAAAATAATAGGTGGTTAAGCGTTATCTTTTTATTTTTTAGCTATAAATGTTGGCACATTTTTGGCACAAAATACTTTGGGCAGAAGTATTTTAAATGAAGAATTAAGCTATAGGTACGTTTGCCACGTCTTCAGGGCGGGGTTTGTTTCCCCACTGGTGAATGTCACAAGGTATTTTTCACTAGGTTTCAAGTGGCAAAACCCATTGCCTAAAGCATTTCTAAAAATCATGAAAGTTTCATTTTGTATCAAAATTTAAAAATTTGGCACAAAATTTGGCACAAATGTAAAAAAGAAAAGGAGCAGTTTTAGGCGACGTCGTCTAAAATTGTTCCTATTTTTTCATTTTCTATTTTTTCAAGTTCTTTCAAAATATGTGTATAAGTATTCATTGTTATATCTACTGATTTATGACCTAAAGTTTTTGAAACTGCTAATATATTTATACCTTTCATTATTAAAACAGAAGCATAAGTATGCCTTAATCCATGAATGCTGATTGATTGTTTAATTTTCAATTTTTTTTGGTATCTTATCAATGCTTTGTTTATCGTAGCATTTGCAACAATTTTTCCGCTTGGATTCATAAAGATTAATTTTTCATTATTAATTACATTATTCTTCTTGAAATAATCAGCTTGTCTTGTTTTATAATTTTTCAATAAGTCCATAGTAGCTTGAGATACAATAACTTTTCTTACTGACTGCTCATTTTTTGTGGGTCCAAAAGTTTTAGTGGAAGTTATATAAGCTCTCTCAATACTTATCATATTGTTCTTAAAATCAATATGCTTCCAGGATAAACCTGCCAATTCTCCATAACGCATACCAGTCATACCAGCTAAATAGATTAGTAAGCTAGTTGCTGATTCAGGATGTATCTTTTCCTTGGTAAACTGCATCAACTCTTTGTAATTATCATAATCTAGGTACTTTTCACTTTCTTTTCTTGTCTCAGCTTGTCCAACGACCACAGCTCCTTTGGTAAAGTCAAAAGGTATTAGTCCTTCGTCAATCGCTGCAATTATACTTGTTCTAATATGCGAATTTAATCTTCGGACACTCGAAGTAGCATGTATTTCAGCATACTCGTTAAGATATTGTTGATAGTTTAACCTTTTAATACTTTTGATAGCTATTCTACCAAAATATTTGTCAATATTTTTAAGTGAATTTGCATATTTGTTATAAGTTTGATCAGATACTTTACCTTTTTTATAGGTATCTATCCAACTCTTGAAGTAATGATATAGCGATACATTTTTTTCCTCAAATTTCATGCCTTTTGAGACTTCTATTTCAATTTGATTAGCAGCAACAATAGCATCTTGTTTTTTCTTAAATCCACTTTTACGGATTTTTTTGAAATTACCGTCAATATCTTTGTAAGAAATTTCATATTGCCATACGTTACCACGTTTAATATATCTAGCCATGATTGAATAATTCTCCCTTTTCGTGTAGAATAGGGTATAAGAAAACTACCCTATTGAAGTGGTTTTTGTCGATATAAACGTCATTCAAACTTTGGTCGGGGAGAATGACGTTTTTTTTATTTATCCTTTTAATAAATCTTGAAGTTTGATTTTTAATCTTTCTATATCTTCACATGATAGTTTATCAAGATCTTTTATTATAGTATTAAAATCCATAATTATTTTTTTAAATTAATTTCAAACGATTCAGTAGCAGAAGTATTTCCGTCTTTTGATAGTGTAATTTTTACAGTATTATTTTTGTTCTTTAGTTTAAAAGATGGTCTAATTGTAGACTTATTTGTTTCATATGTTTCGGTGTACATATTAGCATCTTTAATATCACTAGCTAGATTTTCTCCATCTTGTTCTGCAAAGAATAAAATTCCGCTTTGAATAAATTTTTGTTTTTTCATACTATCATCATTGTTCCCGAAAGACCAGTCTAAAGTAACTATTAGATTATCATCTTTTATTTCAGCTTCTTTGGGTTGAATTTTAAAGTCGTTTATTCTTATTTCTTTTTCTGAAGAAAGATTTATTATATTCTTATTTCCACATCCAGAAATAATTAGCAGTGATAATAGTAGCGTTAATCCTAAAGTAATATACTTTTTCATTTTTTCTCCTTATACTAAATTGTTAATGTAGTCAAAAAACTCACTTTGTACCATTTCTGCATTTGTAGTCGTAGGTAGATCGTAGTATTGCACAAATCTAGTCCAATTAAACTCCTCAGGTTCAAGATCAAGTTCTGTCATATATTGTTCTATCAGTTTTCTAATCATAAATCTATCAGCCTCATTCTCGCAAAGAATGGGGTTATTTTTGTATTGAGCAGGATAATGATCTCTATGTTTTATTTCATGATAAATAGTCTTATCATGAACTGTTGAAGTTAGGTTATTTCTTAAAAATATAGTATTCAAATCCTTTGCGAAAAATCCATTTTTAGTAACTACTGAACTTGGAGGGAACTTTTCTATATTTATTCCTAATTCCCTAGCAAATTGTTGTGCGCTCATAAATATACCTTTAACTATTTTCTGGTATTTAGATATCCCTCTATTATACCTTTGATAGCTTCTTTCTCTTCATCACTCACCGGTTCACCACCGAAAAACATCAATTCATCAACTATGTTTTCAACATCAATTTCTTGTTTAATAGGAGTATTCTTTTCTTTTCTGCCCAACAAAAAATCTATATCTACATTTAAATAATTAGCAACTTTTTCAACTTTATCAATTCCTGGGGAAGAACTTGCCCATCTTCTAATCACTCCGTTACCAAATCCCACAGCTTCTTCAAGTTGCCTTATAGACAAACCTTTAGATTTTGCTAATTCTTGTATTCTTTCATATAAATTCATTGCGAACCTTCCTAGTTGAGAAATTTATACGAAAAAGCTACACTAACTATTGACATTGTAGAAAATATGTATATAATGTACTTGTAAGCTAATTTAATAAGCGTAGCACATAATTTAAATAAACATAAATTTTATATTCGCTCAGTCGCCAAACTATTGAATAGATTAATGTTTTAGATATGTATGCTTTTTCTATACCCTAATTGTAGAATATTTGTATAAATATGTCAATAAATAATGTGAAAATAAGCGAAAAAAATTAGCTTATATATTTTAAAAGAAAAAAGGAGGTAGTATGGGAAACAATTTAGCTGTACAAGTAAGAGTAGAACTTGTTCAAAAAAATATGACTCAAGCAGACCTAGCAAAAGCCCTTGGTATTTCTCAATCATATTTGTCAGATATTTTAAAAGGGAAACGCTCATCAGAGAAACAGATTGAGCTAATAAAAAAAGTACTCAATATTGATTAAATTATGAAAGGAAAATATGGAAAGTATTAAAGTAATTTCTTATCAAAGCAAAAGAGTTTTAACAACGCAACAACTTGCTGAAGGATATGGAGCAAAAAGTAAATTAATTAGCAAAAATTTTAATAACAATAAGGAAAGATATGAAGAAGGAAAACATTACATTGTACTTGAAGGGGAAGATTTAAAAAAATTTTCAAGCGAATCCCCAAATTTACGACTCGCGAAAAATATTAATAAACTCTACCTTTGGACCGAAAATGGTGCTTTTTTACATGCTAAATCTTTGAATACTGATCAAGCATGGAATATGTATGAAAAATTAATAGATACATACTTTAAAGTACAGGACTTAAAAGAAGTTCCATCTAGTCCACGCGAATTAGCAAAATTAGCTCTTGCAGCAAACGAAGAAGTAAACGAACGAGTAGATATGATTGATACTCGACTTACTGAAATTGAAGAAAATAAATCCATTACCACAGAAGATTACGGAACAATTGGAAGAAATGTTTCAAAGAAAGTTCATAAAATAATTTCTGAACGACACTTAGGACTTGAAGCAAGACGATTACTATTCACTGACTTAAATTCAAGTATAAAACAAGTCTTCAATGCTCCAAATCGTGGTCGTATAAAAGACAAAGACTTTGAAAGTGTTCTTGATTTCATAAGAAGCTGGGAGCCTTCATCTGTAACAAATGCAAAACTAAAAGAATTGGGAGACTAAATGAAGTATGAAAAGTTTTCAACAATTAATTAAAGCTGAAGTTTCAATAAGCATTCCTGATGACATGATTCTAATTAATAAAGTAGAACTAGAAGAACTTATTGATAAAGCAGACCAAGCAGAAAGCAATGGCTACGCTAAAATGGATGAATTTGAAAAGCTATGCGCAAGGGAAAAGACATGGATAAAGAATAATTTATTTAAAGACCCCAATTTTTTAGAACAATTTGACATGTCAAATAATAATGAAAAAGGTTTTGTTAGATTTCCTCGTTATCAAAATGATGGATATAGATTTAAGAGAAAACAAATGATTGATTTTGTAAATAATGATTTGCAAAACTGGATGTAAAGGAGAAAAGAATGAGTGAATTTTTAGGAACATTATTAGTGTTAACAGTCTTCTTCTTATTTGCAATGTTCTTTTCATACTTGCAAGTAAGTAGACGAGAAGATAACGAAAGAAAAAAGCGCATAAAAAAAGTCGCTAGGCTACAACCATAAGCGACATTGAAAAAGATTTATAAGGATAGTATAACATGCAGAAGAAAAAAATAGAAGTATGTATCAAAGAAACAGATGAAATTGTTCAAATTAAGAAAAAGTTAAATGGAATTTTTTTCACTATTGATAACGCATATCTACAACATGAAATTGTGGAGGGTTGGAAATGACAGCTACAAAAGATAAAGCACTAGCAAAGATGCTTGAAGAAATAACTGATAAAACTACCCCACAAATACATAGAATTCATAATTGGATTTGTTATCAAGAAGATGAAGAACTATTTAATGGAATTCTGAAAAAGGGAAAGACATTAAATGAAGCATATGAATTTATAACTTCTAAGGCTAGGGAACTAGCCGTAAATGGAAGCATATTTATTGAAGATGATGACGTATTTTCATGGGTAAAAGAGTACTACGCATCAGATAAAATTGTAGTCGACATGCCGGTTAAAAAGATACCAACTCCGAAAAAATCAGAACCATTGCCAGATGAAATTTTGAAAGTAGTTAATCATAAGCCTAAACCTACTAAAAAGAAATCCAAAGAAGAATCTGGTCAAATGACAATATTTGATTTCTTAGATTAGGGGGTGTTTACATGAAAACTGCACAAGATTATATAGATACGTGTTTAAAACCACCGAAAAAATTCTTTGAATGGTGTTACTCATGCTTTCCAACTTATATTTGGTCCAATAAAAATGAAACTATAGTTGGATCAGAAAGAAAGCATGAACATGTAGTCAAAAAGAGATTAACCAAAAATTCAAAATTATCGTTTTATGACAGATCTGAATTCTTCATTATTATTTTAAGTACCTCAAAACGTATAGAAATTCAGACCTACAGAATTTTTTCAAGATTTGAAGATGGAAAACAAAAATTCGATAAGGAACTTCTCAATCTGGAGTATCTCTCAAATGGTGAATTTATAAAGGTCGGTCTACACAATAATTACTATGGAAATATTATTGGAGGGAAAATCTATAATTTCAATAAAGCTTCATTATCAAATGGTTTTACAGTAGCGTGGCCATATGTATACGAGAATGATTGGATTGAAAGAATATTTAGAATATCAGAATTAAAATATCTACAAATTGAACATTCGGACTATGAAAATCTACACAACTTATATAAATATCGCAAAGAGATTGAATACGCTCAAAAAATTGGTGCTGAAATAATTGCTAGAGATATTATTGAGCATAACTGTGATATGAGAAGTATTACTATGAACTTTTTGAAAAGAAATAAACAGTTTTTAAAGAATTCCAAGCGAAATTATAATGATTGTCTTTTAAAAGCTGAGATTGAAAAACGTGGAATTAAGTTTGTTCCTGGTGTTGAAAAACATTTAAGTAAAGATGATTTAAACAGTATTCCGAAAGAAGTAGGTCTACTAAAATTTCAAAATTATTTAGTTAAGCAAAACTGTAATTTTAACTACTATGACGATTACAGGAATTTACTAAAAAAATTAGATATAGAAGCAAATTCAAAAAGTCTAATATTACCTAAAAATCTAAAAGTAGATCATGACAAAGCAGTAAAGATTTTTAATGCTAAGGTCCAGGAAGAACGAAGGATGTTATTTTCACAGCAAATTCAAGATAGAAAGTTCTATGAAATGGAATTGGATGGTTACATATTTAGGCTACCTGGTAATTCTCAAGAGTTGATAAATGAAGGTAAGACATTAAAGCATTGTGTAGGAACTTATATTGAACGTCATGCAGAGGGAGAGACAACAATAGTCTTTATAAGAGAAAAATCTAAACCTAATGTACCCTTCTACACATTGGAATATAAAAGAGGAAAATTAATTCAAATAAGAGGTGAATATAATAAAGCACCTAGTCAAAAATTAAAAGAAGTTGTAGATGAATGGGTTGAACTAATTCAACAGAAATCTAAAAAGGTTAAGCACAAGGAGGTAGCTTAATGGATAATACAGTGGTCAATTTACTAGCTCTAGTGCTTACTTTATTGATATTGATATATTTATATGCCTTTAAGGTTAAAGGCGTGAGAGGTGGCTTTAAATGGGCAATTTTAATTACCGCAATTGGTCTGTTTATAGTATTTGTCACTATGGTGATAACTTTATTCTTCTTGCACAAGCTGGAGGGGTAAATGGAATTAACAGAAGAACAATTAGTAGCAAATTACAATGTAGCTTATGCGGCAATTGAACAGGATATTTCTAACTTAAGTATAGATGATTGGGAAGAAACATTATCTATCTACAGTACGTTATTTGAAACCAATGTAGACAATATAAACTATGAAAACAACGGATTCTATAAGTTTTACAAACGTGTTTGTAAAATGCTTGAAGAAAAGTATGGAGATTTAACATTTTAGGAGAAGAGACAATGGAAGAAAAGAAATATAGCAATCTATATGAAGCTTTATCAAGCGTGCAGAAAACAATAAAGCAACCTAAAAAGTCTGGTAAAAATCCAGTCTTTAGTAGTAATTATGTAACCTTGGATGATGTTATAGCAAGTATCAATGAGGCTATAAGTGAAGCACAAGCCAAAATATACTGGTATAACTACCCAAAAGAAAATGTAATGATGACTGTAATGAATGGGTATGATCAAACACTTGAAATCGAGGGTAGTTTAATTGCTGATGGTTTAGAAAACAAGAGGACTAACAAAGCTCAAGCCTTAGGAAGTGCATTGACTTATGCAAGGCGTTATAGCTTGTCAATGGCCTTTGGTATAGCTAGTGAAATTGATGATGACGGAGAGCAAGCAAACGGAAATAGCATTGATAAATCACTACAACAAAGCGAACAAACTTTGTATGGTCTTTCGGAATACGATACGGCTAGAATCAAGAGCCTAGTCAAGAAATTGCAAGATAGAGGCTTTGCAACTGATTTTATTAAAAACAAGCTAGATGATGCGCCAAAAGATTACAATTCACTTGAAAAAGTTCTTATTGAACTATCTCAAACTGGTCAAGAACCTGTAGAATCTAACAACTCAAAAAAAATAGATGAACAAGTTTCTGAAGAAGAGAACCAGGAAGAGGAAATAAGTGAAGAAGAGCAAGCAAAAAGACGAGCTGAGGCACAAGAAATAAGCAAGCTAAGAGCTGAAGTCATTGCTGTTACTGGATTATCAAAAGAAGAAGTTAATAGCTTTTTGAAAAAGACGGATCAAACATATAAAGGGTTTAAAGCAGAATTAGAAGTACTTATCAATGCTTATGGTAGAAAACAAGAAGATAAACCTCAACAAGAAAACAAAAGAAAGTTCTAAAAGGAGAATATAAAAATGGTTAAAGATGTGACAAATAGTGCAGTTCCAAGTATAGATGTATCAGATGTAAATATTGATTATACTCCCTCAATTCTGACAATAGCACAAGCAGAAGCTATTGCAGGCAAAATGGAAGAGATGAAAGAACATTATGATGGTTATGAAGTTACTTTAGAAACTCTCAAAGAGGATAGAGATGAGAAAGCTAAAATCAATAAAGTTCTAATTGCATTTGACGATGAAAGAAAAAAAGTGAAAAAGGAATTTAACAAGCCATTAGATAAGTTTGAAAAAGATTTAAAAACATTACTTGAACCACTCGACAATATTCATGAAGATATGAAAAAGCAGATACAAGAAGTTGATGAAAATATTAAAAATCAAAGACAAGATGTGATTAATATCCTTGTAACTGCAAGTGCAAATGAAAAAGAAGTTGATCCAAATTTAATTGAAATGAATCCTAAATGGCTTAATGCAGCATATTTCAAAAACAACTTTGAAGAAACGTCAAAACTTAAAAAAGAAATTACTGAAGCAGTTCAAAATAAAGCTGATGAACTTAGACGTAGAAAAAATATAGAGGATGCAATTAGTACACAAGCGATAGCTATTGGTACAAGCCCAACTCCTTATCTCTACATGATAGACCAAGATAAGGAAATATCTGAAATATTGCAAATTATGACCAAAGACGTTGAAGAAACTAAGGCGAGAGAAGAACAAAGACTGGCAGAGCTTAAACAACAAGCCCAGGATTATGAAGACAGAAAGTTAGCTGAAGATTTTGGAATGAATGAAACTGATTTAGTTGTTCCAGTGCCATATGAAGCAGAAAGTACTGATGAATTTCCAGCAATTCTTAACCTCAAAATAACGCTTGAAAATAGCCAACAACAATCGATGCTGAAAAGTTTCTTGGAAGCATATGATATTGAACATGAGGCTTTATTCTTTGGAACTGTGAAAGAATGGAATGAGGCAAACAATGATAAATAATGTAGTAATAGTTGGCCGACTAACAAAAGATATTGAGATTAAACAAACTGCCAGTGGTCAATCAAATACAAGTTTTACATTGGCAATAACTCGTAATTTTAAAAACCAAAATGGTGAATATGATGCTGATTTTGTTCAAGTAGTAGCTTGGAGACAAACGGCAGAGTTCTTAGCTCGTTTCGGTGCTAAGAGAGGTAATCTTCTTGGAGTTACAGGACGTATTCAGACTCGTAATTATGAAAATCAACAAGGACAACGTGTTTATATAACTGAAGTAGTAGCTGACAATGTTACCTTCATGGAAAGTCGCTCGACAAGAGAAGGGACTCAAAGTCAGCGAACTACGCAACAATCAAGTGAAAACGATCCATTCGGTGGTGGCAGTCCCGTCAATATTGATGATTATGATTTACCGTTTTAACAGGAGAGAGTAATGGCAGAAATTAGTTGGATAAAATTAGCAACTAACCTACCGGATAATAAGAAAATCAAACGAATTAGAAAATTACCTGACGGCGATAAAGTTATTTTGTTTTGGGTTTTCTTATTAGCTAGAGCAGGTGAAAGCAATAAAAGTGGAGGTCTTTTTATGACTGACACTTTACCTTATGAAGTAGAAGATTTAGCAGCAGACTTTGATTTTACAGTTGAATTTGTAAAGTTCGCGATTATCACACTTGAAAAATATTCAATGATAAAAACTTATGATGACATAATTTTCGTTAAAAATTGGGAAAAATACCAAGCTGTCGAAGGAATGGATAAAGTTAGAGAACAAAACAGAATTAGACAAGCAAAATTCAAAGAAAGACAAAAACAACTAACGTTAGGTAACGTTACTAGTAACGTTACTGGTAACGGTGAAGTAACGCAAGGTAACGCAACAGATATAGATATAGATATAGATAAAGAAATAGATAAAGAAATAGATAAAGATATAGAAATAGAGTTAGAAGAAGAAAAAGAAAATCCTGACAACTTCCAAAAACTCATTCAATTCTATACTCAAAACTTTGGAAACATTCAACCTGTGGTAATGGAGACTCTAAGATTCGACTTTACAGACTATGGTCATGAATTAATTATTGAAGCGATGACAAGGGCTGTGCTGAAAGGTGCTCGTTACTCATATGCCCAAGCTATTTTAAAGAGTTGGGCTAATAGTAATATTACTACTCTTGATCAAGTAAGGATTCAAGATGAAGAATTCCAAAGAAGAATGAGTCCTAAGACTCAAGATAATACTAAATCAAGTGCTAAAGTTCCAGATTGGCATAATGATAAGCCAAAAGAAGAACGTGAACCTACAGAAGAAGAGATGGCCGAGCTTGCTAAAATGCAGCGATACCAACAACTATCTGTGAAAATGAAGAACGAAGGACTAACTTCTGAGGAGCAATTAGAATATGAGAGCATATCTTTCTAGAAAGTTGAGGTAGATGAATGAATGAAGTTGCAGAAATAATTAACGACTTAGGTAATGAATACAACTACTACAAAGATAAGAGAAATCAAGGAAAGTTAACAAAAAATGCAATAGCAGCGATGATCGAAAACTTGAAATGTTACAGAAGTAAAGCGATAGAGCTATCAATGCTTTCAGATGATTTTGTTAATTTATTGGAGAATATTAAATGAATATCGATTTAAAACAAGGAGTACGTCGTAGCGAAGTAAAACTAAATGACGTATATAATGCAAGAACTGAGAAACTACAATATCAATTTACTGGTAAGGTAGTTGGGCTATATAACAAAACAGTAGTCCTTGAAGTGACTAAACATCATAAAAAAGACCTTATCGAAGTCTTGAAAGCAGGCAAGAGGGTACTCGTTAGATATTCAGAACTGGAGAAGTTAAATGACCAGAGAAGAAATAATCAGCAAAAGAAATGAGCTTCAAGAAAAGCTTTGGGAATATTACGGCTTAGTTGATGAAACATTATTTGAACTAAAAGAAATGGATGGGAAGATTGCACGTTTGGAGGCAGAAGATGAGAGAGATTAAATTTAGAGCATATAGCAAAGAAAAATGTGAGATGTTCAAATCAGAAGATGTGGTATCAATTGATTTCACAGACAAAATGATAGAACTCTATAGGAGCGATGATGGGCTATACGAAAATCCTGATTCTAGATGGGAAACACTTTATCTTGATGAATTAGAGCTTATGCAGTACACAGGATTAAAGGACAAAGATGGTGCTGAAATCTACGAGGGCGATATCGTCTCATATAACTTTTTTGAATTTTCCTTTATCGGAGTAGTGAAAAATGATTGCTATTGTTTTTACATTGAAGATGTATTTGACGATACTCACGATTTTGATGATTTTGTTGACACTACTAATGGGACACCTAAATGTGATGATCTTATAGTCATTGGAAATATTTACGAGAATCCAGAACTTTTGGAGCAAGAATGAAAATAACTCTAGACATTAAACCAAAACCTCAATCAAGACCGAGGTTTACAAGACAAGGTAGAGCCTATGAAGAAACAGACATGACGAAGTGGAAAGAATATGTAGCTTATCTTCTAAGAAGTGAGAGACTAGAAAAAATAGAGAGTGGTCCGGTGTACATTGGAATTTCATTCTTTATCTGGCCACCTCTTGCAATATCAAAGTTGAAGACTAAGAACCCAGTACCAAATGAAATTTTAGAAACCTACTACGTTGATAAAAGACCTGATCTTGATAACTATGTAAAAGCAATACAAGATGCCTGTAATGAAATTTTGTTCAAAGATGATGGACAGATTGCAGCATCTAGTTCAGAGAAGTTATACTCACTCAATCCAAGAATTGAGATAGAGTTGTATAAACTACCAAAATTTAAACAGAAACAAGCCAAATTGAGCAATTAAATGATAAATAAGGTATTTATACCTAAATAATTTTACTCGCTTAAAACGGCTTATATGAGCATACGAAGGAGAATGAAATGAGTGAATTTGTAAAAGTCCCTGACGGAGAGTATATCAACTTGGACTTAGTCAAAACTATTTTGAAATACCCAATTGGAGATAGAGAGGCATATAGAATTTGTTATTTAGGGACCGAATCATTATGTCCTCTAAGTAAAGAAGACTACGACTATCTAACAGCATATATTGACGTTAAGCTTACAAGACAAGCTGAAATTGACGAACAAACAGACCAAAATATAAGAAGAAATTGGATAGGAGAATGAAATGGATAGAAAACTGGAAAAATGTCAAGTATGTAAAGGTGATAAGCTTTTGGGAACAGACAACGAAGAACTTAGACTTCAAATCAAAGATAGCAAATTAAGAATTGAGGACTTTTGGGGAGAAGGAGATATAAATGACGATATTAAAATAAATTATTGTCCAATATGTGGGAGGAAACTTAATGAAAGCATATAGAATTTGGGATAAATATGACTCAGAAAAGGGTCAGAAAATTGTATTTGGAAATACAGTTAGAGAAGTAAAAAGAGATAATTTTTGTTGTGATATGTTTGAAGATGTAGAATGGACAGCTTTTATGGTTAAAAGAGAACCAGCTTTTGACGATATGGAGAATTTACCACCTGCTGAATTTGCTTATGAAAGAGCTTTGGAAGGGTGGAGGTATTTTGATTATTATGTAAGTGAACCTTGCACTGATGAATGCACGAAAGAAGAATATATCGAATGGTACAAGAAAACTTTCGAGGAGGAAGTATGATGGGAGATATTTTTATAAGTTTGAAAGAGTTTGTAAAACAGAATTTTTGCAAACATGATTATTGCTATCACACAATAGGTATTCCAGACCATTATGGATATTGGAAATGCAAGAAATGCGGGAGGGTAAAAGAATGAAAAAACTAATTAAAGCCTTGCTACTGACATTTTTCGTGGCGTCAGGAATAATGCTAGTCGGTTGCAGTAAGCAAGAACGAAAAGTTGAAGAAAAGAAACAAGTACGACTAGAACTAGTTACCCTGGTTCCAATTGGTGATAGCGACTATCCGGCACAGCTAGTAAAGGATAGCGAGACAGGCATAGAATATTTTATCTATAAAGATTCTATGACACCTAGATTGTACAATAATCACCTATACTACAAAGGGGAATGAATGAAGTTAGTTAAAGAGTTATTTCCATTTGTTATAGGAACTGCAATTGGTCAATCAGGTTCTTCATTTCTAACTTGGTCTTTTAGAAATCCTAAAATTATATGGTGGCAAAAAATATTGTTAATACCAATAACTTTGCTATTGATGGGACTAGCACTATGGGTGACATTTTTAATAATATGAAAGTAACAGGGATTAAATGGCAAAAACATTAGAAACAAAAAAGTGTGAGAAAGCACTATGGGGCTACTCGCAGAATATGGGAACATTTGGGTGCTTTGAGGTCAAGATAGGTTTTGATATTAAAAACATTGAAATAGTTGACTACATAACGATAAATACAAAAAGTGAAATAAGAGCATATGAAATAAAAGTAAGTGAGAATGACTTTAACTCAAGTGCTAAATTATCGTTTGTAGGTGATTATAATTACATGGTTATGCCTAAAGAACTTTTTGAAAAACTAAGAGATAAGAAAAATGAAAAGTTATCAAGATTAATGTTTAGTGGCGTAGGTTTCTTGACAGTTGATGAACGTGGTGCAATAGGATTGGTTAGAAAACCTAATAAAAAAATGATTTACATTGAAGACAAAATAAAAATACAGAGTAGTATTTTAAGGTCATTATCAAGAGAAGTAAAAAAAGCATATAAGCAAAATCCTTATTGGGAGGAGATAAAGAATGATTGAAATATCAAACTGATACATACTCAGCTAGAGTCAGAAACGTTGACGGAAATAAACTAGCTGTGGAGATAAATGAACAGATTAACCTTGAACGCCTTAAAACTATATATGATGGCTATGTTGGTCCACGAGAGGTAGAGATAAGATTTACTGACCCTAGAAAGTTCACTAAACAACAGAGATACTTCTTCTTTGCTCTAGTGAATGATATTAATACGTTTACTGGACAGCCAAGAGATGACTTAAAAGAGATGTTCTACTTTCAGTATGAACAGGAAACTGGAAGAGAAATAAGCTTGAAAGATACATCTAATGCAAGTGTCTCTGATGTTGTAGTGTTAACTGATTTAGTAATTGACTTTATATTCGAGAATGACATACCGTTTAAAGATGGATATGAGATATTACCAGGACATATTGATTATTATTTCTACAAATGTGTGATGAATCGAGTATGTTGCATCTGTGGTAAGCATAATGCAGACATAGACCATTTCAGTAAGACAGTTGGAATGGGTAATAATCGAGATAAAGTAGATGGAGAAAAATACGACTACGCTGCACTATGTAGAGAACATCATACAATTAAACATTCAATGCCACTTTGGGAGTTCAAAGATAGATATAAAGTAAAAGGCGTTAGATTAACGCAAGAAGAAATCGAGAAGATAAGAAAGGTAAGTTATGAGTAAATTTAAAGTTGGAGATATTGTTAAATTCAAAAAAAACTGGATTGGTGGAAAAGTAGGAAAAGGATCTATCGGAATTATTACAAAATTAAACTTAGTTCTTGCCGAGAATGTCATAGTCTATCATTCTTCTGAAATATCATCTTTAGATGTTTATGAAGGAGATTTAGAATTAGTAAAGAAAAATAATCCGGTTAAACCAAAAATCGTTGTGCCAAAATGGTTTGACCAGTGGTATAAAAATATACGACAACAAGGTCAAAATGTTATTTTCCAAATATCAAATTTTGAATCATATTTCACAGGTATATTTTTAGAAGATGAAGATAAATGGAATTGGATTTATAAGAACGCAGAAAGCATTATCCGTATAATTCTTGGAGACCTTGAGTATGAGGTGGAGAAAGAGATTAGGTGGACTGTGGAAGCAACTGATGAAGAAGAAGTTGTTTGGAGAACGAAAAAATTAGGTGCTTTTGACCGTATAGGATTCAAGCCGTGGGTGACAGAAGAAAATTGCTATAAATGGAACACGGAAGAAGAAGCTAACGAATACATACGTGTAAACAAAATTGAGGGTGCTGAAGCTGTGCTCGTGGAGGTGTGATGTTTAAAATAATTATTGGAATAGTATTAGTCGCTGTCGTGATTTATTACGGTAGTAAGTAGGAAAGGAGGGGTGATGGAGGAATTAGAATTTGACGATAAAGCAGCAGCAAAAGAAGCTAAAAGAATTCTATTGAGCTATCCTAAAATAAAAAGGAGATACAAAAATCTAGCTCCTTCAATACAGTCTCCATCCTGGTCAGATGAAAAAACCAGTGGTGGATTCAAAAATAATGTCAATTATGAAAAATGGATTGAAATGGGAATAGAGGTTGAAGAGATAGAGTACGGTGTAGATAAAGTATTGGGTTTCAGTATTGATTGGTACGATATACTCCATTACAGATATATAAAAACCGGCAATCAATTCAGTCAAGCTCACTATGCAAAAAAAGCACAGTATGAAAAGACTCAATACTATGAAAATCTAAATATGGCATTTATGGCATTTGCTGAAGTATATAAAAAAGGTAAGATTTATAAAGATTTGTAAAAACCGGAAAAATAGCGGAATTTTAACGGAAAAAGAACGGAAAAATATCAAGAATTTGATGATATTATAGTATTATAGAAAATCGAAGTTAAGAAAACGACAACCTACAACTTCAAAGAAGAGCTTATGCTTCGGTTTATATTAGAAAGTCTAGTTAAAGCTAGGCTTTTTGTGTTGAAAGGAATTAATAATGGATATTCAGAAAATGAAATTAGCAGATTTGAAACCTGCAAAATATAATCCTCGTATTGAATTAGTTCCTGGTATGGAAGAATATGAGAAATTAAAAAAATCTATTGAGGAATTTGGTTTTGTAGACCCTCCCATTTATAATAAGCAAACCGGAAACCTAGTTGGTGGACATCAAAGGGTATCTGTGGCTAAAAGCTTGGGGTTGTATGACGAGATAGAAGTATCCATAGTAGATTTACCCCTGGAAAAAGAAAAAGCCCTTAACGTGGCCTTAAATAAGATATCTGGTGATTGGGAAAATGATAAGTTGAAAGAGTTACTTGATTCATTAAGTGATGATGATTTTGAACTTACAGGATTTTCAGAAGAAGAATTTGAAGAGTTATTAAGTAATTTAGATGAAGTGGAAACATTAGCTGATAAAGTTAAGAACAATCCAATTGATTCAAATTTATTTGATACTTTTTTATTTCCTCCGTTCTCATATTTAGATACTAAGACCAAGCGCTGGATTGATAGAAAAAGAATGTGGAAGTCTCTAGGCATTAAAAGTGAGGTAGGTCGTGAAGATAACCTAGTATTTAGTGAGAACCTAAAGGCGACTGGTTTAGAAGGAACATCAATATTTGACCCAGTGTTATGTGAACTAGGATATCTTTGGTTTACTCCAGGGGAAGGTAGTAAAATATTTGACCCATTTGCTGGTGGCTCAGTACGTGGAGTAGTAGCAAGCAAACTTGGCCATGAATATACAGGAATTGACCTAAGGTCAGAACAAGTAGATGCGAATTATAACAATGCTAAAGAAATGGGCATTGATAATATCAACTGGTACTGTGATGATAGTAAAAATATGAATAAATACATTGAAGATGGGACGCAGGACTTAGTGTTTACGTGTCCACCTTACTTTGATTTAGAAGTTTATTCAGACAATGAAGCTGATATCAGTAATATGGAATATGATCAATTTGTAGAAATTTATACAGATATTCTAATTAAAGCAGCAAAGAAGTTGAAAAATAATAGATTTGCAGTGGTAACAATATCAGATGTAAGAGATAGTAAAGGTTTTTATCGTGATTTAACAGGAGTTACAAAAAGAGCCTTCGCTAAAGAAGGACTGTATTTCTACAATGATATGATTTTACTCAACACTGCAGGTTCGGCTGCATTAAGAGCTAGAAGGTCAATGAACAATCGAAAAGTAGTTAGGATACATCAGAATGTATTAGTATTTTACAAAGGTGATCCAAAAGAAATAAGTAATCAATTTGGAGTGTTAGAAACATCAGAAGATGAACTGGAAAATCTGCTGTTATCGCTGGAGCATTCGGAATAGATAGGTTATGCTTGCTGTGAGGTGAAGATAATGAATAATAAAGAATTAAAAATTAAAGCAGAACAAGCAAGAAGTTTATACAGAAGTAACTTAATAACACGCGCAGAAGCAATTAATATGATTGAACCATTTGTGGTAGCATTTAATGTAAAATCTAAAGAGATTGCGAAGAAGTATAATCAACGTCCTAAAGCTATTAGCGTAGCATCATTTTTAAGATAAAGAAAAAGCCGAGTGCGACTAACACTCGACCTGTTCAACGAAGGGTATAACCCAACGAAGACGTAGAAGCTGGCATGCATGCTCAAAACGAAGTTCTACGTCTTTTAGCATTATAAACTAATGCGAGGTTATATACAATATGGATATCGAAGATTATGAATTAGAACGTGCGATAGAAAAGAAAAATCTCATTGATGAGAACAACAAGATTATCCGTACAGCTAAAGCTCAATGGCTATCTAATTTCAAAGATGGCAAGATAAAATTAACAACAGTTAAAGATTTGAAAGATTTAATTGAAATAGAAATGCACTTAAAGAATATGAAGTGAAAATAAGAAAACAAACACAGATTAGGAGGTGGTGTTTAGTGAATGGCTAGAAGTAGAAATCCAAAACGAGATGAAGCTTATAAAATATGGATTGAATCTAATAAAAGTAAGCTTTTAAAAGACATTGCTATTGAATTAAATGTATCACCTTCTACTATCAGAAAGTGGAAATCTGAGGATAAATGGGACGAAGAAACGAAACGGAGCGCTCCGAATGAAAAAGAGCGTTACGAAACGTTAAAGGGTAACGCAAATGCTCAAGGTAATAAAGGTGGTGCCCCTCCGGTAAGAAACAAAAACGCTCTTAAAACTGGAGAGTTTGAAACTATTTACTTCGATATGTTAGAAGATGATGAGAAAGAGATTGTTGCTTCAATTAGCAATGATCCTTTTTCTATTCTAAATGAGACTCTCACGCTCGAAAGAGTTAGACAACGTAGGATGCTTAAACGTATTAAGAACTTAGAAAGAAATCTTAGCGTTGAAGAGGTGACGATACTATCTCAATTGAGGAAGAAGAAAGAACCGGTAGAAGTTAATGGAGAAATAGTCAGAAAAGAAGTTGAAAAGCTTGTTGATGTTCAGGTTGAAAGAAAGCAATTTAGCAACGTAGACAAGATACTTGAGCATGAAGATGCGCTTACTCGTATTAATACCCAAATAACTAAGACTATTAAACAAATGAATGACTTAGTTATGAATGAACAGAAATCACAACTAGTAGATGCACAGATAGAAAAAATTAAACTATCAAATAATTCAACTGACAACAATAGTGGCAAGGTAGTATTTTTAGATTCAGAAGATGAAATGCTGAAATATATGGAGGAACATCCGGAAGATTATGAAAACATTAATCAATAATCCTGTTAGGACAATTAATCCTGTATTTTATCCAGTTTGGACGAGTAAGAAAACTAATAACATTTTAAAAGGTGGGCGTTCCTCTACTAAATCATCTGTAATTAGTACCAAACTAGTTGCAAAGAAAATGAAGTATCCGGAGTCTAATGCTATTGCATTTAGACAGGTTGCTAATACACTTAATAAATCCGTTTATTCTCAGATAACTTGGGCACTTCACGAAGCAGGAGTAGCAGATCAATTTATATTTAAAAAGAATCCCCTTGAAATCATTCATAAAAAATGGGGGACTGGTTTCTATTTCAGTGGTGCTGATGACCCTGAAAAATTAAAATCTTTGAAGATACCAATTGGGTTTGTTTCTGACTTATGGTTTGAAGAAATGGATAGTTTTTCTGGTGAAGAGGCGATAGATAAGATTCAAGATACATTTATTCGTAATGATTTACCTTATGGACTTAATGTCACTACGTGGGGAAGTTATAACCCACCTAGAAACCCATATTTGTGGATTAATGACTACATAGAAAAGCATAGAAATGATGATGATTTTTTAATACATCATTCAACGTACTTAGACGACAAACTTGGATATAATTCAGAACAAATTCTTAGGAAAATAGAGAAGTACAAAGAAAATGATTTTGATTATTACAGGTGGATGTATTTAGGTGAAGTAATTGGAATGGGAACGAATGTATACAATGCAGAACTATTTCAAGAACTTGATGAGTTACCTTCAGGAGAATATGTAGTCGGCTTATATTATGGCATTGATAGTGGACATCAAGTATCTGCAACCTCATGTGTCTGTGTTGGATATACGAATAAAAGAAATGTAGTTCTACTAGATATGTACTATTATTCGCCAGCTGGAAAATCGATTAAAAAAGCTCCTAGTGAATTATCCAAAGAACTTAATGACTTTATCAAACGTACATCTATGGAATGGAAAGCACCTATTGTTTTTCGTGTGATTGATAGTGCTGAAGGAGCTTTAAGAAATCAGTATTACTTGGACTTTAAGATTAGATTAGAGCCTGTTAATAAATTAAAGAACGTAACTATGATTGACTTTGTGCAAGACTTACTTGCTCAAGGTCGTTTTTATTACTTGAAAAAGAAATCAACTGAGATATTTGTTGATGAACATAGGAAATACATGTGGGATGAAAAAACTTTAAATAGCGATGATCCTAAAGTGTTGAAAGTAGATGATCACTCAGTTGATGCTTTTAAATATCTAGTGATAACTGCAGCGAAGAAATGGAATTTGAAAGTTTAAGGAGGTGATTTGTTGGGACTTATTCAGTCTATTAAAAATTTCTTCAAGAAAGGAGGATATATGTTAGAAGGCAATAGCTCATTGAATAGTATTTTTGATCACCCTAAAGTTAACGTCGATTCTAGAGACTACGAGCGTATAAGGGAGTCTTTAAAGTATTATGAAGGTAATTATCCAAAAGTAATTTACAAGAACAGTAATGGCCGTGAAATTAGTCGTGTGTACTCAACTATCAACATGATGAAAAAAGTTGCCAATCAATACTCAACAGTAGTATTTAACGAGCAGTGTGAAATAAGTGTTGATGGTCCAGCATCTGATTTTATAAAGAAAGTCATTGAACATAATGATTTAAAGAAAAACTTTAGCAAGTACTTAGAGCCAATGTTTGCTCTTGGTGGTTTAGCTTGTAGACCATATTATGACTCTACATCTGAACAGATTGAGTTTTCGTGGGCGTTAGCGAATGCATTTTATCCGTTAAGAAGTAATACAAATAACATAAGCGAGTGTGTAATACCTTTTAAAACTACTACATCAAATGGTAGTGAAACTATATACTACACCTTACTTGAATTTCATGAGTGGAAGAGAGATTCAAATGGCAAATCTATTTATATTATTTCTAATGAATTATATAAGTCTAAGGATTCAAGCATTATCGGAAGTCGAACACCTTTAAATGAGCTATATGATGACCTGCAAGAGACAGTTGCATTTAATGGTTTATCAAGACCCTTATTTACTTATTTAAAACCTAGTGGGTTTAATAATATTAATCCTTATAGTCCTTTAGGTATTGGTGTTTGTGATAACTGCAAAGACACATTAGATAGGATTAACAAATCTTATGATGAATTTGATCAAGAAATCAGAACAGGTAAGCGCAGAATAGCAGTTAGTGAAATGCTATTAAATTCAGCTGATGAAAATGGTCAAGTAAAACTATTCTTTGATAATGATGAGGATCTTTTTCAACTTATTCCTGGTTCAAATATGGATGATTATACAATTAAAGATTTAACTTCTGATATTCGTACTGAGAGCTATATCTCTTCAATAAATCATCACTTAAAAACATTAGAAATGGAGACTAGTCTATCTAGTGGAACATTCACGTTTGATATGAACGGTGTTAGAAGTACAAAGACAGCTACTGAGGTTGTTAGTGAAAACTCTCAAACTTATCAAACGAGGTCAATGCAAATAACTGAAGTAGAAAAGTTCTTGAAAGAATTAATTATCAGTGTTTGTGAATTAGGTAAAGCATTAGATATTTACGACGGTGATATACCTGAAAACGAAGATATTGGAATTGACTTTCAAGATGGTGCTTTCCAAGATAAACCGGCTCAGCTTGAATATTATTTAAGATTATTTAGTTCTGGCTTGATTCCAGGTGAAATGATACTAGAGAATGTTTTAGAGCTACCTGAAGAAGAAGCTAAGATGGTATATTCAGAGGCGTTAAGACAGGTGGCTACAAGAGCAACAGGTATATTTAACTCTCAAGGACTTGATGAGGAAATGGAGTGATGAATTATGGCAATCACTCAAAGACAATTAGATATTAGGTCTTCATATATTCAAGACTCTTATATGGCTTTAGAAGACGAGCTTATGAAACAATTGATAGAGAGGCTAACATCTAAAACCTATGTTGAATTAACTCAAGATACTGTTTTACAGTGGCAAATTGAGAAACTTCAACAACTCGGAATGCTAAATCTTGAAACAATATCTGATATAGCTAAGAAAAATATTAATCTATCTGAAGAGCAACTGAAAAAACTAATTGTTGATGATGGATATGAAATAAACAGTCAAGCCAATCAAGAAATGGCTAATTTAATGAATGCAACACCAGTCCCATGGACAGAACTTGATCAAGTTTTAAATCAATATTTTGAAAGTCAATGGTTAGGTTTAGATAATCATATTAATCAGACGCTATTAACTACTAATTATCAAAATTCTTGGATGGTTAAAAAGTATCAACAAGTATTAAATGATGTAGTAGCAAAATCTTTAACAGGTTTCATAACGCCACAGCAAGCTCTAAAACAATCAATATATGAATTAGTTAGTAAAGGTATTGAAACTGATTTAATCGACCGTGGTGGTAATCCATGGAGTCTGGAACGATACGTAAGAACAGTATTACAAGCAACAACCAATCGAGTCTATAATGATTTGAGATTGGAACGTGGTAAAGAATACGGTATAGTTACTGCTTTAATGAGTACTCATATGGCAGCTCGTGAACAGTGCTCTCATATACAAGGCGGTTGGGTGTTGTTAGTTCCAACATATGAAGCTCCGGAAGAATTTCAATATATTAAATCTATCTATGATTATGGGTTTGGCGAGCCGTCTGGCACACGAGGAATAAACTGTAAACATAGATTTTATTTAGCAGTCCCTGGTGTTAATACTAACAATATGCCTAAACCTCCTAGTCCTGAAGAAGCACAAAAGAATGCTGAAATTGTTGCTAAGCAACGCAGGTTAGAAGTATCAATTAGAGATGCTAAGAAGAAACTAAAAGCTGCAGAATTAATGGATGATAAGGTTAACATTGATAGATTTTCTAATTTAATAAGAAAACGTCAATCTGCATTAAGAATTCATATTAAAGACAATGATAAATTACTTCATAGAGATTATATTCGTGAAAAAATTTATAGTGGTAGTGATAGGGCTTCTAAAGACATCAAATTAGAAAAATTTAAGGATAAACAAAAGTATCAAGATATTCGCTCAATACTTGGTGATAGAGCTCCTAAAACTTTTGATGATTATCGAAAGTTAAGGTATAATGACGATAAAGAAGCATGGAATAAACTGAAAGATAACGTTTATGTAACAGAGCGTTTAAATAATGGAACTTATGGAAATATAATTAATCCAGAAAAACAAACACCCCATATGAAATCGACTGTTATGCCAGGTAAAAGTTATTTTAATGATGATGTTGATGTACAAGCTATTTTTAATAAGTATGCAGGTACTGGAATTGTTGAAAGATCATGGGATGGTAGACGTTTAAACACAGAAATAATAACAGCAAACGATTATATTGGAATTGCAGTAAACGAACATGGTAGTAAACAAACTAATGTGTTCAAAATTCATCATTCTAAGAAAAGAACTCACATTGTTCCAATTAGTAAGGGAGGTTTGTAGTGGATTTAGTAAACTATTTAGGAAAGAGAATTCAAATTACTTTGGTTAACGGTCATAAATTAATAGGAGTATGTAATACATTTTCAGGCAAAGCAGATACAGAAAATGGTTTATATGATGAAATTACTATTAAAACTAATGAGTATCCTTATGTTGGCGTGAATGAAAGCGAAATAAGAAAAATAGATATAGTAGATTAATAATTGAGGATATTATATGGAACAGTTATTTAGTTGTAGCCTTTGTGGTGGTTTAACTCTCTTGATAAGGAAAACAGATAAACTTGACAAAGGTGTTTGGCATGAATACGCTGAATGTCAGTTATGTAAAGGAAAGGTTACTTTCTTCTATAGTGACAGAGAAATAAGACGGTTGCTAAAATTACAAGAAAGTAATCCAAGTTTACACCGTGCTAAGGAAATACAACAAAAAATGGAAGTATTAAAAATTAATATTGCTAAGCACTAGTCAATCGGCTAAGTGCTTTTCTTATGCTCTGAAAGGAGGAAATGTTGAAAATAAAGATAGCTGGCTACACTATCGAGGTAGTAGAAGATGAAAATATACTAGCTAACGAATCGAGGATTGGAGAATATTCCTCTTATGAACAAAAAATAAAGTTACATCCTGGATTAACAGAACAACAAAAAAACGAGACCTTAATTCATGAAGTTCTCGAAGCAATTAATGATATTTATGAATTAGGTCTCGAACATGACGAACAACTATGCAAATTATCTGTAGCTATTCATCAAATAATTGTTGATAACAACAACATTATCTAGTGTTTAGCACTTTTATGGTTATTCAAAGTCTTACCGGCACTAGATTTTTTCGAAGCAGACTTGCTAGTTGACAATGTTTTTCCGGCTTTGCTAACAGTTTTGCTAGGCTTGCATGTTCTAGATTTTGCTATATAACTCACCTCCTTTCTAAGGAGATTATAACACAGTGAAGGGCACAAGTATGACAACTTTAAAGAAACGAAAGGTAGGTGATCAAACATCTCGTCCAGCATGACGTAAAAAGGCATTAATCATTGTAACCGTCGTGGTCGTAGCCACGTTAATAAACGAAAGGAAGACAAATGAAGAGAGAAGAACTAAAAGAATTAGGATTGACTGATGAACAGATTGAGAAAACTATGAGTCTTCATGGTAAAACTGTAAATGACTTGAATCAACAATTGCAATCTGCAGTAAGCGAACGTGATTCAGCGAATGAACAGTTGAAAACAAATCAAACTGAATTCAATGCTTTGAGAGAAAAAGCTAAAGGTAATGAAGAGTTATCAACTCAATTAGCTGAACTTCAAACAAAGTACGATCAATCAAAAACTGATTCTGAAACTAAACTAGCTGAACAAAGCAAAGATTATGCTATCAAATTAGCGCTAAAAGAAGCCAATGCACTTGATGAAAACATCATTCTTGGTCTATTAGACAAGGATACGATTAAAGTCGATGATGGCGGACTAAAAGGCTTTACAGAGCAATTGAATAGCTTGAAAGAAAGTAAATCATTCTTGTTTCAGCAAGAGCAACATGACGCAAAAAAACCTAATATTACGGTTGGAGGGAATCCTCAAGCAGGCGGTTCTCAAGATAGTTATGATTTATCAAGAATGTCTTATGAAGAAGTAGCTAGATTGAAAGCCGAACAACCAGAAACATTTAGAAATCTTACACAGTAAAGAAAGAAGGAAAATTTATGGCAAATGAATTAACAAAACTAGCAAACTTAGTTGATCCAGAAGTATTAGCTCCAATGATTTCTGCACAACTTCCAAAAGCAATCAAATTTACTGCTATTGCACCTATTGATACTACTCTTGAGGGTCAACCAGGCTCAACTATCACAGTACCAAAATATGAGTACATTGGAGATGCAACTGACGTAGCAGAAGGCGAAGCTATTGATTACTCAAAACTAACTACTAAACTTGAAAATTACACAATTAAAAAAGCTGGTAAAGGTGTGGAAATCACTGATGAATCAGTATTATCAGGTTACGGAAACCCAGTTAACGAAGCTCAAAAACAAATTCGAATGGCTATTGCTTCTAAAATTGATAATGATATTCTTGACGCAGCGAAAAAAGCTACACTCTCAGTGAGTGCTCCGATAAATATTGATATCATTGATGTTCTCGAAAATACTTTTGTTGATGCGCCAGATAACTTTGAAGATATTGATACTACGGGTGTCTTGTTTTTATCTTACAAAGATGCAGCCAAACTACGTAAAGAAGCAGCTGAAAATTGGACTCGTGCATCACAATTAGGAGATAATATCTTAATGAAAGGTGCGTTCGGTGAAGTACTGGGTTGGGAAATAGTTCGTTCACAAAAAATTGATGATGGTACAGGAATTGCTGTTAAGAGTGGTGCGTTAAAAACTTTCCTAAAACGTGGGTTACTTGCTGAAACAGGTCGAGATATGGACCATAAATTTACTAAATTTAATGCAGATCAACACTATTCAGTGGCAATCGTAGACGAGTCACGTATCGTTAAAATCGGTTCATCAGTTCCTAAAGGATAAGAGGTAAGTAAATGCCAAAATATAAAGTAAGGAAAAAATTTCAAGATATTCATACGAATGAAATTTACGAAGTAGGTCAAGAAATTGATATTTTAGTAAAAAGAGCCGAAGAAGTTGAAAACAACTTAGATGGCTCTTTTTTAGAGAGAATTATTGATAAAAAAGAAGAAGCTGACGAAAGTTAGCTTCTTTAGGAGGTGCAATGAGCTATTTAACTCACGAAGAATATAAAGAATTTGGATATTCAGACATTGACGATTCTGAATTCTCAAAGTTAATAACAAAGGCTTCAGATTTTTTAGATATACAAACTCGAAATTACTATATTAATCATAGTCTTAAAGATGATATAGAATTTCGTAAGCTTAAATTTAAGAAAGCTATTGCTTTGCAAATTGAATACATGTATCAGAGTGGTGCCAGTAGTTCATATGATATCAACACACCTCAATCTTGGACTATTGGGAGAACAAGCGTTTCCGAGTCCTCTAGGTACTCTAGTAATGGCAAGAATGAAACTCCTAGTATTGTATCTGAAGATGCTATAAGTATGCTGTCAGGTACAGGACTATTGTACAGAGGATTGAGGTAGTTGAATGAGAATTAAATTACCACCTAAACAAGCTTTTCCACACAGTATTACAATAAAGCAACTTGATGATACTGATATATGGGATAAAGATAGCTACAAAGAAGAAATAATTTTGAATACTGTTAGATTTGATGAAGGATACAATTTTAGACGACAAGGGGTGAACTCCACTGAAGAAATGCCAAATTCATTGATAACAATGTTTAAAAAGTACAATTCCAACATGCCAACATTTAGCACTAAAGACATTGTGAATTGGAGAAATAGAGAGTACGCAATCGTGACTGTGATTCCTTACTACCTAGATTCAAGTGAAATAATTGGTTATGAGCTGGAGGTTAAATAATTAAATAATGGGTATTAATATTGACATGAAAGGAGTATATGATAAACTTTCTCAATCAAATCTGACAGCCGGCAGAGTAGCATTATCTAATCAAGCTTATTCAGATATGAATGAGAATTTTGTACCTTTTAAAGATGGCGGACTACGTGGCATGAGTGGAATTTCTAAAAATGGTGAACAACTTTTTTGGAATTCTGTTTATGCTAGAAAACATTTCTATAATGATTTTAGTCCAAATTATTCTACTCCAGGAACTGGACCACATTGGGATGATAAAGCATCAAATGTTTTCATGAGCGACTGGATAAAAGCATATGTGAAAGGAGCTGATTTAGAATAGATTTCATACATCAGTTAGTTACAAATATTAATGAAAACGCAGAATTACCTTTGAAATCAATTATTGGATATCTAAAACCTCAAGAATCTCTTGTGTGTTATCCCCTTGTAGGTAGCAAAGTAATTAAAGCGTACTATGATGATTCTAAAGATCGTGAAATTAACTTAGAATTCGCTATGAAGTCTGATGACCAGAAAAGAATTCATGAGACCTTATGGAAACTACAAAACTATTTAGAAGAATTAGAAGAATTAATCAGTGATGATAGTTCTTTTTCTTTTGATGGTATCAATATTACTAATACGCCTTTCGTCAATCAAATTGATGACAAAGGTAATTACATATTTATGTTAGATATTAAAGCTAAAATAACAACTTATAAAAAGGAGAAAAATTAATGAGACAAAAAAATGCGATTCGCAAGCACTTTATTGCACCGATTCCTAAGGATGGTTCAAAACCTAAGGAAGCTGATTATATGAGGCTTGCTAAATGGATTTCTACAGTTTCAGATGATACAGATGAACAAACAGATGATACTGGATACTATGACGGTGACGGAACGGCAGAAACAACAGTTACTGGTGTTTCTGGTGCTTATGGCTTCGAAGGTAGTCATGATCCAGAAGATAAGGCACAAGCCTATATTGCTGGGCTAAAATGGAAAATTGGAGAAGAAAGAAAAGTTTATCATAAAATTGTTTCGTCTGATGGAAAAAAACAATGGATTGGTAAAGCTACAGTTTCAGCAATTATAGCAGGTGCTGGGGATGCAACTGAATATGAAGATTTCAGCTGTACAATTACGTTTAATGAAATCCCTCAAGAAAGTGCAGTAACCCCAGTTGGTTAATTAACTCAAGGAGCTAATATAGCTCCTTTATTTTTTGGAGAAAGAATATGACTAAAGAATTAATTTTAAACGTACAACGCTCAGGACTACCAATAAAAATTTCAGGAATGGAATTCTTCTTTGAATCTTCAGTTGAGTCAATTGAAAGATATCAAGAAACTCATGATGAAATAATGGCAAGCCTAGATAATATCGAACCTGCTTCCTCAAAGAATGCTGATGGTATCGAAGCAATAAAAGAAGCATTGACAGTTGCATTTGATTCATTCTTAGGGAAAGGAGCTTTTGAAACACTTTACAAAAAGTTCCCAGACGTGCTAGCTCTTGTTGATGTATTTCTAGCAGTTGTAGAAGGAATTGACGAGTATGTAAAAGAATTTGCAGCAAAACAATTTGATGGTTCAAAAGCAATTATGAAAGAGTATGAGGAGAAGAAAAAGCAAATCAAGATGAGGAAATAGCACATGAAATTAAATGATTTATTAGTTAATTCTATCGTTTTTGATGGTATTTTATACGACTTGGACCTTAGCTTTAATAATGTTCTTGATGTTCTAGAAATACTAAATAATAAATCTCTTTTAAAAGAATTAAAACTAAGTATGATAGTTAAACTCTTGATAGGCTCTAATGAACTTGAATATGGAGATAAACTATTGCTTTGGAAAGAGATATTTGAAAAGTATATTAATAAATCTTCTAAAGAACCTGTTGAACTTGATTTGGATGGTAATCCAATGCCTATAAAAGATAGTGAGCAACTTAAAAGTGAGAAACCTATTGATTTAACTGAAGATGCAAGTTATATATATGCTTCATTCAGACAGATTGGTATAAATCTATTTGATGAACAAGGGAAGATGCATTGGGAAGAGTTTCAAGCTATCCTAGAAGCTTTGCCAGATGATACTATCATTCAAAAAATTATCAAAATAAGGCTATGGAAACCTCGTAAAGGTGAGACCTCAGAATATAAAGCTCAAATGAGGGAGTTGCAAAAAAAATATAGGCTTACAAGCTAGAAAGGAGATATATGGCTGATGGAAGAATAACAATTGATATTGAGATTGATGGCAAACCAGTTAAAGTTGTAGTGAACGAACTAAAAAGTTTAGAAACTACCGCTAAGACAAGCTCTAGTGGAATTGAAACTGTTGGAAAATCATTAAACGATATTGATAGTAAATCTGTAAAAAAAGTTGGCAGTGATTTAAAGGAATTAGATAGCTCTAGTAAAAATAGTGCTAGTGAACTTAAAGTATTAGCTTCAAACATTACTGATATTAACGGCAAATCTTTAGTTTCAACTTCTAACTCAATGGAAGAACTATCAACTAACAGTAAGCAATCTACAAATAGCATTAGGCTTTTTTCAGATTCTCTTGCTGATATCAATGGAAAGTCAATTGATTTAGTTTCTTCTGACTTATCAGATTTAAGCTCCACAGCGCAAAAAAGCTCAGATTCTTTGAAAGGTATTCAAGATAGTGCAGAAGGTATAAACCCTAAGCCTCTTTCTGATACAAATGAAGAAACAAGGAAAATACCTGATAGTGCTAATAAAGCTTCTAGTAGTATTAAAGATATTGCAATGGCCATGGGTCTTGTAAAGGTTGCTTCTATAGCTATAAGCGCTTTGAATCAATCAATGGATGCTGCAATTAGTAGGTTTGATACTTTTCAAAGATTTCCTAAAGTTATGGACTCCTTTGGATACAGCACATCTCAAGCAAAAGAAGCTCAGGATAAACTATCTTCAGGAATTGATGGATTACCTACCAGACTAGATGAAGTGGTAAATACGTCAATGAAATTGACTACTATGACTGGTAATCTTGATAGGTCTACGAATGCTACTCTTGCACTAAATAATGCTTTTCTAGCAAGTGGTTCATCAACTGCCGATGCTGCACGTGGAACTGATCAATATGTTCAAATGCTTTCTAAAGGTGAAGTTGATTTGCAAAGTTGGAAAACCTTACAGGAAACAATGCCGGTGGGACTGCAAAAGACGGCTGAAGCCATGGGTTTCACAGGGACGGCTGCTCAGAGAGATTTATACTCTGCCCTTAAAGAAGGGGATGTTACTTTTCGAGAATTTGAAGATAACCTTATTAAGTTAGGTATTGGAACTGGTGATTTAGCTAATCTTGCAAAAATTAACAGTGAAGGTATGGCAACTTCGTTTGGAAATTTAAGAAATGCAGTATCAAAAGGTGTGGCAAATCTTTTAACTGACATTAATAATCTTTCAAAAGCAGTAACAGGAAAAAGTATTGCTCAAAACCTAGACGGATTGAAAGTAATAATAAATTCAACTTTTAAAGTAGTCGGCGTAGGTATAAGAGCTACTGAACCTCTTTTAAAAGTATTTATAGGAACTGTTAATACTTTAATAACTACTGGAAAAACTTTATCACCTGTACTTATTGGGCTTGGTACTGCATTTCTAGCTTTAAAAGTTATTAACTCTACAACCTCAATGCTTAATAATGCAACACAAGCAATTAATGTAGCTAAAGCATCTAGTTCTGCATTTGGAATAGTAATCAAAGGACAAACTGCTGCAACTATTGCAGATACAGTAGCTACTAAAGGGAGTACAAGCGCAAGATTAGCTGAAGTAGGAGTAGTTAAGCTAAGCACTGCCTTACTTGGTGTACTTACAGGTTCTTTATCAGTTTCAACCGTTGCAACCACTGTAATGACTACAGCCACTACAGCTCTAGGCGTGGCAGTAAAAACTATGACTGGTGGAGTCAGAATAGCAATTGCAGCAATCGGAGTTTTAGTTACTGCTGGAGTTTCTCTTTACAAATGGTTTAATCGAACTACTGAAGAAGGTAAAAAGTTAAATGGTGAAGTTAGTGAATTATCTTCAAGTACGGATAAACTTACTGATTCAGTTAAAAATAACTCAGCTTCAAGAAAAGATGAAATTAAACATAATGAATCGGTAGTTGAAACTTACAAGAAGATGACTGATGAAATTGGTAATCTTGCTAGTAAAGAGAACAAATCAGCTGCAGAAAAAAAACTTCTTAAAGATAATGTAGAAGCTCTTAACAAACAGTACGAAGGACTAAATCTTGTTTATGATGACGAAAGCAGAAAACTTTCAATGAGTACTGCACAGATTAAAGAAAAGATTGATGCATATTCAGGTATTGATAAAGCAACTCAACTCCAAGAACAATTAATTCAAGCTCAAACTGAAGAAATTGAAGTAGGAAAAAAACTTGAAGAGAATAAAAACCTACGTGCTGAGTGGAATACTAAACTAGAAGAAGGCACAATAACAACTCGAGAGCATAAAAAGGCAATTGAAGAACTTGACGAAAAGGAAACGTCTCTAAAAGAAACTGCTTCAAATCTAAAAGTAGAAACTGGTGAACTTGCTGAGGCTCAAAAAGTTGCAGCAGAACAAGCAACTCAAGCAGTTGAAGAAGGAGCTACGAAGCAAGTAATTACTTATGAAGGTTTGAATGAAGCTCAAAAAGCAGCAGTTGATGGTATGAAAGAGACTTGGAGTTCATACGCTGATAGCGCAACTAATATGTTTGATACCTTATCTGATAAACAAGAGATGTCTGTTTCTCAAATGCAAGCGAATTTAGAAGAAAATCAGCGTGTTGTAGGCGAATGGGGAAATAATATTGCAGAACTTGCTAAACGTGGAGTCGATCAAGGGTTGCTGAATACTCTCAGAGAAGCAGGTCCACAATCGGCAGGTTATGTTGCAGCTATTGTTAATTCTTCTGATGAAGAGCTTCAACAATTGAGTTCAACGTTTGCAAATGGAGGTAAAACTGCAACCGATGCACTGGGGAAAGCTATGGGAATAGAACAGAGTAATATTCCAGCTGAAATTCAGAACATGATTGGTGGTACAAAACTAAGTTTAAAAAATAAAATTAGTGAAGCAAACTTTGGAGAACTTGGGAAAAATGTTGGTGACGGCCTTGCTCAAGGTATAACTCAAAATTCAGAGACTGCTAGTAAAGCAAGTAAAGATATGGCAGATAAAGTATCTAATAGTGCTAAAGATGCTCTTCAAGTTCATTCACCATCAAGAGTTTTTGATGAAATTGGAGGATTTGTTGTTGCCGGTTTAGTTCAAGGTATAGAGAATAAAAAAGAAGCCTTGACAGCTGTTATGGATTCTTTAAAAACTACTTTAACTGAGCCATTCAAAGATATATCAGTAAATTCTGCTACTTCAATGGAACCGTTTATTAATGGTATTAAAACCGGAATGGATATAGCAAGAAACTCTGTAAGTTCTAACCTTGAACTAATCAAACAAGATTTTAACAATTTTAATCTTTCATTAACTGGATTGTCGTTGACAGCCATGACAGGGTTCAATTCTACACTTCAAACTGGAATGACAACTTCAAGTTCAATAATTCAAAGCGGCATTACATTTTTACAATCTTCATTTAATTTATTGCCAAATATTGCAAATCAATCAATGCTTGCGTTTGTAGCTAGTATTTCTTTAGGAATGGCAACCGGTGCTTCAACTATTAATGCCGGTGCTTCAACTATTAACT
The DNA here is from genome assembly GCF_001832905.1 of Floricoccus tropicus. GTDB lineage: Bacteria > Bacillota > Bacilli > Lactobacillales > Streptococcaceae > Floricoccus > Floricoccus tropicus. The sequence continues at coordinate 37,913 of NZ_MKIR01000023.1, read as the reverse complement.
CTTCTTTTGTTAACTTGCAAACTACAATTAAAACTTCGAGTTCGGTATCAATGACAGGCTTTGTAAGTAATTTACAGTCTGGAATGAATAGTGGTAATAATATTGTTTCTACAAATACTCAAGCGATAACTAAACAAGTTGATAATTTAGGTAAAAACATTGAAAATTCTTCTAAAAATTCAATGAATAATATGGTTCAAACTATTAATGCGGGAAGTGTCCACGTATTAAGTACAGTTACTTCAATGGTTAACAATTCAACAGACTCTGTAAATACACTGCAAGATAAATTTTATCAGTCTGGTCAATATGCATCACAAGGTCTAGCAAACGGGATTGATGCTGGAGCTAGCTATGCAATAGCATCAGCACGATCGTTAGCTGATGCAGTATCTGAAACATTAAAAGATGCTATGGATATACATTCACCTTCGCGGAGAATGCGTGATGAAATAGGTAGGTATATCCCCAGAGGGATTGCTGCTGGTATTGATGAAGATGCATATACCGTTGAAAACTCCCTCAAATCAATATCAAATGATTTGCTGAAACCATTTAATCCAAACTTTAAATTTGGAGTTTCTGGAACAAGTTCATCAAGTCAAAATGATAATTCGCCAAATAGTTCATCAAATAATGCAGAGGTAGTTGCGCTTCTAAATAGACAAAATGAACTACTTAGTAGAATTCTAGCTAAAGATTCTTCGTTAATTGTTGACGGTGAAGTACTTGCAAATATTGTCAATGAGAATAATGCTATTAATGATTCAATTAAGAAATTTTAGAAAGGATATTGAATGGTACTGATAAAAAAATTAAATGGTAAAACTTATGATCTTGACGATGCAGATATCAGAACAGTTGACTTAGTTATTTCTTCTCCTAATATGAGACATAACTATGAGCACATTGATGGTTCACTCGGAATGATTGATTTTGGAAGTGATATTGAATCAAGAAATATTAATGCTACTTTTAGAGCTAGAGCAAGTCAGATACCTGTATTTTCTTTATTAAGAGATGAGATATTTGAAATATTTAGTTCTGAAGAGCCTTTTTATTTAATTGAGAAACGTCTTCCAGGTAAACAATGGCTAGTTAAAGTAGATAGTGAGTTTTCACTTCAGCAAAAGTTAATATACAGCACGTTTGAAATTGAGTTTATAGCAATTAGAGGTATATCTGAATCAGTATTAACAACTCAACAGTTACAGCTAAAAAAAATATCAGCATTCGATAATTCTTGGGCGTGGGGAATGGGACTTGAGACTGTAGATGATACTGAATTGATATATACGCACAATGCAGAATCAACTGCTACATTCAAAGTATTCAATGCAGGAAATGTAGATGTGCATCCATTTGAGGCAATGTTGAACATCGCTATAAAAAATGTAGTAGGTTCTACAGCAAGATTTAAACTGAAAAATATTACTACGGATAGCAAGATTACAATCAATAAACCTGTTACAAATACAGACGTTTGGCGATACGAAGGCGCTAATGTAACAAGAAATAAACTAGCAGCTTTGAAAGACACAGCTAAAGATTTTATTTTCTTAAAGCCAGGCTGGAACACGTTTCAGATTTACGACTGTAAAAGCGCAACGATTGAATTTGATTTCAAATTCATATATAGATAACAGAAAGGGGAAATATGGAAATGCAAATTATAGGTCCGCAATGGGACCGAAAAAATCTAGATCGAATTAATGAAAATTTCAAATTATTTAACGGAATTCCAGATGATGTGAAAAAAATGTCTGCTTCTGTTGAGAATAGCATCAAAGAAATTAAAGATTCAGTAAATAGTCGTTTTATAGGATTGAATAATGTAGACCTTGATGAATATAAAACTGGAGGTCTCTTTTTTGTCGCTGGCGGAACAAATTATCCAACTACGAAAACGAGCGGAATGTTGCAAGTAGTATCTAGTAACTCGGGTATTTATGTACATCAAGAATTCTTAGATCTTAACAATCCGGCTCAGAAATATGTGAGAGCCTTCAAAGTTGATAAATGGTCTGACTGGATCGAATTGACTGTAACTGCAGAAGAACTTGAGAAAATCAAAGAAACAATCAAAAACAATACTGAAGATTTCGCAATTAATCTTTTTTCAAATGGTTGGTTTAATAATAATTTAGCTTTTTGGTCAAATAATGCAGGGACTGTAACGATTACAAAAGATTCTGATGGATTTAATAATTTAACTATGGATAGTCAGACATCTGCACAAGTGAATCAAAAGGTTAAATTAAAAGCTAGTCATGCATATTTTGTTACATTTGATGTAGCGGTAAGCAGATACGTAAAGGGTCTGTGTGGAGTCCAATTTAACGGGAACTTTAAAAGCGGTAATCAGAATTTAGGATTAACAAGAGTGTCAGATAAGAATGATTTTGAGAATATCTCAGAAATTCTTGTTACTTCTGATACTTTTGTAGGAGATTCAATTGTATACGTAGGAAGTATATCTTCTGCTAACTTAGCAGGAAAAATAAGAAAGCTATCGATATATGACTTGACAGATATCTATGGAAAAGGAAACGAGCCAAAAACTGTTAAAGAAGTTGATTTCAAGAACCTAGAAGCATCAGAAAAAGGTATTGAATTAACTCTTGCGAAGACATATGCAGCTCTAAGTAGCCAGATTTCTAAGATGTCAAAAGAATCTAGTACACCTCCGATTATTCTACCTGACGATTCAGGACAAAAAATTCAAGCTAGTGATGATGAATGTTCTGCAGTTTTCGTTTCAGAAATGAATAAAAAAGCTTCATATTTAGGAATGTCTAAAACTACTTTTAAAAATTCAACTGGTTTAGCAATCTCTGGACAAGTATCTTGTTCAAGGGATTTTTTATTGCTCACAATGCATGCATTAGCTTATCAAGACTTGTTGAAATATTGGGGAAGAAAGCAGTATACAGTAAATGTCAAAGGTCCTAAAGCACGAAGTGTAGCTATAGATGCGACTGTGCATCATGATGGACTTGAAGCAGAATATGACATTTTAGGTGGAAAATCGGGGACGCTAGGATCATTATTCAATGCTACTACGCTGATTCAAGCTAAAGATACTAAAGATATCTTTGCTTGTGTCGTCATGGGTACGGATGTTGATGCAGGTAGTTCGGAACGATATGAAGCAGTGAGACAAGTAGCAAACATTGCTAAAGAGAAATTGAAGAATTCAAGTTATACACCATCAAATGTTCCAAAAGTTTCAGCTTCAAGCATTATGAAAGTTCCTCTTCACAATCCAACTTACTTCACAAATATTCAATCTGAAAGCTTATACTCAATCAACGAGAACGATTCAATCATGCCAGCATCTATGACTAAAGTCATGACAGCTATTTTGATGCTTGAGAATGTATCAAATCTTAATGAGAGCATTGTGCTGAAAGCTTCAGATATCAAATCTGGCAGTGGTCCTGTGATGTACGAAGGTGATGTAATCAACTATCTAGATGCTATTCACCTTATGATGTTACCGAGCTCGAATACTGCAGCACATACAATGTCACGTGTCGTTGGTCAGAAAATAATTAATGCTCGAGGATATATTTAATGTATGTAAGAGACTTACAATTAAACGAGTATCCTGTAATGGGAACTTACACGATTTCTGATGAAATTAACGGTGATATGAATTTATCAATAGAGATTTTACCTAATAAAGTAAATTCTCTTTTTTTAGACAAGATTGCTGAATTTTGGGAACTTGTTGACGATAACGAAGAAGTTTACAAGATTGTTCTTTGCAAGAGTCAAGGTGTTGGGAAGTTTCAGAAGAAGACAATTAAAGCATTACCGAAATTGTATGATGATTTAGACTCAACTCGTGTTTATGAACGGTACGACGGCTCATTTCCTATTGAAGAACTATTCAATATTTGTTTCAAACCAACATCTTATACTCATAAGCTAATAGGTGCCTGGAACAATATAAAAATCGAAGGTTACGGTGATGGAGATACATGCCTTAAGATGTTTCAACATGTATTAAATAGGGTAGGTGCTGAATTCACTTTCACAGGAAATGTAGTGACAATACGTGATCGAATAGGTACTGATAGTAATGTTATGTATCGACATAGGCTTAACGCATCAAATATCATAAAGGAAGTTGACGGACAGTCTTATTGGACTTACGGCAGAGGTTTTGGTAACTATGAAGATTCTGATGAAGGTGCTAAAAATGCAAAGTTAAAGCGTGAATACACTAGTCCCTTAGCAAAGTTATTAGGCAAACGTGAAGCACCACCTCTAAAAGATGGACGTATGAAAGATTCTGCCACTATGGATAAATCTCTCAAGAAGTTAGTTGATGAATCAATTAAGATTTCAGTAACTGCCGACCTAGTAGACTTGAGGGAAAAAGGTTATCCATATGCACAGTCAAATTTAGGCGATACCGTCCTACTCATCGATGAAAGAATTGGGCTTAATGAAGAAGTTAGAGTAGTTTCTCGTCAGATTACACGAAACTGGTTAGGTAAGATACTAGACCTCAAGTTTACATTTGGCACTGAGGGTCTTGTAAAACGATATCAAGGAAAGATGTCGAATGCAGTTAATAATATTACTGACATCCTCGAAGGACGTAAGAAGCTTCCATTTCAGGCTATGAGTGACGAGATTCAGATAGTCACTAAGTTACTTAAGTCGGTACAGACTCAATTCGTTTTCGGTGATGATGGAAGCATGATCGCCATTGACAAGAAGAATCCAAATTTAATAGTAATACTAAACGCTGCAGGGGTTGGGATTTCTGATGATGGTGGCCAAACGTTCAAGAATGCAATAACTGGCCGTGGAATTCTTGCTGATGCAATTATGGCAAATAGTATCACAGCTGACAAGCTTGATGTAAATGCTATTACTGTTGGCTTTAATAATAGCTCTACAAATATTAAATTGTACTCAGATCGTATCCAATTTTTTAAGAACTCAAAAATGAACTTAAATATTGATCAATATGGAATGCAGTTTTTTAAAGATGGAGTAAAAACTGCAGTATTGAATGACGACGGCATGGAGTTCTGGTATGGCACTCGCAAAATTGGACGTCTAGGAACAAGTTCAAAATCAAGCGATGCCAATATAAGGGGTGTTACTCTAAGGCTTGAAGACACAGGAGACTATCTTGGTTTCTTATATAAGAAAGCGACAGGAGACACGACATATACATCAGCGCTGACCATTGATCCAAAAGGAAAGTTCTACAGCGGTTTTAGTGGTATGACTGTAGATGTGCCTATGCGTATGATTAACAGTAAAAATGAATTATGGACGATGGATGATGTATTAGCAATCATAAGCCAATTTAAAGGTCTTGGAAGTGTAGCAATAGCTACAAGCTTTGATAGCAATGGAGCTGCGACGAAGTGGCATAACTTGAATTTATAGAAAAGGAGAAAAATGGATTTACTATTTAACAAAACGATGGTAGTGCTAGTTACAATTTTCGCTATCATATTAGCAACAGATTATATATTAGGAACTATTGTTTCAAAAAAAAATAACCTTTATTCATCTGATAAAGGTAATGAGGGGCTGATGAAGAAATTCATAGCTTTTATTTTATTTACAGTCGTTGTATTAGTTATAGACTTTGCAGATATGTTTGATGTACCTACTATTGAGCAGTATTTAAATATTGCAAAACTGGCAATGCCTCCAGTAATAATAGCTTATGCTCGTAAAGAGTTAGCAAGTATTGTAGCGAATCTTAGCTTGATTTATGAGTTTGATGTGGGAGAATTTCTCAGCAAGACTCTATCTGCAGACCAAGAGTTACAATCTAAAATAAGAAAATTAGACAATTCTAAGGCTAAGATTATAGTTCTTGATAATACATTGAAACAAATTGAAAAAGGCGACGAGGAGAAAGGAGCATAAATGTCAGGATTAACTATAAATGAAGCTAAAGAGCTTATGAAGAAATATCTATCAGCAAAACTTCCAACTTATCCAGGGACTTATTACGGAACCTACGGAGGCTTTCCAAATGCGCATTCAAACTGTACCTTATTTAGCCAATGGTTCTTGAAGAATTATACAAATGATGATATTAATCTTTCCCAACCAAGTGGTAATGGCTGTGAAATGGTACAATATTTCATAAATGCAAATAAAGGAAAACTGTCAGCAAGCAATACTCCTACAGCTTTTTCTTTATTCTCAATTACTGCAAATAATGGATATTATTATACAGGCGAGGCGGGTCACACAGGGATTGTACTTGGTATCCAAGGGAACACAGTAATAACTGGTGAGGCAAATTATGGCGTACCCTTTACTAATCTAGATGCCAATTATCCATACAATGGAATTGTCGTAAGAACTTACTCGACAAACGTATTTAACAGCACAACAGGAATTACATTTGTTGACTTAAATAAATATATAGCTGATGTTTTAAAAAATAAAAAAGGAGATAGTAAACAAATGGTAAATGTAATCAATCATATTGTTGTACCAGGTAATCCAGCGCAAGATAATGGTTATTCAGTAGCACCATGGACAGGAGTCCATTTGCATAGCACAGGCAATCCTAACTCGACTATGCAGAATGAACGTGATTTTCTTTCAAGAAACTACATGAATGCAAACTATACTCATTTAGTTGGTTTCAATCATGAAACAGGACAAGCTGAAGCATGGCAAGTCATGGCCAAAGGTGGTGCTTATGATGTAGGTGGTTCCGCCAACTGGGATGGTTGGGCATCAATCGAGTTTGTAGAAGGTTCAATTAAGACACAAGCTCAATTTGACGCAGCTTACCGAGTTTATCTTGAATTATCTAGACAGTTACTGGATGAATTAGGTGGCGATTATAATGTAGATGACGGCTCATACACAGGAATTGAAACTCATGACTACATAAGTAAAACTGGTCGTGGCTCAGACCATACAGATCCATTGGGATTCTTATCGAAATGGGGTATCTCGTATGCTCAGCTTAAAAAGGACATGGTGTCAAAGTCTTGGAATGCTAGTCAACCTAGCAAACCAGTTCAACAAGGATATAAAAACAAATTAGTAGTTGGAAAACAGGCATGCAAGTGGTCACCTTCATCTAAAGCTAAATCTATTCCTAAATTTGTCATTGGGCAAACTTATGATATTTTAAAAGAGCGTCCTATTAACTACTCTAGAAGTAAGAAAGAATTTCTTATTGGAAAAGGAAATACACCGACAGGTTGGCTTCTCGAACAAGATGTTGAGAGGTTTGTATAGTTAATGCAGCAAGTAAAAATCTACACTAAAGAAAATTGTCCACCTTGCATGATGACAAAAAAACACTTAACGTCTAAAGGAATTGAATTCCAAGAGTTAAGTATTTTAGATCATATAGATGAATTGAAAGAAAAAGGATTTTCTTCTGCTCCAGTAATTAAAGTGGGGAAAGAAATGTTTTCTGGATTCAATATTAATAAAATTAAAGAGTTAATTTTGGCCTAGCATTTGCTAGGTCTTTTTTTCATGGTTTAAAAGTGATATTATCTTTTTAGATAGGAGTTGTGATTAATTATATGAAAGTAAAATATTTATCTTTTATTTTAAGTTTTTTAGCATTTGTATTGTTATGTATGATATTAATGTTTACAAATAAGGAACTGTGGAATTTTTTTGATTCAACGCTTTTTGGCTCTGTACTTGCGATAGTTGGTGTAGGAATTTCTCTTCGGTACGATAGGAAAAAAAGAAATGATGAAGAAATACAAAAAGCAGTTGATAAGAGAAATGATCGTATAAAAGAAATTACACCTAATTTTTATTGGAAATATATTGATGCAAGAGAAGAAGAATACCCAAACTTTGATGTCAAAATACCTGAAATTAACAATTATCCAAATCCATTTATACTTGATAGTTATGAATTGTTACCAATATTTAATGAGTTTTCAAAATCAGAAACTTTTTTAAAAAATAAAGATGAAATAATTGAATCAACTCTCGGTAAGATATTTCATTCGTTTGATATGACAGTTTATTGTCCATATCCAATAAGTAATATAAAAATATCCAACATAAGTGATTCGAAAAGAAAAGAGTCAATAAAAATTGTAGATAATTCAGATTTTTATACTCACTTTCCATATTTTGGCTACAACAGCTATACATATATAAAGCCAAATCAAGATTATAAATTTGAATTAGTAATAGAGAATCACGTTTATAGATTTGATAAATTTATTCATTATTTTAGAATCTTTTGTAAAGAGAAATATGGGTATACACGTACTGAAACAGATGAATTGATGGAAAGCACATTTCTTTCTAGAGAAATTAGTATGGATTTTTCTTATCAAAATGTTGAAAAAGAAAAAGGAGAATTGACAAATGGTATCAATGTAATTTTTTATTTAAAGATATTAAGAAATGTTCAAGGATCAATATTAATTACATTTTCAATAGGAAATGCAGTATCAACAGCAAATGCTTTGTTTAACACTCAATTAACTCAAATTTTAAAAAATGACGGCAAGACTTTTGAAGATAAAGAGCCAAAATAAGAAAAGTGAATATTTTGTTAAGTGTATAGTAAGTATTGATTTGAAAAATTTTAATAGAAACCAAAAATTTAATTTGCTCTAATTTACATATTAGAGCTTTTTGTTATAACAATTTTTTTAGAATATCGTTGCAATGGTTTCTCTCTAATTTGCTCATTAAATTTCAAAATTTCATTTATTGTATTTTCATATTTTTCATTCAATTTCAATTCCAAGTTTATGATGTTGGGCTCTAATAACAGAATGTATATTATAATAAATATAATTATGGTAATACAAATTATTCCAAAGAAAATTCCTAATGATTCATTAGTTTTTAGTTCGATTTTAGGAGTAGTGGAATTGATAAGTTGATTGATTGAGGCTAACACTACAGAAATTAATAGAGAAGTTATAGAAATGAATATGGGAAGATTATTAGAAGGCTTTGAGTTTAATTTTTTTAAATATTCTTGTAAAGATTGCAATTCTTCTAAATCCATGCAGTTAAGAGTATCATATAACATACTTTCATTAAATTTATATATATCGATTTTTTCAGCATCTATTTTTTTTGTGGTTATCTTCTTTTTGTTTTGCTTAAAAGCTGATATCGCCGACAATATGGCAAAAAAAACAGATAGTAAGAGTAGTATAATTAAACTACTGAAAGTAAAAACATTTTTTATTTTTAAAAGAGAATAAGACATATTAGAAGAAATGGCAATTAAAAAACACACGACTGCATAAAATAAATAGGTACTATTTAAATTATCATAATAGGTTTGTGGATCATATTTTTTGAAATTTTCTTTATAAATGAAAGCAAATTTACTTAAATTATATTCATCTAAAGTTGTCATCATCATTCCTCCTTTAAACTAACTCATGAATAGGTTAGTTTTTACTTCAATATTTTTAGAATTATCGTATTAGAATACAAGTGAAAGACCTTTTCATATTTAATTTATATTAAAACATTTTAACATATTTTTCGTATATATTAGTGGAGGAAGAAAATGAATAATATCATGGTTGGGATTTTTAAAGGAGACACTCTAATTAAATCGTTTGAGTCACTATACGATGCATTAGATTATGCTGATGAATATATTGGACCTGCTGAAGCATTTTCCAAGGAATACCACTTTTTATATGTGGAAGAAAGTAAGAATGGATTGTTTACTTGGAAATTATAAATGTATAAATATTTATTTTAAGTATCTTAAAATTACCCAAAAAATTAAAGTATGATATAATCTATTTTGTAATCCTTAGTGACTCTGTTTTTTATTTCAAGTTGTTTCAAAAAAATGTTTTGGCACATTTTTGGCACATAAATAACTTGAAAAAATATGAAAACAAGCAGTTGTTGAGGTTTGCACGTCTTCAGGGCGGGGTTTGTTTCCCCACTGGTGGTATAGTCCATGAACCGTTAATTCGGCCGAACTGGTGAAATTCCAGTACCAACTGTCAAAGTCAGGATGAAGAGAAGACAGAGATTTTTAAATTTTTTAATAATTTCAAGTCTTCTAAATAAAAATTTAGGAGGTGCCCCATGAAAGATACTAAACGAATGGCACATATTGCCATATTAAGTGCTATTTCATTTGTTTTAATGCTCTTTCCGCAATTTCCACTTATTCCGGGTGCGGATTTCTTAAAGGTTGAGTTCTCAATTCTTCCTATTCTTGTAGGTTATTTAATGTTTGACTTAAAGGCCGCCTACATGATTCTGTTTATCAGGTCTTTATTGAAATTCTTTCTAAATAATGAAGGTGTGAATACATGGATTGGACTACCGATGAATATCTTAGCAATCGGTATGTTTGTGACAATATTTGCTCTCATAAGTAAAAGAGATTTCACTAGGCAGAGGTATATTGTAGCAAGTATTTGCGCAACAATTGCCATGACCTTAACAATGCTTGCAATGAATTATTTCTATGCAATTCCATTGTATGCTAAGTTTGCTGGTTTTGATATTAAACAATTCATTGGAGTTGGAAAATATTTGCTAGCGATGGTAACTCCATTTAACTTACTACAAGGAGTATTATACTCTATTAGTTTCTATATACTTGTAACAGCAAGTAAACATCTGCCTATGTTAGAAAAAAATCATAAATAATAACTATATAGCTCAATTTCTCATATGGAGAAGTTGAGTTTTTTTGTCGTTTTTAAATTGAACATTCGGAAATTCGTTAATTGGGTAACAATATTAGGCATTAAAAAGTAAAAAAATTCACTTTTTAAGCATTTTTTTTTGAAAAATTATACAGAATTACAAAAGTTAGTGCTATAATTAATAGTGAAATAATTATTAAATTTTTTTAAAGTAGATAGAAAAGCGGAGGAAATTCCATGCTAGAAGTTATCGATATCAATAAGACGTTCGATAATGGATTTGAAGCCTTGAAAGCAATTGATTTTACGATTGAAAAGGGTGATTTGGTTTGTTTACTTGGTCCAAGTGGATGTGGTAAGTCAACAATTTTAAATATCATTGCTGGATTGTTAAGTCCAACAAAGGGTGATATCAAATTTGATGGTCGCTCAGTAGTTGAGGTAGAACCAAAGGATAGAAATATTGGTTTTGTATTCCAGAACTATGCACTATATCCTCATATGACTGTTCTGGAAAATATCATGTTCCCATTAACAGTTGGTCCTAAGAAAAAAGATAAGGCAGAAGCTCAAAAAATTGCTGAGGAATACATGAAACTCACAAATATTGAGGAACTGGCAGACAAGAAACCTGGAACATTATCAGGAGGTCAGCAACAACGTGTTGCAATTACACGTGCCTTGGTACAAAATCCAGAAGTTCTTTTATTGGACGAACCACTAAGTAACCTTGATGCTCGACTTCGACTAAAAATTCGTGAAGAAATTCGTCGCTTAGTTAAAGAAGTTGGAATCACAACAGTCTTTGTAACCCATGACCAAGAAGAAGCACTATCAATTTCTGATAAAATTATTCTTCTTAATGAAGGGGTTGTTCAACAAGATGATGATCCACAAAATCTTTATTTAGAACCTAATAATCTTTTTGTAGCAAAATTTATTGGTAACCCAATAATCAACACTTTTGAAGCAGAAGTTAAGGGTGATAAATTATACTTTGATGATTACTCTATACCTTTATCAAACTTTAAAGAAGATAGATTTAAAGAAAAATTGGTTGATGGAAAATATATCCTAGGTATCAGACCAGAAGATGTTCATCCTTCAGCTAGTGGTATCTTCAAAGCAGTAATCAGTCAGGTTGAATTGATTGGTCGTGAACGTATCCTTAATTTCTATTTGAACGAAGATAGATTTAAGTCAATCGTAAGCGTTGAAGAACAAATCGATGCTGGCATGGAACTTGCTTTTGATTTTGCATATAAAAAAGCCTTTATCTTTAAAGAAAGCGGAGAGAGGGTTTACTAATGTTTAAAAAATATAACCCAGAAAATCAGCCAAAGGCTTGGTTATTTCTATTACCCTCTCTGGCTGTTATCTTAGTATTTAACATTTATTCACTTTTCCGTTCATTTAATTTAAGTTTCCAAAAAGGTACTTTGTTAAATCATAGTTTTGCTGGTACTGAAAATTATACTAGAGTTCTAAAAGATCCAGTATTTCATAAAGCGCTTAAGAATACAGCAATTTATGCCTTTTCTACAGTGCCAATTGGTTTGATTTTGTCACTTGTTATTGCATGGATAATATTTGAAAAAGTAAAATTTAAAAACTTTTTTGAAACGATTTTCTTTATGCCTTATGTGACATCAACAATTGCCATTGGTATCGTATTTAGATATTTTTTCAATGAAAACTACGGTATTATTAACTATTTTCTAAGTTTCTTTGGAATGAAACCTATTAACTGGCTTAACAGCGTTGATATGAGTATTCCAACACTGATAATTTTTGGTATTTGGTCAAGTCTTGCTTTCAATATAATTATCCTTCTTGCCGGTCTTCGCAATATTGATGAAGAACATTACAAGATTGCAAAACTTTTTGGGGCAGATGATTGGGAAATTTTTACAAGAATTACTTTCCCTCAACTTATTCCAACCCTTACTTTCTTACTGACTGTAAATCTGATAAGTGCCTTCAAAGTATACACACAGGTATTTGCCTTGTTTAATGGTCAAGCAGGAGTAGCAAACAGTGCAACAACTGCTGTTTACTATATTTATGATAAATTCCATATTGCTAATCGTCCTGGTATTGCAATGGCTGCAACTGTGATTCTCTTTGGAATTATCTTAATTGTTACCTTCCTTCAAAATAAATTATTAGAAAAGGTGAATGATTAAAATGAAAAAAGTTTCTACAGTATTGTCATATATCTTCATTATAGTCTTAGCGATTATTACAGTCTTCCCATTCATCTATATGATTCTTGCAGGGCTAATGACTTATAGTGAAGCAACTAGTATGCCACCAACATTTTTGCCGAAGAGTTTCCAATTTAACAACTATGTACAAGTTTTCCAAAAAGCACCATTCGTTCGTTATTTCTTTAATACAGTATTTGTTTCACTTGCGGTGACGATTGCTACATTGATTACATCAGTTTTAGCATCATTTGCACTAACAAGTCTACAATTCAAAGGTAAAAAAATTGTACTCTTTGTAATGGTTGCTCTTTTGATGGTTCCTTATGAATCAATCATTTTCACAAATTACAACACAATTGCCAGAATGGGACTTCTAAACACTTATACTGCATTGATTATCCCCTTCATTACAAGTATATTCTACATTTACTACCTAAATGGATACTTAAAGGGAATTCCAGCAACCTTTTATAAGGCAGCGAAAATCGATGGAGCTAGCGACCTTGAATACATCAGACGAATTCTTATTCCTCTGACAAAACCAGCCTTAGTAACAGTCGGAATTTTGACCTTTATCTCAAGCTGGAACTCATTCTTGTGGCCATTACTTGTAACCAACGACAAAAAATATCGCCTCTTGAACAACGGTCTATCGGCCTTCACAACAGAAAGCGGTAACGACGTTCACCTACAAATGGCAGCCGCAACACTTACGGTTATACCAATTTTAATAATTTACTTCATCTTTAGAAAACAAATCATCAGAGGGGTTGCTAAAAATGGAATCAAAGGATAGAAATAAAACAATTGTAACTTTCCATAGTGGAATCATGACTATTGGGGGAACAGTGATTGAAGTTGCCTACAATGACTCACATATCTTCTTTGATTTCGGTACAGAATTCCGTCCGGAGTTGAACTTGAAAGATGAGAGCTTGGAAACACTTCTAAATAACAGATTAATACCTGCGATACCAGCGGTCTATGATAAAAGTTTTTCAACTGGTTTGGAGCTTCCGACCATCGGAGAATTTAAGCATACTGCCGTATTTCTGTCACATGTACATTTAGATCATTCTAAAATGGTTAATTATTTAGATGAAGATATCCCATTATATGCTTTTGAAAAGACAGAACAATTATTAAAATCCCTAAATAGGGCAGGGACTTTCTTGATTCCTTCACCTGGTAAAGAGCTATCATATGTTCGTCCTATTACAAAGGTTGAACAGGGTGAAATAGTTACCGTTGGTGAGATTACAGTTGAGATGATGCCAGTTGACCACGATGCATATGGAGCTACTGGATTTCTAATCAGGACACCAGATAAGTTTCTAGTTTATACTGGGGATCTTAGATTACATGGTTATGATGCACAAGATACAATTGATTTTTGTGATAAGGCTCAAGATTGCGATATGCTTATGATGGAGGGTGTTAGTGTCAGTTTCTCTGATAATCCAAGAGAACTTGATATTGAAACCTTTACTGAAGAAGATTTAGTTGAAAGTCTTGTTGAATTAGAGCTTGAAAATCCAGATCGTCAGATAACATTTAATGGTTATCCAGCAAATCTTAAACGATTCGCTAAAATAATTGAACGTTCTCCAAGAACAGTTGTGTTAGAAGCTCAAATGGCAGCATTGTTTGCTGAGATATTTAATATAGAAGTTGCTTACTATTATTCATCTAAGAATCCTGAAAAAGTGGAATTTCTTGATGAGAGTTTAGAAATACCTTATGAAAATTTACTTACTGACAAAGGAGAATATCTTTGGCAAGTAGTTGATAATTTTGAAAATCTACAAGATGGTTCACTTTATATTCATAGTGATGCTGAGCCATTAGGAGATTTTGATCCAGCTTATGCTAAATTTCTTAAAATGCTTGCACGTAAGAATATTGAATTTACTCGTTTATCATGCTCTGGTCATGCAAGACCAAGAGATTTAGATAGAATTATTGCAATGATCCACCCTAAATTATTGGTTCCAATCCATACTTTGAAGCCAGAAAATCTGGAAAATCCGTATGGCGAAAGAATATTGCCTCGAAGAGGACAAAAAATTATTTTACAAGGAGAGTAGAATGAAACTCAAAAAATTGGCAACAATCGCAATGACTGTTGTAAGTGTAGCTGCACTTGCTGCTTGTGGTAGTAAAAGTGATTCTAAGAAAGAGGATACAAAAAAAGAAGCAAATATTGTAACCGAAATCAAAGATGATACTACAATCACATTCTGGCATGCAATGAATGGTGCGCAAGAAAAAGCTTTAACTAAGATTACTGAGGATTTCCAAAAAGCTAATCCAAAGATTAAAGTTACATTGCAAAACCAACAAGATTACGGTTCATTACAAGCTAAAGTTAATTCAACTTTACAATCACCAAAAGATTTGCCAACGATTTCTCAAGCTTACCCAGGTTGGTTATATGATGCTTCTGAAAACAAACAACTTGTTGACTTAACTCCATATATGGAAGACAAAACAATCGGTTGGGGAGACCAAGAAAAGATTAAAGAATCATTATTAGATGGTGCTAAAATTAATGATGTTCAATATGGTATTCCATTTAATAAATCAACAGAGGCTTTATTCTACAACGAGACTATTCTTAAGCAATATGGAGTGAAAGTTCCAACTACAATGGAAGAACTTAAAGAAGCTTCAAAAACAATTTATGAAAAATCAGAAGGAAAAGTTGTTGGTGCTGGTTTTGATGCCCTATCTAACTACTACCTACTTGGTATGAAAAATGAAGGTGTTGATGTAACTAAAGACACTAAATTTGATAGCAAAGAGTCAAAAGATGTAGTTAACTACTATGCTGATGGAGTTAAAGATGGTTACTTCCGTACACCAGGTTCAGATAAATATATGTCAGTTCCATTTGCGAGTCAAAAAGTTGCAATGTTTGTCGGATCAATCGCTGGTGAAACATATGTAGCTAAAGACGCTAAAAGTGCTGGATTTGAATATGGAGTAGCAGTTCGTCCTGCCAAATATAACATTCAACAAGGTACTGATGTTTACATGTTCTCAAGTGCAACTGATGAGCAAAAAACAGCAGCATTCCTATTCATGAAATATCTATCAACTCCAGATGTTCAATTATACTGGGCTCAAAATACAGGATATATGCCAATTCTTGATTCTGTAATCAAAGGTAAAGAGTATCAAGCTTCTCCAAACACTAAGATTCCTTCAATCTTAGAAAAAGATACAGAAAACTTGATTTCATTCCCAGTAACACAAAACTCTAATGCAGCTCTTAACAACACTGTACGTACAATCATGGAAAACATCTTATCTAACTCAGATAAAGGTGACAGAGATAAAATGTTTACAGACGGAGCTAAACAATTAGAAGACGCATGGAATCAATAAAACCATTGAAGTTGCGACTAAAACTCGCAACTTTTTTTGTTGGGTTAGTTTTATCGACATCGAAGCGCAAGCGGAGTAGCAAGGAATAATTCGTAAGAATTATGAACGCTTGCCACTGAAACTCAGAACTTTAGTTCTGTAAGTTTTCATGGACAACGTAATGAAATGAAGTACGAAAAAAGGTTCTTCGACGCCTTGCCACTAGAACTAACGACTTTAGGCGTTTAAGTTCTATGGACAACGTAACCCAGTGGAGTAGGTGATTTTACGACTGATTAAGGAGTAAAGAGCCAAAGAAAGTCGAACCCATTGAAGTTGCGATTAAAACTCGCAACTTTTTTTGTTGCGTTAGTTTTATCGAGATCCAAGCCTAAGTGAAGTAGCAAGGAATAATTCGTAAGAATTATGAACGCTTGCCAGTGAAACTCAGAACTTTAGTTCTGTAAGTTTTCATGGACAATGGAATGAAATGAAGCACGAAAAAAGGTTCTTCGACGCCCTGCCACTAGAACTAACGACTTTAGTCGGTTAAGTTCTATGAACAACGTAACCCAGTGGAGTAGGTGATTTTATGACTGATTAAGGAGTAAAGAGCCAAAGCAAGTCGAATACATTGTCTTGCGATTAAAACTCACAGCTTTAGATTTAAAGAATTGAAGAAAAATTTACAAGCAAGAGATTAAATTCTCTTGTTTTTTCTTACATATAATATTTTGGTCTCTAATATGTACCGTTGACATACTGGATTTCCAATTAAAATCAGCATAAAAAGAAGCTCGCATATGAACTTCTTTTTACAACCAATTTTTAATTATTGCCTCAAATACATCTTTTTGCTCAATTTGAAGATTATGGCCTGCTTTGTTCAATAGAATGAAAGAAGCTTGTGGAAAGAGTGGTACTAATCCCTCATATAAGTCAACATATCCGACAGCAGTATCTTGCTTACCTGCAAATATCAGAACGGGTTTATCAAATTTCAACGCTACTAGTCTTGCATACAAATCAAAGGAAAAGCAATAATTTTTTCTAAGCATATAAATAAAATTTTTATCAAAACACTTAATTCCTGGAATGATATCACTAGCATATCTGTCGTATGTATCTTTATTTGCAATAACAGCAAAATTCGAAAAGTATTTTCTATTCTGCTCTGAAAGAGTAGCCATAAATTCCTCATCAAAATCTGTAAAGTTTTTTGATGCTTTTCGACGTTCATCATGATTTTCTACAACCATTGGACATATTTCAATTGCCTTAATCACGCGCTCTGGCATGATAGAGATAATCCCATTAACCAGATATCCACCATACGATTCTCCAGCAAGAATAAAGTTACCTTTAATATTATCTTCAATAAAAGCAAGAAGTGCTTCAAGAATTTTATCGCAAGAGGCAAAGCTTAAAGGAGCATTTGATAATCCCATACCAGGTAGATCGATGTATATCCGTTGAAATCCATCGATATCCTTAAAAATTGGTTTCATGCAGCCCACCATCAGACGCATATCACACGATAATCCATGAATCATCAGAATCGGTGTACCGTGACCATATATTTTGTAGTGCATTTCAAGTTCTTGATATCTGTAAAACATAATATTCTCCTAACATCTTTCAATTATAGTTGATTAAAATAGAAGTAAGACGAGGCGACGAATTGATGATAGAACTGGAGTTCATCGAGATAAGTCAACGAAGTATTAGTCTATTTTTAAGTGACTATATTATAACATATCATGGTATAATCAATTAAACACAGGAGGTATATATGGCGCGGGCAGAAAAAGCAATTTTGACAAATATGTGTATGATTGAAGATGGTGATTTTATCTTGGTTCAGGACAGGATGAATTCAGATTGGCCAGGACTAACATTTCCAGGAGGACATATCGAGCATGAAGAATCTTTCCATGATGCAGTAATAAGGGAAGTGTGGGAAGAAACAGGACTCACTATTCAAAATCCATACCTATGTGGATACAAGCAATTTCAGACTAATGATGATGAAAGATATGTGGTGTTTTTCTATAAAACTGATAAGTTTTCTGGTGAATTGAAATCATCAGATGAAGGAAAAGTATTTTGGATTAGAAAAGAAGAACTTGCAAATTATGAATTGGCAAATGATTTTCTTGAAATGTATAAAATATTTGTAGACGATAAACTCAGTGAATTTTATTATCGTCAAGACGGTGATGATTGGCAGATAGAGATATATTAATGACAAAGGAGTTATGATTTATGAGAAGAAATAGAAAAACATTTTTATATTTTCTTTTACTTTGTCTTGTCTCTGTAAATTTGTCAGCCTGCAAGAAAAATAATAAGGAAGAAAGTGTTAATAATTCTATGGAAATAACAGATAGCTCTTCAAAAAATAAAGATTTTAAAGTTAACAACGATGAAGAAAAAAATATTTCAAGTAGTGTTAAGGCTATCCTAGACTGTATTTATGGTGGAAATGAGAATGATGTAAATAGATATTTTACTCAATCATATTTGAAGATGAAAAATGATTTTTTAAGTTCGATTGTCAATAAAGAAAAACGCATGATTAGTATGCAGGGAGACTTTCAAACATTAAAATTAGTTTCAGGTCGTGATACATATAGTGCAGAGGATATAGTGAATGAGTACGCTAAAACATATTTAGAAAATGTATCTAAAATTCATGACTACAGTATCGATAATTTAGACCAAGATGGAGAATATGCTCTTGTTTCTATAAAAATGAGACCAATAGCAGGTGCATCTGAAATTAAGGATAGTCAAGGTGCTAGAATACAAGTTTTTGGTGATGAAGGGGATTATACCATAATTAGAGAATCAGACAATACAAGTCCTCAAGAAACAAAATCATTAATTGAATTGAAGCTGTTTTCTACTTACTATGGCCAAATGAATCAAGTTCCACCTTTTTCAGATCAAGAAAAAACAATCAATTTTAAACTTAAAAAAAATAATGATAATTATCAATTAGATCCATCTGAATATCAAAAATTGATTAAGCAAGCTAGAGATGAGACATATTCTAAAGACAAAAAGGAAAGTAGAAACTCTAATCCAGAATCAAAAGACTATGAAATTGCTAGTAAAGAACCTGATGATAAAAGTGAAAAATAATAATTTTTTAATCCTGTTTTTAATTTTTCCCATATGATTAGTACAGATGAAAAATCTCGAATTATTATAATATTTATAACCTATGATATAATTTTTTTAAGAGTTATTTTATTAAGGAATGAGATTTTTATTTATGGAAAAAAACAGAATTGAAGAAATACAGAACCTAAGTCTCGCTTTTCAGCCAATTGTCGACCTTAATTCTGAAACAAAATACTTGGAATTTGAAATATTGCTTAGAAATAAGAAAGATAATTCATTTCCAGCAGAATTATTTAATGATTTATTGATGGACGATCATGTATATAGCGAATTTTTAAAGTGGTTTAAACAGGAATTGATAATACAAATCAATAATCATCCTGATTATAGATTTTCAATTAATTTTTTCCCTGTACAGCTGAATTTTGAAAGCACATGGTCTTTCTTTGAAGATATGAGTCAATATTCTAGTAATATTATAATAGAGATTACTGAACATCCAGAGCCTTTTAGAGACCATTTTGATATAGAAGATAACCAAGCTGAATTTGTATCAAATATTGAAAAAATTGCAGCCTTTGGCTATGATATTTCACTTGATGATATCTCATGTGGTCAATATAGTTTAGAATTTGTTCTAAGAAATATCGAAAATATCAGAAATTTAAAATTTACCTTACTACCATTTAAAAATCATGAATTTGATGATATTGATATTTTCATTGCTGCTTGGTATGATCTTGCTCAGAGACATAATAAGAGGTTTATTATTGAAGGAATTGAAGATAAGGAATTAAGTCAAAGCATGTTGGAGAGAGGTCTAACCTATCAACAAGGCTATAATTGGCCAATGTTTAAAGACTTAGAACAGGTAGAATTATGTGGCAACTCTCAGTAATATTTTGCTTAATGCCAACTGTCATAACTAGTTTACTTATATCTTATGATGCGATCATTAAGAATTTTAGATTATCAAATGTGAGAATGTATCATAGATACTTTATATTGTTGGTCATTTATGCAATATATTTATACTTTACTCTTTCATTCACCACGGTATCATTAGGTTTCTATTGTTATGAGTACACACTTGCTATATTTATAAGTCATTATATTTCCAAGCAAAAAGGTAAATTACTTTTTATTGCTACACCTACACTAGTATTTGCATATTTTTTAATCAATAATGATGTAGTAATAAAGCTTGATATAAAACTGTATATAATAGGAGTTGTATTATTATTTGCTTCAACTTTCATAGAAAATTCAAAAATTCCAAACAGAGATGTAAAAATACTTCTAATCCTTACTGTCGAGACGATTATTACGATCATATGTGATTTCTTTGTTTATAATTTAGAGGATTTTAAAACTGCATTTACTGTTGAAATTCTTGTATTTCTTGGTTCTATAATAATTATTTATTTTTTTGAAAGGTTTTTCAGATTACAAGAGAGACAGATGGATGAAATCAATACAGCATTAAAGAACGGTCAAATTGATAAATTAACTGGAACATATAATTTTACTGCTTTTGAAGAATACAGTGAGTTTGTATCTAAAGATTACGCTGACTATACCGTTTCTATTCTTGATTTAGATAACTTTAAAAAGTTTAACGATCGTTATGGACACTTAGAGGGAAATAGGGTACTAGCAACTTTTTCACAAATAATGCAAGATACAATGAAAATGTTTCTCCAGGAATCCGAGTATAGAATATTTAGATTTGGTGGTGAAGAATTTGTAATTGTCTTTTTAAATAAAAGATCTCAAGAAGTTAAAAACTTTCTCATATCATTGGAGGTTGATTTAAAGACATATTACGAGGAAGAAGAGACACCAGATTATAAGGTAACTTTTTCTGCGGGAATAAAGAGAATAAGAGAAAAAACATTTAACGGTGTTAACTTAGCAGTTGAACTTGCCGATAAGACACTTTATAAAGCAAAAGAAGATGGACGAGATAGAATATACATATATGAGGAAGTATTCGAATCACTTAATAAATTTGAATTTTTAAATAAGATAAAATCTTAAGTTAATTCTTGAGATTTTTTTTCTGAAAAAATGATATACTTTTAATAAAAATATAATATAAAAATATAAAGTAAACTTATTGCTCAAATGATATTTGATTGAATAATTTCTACTATGAAGTTTCATTCATATTTATCATAAATAATAGGAGAATTTATGAATCACATTTTAGAAAAACAGTTTTTAACTGACTTTGGTATTGATATAATTGATAACAATCATATTTTTGTATGTAAAGAAAAATAACTAGGTGGAAGGTTTTTTACTCAAGATGTTGGTAATATTGTTGTTTATTCTGGGAAATTAATTTGTAGAGTTGATAATCAAAATTTAGTAAAAGATTTAAAGTTGAAGTATGAGAAGTGTCAAGCTAAGTGGTTTGGTGAAGTATCGAATTTAAAAGAGTTAGAAAAAATACTCAATAAATATGATTGTAAGATTTCAAATTATGCTTCTTTTTACACACCTAAAATCATACTTTCCAATAGAAGATGATGTTAAGTTTCTATCTAAAGATGATATTTTAAACTTTAAAGGCAATAATGACTTCAAAGAATGTTTTTGCTTTGCTGAAGAATATCCTGATTTATTAGGAGCAGCGATTCTATCAAACAATAAAGTAGTAGCCATGGCAGGTATAAATCAAAGTGGAAAATATACTCTTGAAATTGGAATAAGTGTCTTACTAGAGTATCAAGGAAAAGGATATGCAACTAAATTAGTGAAATCAATTACAGCTAAAGCACATCTTGAGTTTCCTGAAATGTTGCAATAAGATGTGGATTTGAAGAAGCTTGGGCTGAAATATTTTTTAGTAAAAATAAATAATATTTGATTTAAGAATATGAATTTATAGTTAAATATTTATCAACCATAATTATAAAGGAGTAAATAAATACATGGAAATTAGAAGTTATTCAGATACAGATGAAAAAGAATGGGTCTACACAAAGGCGTTGAGCTATCTCTTTTCTCCGTTTTTTGATGATATGGAAACTAGTAAAACAAGGTTTAATCCTGAAATATACAAAGATAGTATTGAGCTTGTAGCAGTCATTGATGGACAAATTGTGGGTATTCTAGATATTGGAATTTATAATGAGGATGCAAGTAGAAATTACATGTATTATCAAGGAGACTCCGTGGCATATTTTACCAATTTAGCAGTACATCCAGATTTTCAAAAAAAGGGCATTGCTAAAAAATTATTTGAAGTCGCCCGAAATAAATTGATTGAAAAAAATGTCGAAGCATTATCAATTTTTACAAGAAAATCTGACGCAACTCTTGAATTATATAAAAAATGGGGTGCCAAGTTGATTTGCAAGGATTATTTAGTTGTTGGAAGACCAAAAAATCAATCATCTGTGAGATTTCAATTTGATAAAGAAAATAAGAAATTAAATTTATTTAATATTCAAGGCGAGCAAAAAGCATCACTTTTAAATGAGGGACATTATCTTATCACTGATGAAGAAGAACTTGAAAATTATGATATAGATGAACTAATTGAAGAATATACTTATTTATTAATTATTTAGACTGATTAATAAATAAATAAAATTTTTTAATATTAAGGTAATTTCTCATATATTTTGATATATAATTAATCTTAGAGTATTATATAATTGAATTAAAATTTAAGGAGAAAAAACATGGGTAAGTATCAAAATTTAGTCGATGAACAACGGAAATTCTTTCTTTCTAACCAAACCAAATCTTATGACTATAGGATTGAACAACTTAATAAACTAGAAGAGGCAATAAAAAGATATAGTTCATCTATTGATGAAGCATTAATGAAGGACTTAAATAAACCTCAAGCTGAGGTTGAAATTTTTGAAACTGGATTTGCCTTAAACTATTTATCTTATGTTCGTGAAAATCTGAAAGATTGGATGACTTTAAACGTTATGGATAGTAGTAATATTTTTCCAAATTCAACTAGTACCATATATTCTGAACCATACGGTGTGATGCTTATAATTGCACCTTATAACTATCCAATAATGCTAACCATGCTTCCTTTAATTGATGCAATAATGACTGGAAACACTGCAATTGTAAAACCTTCAGAGTTAGCTCCAGAGACTTCTAAAGTTATTGATAATTTGATTTCTGAAACCTTCGAAAAAAAATATATTGCTCTTGTTGAAGGTGGACAAGAGGAAACTACTGAATTATTAAGTGAAAAATTAGATTATATTTTCTTTACGGGCAGTCCTAGAGTAGCAAAAATTATCATGAGTGAAGCAAGTAAAAATTTAACACCAATCACTTTAGAACTAGGTGGTAAAAGTCCTGCAATAGTAATTAAAGATACAAATATAAATGAAGCAGCAAAAAAAATATTATGGTCAAAACTTATTAATTCAGGACAGACATGTGTTGCGACTGACTATATTTTGATTGACGCTGAAATAAAAAAAGAGTTTATCAAAGAATTGGAAAAAGAAATAATTAATTTCTATGGAAATGATCCGATAAGTTCAAGTGATTATTGTAAGATAGTCAATAAAAAGTCTTTTGATAGACTTAAAGATCTATTAGATAATTCTAACGGCAATATTGTTTTCGGTGGTGAATTTAATGAAAAAGAATTAAAAATATCTCCAACAATAGTTGAAAATGTTGATTGGAGCGATTCGCTAATGTCACAAGAATTATTTGGTCCCATAATTCCTATTATTGACTTTAACGGCAATATGCTTGAAGAGCATGTAATTAAACCTTTGAATGTTAATGAAAAGCCATTAGCTTTATATTTATATACTAAGGATAAAGAAGTTCAAAAAAAAGTAATATCTCAAGTATCTTTTGGTGGAGGAGTAATCAATGGAGCGATTGCACACGCCTTAAATTTAGAGATGCCATTTGCAGGTGTTGGAAATTCTGGATTAGGTCAATATCATGGTAAGTTTAGTTTTGACGAGTTTACTCATAAGAAATCAGTCTTGAATTTACCAACTGATACATCTTTTGAACCTTTTTATCCTCCTTATAAATAAAAATAATCATATAAAAAGCCTTACAAAATTTGAAGTTTTGTAAGGCTTTATTAATTATTTTCTATTACCTTGTGCTTTGTGTTCGCGTTCTTCTTTTGAATTTAGATCAAATTTAGATTGTTTTTCTAAGCGTTCTTCTTTACGTTTTTTTGTTTCAACTTCGCGTGCGTCAACTGCTTCAAATTCATGTTTCTTTTCCATGATAATCACCTCATTTATTCTTTATATCTGTAATTCTATGCTTATATATTATCTTAGTCAAATATTAAAGATGTAATTTTTTAATAATCTTTATTGGGAAGAATAGAAATTTATTTTATATTTTTTTATTCTTACTCTTAAGTGTTTATAAAAGTATTAGATATTTGACAAAAACAGTGAATGAGAATAGTATATTTAAGTGAGTTTTTTACAATGAACAAATATTAACTGTTATTTTATTTTGAAAAGGAGTATCCAAAATGACTTTTGCTCTTGAGATAAGAGATTTAAAAAAGACCTATTCAACAGGTAAAGTTGCTTTAAAAGGGCTTGATTTGACTGTTGATGAGGGTGATTTTTATGCTTTATTAGGGCCAAATGGCGCTGGTAAATCAACAACTATTGGTATAGTAACATCATTAGTGAATAAGACGTCTGGAACTGTTAAGGTTTTTGGCTATGATATTGACAAGGACTTGGTTAAGGCTAAGCAACAGATTGGACTTGTTCCACAGGAATTTAACTTCAATCCGTTTGAAACTGTTCAACAGATTGTGGTCAACCAAGCTGGCTACTACGGTGTTCCTCGTAAGGAAGCAATTAAGCGTAGCGAGAAGTATTTGAAACAGTCAAACCTTTGGGATAAAAGAAATGAAAAGGCTGGTATGCTTTCTGGTGGTATGAAGAGAAGATTGATGATTGCGCGTGCTTTGATGCATGAGCCACGTTTGTTGATTCTTGATGAACCAACAGCAGGAGTTGATATCGAGCTTAGACGTGAGATGTGGGACTTCTTAAGAGAGCTGAATGCTAATGGTACAACAATCATTCTTACTACCCACTATCTGGAAGAAGCAGAGATGCTTTGTCGTAATATTGGTATAATCCAAAATGGACAACTAATTGAAAATACAAGTATGAAATCACTGCTTTCAAAACTCCAATTTGAAACATTTATTTTAGACCTAGCTATCGGTTCACCTAAGGCTGAAATTAAAGGTTATAATATATCTTTTGAAGATGACTTAACACTTGAGGTAGAGGTTGAGCGAAATCAAGGTCTAAATAATGTATTTGAGCAACTAAATCAACAAGGAGTTGAAGTAGTGTCAATGCGTAACAAATCAAATCGTTTAGAAGAACTCTTCCTTAAAATTACTGAAGAAAATGAAGAAGTGGAGGAAGAAAATGTTTAATTTATATTTTACGGCCTTAAAAAGTTTAGCAATTAAAGAAACAAATCGTTACATGCGTATTTGGGTACAAACACTCGTACCATCTGTAATCACAACATCTCTTTACTTCATCATTTTCGGTAAGATGATTGGCGGACGTATCGGCGACATGGGTGGATTCTCATATATGGAATTCATTGTGCCTGGCCTTATCATGATGTCAGCAATCACCAGCTCATATGCTAATGTATCGTCATCATTCTTCTCGCAAAAATTCCAAAAAAATATCGAAGAGTTGCTAGTTGCTCCAGTGCCAACAAATGTAATAATTTTAGGATTCATTGCAGGTGGAGTAGGACGTGGAATCATTGTTGGAACACTTGTTACAATTGTTTCACTTTTATTCGTTCCCCTACACGTCCATTCATGGTTTATCGTTGTTATCACAATCCTAATGACAACAGTTCTCTTCTCACTTGCAGGGCTATTAAACGGAGTATTCGCCAAATCATACGACGATGTTTCAATCGTGCCGACATTTGTTTTGCAACCTCTTACATACCTTGGAGGAGTCTTCTACGCCATCTCAATGCTTCCACCGTTCTGGCAAGGAGTATCAAAAATAAATCCAATCGTCTATATGATTTCAGGCTTTAGATATGGTTTCTTAGGAAAAACAGATGTTCCAGTACTTATGTCAATGTCGATATTAGTAGTGTTTATTATCGTCCTATATTCAATTGTCTGGTATTTAATCAACAAAGGTAAAGGGTTGAGAAGTTAAGAAAAATTCGGCAATATTATCTTATAATTAACAATTTAAGAAAAAAATAGTAGAATAGTGCTATTAAGCAAAGGAGTACAGACATATGGGACAAACTGGAAAATTAGTAAGAGATAATTTACAAGAAAAAATTAAATCAAGCAATCCGGAAGCTGAGTTTGATAAGTTACAAGGAGAAGATTTACAATTTGCTCTTAGAGAAAAAGTAATTGAAGAATTTTCAGAATTTATGAGTGCTGAAACACCATCTGCTAAGACAGAAGAAGCAGCTGATTTAATTGAAGTACTAGAAAGTCTATTGAAAACATATAATGTTTCAACAGAAGAACTATATGATGTAAAAGATGCAAAAAGAATACTAAAAGGTTCATTTGAAGATGGAATATATTGGAAAACTGAAAAAAATATTATTAAAAAAGTTGAAAATATCGTAGGTCAATTAAAAGAAAAAAACATTTTTGAAAGTATTGAAACATATACAAGTCGTGATGAACTTGTTGATGCATTAGGGAAAATTGACCCTGAAAATACTACAAGTTTATTTGAGAGAAACAAGGGCATTTATGTCCTGGCAGTAGTAAATGCTAAAGAATCTCGTTCACTTGTAATGACTGAGGATGATATTTATTCATTGTTGGGATATTTATCAGGTGAAATAAAAGTAGAAGAATAAATAAATTTTCAATTTAGCTCTAACATATTATGTGTTGGAGCTTTTTTGCTATTTTAAATGATTTATTAATTTGTTAGAATATACATAGTTCATTTTAAAAGGAGTAAAAATGCTATCATTAATAATTGCATCTAAAAAAGTTATCGATTCCTTTATTGTTATTTGGAAAAAGGAAGAAACAAGAGCGTTGCTCTTTATGATTTCAATAACCTTACTTAGTGGAACAATTTTTTATTCAACAGTTGAGAAATTCTCAGTAATTGATTCATTGTATTTTTCATTCATGACACTGACTACAATAGGCTATGGTAATTATGCACCAGCAACAACACTTGGTAAAATATTTACAATGGTTTATGTAATAGTAGGATTAGGGCTTATGTCAATGTTCATTACAACAGTCGCAAAATCATATATATATAATAAAAAGCATCATGGTCATCATCACCACAAAAAACATGATGAGAAAGAAAATAATTTGGGTAACGTAGAAGCAGATGATAAAATAAAATAAATGTAACTCAATAACTTATTTTTTTACAAACAACTAAGTTTAATTATGTTCTACATATCTATAAATATTAGCAATAACACATATACTATGCTAGAATTAAACAATATTTAATATTGTAGGAGGTAGAAATATGTCAACAATTATTACAGGTATTTTATCTTTCGTTGCTACAAATTTGGACGATTTATTTCTAGTTATGCTCTTGTTTTCAGTCGGAAGTTCTTTGAAGAAAAAAGACATAGTTATTGGTCAGTATATTGGATTAATAGCATTACTTTTAGTTAGTATTTTGATTGTAAATGGTTTAAAATCTTTTCCTCAAAAATATATAGGTATCTTAGGGTTAATTCCTATATTTTTAGGCGTGAGGACCATATGGGATAGCTATAAAGAGGATAAAGAGAAGAAAGAAAATAAAGGGAATAGTAAAAGCCAGAAAAGTAAAAATTCTCTTTCTAAGATGGGGAAGTTTCCCATTATATCAATTGCTTTGATTACTATTGCGAGTGGAGCAGATAATATTGGAGTATATGTTCCTATATTTAGCCAAGAGTCATCAAGTCAGATTAGTTTAAACGTAATAGTATTTATTCTTATGATAGGCATCTGGTGCTTCTTGGGTGACAAATTTGCTAATATTCCAGCCGTTAAAAATGTCTTAAACAAATATGGACATATCTTTATACCATTAACATTAATCGGACTTGGAATTTATATTATTGTAAGTAGTGGATTATTATAGAAATTCAAAAAGTCGTTCAACTTAGAATGGCTTTTTTTGATATAATACAATTATAATAAAAAATAATGGTGATAATATGAAAAAGTTAATTTTTATAGGTGGACCAATGGGCATAGGCAAGACCACAGTTTCCACAGAATTAATGAAAAAGTTAGACAAATCCGTCTTTCTAGATGGTGATTGGTGTTGGATGATGAATCCAGCAAACTATAACAAAGCTAATAAGAAAATGGTTGTAAAAAATATCCAATTTCTATTGAATTCATTCCTCGAAAATCCTGATTTTGAATATGTAATCTTTTGTTGGGTCATGGATAGGCAGGAAATTATAAACGAGGTATTATCTGAACTTAACATCTCAAAAACTCAATTCTATTCATTTTCCTTAATATCTAATGAAAATAAATTAAGAGAAAATATTCTAAAAGATGTATCCCTTGGCTTAAGAAATGAGAATTCAATTGAAGAATCAATAGCCCGTATAAAAAACTATAACCAAGTTTCATCAGAAAAAATTGATGTAACAAATAATTCAGTAAATCAAGTAGTGGAAAAATTATTAACCAAGATTATCTAATTTAAAATAAAGTAAGGAGAACTAACATGGTAAGACCCCAAAAGAAAATACGCAAGAAGATGAAGCAATTCAAGAAGGGTATAATTGGATATGCTGATGGACCAATAAATATGTATGTTATAGTACCTCCAAAGAAAATTGGGAAAAAAGAGAAAAGAAGAATGAAGTTCAAGAAATTAAGAGAATCTAGATTGAGTGAAAATCATGCTGAAAGAAATGATACAAGCATTGAATAGAAAGGTATAAGATAATTTAATGAAATTTCTTTTATTAGATATTGACGACACCATTTCACCATGGCTATATAAGAGAAATGATGCCATTTTTATTGATAGTATGGGCATAGAATTAGGAATACCCAATCACATTGCTGACTGGCTTAGAAATTCTTCAAAGAACGATATAAAGATTATCTGGTGTACAAGTCGACCACCTGTCGTTTGTAGCCTAATTGAGAGAGTAATAGGGTTTAAAACTGAAGGAAGACTATCTTTTATAAATCCAAAAGCTTATGAATGGAATAAGCTCTATGCAATAATTAAATTT
This sequence comes from Floricoccus tropicus, assembly GCF_001832905.1. Lineage (GTDB taxonomy): Bacteria > Bacillota > Bacilli > Lactobacillales > Streptococcaceae > Floricoccus > Floricoccus tropicus. The sequence goes on along the minus strand of NZ_MKIR01000023.1, from coordinate 8,305 downwards.
TGCAATGAAAATGTTGACGATATCGTAATACTTGCTGATAATGATATCAAAGAAGGTACAAAAGGAATAAATAAATTACCTATTAATTTAAAATTGATAGATCCTTCTGATAGTATACGTGGTTGCTTATCAATAGAGGACTTAAGTATTATAGATAGTCTTTAGATAGTTATATTAGACAAACAAAAGGTTCAAAGACTGATTTAAAAAATTATCTTTTTGAAAACAAAAGGAATAAAGCAAATAAAATACAAAAAATTATTAACAAAATAGCTAAATTCATTGTATACCTCCATGGATTTTTGTAATTTATAATATATTGTTATTATAAATTATTATAAACTGATTATCAAATGATATATATAAATAGTATCTAAAGATAAATAATAGAATTAGGAAAATCATGCTTACTTTAAACGAAATTACAGAAGAAAATTTTAAAGATGTTATAAAATTAGAAGTTGAAGATAGTCAGAAACTATTCGTTGCTCCCAACGTACGTAGTTTGGCTGAGTGTTACTTATATCGAAATGATGGTGATGTATTTCCATATGCAATTTGTTTTGACGCAAAACCAGTTGGCTTCTTACTAGTTTATACAGAAGACGAAGAAAAATCAATGACCATCTGGAGAATTATGATTGACAAAAATCAACAAAAGAAAGGTTATGGAAAGCAAGCAATGATGCTAGCAGAAGACTTGGTCCGAAGTTATGGAAAATATGAAAAACTCTATACAAGTTATTGCCTAGACAATATAAATGCCAAAAGATTATATCTTAATTTAGGGTATATTGAAGACCGTATAAATGAAAACTGTGATAATGAAATGATTGTTGTTAAAGAGTTAGATGATTAGAGTCATAGTAAACTTAAATTATCTAAAGAATCTATAATCGGAGTGAAATAAAAATTAATATATTAAATAAGTTTTATTATTTATATAAAGTAAGGGACAGGTATGAAGAAAGAAATATTAATAGAATTTATAAAAGATTTGCTATCATATTATGATAAAGGATATTTAGGTGGATTTATTATGCCTGAGGATAATAATCCAAAATTACAAAAGAATGATACAAATAATACATTGTATTTTACATTGCCTATGGCTTTAAATTATCAAAGAAATTCTTTTAAACTTTGGGAGGCTGCTAACAAAACATATCACGACCCTGAAACAAATGATGTATTTTTACCAGAAAAAGTAATATCAATGTCTCTTGATGACTTAAGATATAAGCTAACTAAGTATAAGGTAGCGTTACAGTCTAATAAACAGATAGATATTTGGAAAAGACTATGTGAAACTATACAAGAAGAATTTGATGGTAAAATAGAAAATATGTTTAGTGATAATGAGTATAATATCTTACTTATAAAGGAACATATTAATCAAAATAAAAAAAAGTACCCATATTTATCAGGTCCAAAGATAATGAATTACTGGCTCTTTGTTTTATCTAAATATACAGATTTAAAATTTAAAAAATTGGAAAATATTTCTATTATACCTGATACACATATAATACAATCTAGTATAAAATTAGGAATTATTGAAGACTCTGAGATAAATAAAAATAATATTAGACAGATAGTAGCTGAAAGGTGGGAAGAATTATTGTATGATACACCGTATATTCCATCTGATCTTCATACACCACTATGGTTATGGAGTAGAGCAAATTTTATTGATATAAAAAATAAGGAAGGAATTACATACGAATTTTGATTAGACAAAATTTTGACATTTAAAAATACCTGAAGCTAAAAGTTCAGGTGTTTCTAAGTATTATTTTTTCTTTTATTGCTACTCTATTCATTAAAGCTAAAAAGTAAGCGAGTATTGGCATAAATTCGTATCATTTTTTTTGGTTACTCCTAGAGTTCATTAGCAACTATATCTGACTTGCAACTTAGTTCAAGATTTTGTTTCTTGTGTTTGCTTGAGACGGGTAGTTGAGAATTTGCTAACAAAAGCTCAGTTATATTGAGCTTTACTTAATTTTTTAGTCTTCTAAATCATGTTGATAACGTTCTTTTTGAATTGTTTTTTCTTTTAGATTAAGTGTTACGATGTAAGGTTCTTTGTCTATATAATCCCATCTTTGAATTTTTAAAGGTTCAAGCTCAATTACACGATTTGATTTCATATGTGAGTAGTTATCAAAAGAACTTTTATGTTTGTTCTTGAATAAATCTATAAAAATTTTCTCTTTCAAGGGGTGATCTTTTATGGTTGCAATACATTGAATTGAAATATTATCCACTGAAAGTGCGACATGAGGATTCTTTTTTATTTGTTGGTACTTTAAAAGTTTGGTACTTGTTTGAAATGCAATCTTTCCATCGTACAATACAACACTAACGGGACGAATGCTAATATCATCCTTGTATGAAGTAGCAATAACAGCTATTCCTTTTTTGGAAATCCTAAAAAAAGTCTTTTCAAGTTCCTCAGAATAATTCATAAATATAATCTCCCCTTTTTTTATAATCATACAAGAACGTATGGTCTTTTTCAAGAAGATTATTAAGAAAACATTTAAATGGAAATAAAAAAAGCAGTAGTACCTGAAATAAGTAAACTACTGTTTTTTATATATAAAATTTTATTCCCACTCAACTGTTGCTGGTGGTTTACTTGTAATATCGTAGACTATGCGGTTAACGTGGTCAACTTCATTTACGATACGTACTGAGATTTTTTGTAGTACATCCCAAGGAATTTGTGCAAAGTCTGCAGTCATTCCATCGATAGAAGTGATAGCACGGATTGCTACTGTATAATCGTATGTACGGCCATCTCCCATAACACCAACTGATTTAACACCTGTGTTAACTGTGAAATATTGCCAGATATCACGATCAAGACCTGCTTTTACGATTTCTTCACGTAAGATAGCATCTGATTCGCGTACGATTTCAAGTTTATCTTCAGTGATTGCTCCCATAACACGGATAGCAAGACCTGGTCCTGGGAATGGTTGGCGCCAAACGATTTCTTCTGGCATACCAAGTTGGATTCCTAGTTCGCGCACTTCATCTTTAAATAAAGTATTAAGTGGTTCGATTAATTGGAATTGCATATCTTCAGGAAGTCCACCTACGTTATGGTGACTCTTGATTGTTTGTGCAGTTTCAGTTCCTGATTCGATAACGTCAGTGTAAAGAGTACCTTGTGCAAGGAAGTCAACACCTTTAAGCTTAGTAGCTTCATCATCAAATACATAAACAAATTCATTACCAATGATTTTACGTTTTTTCTCTGGATCATCAACACCGTCAAGTTTGCTCATGAAACGTTCTTTAGCATCAACTTTAATAATGTTAAGTCCGAATTTGCCACCAAGTGTTTCCATAACTTGCTCAGCTTCACCTTTACGAAGTAAACCGTGGTCTACAAAGATTGAAGTAAGTTGGTCACCGATAGCACGTTGAAGAAGTACACCAACAACTGATGAATCAACACCACCTGAAAGTCCAAGTAATACTTTTTTATCTCCAACTTGTTCACGAATTTTAGCAACTTCCATATCAATGAAGTTATCCATTGACCAGTCACCACGCGCGTGACATACTTCTAATGCGAAATGCTTAAGAAGGTCGTTACCGTAAATTGAGTTAGTAACTTCTGGGTGGAATTGAACTCCGTAGAAGTTAGTATCAAGATTTTGGATAGCAGCGATAGGGCAATCATCACTAGTTCCCACAACTTCAAAACCTTCAGGAGCTTGTGTAACCAAGTCACCATGGCTCATCCATACTTGTTGTTCAGTAGGAGTTCCAGCGAAAAGAACGGCATCATCAGTGTGAGTAAGAATAGCCTTACCATATTCACTGTTATCTGCAGATTCAACTTTACCACCAAGAAGGTGAGTAATTAGTTGCATACCATAACAAATTCCAAGAACTGGAATTCCAAGTTTAAATATTTCTTCATCAATTCCGAAAGCACCATCATCGTATACAGAGTTTGGTCCACCAGAAAGAATGATTCCGATTGGATTAATTTCACGAATTTCATCAGCTGATACTTTATGACTCATTAGTTCAGAGAAAACTCCAAATTCACGAATACGTCTAGTAATCAATTGATTGTACTGGCTACCGTAGTCTAGTACGATAATCTTTTGCATGCTTTGAGCGTCGTCAAAGGTTGTAGTCAAGGTTATTCCTCCTAAATATCTATTAACTCTTTCTATATTAACATAAATGCCCAAAATTTTCAGTAGCAATAAACGGAAATATTGGTACATTTTTGCTATTATAGAGTTAATAAAATATGATAAATTTCACAAAGAATATAATAAGGAAAAAAATTTAATGAAGAAGTTCTTAATTACTATATTAATAGTGCTTTTAGCCGTTGGATCAGCTTTTATTTTTTATAACCGAAAAGGTAACCCAAATCATTATGAAAAGGATACAACCCCTACTTTTTACTTTCATGGATGGAGTGGTACAGCTAGTTCAACTAACAATATGATTGTCTACGCTGAGAAGCATTCGGGTGCCAAGAAAGTTTTCAAGGCAACTGTAGACCCAAGTGGAAATGTTAAACTTGATGGTTCTTGGGATGAAGATATTGACAAACCAATCATACAAGTTGTACTTGAAGATAATAAAAATGGAGATTTCGAGACTTTAGGAGCATGGTACGCAAATGTAATACAAGAAGTAAATAAAGTACATCATTTCGAAGAATACAACACAGTCAGTCACTCAATGTCCAATTCGATCCTTCAATATATGCTTTTAGATAATACAGGGGAATCTAATTTTCCTAAAATGAAAAAAGAAGTATTTATTGCTGCCCCTATAAATGGGGTTATAGGTATGAATGACGAACCAAATCAGAATAAATTAGATGAAAATGGTAAACCTGAAATAATTACTCCTAATTATCAATATTTCATGGATAATGTCAATAGATTCCCTAAGAACCAAATTGAAATTTTAAACATCTATGGAAATCTTGAAGATGGAAGCAACTCTGATGGAAGTGTAACTGCTGAGGCGGCAAAATCCCTTAAATACTTAGCAGATCAATATGCTCTTTCATATAAGGAAGAGGAGTTTAAAGGTGGTATGGCGCAGCATAGCTTACTTCATCATAATTCAAAGGTAGATAAAGCTATAAATAGCTTTTTGTGGCAAAATAGTGAGAACGGAGCACAATAATGAGAAAATTTTTTACAAGTATAATTAGCTTAATCGCTATCTTTCTTTTGGTAGCTTGTACAGGCAAAAAGGAAACTTCAACTAAGATTAACGAGGAAGATGTGATACCTACTTTTTATTTTCACGGCTGGAGTGGTACTGCAAATTCAACAAACAGTATGATTGATTACGCCGAAAAAAATTCCGGCGCAAAGAAGGTGATTACTGCTAAAGTTGATCCTGATGGTAAGGTAAAACTATCAGGAAAATGGAAAGATGGAGTAGAAAAGCCAATAATTCAAGTAGTAATAGAGGATAATCGCAATGCTGATTTTTCATTGGTGGCAAAATGGTATAGCTCTGTTATTGAAGCAGTAAGAAAAGAACATGATTTTGCTAAATTTAATTCAGTGGCACATTCAATGGGAAATAATGTACTTTCTTATTATTTGATTGAAGATGCGAATGAATCAAGTCCTACTTTAGTAAAAGAAGTTGGAATCGCGGCACCATTAAATGGAAGCAAGGGATATGACTATGATAATGAAGGTAGAGGAGTGACAGCTGATGGAAAGCCTGCCTTCAAAGAAAATGAATCATATCAATATATGTTTGAAAACAGAGAAAAAATGGTCAATCCTGAACTTCAAATTTTGAATATATATGGTGATTTAGATGATGGAAGTAAGTCAGATGGTAGTGTTGATATAGATTCTTCCCAGTCCTTTAAATACCTTGTAAGCGGAAATGTTAAATCTTATCAAGAAAAAGAATTTAAGGGCGAGAATGCTCAACATAGTAAGTTACATGAAAACAAAGATGTAGATAAAATTGTCACAGAATTTTTATGGTAAAAAAATAAGCCTCTAGAAAATCTAGAAGCTTTTTATTTTCCGATTAATAGCACATTGGGGTAACTTATATCAAAATCTTTAAAGGAATATGATTTCTCTTTCATATCTTTACCACTTATTTCAAGAATTGAGTTCGACATCAAGAAGTAGTAAAGCCCATCTTTTTGAGTAAAGAAAGGTGCTGAAAGTTCTTCGTCGGCTAATCTATATTTACCAAGTTCAATTTGTTGTTGACTACCATCTTTTAATGAATATACAGTCCATACATCTTCGTGAACATAAAGTTCATAATGTTGGATTATCAAATTATCATTTACCTCATCAACATATATTTGCATAGGATATGGATAATGTAGCTCAATCGTATTTTCTTCCTTAGTTTCTATATCATAAACTATAATTTTATTTGATCCCTCATATTGTCCATTAGAAGAATTTTTTTCCTTAAGATTTTCTGATATATATAATTTGCCTTTTGAATAGGCCATATTTGTATATGATGCAGCTTTATCAAAAGAAGAAGGATGTATTTCTTCAATAAAGTCTAGATTGTTTGAATACTTAAATATTCTACGGTCATCAAGGATATATAAACAATCGTTTGAAGCAACCAATTGATATGAATAAAGATTATTTTTATAATCACTACTTTTAATTTCCTTTAGATTATCATCAAGTTTTACAATTTTGTTATGAGTAGTATAGTAAAAATATTTATTATCACTTGTGTATGTATTAATACTGAAATCTTTTGGCTTAGTAATATTTACTGCAAGTGAATTTTCAATTTTTGCAAGTTCAGTTCCTTCCTTTGCTCTATCAGAAGTTTTTGTGTAATAAGAGTCTTTTATTTTAAGGAATGGATTTTTTTGTAAGGTATAATTTTTACTAAAAGGTTTAGTTTCTTTAACTTTTTCTAATTTATCACCAGAAATTTTGAATGAAATGCGCTTATCATAAGCAATAATTCCAAAGTCATATTCAGTATTTTTCAGTCCCTTATCCCTGCTCTTTGGTAATATTAATATAAGAATACTGAGAAAAATAATTATGATCAGAAAAGGTGGGAAATATTTTTTTATAATTTTCATAGTTGGTTCTCCTGTTTTGTTTATTAAAATTTATTAGTTTTCAAGCAGAAGAGCGTAGGGTGATTTTATGTCAAAATCTTTAAATGAATAAGAATGTTCTTTCATGTCTTTACCATCCACTTCAACAATTGAATCCGTCATTAAGAAGTAGTAGAGCCCATCTTTTTGAGTAAAGAAAGGTTCTGAAAGTTCTTCTTTAGGTAATCTATATTTGACAAGCTTAATTTGATGCTCTTTACCATCTTTCAATGAGTATACAGTCCATATGTCTTCGGGAACATAGTATTCTAAATTTTGAATGATCAGATTTTCATTAATTTCATCAATATAGATTTGATTAGGATACGGATACTTTAATTCAATTGATGACTGCTCAGCTGTCTTTAAGTTATAAACCAAAATTTTATTTCCGGGATTTGGTTTTCCTGAAGAATCTCTTTCATTATAGGTTTCTGTAATATATATATTGTCTTTATAGAAAACCATATCCATGTAAGTTGAGTTTTCATCTAATTTTTCAAGTTTAATTTCATCTATTTTCTTAAGACTCTCATCGAAAACGATTAACTCATAATATATTAATTCATTTTTCTCAAAAAAAGGTGCCAGTCCATACAATTTTCCATCAATAATTTTCATTGAATTTAAATTTGACGAGTTTTTAACCTTATTTATTATTTTAAAGTTTTCATCATACTGATAGATGTAATCTTTTATCGCTAGATAAAAATATTTATCACTTGTTGTCATTGATGAAACATCAAAGTTTTCTGGTTTTTCAAGCTTTACAGATAGGTCTTGACCTATCTTTGCTAAGTATGTATCAGTTCTCAAGCCATCAAATGTTCTTGTAAATGAGAAATTATCTAACTTTGAGAACGATTCATTCAAAAAATGATACTTTTTATCGGAAGGCTTGATTTCTTCAACCTTTTCAAGTTTTCCATTTTCTAGATTAAAAGAAATTCTTTTATTTTCAGCAAAAATAGCAAAATTATACTTTGAATCTTTAAATCCTGATACTTCCATTTTAGGCTTACTATTAGTAAAATAAGAAAAAGTTTTAAAATAAACCGGTAGTATTAGTATTGTAAAAAAAGACGACAATAGTAGTAGATAAAAAATTAATTTTTTTCTGCTTGTCATAGTTGCTTCTCCTGTTTTTGTTAATTATATTATATGTTAAAAATTAGGTTA
>NZ_MKIR01000022.1 GCF_001832905.1 Floricoccus tropicus | reverse complement strand
TTTTCGTTGATTGCTTCGTCCTTGACAGTGTTATTATCTTATCACTACCTAATTTATTTGTCAATAACTTTTTTCAAATTTTAACAATCTTATTTTCAATCTTTTTACTTCTCAATACAACTTTGTTCGACTTTTACTTCTCACAACATAAACATTGCGATAATTTTAAAATAAAACACGAACTATACATCGAATTTGTTCAATTCAATATTTTTATAGTTCGTATTTTTCTAATCTTTAATTTTTGAAATTTTATTGTTCTTCTTCAACAATTGAATTGAATACTTCTTCTATCATATTCCATTCTGCATCTGAATCTTCAGAAATAGGCACAATAATTTCTTCACCATTTTCATCTTTTTCAACCGCATAAGGTAAGATTAGTGCTTCATCATCTTCATTTAGGTCATGCGGAACAAGGAGAATGTAGTCTTTCCCAAATTCCTTTTGTGCTTCAATCTCTAAATACACTTCATATAACACTTCATCTCCATTTTCATCATAAAGTGTTACAAGTTCAATATCATCGTGGTTGTGATCGTGATTATGTTCAGTCATTTTTTATTCCTCTTCTTTATTATGATTATGTTATCTATGTATCTCTAAATAATTTTGCAGAATTAAAACTGCTGCTAATTTATCGATTACTTTCTTTCGCTTATTGCGGCTTGTATCATTTGATATCAGCATTCTTTCAGCTTCAACCGTAGATAAACGTTCATCTTGATATTCTACCGGTAAATTATATCTTTCTTCAAGAAGTTTACCATAATTTTGGCTTGCTTCTGCTCTTGGACCCAAAGTGTTATTCATATTTTTCGGAAGTCCTAATACAAAACGACCAGGTTTATTCTCTTTTACAAGTTCATCCATTCGTTCCAAACCAAACTCACCAGACTCTTCATCAATTTTAATGATTTCAAGCCCTTGAGCAGTTATTCCCAATAAGTCACTTACAGCAACACCGACCGTTTTACTCCCTACGTCAAGTCCTAGGATTCTTTCCATTAGATTTCTGCACCTTGATCTTTCAAGTATGATTTTATTAATTCTTCAACTATATCATCTCTATCAAATCTACGAATTAAGTTTCTAGCATCATTATGGCGAGGTATATAAGCTGGATCTCCTGACAATACATAACCTACCATTTGATTAATAGGGCTATAACCTTTTTCTTCTAGAGCTTTATATACAGCAACAAGTGTAGCTCCAATTTCTTTTTTGCTTGAATCTTCAAATTCGAAGCGGACTGTTTCATCTGTAAATCCCAAAAACTCACCTCTTTCTTATAGTTATTTACACAATTATAAGACATTTTGAACATATTTTCAAATTATCTTACTTTACTAGGGCAACACATTACCTGCAGCAGTATATAATGAGTACCATTCTTTACGAGTAAGTACTATATCTGAGGCAGCTGCAATTTCTTTAATTCTTTCAGAATTCATTGTTCCAATAATAGTTTGGACATTCGCTGGGTGACTATTTATCCACGCATATGCAATAGCAGTTGGAGTTGTATTATGTTTTTCTGCTACTTCAAATAATTTTTTATTTAAATCTGGAAATTTTTCATTTCCAATAAATATACCTTCAAAATGTCCGTATTGAAATGGAGACCAAGCTTGAATTGTCATACCTTCAATACGTGAATAATCCCAAATGCTATCGTCATGGTCAACAGAAGCATCATTATGCATATTTACATTTAGACCTGAATCAAGCATTTCTGTGTGTTTAAGACCAAACTGGAGCTGATTAATTACAAGTGGTTCTTTTACTGCTGTCTTTAAAAGTTCAATTTGACTTTTCTTATGATTTGAAACACCAAAGTATTTTACTTTACCCGATTTTTTCAAAATATAAAATGCCTCGGCAACTTCCTCTGGTTCAACAAAAACATCTGGTCTATGAATAAGTAATGTATCTAAGTAATCTGTATTTAATCGATTAAGAATTTTATCAGTGGAATTTAAAATATGCTCTTTAGATTGATCAAACATTATCCCTGGAATAATCCCGAGCTTTGATTGCAAGTAAATCTCTGAACGATTTATATTTGTCTTAGCAAATGCTTCAGCGAAAATAGATTCGCATTCACCTCTGCCATATATATCAGCGTGATCAAAAAAGTTTATCCCATTATCATAGGCTGTTTCGATTACTTTTTGAGGGTTTCGACCTTCTTGATTAATTCTCATACATCCTAATATAAGATTAGACACTTCTAAGTCCGTATTTCTTATATTTATTTTTTTCATAATTTCTCCTAATATCTTTATATTTAAATAAATAGAACTATTTCAATTACACATAATAGACCGCTAAACATTTTTTCTAAATCGCTAGTTTGCATATCAATTTTGTATTAATCAACTTCACGTAATATCTCTACTCTTATTTTAACATAGAAATATAATTCAACAAAAAAATCGTAAGCGCTCGAGTTCGCTTTACGATTTTTTTTATAATATTATGCAGAAATAACTGCACGTCCTTTACGACGACGAGATGCTAATACGCGACGTCCGTTCTTAGTAGACATACGTTTACGGAAACCATGTGTCTTTTGACGTTTACGTTTACTTGGTTGATAAGTACGTTTCATTTTGAAAGATCCTCCTGTTTTATTCTATTTATGTCTAGCCTAGGCTTTACTTGTTCGAATACTAAACATACCAAACTATTTTAATACATATAGTAGTCTTTTGTCAACCTATACTTATCATAAATTTGTGAAAAAGGAAAAAATATTTTCCCTTTTATCTTAATACTCTTTGCGAATGACTATGTATCTTCGTGAATCTTGGCCTTCTGAATGACTACTAATTCCTGGCTCTTTAGAAACTATTGAATGAATTATTTTCCTCTCAAAAGATTGTAAATCGTTAATATATGCTATCTCACCTTTTTTGGCTTTCTCAATTGCATTTCTTGCTAATGATTTTAGAAAAGCTTGACGCTTATCAAGATAGCCTGCAACATCTACTGTTATCTTTAGATAGTTATCAAATAGGGTACTAGCATACGCTTGGGCTATTAATTGTAAACTTTGCAAAATTTTTCCATGCTTGCCAATCAAAAGTCCATCTTGCTCCGACGTTAAATTAAAGACGATATTATCTAGTTCCTCATCATAGTATGATTCTACTGAAGCTGAAATCCCCATCTCTTTTGTAATATCTAAGAGATATTGAGATATTTTAGATACTTCAATAGACTGATTATTTGGTTTAGAATTAGATTCCTGCTCCACTTCTGGTTCGATGACATGCAAATCTGATACAAGTTCGTTTTCATCCGTATTATCTATATCTCCTAAAATTTCCTCAGAAACTATAGAATCTTCATTTTTAATATTCCTTGAACCTTCAAGAATTAATTGTTTTTCTTCATCAGATAATGATTGTCCAGCCTCTTTTTCTGCTTGACGAACAGCCTTAATCACTTTGCTTAATTCTACAGTGGCATCTTTTGAACTCTTGACTTCTTGACCACCCAGCATTTTTTGATTAGTTCCACGAATGGCAAGCCTATCAGCTTTTAATTGTGTTTCTTCACTAATGATATCAATATTGACACGAGCACGTTTAACACCGAATCCTAAAAATCCTTTTTTCTCATGCTGCTCAATTTCAATATGAACTTTTTCACGACTGACACCAAGTCTGGCTAACCCTCGTTCAATCGCTTTTTCTACAGTTTCACCAGTAAAAATAGCCATAATATACTCCTTCAAAATTTATTTTTCCATAAACTTCAAACTTATTTTTTCTTTTTAGCTTTCTTAATTGCTTTTTCACGAGCTTTGATTTTATCTTTTTCAGATTGTTCCTTAGCTTTTCTTTCTTCCTCTATTTTAAAGGGATTATTTAGAAGTAAAGTTTGGAACACTTGGAAAGCATTTGATACTGTCCAGTATAAAGTTACCCCACTTGCTAAATTCAATGAAGTGAATAAAATAAACAATGGCATGAAATATGTCATAGTTGTTGTCATTGTATTTTTTTCAGGCATTGATTTCATATTTAACCAAGAACTTAGGAAAGTAAACAAAGCAGCAAGGACTGGTAAAATAAAGTAAGGGTCTGGTTTAGCGATATCAAGCCATAAGAAGTGACCGCTACGAAGAAAATCAACCCTTGTTAACGCTTGGTACAGAGCCATCAAAATTGGCATTTGAACCAATAATGGAAGACATCCAATCATAGGATTTGCATTATGTTCAGAATAAAGAGCTTGTGTTTCTTCTGAAAGGAGCCTTCTGCTTTCACCATCTTTACCGGGATACTTAGCTTGGATTTTTTTAATTTCAGGTTGCAAGTCTTGCATTGTACGCGTTGACTTGATTTGCATATGCATCAACGGCAAGAGAGCTACACGAATTAAAAGAGTAAATAAAATAATACCAATTCCAGTTGAACCATTAAGTGATAAAAATCTAATGATTTCTGCGAATATATAAACAAATTTGTCCCATAAACCTGATGAAGAAGCTGTAATATCACTTCGACCACATCCTGCAAGAACTAAAACCATCAATAGGCTTGATGCAGCAGCTAATTTTCTTTTCAAACTAACTTAAATCTCCGTCTCTATAAATTTCTGCATGTTTCAAAGCATGCTTTAGATTTTTTTTGATTTCAGTAAAATCTAGGTCCTCAACACCTACACGAACTATAACTAAAAAATCAAAGTTCTCAATGTTTGGTGAAAATTCCATCAAAGAGTGACGAACTAAGCGTTTCACTCGATTCCTAGTAACTGCATTACCGATTTTTTTCCCAACAGATATCCCAACACGGTAATGTTTTTCAGAAGCTTCATCTTTGTATATAACAAATTTTCTATTAGCAAAAGTATCTTTTTTTCCTAAAATCCTCTGAAAATCTTGGGAACTCTTAATTCTATATGATTTTTTCATTGGATCCTCACTTTACTAGACTACATTCAATCTATCAGATTATAACATAAAAGCCTAAAAACGTATATAGACTGTACATCTTTAGGCATTGTTTTTTTATAAAAGTGACTTTTTTGCTACTTGAATTTGTTCTTTAATTGCTTCAAAACCAGTTCCACCATAAGAATTACGTCTACCGACCGCCGTTTTTGAATCTAAATACTTATAAATATCAGATTCAATTAAATTAGAAAGCTCCTGATAACGCTTCAGGGGGACATCTTGTAAATAGTAACCCTGTTTCGTACATTCAAGGACTAATTTTCCTACAATTTCATGAGCCTCTCTAAAAGGAAGACCTTTTGCAGCAAGATAATCAGCGAGTTCTGTTGCATTTGAAAAATCAGATTTTGTTGATTTCTCCATAATGTCTTTATTGACGGTCATAGTTTCAAGCATTCCATTCATAACATCCAGTGAAGTTAAAATTGTTTTTGCTGCATCAAACATACCTTCTTTATCTTCTTGAAGATCTTTATTATAAGCTAAAGGAAGTGACTTCATAACTGTCAAAAGTCCGACTAGGTCTCCATATACACGACCTGTCTTTCCTCTAATAAGTTCTACCATATCAGGATTTTTCTTTTGAGGCATGATACTAGAGCCTGTCGAAAAGCTATCAGACAAGCTGATAAACTTGAATTCATTGCTACACCAAAGAATAATTTCTTCACAGAAGCGACTTAAATGCATCATTAAGATGCTGGAATTACTCAAAAATTCTAGAATAAAATCTCTGTCACTCACTGCATCTAAAGAATTTTCGTATGGTCCAGCAAAATCCAAAAGATCTGCCGTTAATTTCCTGTCAATCGGAAAGGTTGTCCCAGCTAGTGCCGCAGCACCTAAGGGCGAAATATTTGTATGTTTTAAATTAAAAGTGAAGCGCTCTGCATCTCTTGTTAGCATTTGATAATAAGCCATTAGGTGATGAGCAAATGAAATTGGTTGAGCATGCTGAAGATGGGTATAACCCGGCATGATAGTTTCAATGTGAGCTTCGGAAATTTGAATGAGAGTTGTTCGAAGGGTATGAAGTTTTTCGATTGTCTGATGCAATACATCTCGCAAATACAAATGCATGTCTGTCGCCACCTGATCGTTACGACTACGGGCTGTGTGAAGCTTTCCTGCAACTGGACCAATTTGATCATGTAGATAGCTTTCCATGTTCATATGGACGTCTTCATTAGCTACAGTAAACTCAATTTGCCCTGCTTCATATTTTTCTTCAACTGCCTTAATTCCATCTTTAATTTTCTCAGCTTCTGCCTCAGTCAAAATACCAGTTTTGGCTAGCATGGTAACATGGGCGAGGCTACCTTGTAAATCTTGACGAGCCATTTTTTGATCAAATGAAATTGATGCTCCGAACTCTTCAACCCAATCAGAAACCGATTCTTCAAAACGTCCGCCCCAAAGCTTTTCTACCATATTATCCTAATCCTTATCTTTTTGTTTTGCTTGTACTTCTGCATTTACTTTTGTAGGTAGTCCCCAAAGTTTGATAAAACCAACTGCTGCGTCTTGATCAAATGTATCAGAGCTTGTATAAGTTGCTAGATTTTCATCATATAAAGAATTTGGTGATTTTCTTCCTACAACTGTGGCCGTACCTTTAAATAATCTAACACGCGCAGTCCCATTAACTACTTTTTGTGTCTGTTTGATATAGGCAATTAGACTGTCTGTTGCTGGATTAAACCACAAACCATTATAAATAAGATTTGAAAATTCATTTTCAATAATAGGTTTAAAATGTGCAACATCACGCACGAGTGTGATATCTTCGATTTCCTTATGGGCTGTCAATAAAGTTACGGCAGCAGGACATTCATAAATCTCACGTGACTTTATACCAACAAGTCTATTTTCAACATGATCAATACGTCCAATTCCATGAACACCTGCAATATTATTAAGTTTTTGAATTAAATCACCAAGTTTAAGTTCTTCATTATTTAATTTTACAGGAACTCCACCCTCAAACTCAATTTCGATATACTCTGGTTCATCAGGTGCATCAGCAATTGACTTAGTTATTCCATAAGCATCTTCAGGCGCTTCAGTCCACGGATTCTCAAGAACACCACATTCATTTGCACGTCCCCAAAGATTTTGGTCAACTGAATAAGGACTATCCAGCTGAGCTGGAACCGGTATACCATTCTCTTTTGCGTAATTAATCTCTTCTTCTCTAGACCATTTCCACTCACGAACTGGAGCAACTACTTTAAGATTGGGATCTAGGGCAGCAATAGCTACTTCGAAACGAACCTGATCATTTCCTTTCCCTGTACATCCGTGAGCTATTGTTGTTGCTCCGTATTCATGGGCAACTTCAACTAGTTTTTTAGAAATTAAAGGACGCGACAAGGCAGATACTAATGGATATTTTTGTTCATAATATGCATGACCTTGTAAGGCAGGCAATACATATTGCTCTGCAAACTCATCTTTAACATCGATTACTTTAGAATCAATTGCACCTACCGTTAAAGCTTTATCGTGAATAAAATCTAAATCTTTACCTTCACCAACATCCATACAAACTGCTATTACATCATAATTTTCAGCCAACCACTTGATAGCTACCGACGTATCCAAACCACCCGAATATGCTAAAATTACTTTTTCTTTACTCATTTCCTAATCCTCTTTTCAGTATATTTATTCATATGCATTTTATATTAATGCATTTTTATTCATTAGTCAAGCATAAATATGCAAAATTATATTTTTTTATTCACTCTTATAATCTTGCCAACTAAAACAAGAGATGGTATAATATATCTTGTCAGCGGAGATGGCGGAATTGGCAGACGCGCAGGACTAAGGATCCTGTGACCGCTTTAGGTCGTGAGGGTTCAAGTCCCTTTCTCCGCATAATAACTAGCAAAGAGACATTTGAAGTGTCTCTTTTTTATAATTTTTTTCATTACATGGAAAGCATATGAAAATAGAGAGTAGTTTTAAATTACCCTCTATTTCAGTTCTATTCCATTTTATTTATCTTTTAGTTGATCAACTTAAATTTTACCAACAAAAAATGACTCCTACTAAGAGAGTCATTTTTTTGTTTGTATTTTTCCTTATGGAATCATACCAAAGATTAGTGCTGCTAAAACTGCTCCAATAATTGGTCCAACGATTGGCACCCAAGAGTATGCCCAATCAGAATCACCTTTATTTGATATTGGTAGTACTTGATGAGCAATACGAGGGCCTAAATCACGTGCTGGATTTAATGCGTACCCTGTTGGTCCACCAAGTGATAAACCTAAAGCTAGAATTAACCCACCTACTGCGAAGACATTAAGTCCATCTGCAAAATTATTACGTCCAAAAGCTAGTAATCCAAATACTAGTACAAACGTTCCAATTGCTTCAGTCACAACGTTTGCTGCATAATCTCTAACAGCAGGACCAGTTGCAAATGTTCCAAGGATTGCTCCTTGATCCTTTGTTTCATTCCATAAAGGACGGTAAGCAAGCCATACAAGAACTGCACCTAGAAACGCACCTAACATTTGAGCTAAGATAAATGGAACAACTTGACCATAACTAATTGCACCTGTCATTGCCATTGCAATTGTTACAGCAGGGTTTAGATGTGCGGGTCCTAAGAAACCTGACATATATACAGCCATTGTTACTGCCATTGCCCATCCAAAGGCAATTACAATCCAGCCTGAACCTTCTGCCTTACTTTTTTTAAGATTAACTGCTGCACATACTCCATCACCTAGAAGTACTAAAAACATTGTCCCTAAAAATTCACCTAAAATTTCATGCATCTTATTCTCTCCTTATTTTAAATAAGATAAATCTGATTCAGATATAACCTCATCAAGTTCAGCTAATGCACTAGATTTTTGTTCATCATTCCATTCTAGATATTCAGCCATTGCATTCACTACTGGTTGAATCAAATCATCAAGACTATCTCTTTGGAAGAGAATATGATTTGTACGACGCATGAAATAGTCAGCAGGAGTAAGTACAATTTCTTCATCAAGTCCATAACGAAGTCGTGCTGACTCAGCTAATGTCAAACCAGGATATGCTTCAATTTCTTTAGCTAAAGCAAAGATTTTCAATGAATTCATTCCATAAAAATCAGCAATATAAGTTGCTTCTTCTTCTGAAAGTCCTGCTTCAATTCCTACCTTAGCATTTTTAGCAACTGTTTCAGTTACTTTTGTATTATCAAATTCACCACCAGAAATCGCATATCTTTTTGAATCAACTTCTTTAAATGTTTCATTATATTGGTCAGCTAAAATTGTGCGGATTAATTCTAATGCACCTTCTGCCATCTTACGGTAGTCAGTAATTTTACCACCAGCAAGAGTAATCAAGCCGTCTTCTTCTTGTTCTAGCAATGAACCACGTGATACTTGAGAAGGTGATAATTCTTTTTCACCACGACTATTTTCTAAATGGTTAAGAACATTTTCAACGTCTTCACGAGAGATCTTATCTTCTTTATAGGCTACAACTGCATCTAAAACATCATTGAAACTTTTATCTGAAATTGTACCGTTATCACCACCATTGTAGTCAGAACCAGCATTACCACCTAGTAATGGGCGAAGTCCTGCCCAACTTGATTCAATATCATTAATTGTAATATTTGCTTCAGGATAACGGAAATTAATAACTTCAAGTAAGTAATCAACATCGTCTTGAGTAACTTTCGGTTCAGCAAAATCACCTTTATAGTCAGTATCAGTTGTACCAAAATATGTCTTGTTTTCTCTTGGAATCGCAAAGACCATTCTTCCATCATGTTTACCAGTATCAAAATATGTTGGTTGTGGTACTGGAAGTTTTGCTGCATCAACTACTAAGTGAACACCTTTGGTTGGACGCATCATTGGTCGTACTGCACGTGTGAAGTTAAGAGTACGGACTTTGTCTACCCAAGGACCACTTGTATTAATAACAAGTTTTGCCTTAATTTCAATAACTTCGTCTGTTAATAAATCACGCGCTTTGACACCGTTTATTTTTTGGTTTTCATCATAAGTAAAACCAATAACTTTCATTTTGCTTACTGCAAGTGCGCCGTCTTCAACTGCTTTTTTAACATTATCAATTACAAGACGGGCATCATTGTTACGGAAATCTAAGTATACTCCCGCTCCTAAAAGACCTTCTTTTTTGATATAAGGCTCACGTTCAAGAACCTCTTCTGGTGTCAAAGTATAATTTGCAAATGCAGAATTTTCAACTCCTGCAAGACGGTCATAGATGTCCATAGCAACTTTGACTGAGAACATGTTGAATGTTGTTGCTCCTTCATCGTCATATAGAGGTAGAAGCATTGGGTCTGGTTTAGGAATATGTGGTGCAACTTGTTGAACTACTGCGCGTTCACTTACTGTGTCTGCCACAACTTCTACATCAAAGTTTTTAAGGTAACGGATTCCACCATGAACTAGCTTTGTAGAGCGTGATGATGTTCCTTCAGCAAAGTCCTGCATTTCAATTAATCCAGTTTTAATACCTGCAGCAGAAGCCTGAAGTGCAACACCTGCACCAGTGATACCTCCACCGATTACTAGTAAATCTAATTCTTCCTCTTGAAGGCTTTTAATTGTGTTCTTTCTTGATTTTTTTGAAAATTCCATTTTAATCCTCTTCCTTTAAATTTGTAAATGTTTGAGTGGCTTTAACTGCACGTTTCCAACCACCATATAAATTATTTCTACGTTCGTCATCCATATCTGATTCGAACATTTTACCTACTGCATAAAATTCTCTAATCTCATCAATGTCTTTCCAATATCCAACTGCAAGACCCGCTAAGAATGCTGCCCCTAATGCTGTAGTTTCAAGATCTCCTGCTTTTTGTACAGGAACATCTAAAATATCTGATTGGAACTGCATTAGGTAACTATTATTTGCTGCTCCACCATCAACCTTAAGAACAGGAATTGCAATACCAGTATCTTCTTCCATAGTATCAATTACATCTCTTACTTGGTAAGCAATTGATTGTAGTGTAGCCTTTATTACATCATTTTCTGTTGTACCACGTGTAAGTCCAAACATTGCACCTCGTGCTTCTTGATCCCAATATGGAGCTCCTAGGCCTACAAATGCAGGCACTACATAAACTTCATCATCATTTGTTGATTTTCTAGCAGCTTCTTCTGAATCACTGGCTTTTTCAACCATATGGATTCCATCTCTCAACCATTGAATAGATGATCCTGCAACGAAGATACTTCCTTCAAGTGCATAATAAACTTTTCCATTTATTCCATAACCAATAGTTGTAAGTAATTTATGTTTTGAATATTGTGGTTTTTCACCTGTATTCATAACAATGAAAGATCCTGTTCCGTATGTATTTTTTACCATACCTGGGTCAAATGCCATTTGTCCAAACAATGCTGCTTGTTGGTCCCCTGCCATACCTGAAATTGGAACTTCACTTCCAAAGAAGTGATATCCTTGAGTATAGCCATATATTTCTGAGTTTGAGGCAACTTTCGGAAGCATTACTTCAGGAATATTTAACAGTTCTAATATTTCTTTATCCCATTTCAAGTCATTGATATTAAACATCATTGTACGACTTGCATTTGAATAGTCAGTAACGTGTGATCCACCGTCAGTTAATTTCCAAACAAGCCATGTATCAATTGTTCCAAAAAGTAACTCGCCTTTTTCTGCTCTTTCTTGAGCACCTTCAACATTATCTAAAATCCATCTAACTTTAGTTGCTGAGAAATAAGAATCTATTACTAAACCTGTTTTTTTATGGAAGAAGTCTTCATAGCCATCTTTCTTTAACTGATTAGCAATTCCTGCTGATTGGCGTGATTGCCAAACAATCGCATTGTAAATTGGACGACCTGTGTCTTTTTCCCAAACAACTGTTGTTTCACGCTGATTAGTAATCCCAATACCAGCAATCTGTTCTGGTTTAATACCAGATTCAATAAATGACCCGGCAATTACAGATTGGACTGAATTCCAAATTTCATTGGCATTGTGCTCAACCCATCCTTCTTGTGGAAAGTACTGAGTAAATTCCTTTTGTGAACTCGAAACTTGCTTACCCTTTTTATCGTAAATGATAGCACGTGAGCTTGTAGTTCCTTGGTCAATAGCCATGATGTATGTTCCTTCTGGCATAATCTTCTCCTTTTGATCAACATATTTTTGTAAACGTTTTCTATAAACTTATAATATATGTTTTAATGCAACTTTTACAATCAATAACTTATAATCGTGGTCAATTTATGACAGTTTTTGCAAATTTTCCTTTAGTAATCATGGTTTAGATAAGATGTTTTTTTCTGTTTTTCTTTCTTCTATTATTTTTTTGATCATTGCTAAATCATAATTACTTTCAAATTCCGACAGAAGATATAATTTCTCATCTTCTTTTAAGGTAATTTTGGGATCAGTTGTAATTACTAAATCGTACTTATTTCTTTTCTCATATTTCTCAACTTGAATACCCTTAACAGCTGATGTCAGTGTTCTATGAAGATACTGATAATAATTTGGGCCATACACTGGAAGACTTTCTTCAACAATACCTATAGTTACAATCTCAGCAATATGGAAATCAATTATGGAAAGAATATTTATGTAACTTATTAAAAGAAAATTTTGTAGGTCAGATGTTTCACTTTCATCATAATCGATTCCAATTTGCTCTAAAACGACCTTTTGTAATGATTTTGCAAGCTTAAATAGATTGTGGCTTAAGAGCTTTGTTTCTTTTTTGAT
Organism: Floricoccus tropicus; assembly: GCF_001832905.1. Taxonomy (GTDB): domain Bacteria; phylum Bacillota; class Bacilli; order Lactobacillales; family Streptococcaceae; genus Floricoccus; species Floricoccus tropicus. The sequence goes on along the minus strand of NZ_MKIR01000022.1, from coordinate 120,614 downwards.
TAAATTTTCCCACACATATTTTTGCAGGTAACCTTTAAAGAAATATAATCTACTGTTTGTTTGGGACAGCTGATATCCTATTTGTTTTTCCAAATTCAAGGAGATTCTTTTAGAACTGTAATGTTGCAAGATGTACTCTCTAATGTATACGTCATGCATGGCAGTAGGCAGTCTTTTACTACGCATCAGATCATAAAAGTAATGCCTATCTTCATCCATTATCGGCAGAGCACTGACAAAGGCGTATATGCTCATACTTTCAAAATTAAAGTCATACTCACAATTACTAACAAAATAATCTGTCATAAAAGTATAAATATCTTTATACAATTTATCTTTTTGAAAAAGACGACTTTTTTTAACCAAGCTATTTTTCCGACCTTGTTTAGAATTTTGGCGTAACCTAGATATCTCTAGCCAAATTTGCAATGAAATATCTGCATTTCCACTTATATTAATAGCTAATGCACCAATCAATCCCCTAGCTTGCGTGCTAATTTGACTATACTTTTTATGATTCACCGCGAAACTTTGATTATTTTTAATAAGATAATCATACAGAAGGAAATAAAAATATCGAACTTGTAACTCATCTCCAATTATTCGTCCATTTTTTATCGATATATCAAACTCATCTAGAAAAAAATTAATTCTTTTTATTTTTCGAAAGACTGATGATTCACTGATTGAAAGCTCTCTGGTTAATTGAATAGTTGAAAATTTTTGATTGTATAAAAGATAATTTAACATTTTAAATTCAATACTATTAAGAATGTAATGAGTGATTATTATATCTAAATTTAAGTTCGCAGACATTTGTAAATTAAGAAAATCACCTTCACGCTTTACAATTAGTGTTTTGTTGAGCTCCTCCCCTAAATCTTCAATTTCTTGCAAATATAACTTTAGTGTATTTTTAGATAAATTTCTTTCTTTCATAAGTTTATCAAAACTTACGTTTGTATTTAGTAAAAGATAACGCAAAATAGCTACTTTATGTGCTTCTTTCTTATCTATAATTTCTTCAATTTTCATGTATATTCCTTTATGATTATTACTAAATCCACTATATTAATTATAAACAATTAATTCACAAATATAAAATCATTTTACAAAAAAAGAGTATGATTTTCATCATAACTCTAATTTAATATATTAATTTTAATTTTCTTGTGGAATTACAAATATTTTAAGAGCAAAGGCAAAGGGAATCACAAGTTCATCTTGATTAATACTGATAATCATCTCATCCTCTTCTTCATTTTTCTCTAAAACTTTAGCTATTTGGCCTAATCCAAGCGAATTTTTTTCAACAAATTCAAGAAGCTTACTGTTATCATCAAAGCGTTTGATTTGAATTATCGAACCCACTTCATAAGAGGTTAAAGGATTAGTATATTTTTCAAAAATTATCTTATCTTTATTAATCATACTTCCATGAGGACAAGTTTCAGGCTGTCCAAGAAAATTGTATAGTTTATCAAAGAAGTCTAGATCTTTTACATGCTCAAGCTCTTCAGCGAGCGTGTGGACCTCTCTTAAAGAATAATCTAAACTATCATACAAAAACCGTTCGAATATACGATGATTTCTAATGGTCGTCGCAGTAACTTCCGCACCTTTTTCAGTCAAGATAGCTCCCTTGTATGGAGTATAGGTGATGTATTCTTCCTCGCTTAATTTAAGGAGCATTTCTGAGACAGAAGGAGGTGATACCTGAAGTTTTTGCGAAAGAATCTTGTTGGATACGTGCTCATCAAGTCCTCCATTTTGATAAATAACTTTTAGGTAGTCTTCTTGATTGGCATTATTCACATGTTTCTTCATTTAATCACCTCAACCTCTTTCTTTATTTTAAACCATCATGGATTTTATCAATGTTCCATTTCATCATACTAAGGTAATTATCCCCCTCTTGACCTTCTTTTGCAAGGGAATCAGTGAAAAGATTTGCTGCAATTTTCTTACCTGTATTACGGGCGACAGCTTCCATCGTTTTAGGAGCAACACTTGATTCAACAAATAATGCCTTAACATTTCTTTCCTTGATAATATTGTCAATACGAACCATCTGTTCAGGTGTTCCTTGATTATCAGTATTAATCTCCCAAATATATTCTGCATCCATATCATAGCGTTTGGCAAAATATTTAAAGGCTCCTTCACTAGTCACCAAAACACGATTCTCTTTGGGAATTGTTTGAAGTTTGTCGTATCCTTCTTCATCAAGAGCAGTGAGCTTTGCAATATAGTCCTTTGCATTACTTTCATAATAGCCCTTATTTTCTGGATCATATTTGATTAACTTTTCCTTAATGTTCTCTACATAGATTATACCATTTTGAATGTTAAGCCAAGCATGAGGGTCTTCAGTTTTCTCTGAATTGTCTTCCGTTAAATAGAAGGGAGTCACTCCTGTACTTACTACATAAGCATGTTCAGTTTTTCGACCATTGCTTAAAAGCTTTTCGAACCACCCTTTACCAGTTTCAAGATTCAGTCCATTATAAAAGACTAGATCAGCTTTTTCAGCATACTTACTATCTTCTGGTGTGGGTTCATAAGAGTGGGGATCAACTCCGATTGGTACAATAGAATGTACTTCAACCTTATCTCCTCCAACTTCACTAGCCATATCTGCGATAATCGAATAAGAAGCCAGAACTTGTAGTTTACCATGATTTTTGTCACTCATCAATCTTGAACTTAGGAAAAATCCAAAAACAAGTAAAATGGGGATTAGGGCAATAGCAAAATACTTATTTTTGCTACCTAACTTCAACTTACTATAGTCTATAATTCCATTTTTGGGTGAGAAAATAAATGAAACAATAAAGAAAGCTGCTCCTATTAAGACAATTGTCGCACTAGTTGGCAAATTGTACTTAAAGCTCACAACAACACCCAAGAGTCCAAACACTACACCTAAAATCGATGAAGTTACAATCATACTACTTAGATGCTTATTCCAAAGATAGGAAGTTGCTGCCGGTATAACAAGCATTGCAACTACCAATACAATTCCTACTTGAGATAGAGATGAGACTGTAAAAATTGTAAGTAAGAACATTAATAAATAATGAAAAAAACTATTATTTAGTCCTGCTGCTTGAGAAAACACAGGGTCAAAAGAAGTAATCATCAGTTCCTTATACAAGGCAACTACAACCACTATTACAACTATCATCAAAATAAATGACTGAAAAATCTCTTCAGGAGTCACTGCCAAAATATTACCAAATAAAACATGGTTTAAATCGACTCCGCTTCTTACCTGACTGATTAATATTATTCCCAAAGCAAAGAAGGTGGATAATGTTATACCTATGGCAGTATCAGCCTTAATTTTGGACTTTTTAGTTATATATTCAATGAGAATTGAGGCTAAAATTCCAAATACAGTTGCTCCAAAAAGAACATTAATTCCCAATAGATAAGAAATTGCTACACCAGGAAGGACCGCATGTGAAAGAGCATCGCCCATTAAGGACAACTGTCTTAAAACAATAAAACTTCCAAGAACTCCTGACATAATACCCAGTATAATTGATGTTATAAGAGCATTTGTCATACTAACAGGAAGGTTAAAAAAGTCAGCAATATTAAATAAAATATCCATTATTTTTCCACCCCCTTGATAGTAATATCACCCATGGTATTACCATAAGCTTTCTTGATATTATCCGTTGTAAATGTATCTTCAACATCGCCATATGCTTCTACACCACGGTTAACAAGAATAAGTTGGTCAAAATACTCTGTAACTTTATGTAAGTCATGATGAACAATTACAATTGTTTTACCTTGATTCCGTAATTCACGAATTATATCAATAATTATTTTTTCGCTTACCATATCAATTCCAACGAATGGTTCATCCAAAAAGTAATAGTCAGCTTCCTGAGCTAAAGCGCGTGCTATATATACCCTTTGCAACTGCCCACCAGATAAATCTGATATCGCTCTTTCACTGTATTCAGTCAATCCAACTTTTTCAAGGGCTTTCTGCGCAATTAATTTTTCTTTTTTCCCTGGTCTTTGAAAGACATTCATATTAGGATAGGTTCCTGTCAAAACAACCTGCCCTACGGTAATTGGAAAACTAAGGTCAATTTCGCTTCTTTGAGGTACATAGGCTACTTTTTTGCGAAAATATTTTTCTCCCATACCATCTATCGAAATTTCCCCCGTATCTTTTTTTATAAGACCTAGAATGGCTTTTAGGAGTGTCGATTTCCCTGCACCATTTGGACCAATAATTCCAACAGAAACTCCATCTGGAATTTCTAAATTCACGTTAGTCAGCACGGGAATATTATTATAAGAAACATTTAAATCTTCTATCTTAATCATGAATTATATTCCTTTCTTTTACTAGTTATCTATAAATTTAGTTTAACCTAAATTTTATTTTTAGGCAAGCCTTAAAAATTATAATTATAAACCTTTCATGAACTTTTAAAAACCACTTACGAATAATCTAGTGCATTTATTTTAAACAAGTGTTAAAATATTTTCAGTTACTCTATTTTTCGATGAGTTAAATAAATAATAATAGGAAAATATAAAATTATGGATTTGCAAAGAAGTAAAAAATATAGAAAAAGAAAAAAGAGGCTAAAATTAATTTCCTATCTTATTCTTATAGCTATAATATCTACATCAATTGGTATTTTTAGTACAAAGATCTTTTTTAATACTGTTGAAGAAATTGAAAAAAAACCACAGGAAGAAACAAAGTCTTCTAAAAATAGTACCGAGAAAACTTCTGAATCAACAACTAAACCTAAAAATGACTATCCTATGTCTACTGATGGAGTAATATTATCTAAACTACCTGCTGATGACTTAAATAATTTAGATAAAAATGTTCTTGCCCCTGATGCACAAAGTATGAATGATGAGTTGGAAAACGCAAATTTTGTAGGTGTAGCTCTTATTATCAAAGATGGGCAAATAATCCTACAAAAAGGGTATGGTTTTGCAGACTATTCGGAAAACCGTTTAAATGACGCAGGATCACATATACAAATTGGATCAGTTCAAAAAGCATATACAGCTACTTTAATTTATAATTTAATTGAAGAAAAAAAATTATCATTTGATACTCCTTTAAGCAACTTTTATCCTCAGATATATGGTAGTCAATATATTACAATAAGAGATATGTTAAGGATGCATTCTGGACTTCAACTTGATATTCCAGGTTATATTCAATTTTTCAGTACAAACCAAGTATTCGATTATATTACTGCAAATATAGAAAATACTGGTCAAAAGATATATAAATATCAGGCAGTTAACTACAATTTACTTGCAGGTATTATTGAAAAAATAACTGGGAAAAGTTATTATGAGAACTTTGAAAAATTTTTCCACGGTATAGGTTTGAAAGATTTCGGACAATATACAGATTGGCCCGAAAGAAAAGGATATACCACAGGGTACCAAAAAACTGGTGAATATATATACTCGTTACCTAGAGCATATGATCCTCAACTCTTTATACGAGAAGTAGGTACAGGTAATATAGATTCAACCGCAGGAGATGTATACAAATTTTTCAATAAATTTTTAACTGGTAAAATAATCAAGAATTCTGTACTTGAAGAAGCATGGAAACCAATATATGATGATAGTAATGCATACATCGGAGGTTTTTACGACCAAGGTGATGCATATCGAATGAATGGTGTAATAGACTCCCAACAATTAGCTATATTAATTTCAAAAGATACAAAAAATGCTGTTATTCTCTTTAGCAATCGAGTAAATCAAGATGTATTCCAACCTATGATTTCTTCTTTTTATCAAGAATTAACAGGTAATTATGTAAAATTTTAATTCTTATTTTATTATATATGTAAGAAAAAGTTTGTAGTATGAGTGCTTCACAGGCACTCATACTTTTTATATGAAAAACTTCTCTGCTGCAATAGTTAAAAGCGAGGAAAGCATTCCATATGTATTAAAATATTTATGAATTTCCAGTTCACATAAAATTTATAATATAATTAATACCGTAAATAAAATTGCTTATGGTTTTAATAAAACTAATAAATTAAAGAGAAGAATAATGATTATACAAGGAAATTTTACTTTGTAACTTTTTATCTCAGTAAATGTCAGCTCGCTCAAAGACTCTGGCTGAACTTTGGTCTCATTATCTTGATTCGTCCTAACCTCGTCTAAACGGGGTTACTTCGTCTTGAAATTGTCATCACTAAACGGGTCTTCATATTCTTTTTCACTTAGTTTATCAATCAAAATATTATGCTTTTCCTGTTCTCTTATATATTTCGCTCCTATTTGTTCATTTAAATCAACTGTACTTACGTAATATCCTTCTGCCCAGAACTTTCGATTGTTGTATTTATATTTTAAATTCATATGCTTATCAAAAACTATTAATGCACACTTGCCTTTTAAATATCCTATTAAGCTTGACATACTTATTTTAGGTGTAATTAGAACCTAAAAGTGAACATGGTTTGGACTCATATGACCTTCTATTATCTCAACAACTTTATAAGTATAAAGTTGTTTTATTATTTCTATCAAATCTTTTCGTACTTAATTATAGATTGATTTTCTACGATATTTAGGTATAAATACTATATGATATTTACCTATCTATTTTGTTTGTTATAAACTGTAATTGGTTTTTGCCATTCTTATTCCTTCTATAATTATATTTAACAACTTTATTTATTATAGTAGTTTTTGAATTACTAAAAGCCTTTGTTCCCCACCCGTATAGCAGGTGGTTTTTTGTTTACTATTATGTAGTAGACAGTCTGAAAGCCTAAATATAAAAAAAGCAGCACGATGAACGTGCTGCATAAAGTATAATTAATTATTGGATACTTTTATATAGAAATATCAGTTAGGAAATAAACAGTTATATCTCCTCTAAAGTTTTTTTAAATATGAATTGGTAACCCATCAGCTAATTCACTTGTATCCATAATTGCTTCTCCAAGAGTTGGATGTGGGTGAATTGACATTGAAATATCTTCACTAGAAAGACCATTTTCAATAGCAACTGCAAATTCTGAAATCAAGTCACTTGCTCCAGGTCCTGCAACTTGTGCACCAATTATTACATGTGTATCTTTATCAGTCAAAATACGAACAAAACCGTTAGTAGCGTTCATTGTAATAGCACGTCCATTTGCTGCAAATGGGAATTTAGCGATATTGAAGTTCAATCCTTTTTCTTTAGCAGAATCAGGTGTTTCTCCCATTGTAGCTAATTCTGGATCGCAATATGCTACAGCTGGGATTGCAACTGCACAATTTAATTCATCATCACCTGCAGCATTGGCTGCAGCGATTTTTGCTTCGTAAGAAGCTTTATGTGCAAGCATTGGTCCTGCAACAATATCACCAATAGCATAGATTCCAGGAACACTTGTTTCTTGACGATTATTAACTTCAATTTGTCCACGATCAGTCATCTTGATGTCAGTATTATTAAGACCAAGCTCATCTGTATTTGGTCTACGACCCACAGAAACTAAAACGTAGTCTGCTTCAAGAACTTCTTCTTTTCCATCAACTTCGTATGTAACTTTAACAGAGTCAGCAGTTTGTTCTGAAGATTTAGCACGCGCATTTGTAACAATGTCAATATGGCGTTCTTTGAATTCATCAACAACAACTTTAATCATTTCATCATCAAATCCATTAAGAATATGAGGAAGTCCTTCAAGAATAGTAACTTTTGAACCTAAATTTGAGTAAGCTCCAGCTAATTCACTTCCGATTACTCCACCACCAATAATAACAAGTTTTTCAGGAACTTCAGGTAGGCTAAGAGCTCCTGTTGAATTTACAACACGACCTTCAAATTTGAAACCTGGAATTTCAATTGGGCGGCTACCAGTTGCAATGATACAAGATTTAAATTCTAAAAGATGAGATTCGTCACCACTAATAACGTTTAACACTTGATTATCGTTAAAGCGAGCTTCACCACGTAGAATTTCAACTTTATTCTTTTTAAGAAGCATTCCTACTCCACCAGTTAAAGTCTTAACTACTTTTTCATCTTTCCATTTAAGTGTTTCTTCCCAGTTCAATGTTGCACCTTTTGAATGGACACCCATAATTGTATTTGTATCATGTAATTGTTCATGATAAATGTGTCCAGCATTGATTAATGCTTTTGATGGAATACATCCAACATTTAAACACACTCCACCAATTTCATCACGTTCAACGATAATTACTTTTCTACCTAATTGCGCAGCACGGATAGCCGCAACGTATCCGCCAGGGCCACTTCCGATAACTACTAAATCAACTTCTCTTGCTTGTGAACCTACAACCATTTTATACCTCCATTAACATATAGCTAGGATCAGCTAGCAATTGTTTTAAATAATTCATTGCACTTTGTGCTAACATTCCATCAATTAATCTATGGTCAAATGAAAGTGATAGTTTCATCATGTTACCAACAGCAATTTCGCCTTCAGCATTAACGATTGGTTCTTTAGAAATTGTACCTAAACCAAGGATAGCTGCTTCATTAACGTTGATTACTGGTGTAAACCAGCTTCCACGAGCTGACCCAATATTAGAAATTGTGATAGTTGAACCAGTTGATACATCTGGAGTTAATTTACCATCGCGAGCACGATTTGCTAAATCAGAAATTTCAGCTGCAATTGCAAGGATTGATTTACTATCAGCATTTTTAACAACTGGTACAAATAGTCCGTTTGGAGTATCAACAGCAATACCAACATTAATTCCATCAGGGTAAACAATTTCTTGTTTAGCCATATCAACATGTGCATTCAATTCTGGGAATTTCTTAGACATAGCTGCTAATGCTTTAGCAACATAAGCAAGATATGTTAATTTAACACCTTCTTTTGCTGCAATTTCTTTGAAGTTAGCGCGATGTTCCATAAGTTTAGAAACTTCAGCTTCATCAAATAATGTTACGTGAGGAACATTTTGTTTTTGACTTACCATATTCTTAGCAATAGCTTTACGAACAGGAGTCATAGGTACACGACCTTCTTTAGCAGGTGCAGGTGCTGCTGGTTTAGAAGTAGTCTCAGTTACAGTTTCAACAACAGTTTCTTCTACTGGTGTTGCTTCAGCTGATGCTCCACCATTGGCAATAAAGTTTTTAACATCATCAACAGTTACATGTCCATGACGACCTGTAGCAGGTACTGTGGTTAAGTCAACTCCATTTTGACGAGCTAATTTTCTTACTGAAGGCATTGCACGAAGTTTACCATTTACAACTGGTGCCCCAACTCCTGTAACTTCAGCTTGAGGTGCTGCTCCAGTTGAGACTTCTTCACTAGTTTCAATAAGTTCATCTTTTACTTCTTCAGTTGCCGCTGCAGGTGCACCGGCTGAACTACCAGTTCCATCACCATCAAATTCTACTAATGGTGCCCCAACTTCAACAACAGTTCCAGCATCAACAAAAATCTTTGTTACTTTACCAGAGTAAGGAGATAGAATTTCTTGCAATAGTTTATCATTTTGTACTTCTGCTAAAGCATCATCCTCTTTAATTTCATCACCAACTTTTACTAACCAAGAAGCAATTTCACCCTCAGCCATACCTTCGCCTACGTCAGGCATACGGAAAATCTCAGTCATAGTCTACAACCTCCTTAACTTTACTTACAACATCTTTAACTTGTGGTAACCAATCATTCTCTGCTTGTGCAAATGGATAGATGCTATCTGGTGCAGCAACACGTCCAATAGGAGCCTTCAAGCTTAAAATAAATCTTTCGCTAATTTCTGCCATTACAGCTGATCCAATACCAGCTTGACGTTGTGCTTCTTGAACTACAACTACACGACCAGTTTTTTCAACACTTTGTCCAATTGTTTCAATGTCGAGTGGTTGAACAGTACGTAAGTCAATAACTTCTACTGAAATTCCATCTTTTTCAAGCTCTTCAGCAGCTTTTAAACTTGTTGGAACTGTTCCACCGTAAGTAATGATAGTTACATCAGATCCTTCTTTAGCAATTGCTGCTTTGTCAAGAGGAGTTGTGTAATATCCTTCTGGAACTTCACCTTTTACTGAACGATAAAGTTTCAAATTTTCAAGATAAATAACTGGATCATTTGATTCAATAGCGGCTAATAATAAACCTTTTGCATCAGCAGGGTTACTTGGCATAACTACTCTAAGACCAGGAGTTTGAGCCATCAATCCTTCTAAACTATCTGAGTGCATCTCAGGAGTATGTGTACCACCACCATATGGGCCACGCACTACAATTGGAAATTGTTTTTGACCATGGAAACGAAAACGATTACGTGCCATTTGACCTGAAATTGAATCCATAACTTCGAATACGAAACCAAAGAATTGAACTTCAAATATTGGACGATATCCTTCAGTTGTAAGACCAATAGCTGCCCCACCAATAGCACTTTCAGCAAGTGGTGTATTGAAAACACGTTCATTTCCGTATTTAGCATTTAAGCCTTCTGTAGCACGGAAAACTCCACCGTTTTCACCAACGTCTTCACCGAATATTAGGACGTTATCATCTTTTTCAAGCGCTAAATCAAGCGCTTCTGTAATTGCTGCAATATATGTCTTGACTGCCATTTATTTGCCCTCCTCTTGGAATTTTTTGATTTGTTCTTGCATTACATAGCCTGGTTGTTCCAAGGTAGTTGCAATAAAGTCTGACACTTTTTGTTTTGGAGCATTATCAGCTAACTTAACTGCTTCGTCAATTTCTGCATTAACTTCTGCTGCATAAGCCGCTTCAATTTCTTCACTCCATAATTTACGTCCTTCAAGGAAAGTACGCATACGAACTAGAGGATCTTTCTTGAAGTTTTCATCGATATCTTCTTTTGTACGGTAACGTAACGGATCATCTCCACTCATTGAATGAGGTTCTAAACGGTTACATAAAGTTTCAATTAAAACAGGTCCGTTACCACTCGCTGCCCAATCACGTGCTTTTTTAGCTGAAATGTAACAAGCTAATGCATCCATACCATCAACTACGATACTTGGAAGACCTGCTCCCCATCCTTTTGATGCAATATGTGGTGCAGCTGTTTGAAGTGCACGTGGTGTTGAGATTGCAAAGCCATTATTTTGAATAAAGAATACTGCGTTAGCTTTATATGCACCTGCAAAGTTCATCCCTTCATAAGTATCACCTTGAGAAGATCCTCCATCACCTGTGTACGTATAAGCAACAGCATTTTTCTTTCTCATCTTCATACCAAGGGCGATACCTGCGGCTTCAACAAACTGAGCTCCAATGATAATTTGAGGGAACCAAGTCTTAACTCCATCCATCTCTCCACCAAGGTAGTGACCACGACTCCACAAAAAGTTCTTATAAATTGGATAACCTTTATGGATCATTTGTGGGATATCGCGATATCCAGGTAATAAATAATCTTCATCCGTAAACGCATAACTTGTTGCTGATTGACTAGCTTCTTGACCACGTGTTGGGGCAACAAAACCTAGACGACCTTGTTTAGCAAGCTTTGTACTACGCTCATTTAATACGAATTGTTTAATCATACGTTGCATGATATTTACTAAATCTTCATCTGTAATTCCAGATTCTTCAAACAATTCTTTGTCAACTAATTTTCCATCATTATCAAGTACTTGTAATGTAGGAAATTCATTTTCTTGATCTTCTAATTGTTTTCTAAAATCAAGAATCTCTGTGCCTTTACTCATAGAATCTACTTCCTCCCTATTCTTCAATTTGTTCTTCATTGAACAAACTTGCTACTTCTTCTGAGCTAATCGCACCAAAGTACTTTTTTTGCTCATACTGTCCTAACAATTCTAAAATTTTTGGTTCACTAAACGGCAAACCAATAAATTCAGGTAAAATATTTTCAACATCTTCTACATCAAGGAAATCTCCTTCAAATGTAATAGATTTGATAATTCCATCTTCTACTTGTGCTTTGAGGTCGATAATTCCACCGTCAAATTTTTCATGTGCATGATAGTTGAATTTTGGACTCTCTCCATAATTCCATTCCCATTTAGAAAACTTTTCTTCTTCAAGTTTATGAACCTCGGCTAATTGCTCATCTGTCAAAATAATTTCTTTATCTTTATTATGATCAGAAAGTTCATAGGTCAGTGCCTCTTGAAATTCAGACAAAGTTAAGTCAGGAACAACCTCATGAATGTTTCCAACTCTGCTACGCACACTTTTCACCGCTTTTGAAATAAATTTTTCATCACTCACATTTAGAGAACGTACTAAAGTCTCTGTATCGCTATTGAATAGTAGTGTTCCATGATGCATCAGATATCCTTTAGAATATCTTTGGGCATTACCACTAATCTTCTTCCCATTAACAAGTAAGTCATTTCTACCACTTGTTTCTGCAGGAATTCCTAGCTTTTGAAGTGCTGTTACCATAGGTTGAATAAATTTTTTCCATTCAACTTGATCTGGATGATCTAATGGTATTATGAAGGTAAAATTGAGGTTTCCTAAATCGTGATACACGGCTCCCCCACCAGATACTCTTCGAACAACTTCAATGCCATTTTCTTCAATAAATGGTGCATTAATCTCTTCAAATGTATTTTGATGCTTACCAACAATTACGGCACTCTTATTTTGCCATAAGGCAAATACAGGCTCGCTCGGTTTCAATTTTGTGAGCAGCCATTCATCCATGGCAATATTAAATGGTGCAGTCTTATTTTCGTTTACAACGTATCTCAAGACTATCTCCTTTACAAATATTTTGCTAAAAAAATCAGCAATCGCTTACATTATCATTGTAAAACATTTCAAAAAAATTTACAAACTTTTTGTTTGCTTTTTCTTTATTTGATAAGGGTTCCGAGGTGTTCTACAATGGATGTATAACAAAAATTCACAAAGTTATTAATTTCACTAAATTAATTTACTAAAACAAAAAAACTAGACTTCCATCCAGTTTTTATAATACTACTGCAAATCAATAACAACTTCTTGTTCAGTATTTGTTTTGTAAACTAATTGCAGTCTAGTGCCTTTTTTGACTTCTCCAACTAGATTTCCTGTTATTTTTTCACCTTTTTTTAGTGTGCCAGCTTCTAAAATATCAATACCATCAACATTTAAATTTGCATTAATATCATCACCTTTTTCAGTTCGTAATACAAAATCTAATGGATTATACTTAACAGATTTTTTTCCATTATTAGTTAATGTAACTGTTACAACAGCAAACTCCTTACCGTTTTTAGGCTTAGTATAATCAGTACCCTGACTCTTTACTACTTTATCAACGCGTATCTCATAATAATCAAGCTTAACGCTTTCTCCTGTTTGATGTGCTGTAGAGTATATCTTTACAATTAAAAAGATAAATAAAGTTAAAATTACTCCAATAAAAATAAATTTTTTGTATCTCTTATCTTTCAATTTTTTCTCCTTAAATACTATTAAAAACTCCTAATTAACATGCGCAACCGCTTTCGTGTATAATTATAACATTTAAAAGAATAATTTAAAAATCTAGCATAACTGCCAGATTATTTTTTTAAATCTTCAATTTGAGATTGTAAATTTGAAATTTCTTTTTGAGTTTCAGACTGAATATTTTTTAAGGCTTTCTTTGCATCTCCTTTTTTATAGGTCCAACCCAAAACAACACCAATTGCAAACATGATAAGAATTAAGACTAATAATGGAATTTTAATTGAAAAGAAAATAAATGATAATTCTACCAAATTTAGATTTTGGAAGGCGAAAACAATAATTGCAATTAATACTAAAATAGCTATCACCCTCTTTGGTGTAAGTAATTCTTTTAACTTATTCATAGATATACTCCTCTTCTGATTTGTTGCTACAATCATTATACAAAATTTTTATAATTTTTTCAGTTAAAAGCTTTGTTGAATATATGATATTGGTCTATCATATGAATTGATAATGAAAGGTGGAAGTCAAGATGAATGAAAATGTATTCAACAACATGGCTAATAATTATGATAACGATGACCGAAAGCAGTTATCTGACATCATTAGATTAGAAATCTCCAAATATATTCCTGGTGACTGTTCTAATAGCATTTTATTAGACTATGGAGGAGGTACAGGTCTTGTATCTTTACCTATTGCAGAAAAATTCAAAAATGTTATTATAGCTGATACTTCAAAATCGATGCTTGAAGTAGCACTTAGCAAAATTAATAGTGGTAACATCTTTAATGCTTCTGTTTCACTTGTAGATGATACTATATTATTACCTAGCGCTGATATAGTGATTATATCATTAGTATTAATTCACATTCCGAATATAGAAGCAATTCTTAAAAAAATTTATGAGATCTTGAAGCCAAATGGAAAGATAATTATAGTTGACTTCGACAAAAATGAAAAAGTTAATCATCCTAAATTACATAATGGATTCCAGCATAAGGAATTAAAATCAATACTTGAAAAAGAAGAATTTAAGAATATTACTATTGAAAATTTTTATTCCGCTAACAATTTGTTTATGAAAGAAGATGCAACATTATTTATTGCCCAAGCAGAAAAATAAATAACAAATTTCTTATAAAAAATTTATAAGAAGCTATAAGTTTTTCATATACCTAAACACCTTGTATGAAATAGCTTTTTTTGCTATCCTTTATCATACAGTGTTGGAATAACTATTATTCCACAAGTCTAGAGAAACAGAGGTATTTAAATATGGCAATTATTGGTATCGCAGGTACAACCTATTACGGTGAGGATGAAGTACCATTTCATGGAAATAAAGTAATATATACTAGAAAAGGTTTCGTAGATGCTATTCAAGCCATGGGTCATATACCTCTAATAATCCCAAATGATAAACCCGAAAGAGCGGCTAACTATATTAATATTGTAGATAAACTTATATTAATGGGTGGAGAAGATGTTAGTCCACAGTATTATAACGAGGAACCTGACAAGCTTCTAGGAAATACTAATCCCGAAAGAGATGTTTTTGAATTTGCTCTAATTGAATCGGCTTTAGATCAAGGTAAATCAATTTTTGGTGTATGTAGAGGTCTGCAGGTATTAAATGTTAAATTTGGTGGAACCCTATTTCAAGATGTATCTTATACAGGAACAAAAATTAAACACATGCAAGTACCTACTAAACAGCGCTTTCCCACACATTCAATTGAAGTTAAATCTGATAGTGTTTTAAACTTCCTTGGCCAAACACATATGGTCAATTCTTTCCATCACCAGTCAATAAAACAATTGGCCGATAACTTTACTGCTATTGCACATGCGAAAGATGGAATTATTGAGGCAATCAGTGATACACAAAGAAAAATTATCGCTGTCCAATGGCATCCAGAAGCAACATGGCATCGTTTTGACAAAGATAAAGCTTTATTCTCATATTTTCTAAACGATTTATAATATAAAAAACAAACCGAATTTATGATATATAGATTCGGTTTTAATATATCGGTCTAATAATCTTTGTAACTTAAAAGTAATATTAATATATTGTTTTTTTATACAAAATATATTTATAAACCAAAGATCCTTATTAAACTCTGCAATAAAGAGATACATAAATATCTTTATCAAAGAATTAAAATAAACTTATTTTTTCTCAAGAAACATAAAAGAAATACTTGACACATTTTTGTAACAATGTAATAATAAATACACAAAAGAAATTAATTTTATTTTAGCGAGGAATCTATATGGAGAGAATTATATTTACAAAATGAAAAAATAGACATAGTTTCAATAAAATAGATATAACCTTAAAGATAAAATAAAAAGGAAGAATAAAAATGAAAAAGACAATTACTATATTATTAACAACAACAGCAATTCTCTCACTTGCAGCATGTGGTTCAAATAAAAAAAGTACTACTTCAACAAGTACTACAAAAGGTTCTTCATCGCAAGTAATAAAAAAGAGCACAGAAAATAGTGATGAAAAAAATAAACAAGATGACTCTTCTGATATTCCTGCTGAGAGTACTGAAACTAATACAAATAACTCAACTTCAGAAACAAACAATGAAGACAAACAATCAGAATTTCCTTTTGATAATATTTATGGATTTTGGAAAAATTCTGATGGCAAATATATGACCTTCATTTCAAACGTTGAGAACACTATTGTTGCCTATGGAAAAATGCCTGGACATTCTGCTGATGGTTCTTTCAACATTAGCGATGCAAAAATTGATGGAAACACTATTTCTTCAAAATTAGAATACGGAACTGAGGGTAAAGATACAATCACGATTACTTCTAATGATAAAGATAACATGACTGTAACGTTTAACGATGGCGAAACATGGAATCTAGTAAGAACAAGTCAAGATGAAATTAAAAAATCTCAACCTGTTTCTGAATATACTATTGATGATATCTTAGGAACATGGAATGATAGTGATGGAAATGTTATCCAAGCAGAAGTTACTGATAATCCTGACTACATTAATATTTACAAAACTAATAAAGAGTTTCCTAATGGTCAAGTCGCTAAATTATCACGCAAAGAGTTACTTGTACAAGGAAATTCAATATCTGCAAGAGATATCATTGGAGGAGATGGGATGTCAAATAACTACACATCAGTGACTTTTGATGGTAAAAACAAAGCAACTATTACATCACAAAATGGGAAAACTTATACAATGACAAGAGCTAATTAATCTCATATAAACAGGAATGAGGTTTCATAAAGCTATGGGTGGCCATCCCATAGCTTTTTATTATACTCACTTAAAAATAGATTGACTCATCTCGATGAACGCTAATTCTATCATCAATTCGTCGCCATTAGAACTAATTACTTTAGCAATTTAAGTTCTATGGACATCGTAGCGTAGCGAAATTCCTTGTCTTGCGACCTACACTAATAAGCTTGCTTATTTAAGTGTAATCGACAGTGTAGCAAGACGAAGGTATTTCTATTTTACAACTATACAAAATAACATTTATCATTATCATAGAAAATAATCCCCAAATATAATTTGAGGATTATTTTTTTATTTTGAATTTTCTTCTAAATGCGCAATTGCTTTTTCTTTTCCTAATAAATAGATTGTATCAGGTAATTCAGGTCCATGCATTTCGCCAGAAACAGCAATACGAATTGGCATAAATAAGTTTTTACCTTTGATACCCGTCTCTTTTTGGACTTCCTTAATTAATGGGAAGATATTATCCTTAGTAAAATCAGCATCATCAAGATTTTCTAATTTTTCCTTAAAGGCTTTGATGACTACTGGACTAGTTTCAAGTGATAAAACTTCTTTTGCTTCATCCGTTAATGCTGGAAAATCTTCATAGAAAAGATCTGTCAACTCAATGATTTCTTCTCCATATTTAAGTTGAGGTTTATATAAATCAACAAGATATGGTGATTTTTCGTCTAAGCGTCCTGCTTCTTCTAAGAAAGGCTTTGTAAGTTCAAATACTACTTCTGAGTCAGCATTCTTAATATACTGATTATCCAACCACTCAAGTTTCTTTTGATCAAAAGCTGCTGGTGATTTACTTAAACGATTTTCGTCAAATAACTTAATCAACTCATCCTTAGAGAAAATTTCTTCTTCTCCACCAGGGTTCCATCCAAGTAATGCAATGAAGTTGAAAATTGCATCATTCATGAAACCTTTTTTACGATAATCTTCAATAAATTGAAGCGTGTTTGTATCACGTTTTGAAAGTTTCTTACCTGTTTCACTATTGATGATAAGAGTCATATGACCAAATTTTGGTGCTTCCCAATCTAACGCTTCATAAATCATAAGTTGTTTAGGAGTGTTGGCAATATGGTCATCTCCACGAATAACATGGCTAATATCCATTAAATGATCATCAACTACTACGGCAAAATTATATGTTGGGTATCCATCACGTTTTTGAATTACCCAGTCACCGCCAATATTCTTACCTTCAAACTCGATTTCACCTTTAACAATATCATCCCACTTGTAAATTGACCCTTCAGGAACTTTTATACGAACAGTCGGTTCAATTCCTTGTGCTTCACGTTCAGAAATATAAGATGCTTTTTCTTCTTCAGTCATTCCTTTATATTCACTCACGTAAACAGGCGGAAGACCTTTTGCTTCTTGAGCTTCACGATCAGCGGCAATTTCTTCTTCAGTTTTATACGATTTATAAGCTTTACCTGATTCCAAAAGTTCATCAACATATTTTTGATAAATATCTAAACGTTCTGATTGACGATATGGTCCATATTTTTCATTTGGATTTTGTGGACTTTCATCCCAATCCATTCCTAGCCAAGCAAGGTTTTCTAATTGGCTACGTTCACCATCTTCGACATGACGTTTACGGTCTGTATCCTCTATACGGATTATGAACTCACCACCGTGGTGACGAGCAAATAAGTAGTTAAATAATGCTGTACGAGCATTTCCAATATGTAAAAGTCCTGTTGGTGATGGTGCATAACGCACACGAATTTTATCTGACATTTTTCCTCCAATTTGTACAAATATAAAATATAAAAGGCTAAACTAATTTAACCTTTTACTTTTTAGCATAGAATAGTATAACACAAAAGCTTAATCAAGTTAAGATTTTATAATTAAAACAACCGCTTCACAGGCCATCCCTTCTTCACGGCCTACAAAACCTAATTTTTCTGTTGTAGTGGCTTTTATATTAATATTTTCTTCTGATGTATGTAGTATTTGAGCAATATTCTTTTTCATTTCAGCTAAATGAGGTTTCATCTTTGGTTGCTCGGCCATGATAGTAGCATCAATGTTTCCAATAACAAATCCTTTATCAATCATCTTATCATAAGTATCTGAGAGTATTTTCGTTGACGCAATACCCGCAATCTCTGGATTTGTATCAGGGAATGCATGACCAATATCACCTAGACCAAGGGCTCCAATAATTGCATCTGTAATAGCATGCAAAAGAACATCTGCATCACTATGACCTAACAAACCTCTATCATGAGGAATATCAACTCCTCCAATAATCAATTTACGATTTTCAACCAACTCATGAACATCGTATCCTTGTCCAATTTTAATATCCATATTAATTACCTGTAGCAATATACGAACTTAGAACATTAGCGAATGACTCAACATTGAGACTTTGTACAAGAATCTTACCAGTACCTCTGAAAGTATTTACAACCCCTTCACCAGTACCAATACTTTGCATAAATCCATTTTCCAAACGAATATCATAGTCAAGACTTGTACTCCATGCTACAACGTGAGCATTATCAATTGTTATCTCATCATTTGAAAGATCAATTTCCTTAATAGAACCAAAGGAATTTACAAGGAGAGTCCCTTGACCTTCTGTAGTCATAATAAAGAAACCACCTTGTCCACCAAATACAGCTCTGCCAACACTCTGTCTTTGCATAGTATATTGAGCACTTCCATCCAGTGCAAGAAATACCCCATCATTGAGCCTATATTGCTCATTACCTAATTCAAGGGCCATAACCTGACCTGGAGTATTAGGTGCAAGAGCAAGTCTACCACTATCCGAAGTTGAAGAAACTTGAGTTAAAAACATACTCTCTCCACTTGTTACACTTCTAGCCATCGCTCCTACAAGTTTACTAAGTCCTGAGCCTTTAGAATTTAAAGTAGTAGACAATTTGATTCCTGGACTGTGATAGACCATACTTCCACGTTGGATATAAGCACTTTCGCCAGCCTCTAAATAAAGTTCCACAAGCGGAAATTGCATATTAGAATCAATCACATATTTCATTCTGTTATCAGCCATTAGTTGACATCCTTTCCTTAATCAAGCGAGCCATGAGGATATCCTCAGGCGTAGTAACCTTTATATTATTATAAGAGCCTTCTACGATAGAGACCGAAACTTCTCCAAATTCCTCAATCAGGCTTGCATCATCAGTGCCTAAAAAGTTATTTTCAAAGGCCTCCATATGAGCATTAATTATTAAATCACTTTGAAAACATTGGGGAGTTTGAGCCGAAAATAGAGTCTCGCGTGGAATAGTTTGTTTGATCTTTCCATCTGACTCCACCTGTTTAATTGTATCTTTCACAGGAACAGCCAAAATTGAATTCGGTTTTTTCTTTAAACAATTGAGTTCTCTCTGATTTATAAATGGACGTGCTCCATCGTGAATCATGACGTAATCTGATTCAACTAATTTCAATGCATTTCTCACGCTGTCTTGTCTTTCTTGACCTCCAACGGCAAAAACTATATTCTCTGACAAGTAAGAAGTAAATATGCCCTGCTCTTCCTTCTTACCAACCAAAATTATTTTTTGACAATCAGAGTCAGCTTTGAATAAGTCAACTGAATATTGGAAAATGGGCTTATCATCTATTGATAGGAAAATCTTATTTTTATTTATCCCCATTCTTCTTCCAGAACCAGCCGCAAGAATAATCGCATCATATTTCATTTATTTAACCTAATTTCTAATGTTTAAATATTCTATATTAATTTTGCAAAAATCATACGACCCGCATTAGTTTGAAGTGCACTTGTAACCTCAGCATCAACAGTCTCGTCAATCATATTATCAGTGTCTTCTACAACAATCATAGTTCCATCAGGCATATATCCAATTCCCTGATGTCTTTCACTACCTTTTTTAACAATGGTAACTTTAAGTTCTTCACCAACCACAACTTGAGGTTTGACTGCATTTGCTAGTTCATTAATATTTAAAACAGGCACGCGCTGGATCTCAGCTACCTTATTCAAATTGTAATCATTTGTTATCAAACTTCCCTTAAGCTCTGTTGCTAGTCGTAACAGCTTAGTATCCACTTCATGAATATCATCATAGTCCTTATCAGTAGTTTCGACCTTAATATTTTTAAGCTTTTGAATATCATTTACTAAGTCTAATCCGCGTCTTCCCTTAGCACGTTTAAGTTTATCATTACTATCGGCAATTAGCTGTAATTCAAAAACCACAAAATTTGGAATTAAGATGATTCCATCAACAAAACCAGTTTTTAATACATCAATAATTCGCCCATCAATAATAGCACTTGTATCAAGTAATTTATAATTTTCTACTTGAATGACTTCATTTTTTTCTTCAGCTTCGTTTTCTTCAACAACCACAGGTTTTTTACGACTAAACATGGCAAAAATTTCTTTGCCACGACGAGCAAATACTCGATAGCCTACATAAGCAAAACCGGACATAAGAATCAATGGCCCAACTGTGCTAACAAATGGGATATTAAGTGCCCAAAGCGCAACACTTGCAATCGCTCCTGCCACCAGTCCCAATAGAGTTCCTGTAAGATTAGATGCAAACTTCTGCAGATTTAACTTACTGATGTCTTCATCCAACTTTGAAAGAGCACGTAGAATAGATTTGTTAAAAATAAATGATAATAATAGAAAAATAATTGCACCAATAATACTATTAACTACGTTGTTGTTTTCAAGTTTAGTTTGATTCAATGCGGACCATAGATACGGTAAGAACGAACTTCCAACTGCTGCTCCGATTACCACCATTAATCCTTGTATAATTAATCGTCTCATGGGTACCTCCTTTTTAATTTTTGTACAATACAATTTTACCATAAAAACAACTTAAATACTTATAAAATCAGTGTTTTAGCTGTTTTTATAGCTTTAATTATAAAATAAAATTCTTAAAAATAAATTAAAAGAATCAGACAATAAAATCTGATTCTTTTAATTTATTTAACCAAATACTTTACCAAGAACTTCTGTTAATGTGGTAACTCCCACAACTTGAATTGTATTAGGAACTTTTAATCCCGTTAAAGAATTTTTAGGTACATAGATTTTTTTAAAGCCAAGTTTAGCCGCTTCATTTATACGACTTTCAATTCTGTTTACTCTTCGAATTTCTCCTGTTAAACCAATTTCACCAATGAATGCTGCATCTGCTGAAGTTGGTTCTTCCTTATAACTTGAAGCAATAGCTACTGCCACAGCAAGGTCAATAGCTGGTTCATCAAGCTTTACACCACCAGCCGACTTAAGATAAGCATCTTGGTTTTGTAGTAATAGTCCCGCCCTCTTCTCAAGAACCGCCATAATCAGGCTAACTCTATTAAAGTCTAGACCAGTTGTTGTTCGTTTAGCATTTCCAAATACAGTCGGTGTAACTAAGGCTTGAATTTCAACTAATATTGGTCTAGTACCTTCCATTGATACAACAATTGCTGATCCAGTTGCACCAGCAAGACGCTCTTCCAAAAAGACTTCTGATGGATTGGTCACTTCAACTAAACCAACTGATTGCATCTCAAAAATACCAATTTCATTAGTTGAACCAAATCTATTTTTTACTGCTCTAAGAATTCTAAAAGTATGCTGTCTTTCTCCTTCAAAATAAAGTACGGTGTCAACCATATGTTCAAGCATTCTTGGTCCTGCTAAGTTACCTTCTTTAGTAACATGACCAACAATAAAAATTGCAATATTATTCATTTTAGCTAACTGCATCAGTTCGGCAGTAACTTCTTTAATCTGGCTTACACTCCCTTGAACACTACTTATTTCTGGTGACATAATTGTTTGTATAGAGTCGATAATTACAAAATTGGGCTGCATCCTTTCAATTTCAGCACGTATGTTGACCATATTCGTTTCTGCATAGAGATAAAAATCACTATTGATATCACCAAGTCGCTCTGCCCTTAGTTTTATTTGTTGTGCGCTTTCTTCTCCAGATACATATAAGACTCTACCGCGATTGGCAAGTTGTGTTGAAACCTGAAGTAAAAGTGTTGACTTACCAATCCCTGGGTCTCCACCGATAAGAACCAAGCTTCCTGGTACAACTCCACCACCTAAAACTCTATTAAATTCATCTAAATCAGTCTCTACACGTAATGTATGTTGCGTCTCTACTTCATCAAGCTTCATCGGACGAGATTTTTCACCTGTTAAACTAACACGTGCATTCTTAATCGGCTCTGCTTCAATCTCTTCTAAAAAACTATTCCATTCACCACAGTTAGGACAACGTCCTAAATATTTCGGTGAATGATAACCACAATTTTGACAAATGAATGTTGATTTTGCTTTTTTTGCCAAGTTATCCCTCTTTCTAAATTACAAAATGCGATAAGTTATCAGGACCTCTTCACTATCTTTTACACTCTTTTTTTTGAATAACCCCCACAATAACGGATAAGTACTGTCCACTTCAAAATCTTTAAAGCTTTCAATCCCTATGGTATTAGCTTTTAAAGCTAGATTGTTTAAGAGAATTTTCAAACCATCTATTTTTTCAGCATATAAGTATCCCACTTCTATGCTGTTAGCGTCATTAGATTTGTATGAAATCAAAACGCCAAAAATATTACCATTATCATAAAGCACAGAGGATAAATCTGGAAGAAAATATTCATCTTCAACTATTGATTCCCATTTTTCAATGTCAAAATTAGCTACTGGATTAACTTCATGTGTCTTCCTGTATAGTTTATAATGATAGCTCCAAAACTCCAACTTTTCAGCTTTACTTAGTTCATTATAAGTCCGTATATTGTTATTATTACTATCGTCAAGGAAAGTTTCTAAACTTCCTGATAATGTCCTTGTCTTTCTAATAATCTCGAAAGGTAGATTTACTTTTTGAGAACGATAAAGAAGTCCCTTACCTTCAAATTTAGCAATACTCACTGCTTCATTCTTTTTTCGTAAGTCTTTTAATAAATAAGATTCTGGATGTGTAGTGTTAAAAATTAAAAATTCAGGAATTTCCTTCATTGTTATTTTCCAGTACTTCCAAAACCACCTGTACGTTCTCCTTGGGCATTATCTCCATCCGCAACTAAAAATGGCATAAATACACCTTGAACTACTCGTTCTCCTTTTTCAACTAACACGTCCTCGTCACTAATGTTCTTCATTTGAGCAAATATAGCCCCTTCATTACTAGGATTATTATAATAATCTCCGTCTATTACACCTACGGAGTTGATTAAAACAAGTCCCTTTTTACGTGGGTTACTGCTTCTATCAAAAAGATAGAGCACTTCTCCTGCCTGCATATAGGCTTTTAATCCAGTTGGTATAAGTTTAATTTCCCCGGGTTTTAATACAGTGTTTTCTGATGCTTCTATGTCATAACCTGCCGAATGCTCAGTTGAACGTTCAGGCAAGTTTATATTTTTATCAGCAAAAGATGAGATTACTTCAAATCCACGAATTTTCATTTTTATTCTCCAATACTAAATACGATTTTGCTTCCTAATTATAACAAAAAAAAGAAAGTGAGACTCAACCATCTTTTCAGAATAGATTAATCTTCACTTTTCCAATATTATTTATTAATTATAATCCAGCTGTCAATTTTTCTTCTCTTAATTTTATATAATAATTTTGACTTGCTGTTTGCATATATGGAAGAACATAAAAAGATGCTAATCCAAGTGTAACTATCACAAGGAGTCCCCAAAGTACAAAACTAAGATTAAAAATTACATAATCTAGCTTTCTGCCATACATAAGAACTTGACTTCTTTTAATAGCCTGCCTCCATGAAAGTTTAATACCGCTATCAATTGCGTCTTTGTATACATTTGTTGCTTGTACATATGAGATAACTTTTGATGTATAAAAAATTCCACCGCCAATAGCAAAGATAACAATCAAAGTTATAGTAAGCCAATCTGGTATATTAGGGCCACTCAGAGAAGATAAAACTAAAATACACATTGCAAAAAGGAATCCCCAAAGTACTGTATAAATTCCAACTATAAGAGAAATCCCAACATTTGGCCAAAAATATTGATTACTTAAAATTTCAGATTGTTGTTGAAATGCTTTACCTGTTGGACGACCAAGTCTTAAATTATCTAAGGTTACGTAATTTGCACTACTTCTAGTAATAAAAACAGCAATGGCTACTAAGACTGATAAGATACTAAGAATCACTGGTATATCACCATCAATATAGTCATCAATTTTATATCCAATTGTTCCACTTATAAATGAAAGCACAATTGTTAGTGACCATAGACTAATACTATATTTTAGATTTTGTCCAATAAAATCCTTGGCTTCTTTTTTTATTAATTTTCTATTCACATCACTTCTCCTAATAAATTATGCTTTTAATTATATCAAACTTGTAAAAAATAAAATAGTATAAACTCTATCGTTTATACTATCTAATATTTATTAAAATATCCCTTTGTTTTACTGTCCGTTGTATGACTTATTGATGTTATCAATAATTGCAGAAATTTGTCTTTTTTTCAACCATCCTACTGTTAAACCAAGTACCATATCATTGGCTTTCTGAAACAGTCCATTTGAATCTTGTTTTTCACTAACTATAACTTCTGTTGTCCCATCGGAATTTGGTTTCAATTCCCAACGAGTATGGTAAGCTACTTTATCTGTATAAGTAGAAAATGCATAAACTTCTGGTTTTATTACTTGATCAAATTTGATACGACCAGTTCTATTTTGTGCAAATTTCTTAATATATTCAAAATCATTCAATTCCTTGAGCGATGGTCTACGACCTGTTTGTTTTTCAACATCATATAGGCCAGATTCAATAATTTTATTGAAAATAAAACTTTGTGGAACTTTAATTGTCTTTTTTATTTCCATATTTTTCTCCGTTTTTTCTTGCTTTTACAAGTATACTACCACCAAAAATAAATAATACAAACGCAATTAACCATCTTTGATACATAAATGCTAATAATGCAAGACTTACTACAAATAATCCCCAAGAATACATAATTTCCACCTTTATTATAATCTATAAATAGATTATATCTCAATTATTACTTTTTTGATAGTTTAATTATAAAGGACTAGCTCAAGCTAGTCCCATAATTATTTAAGAAAGATATTAATCTTCTGGAATTTCTACTTTGTTTGCTGCAATAACAAATGGTGCCCAAATAAAGAATGATACAATTACACAGACAAGTGTAACGATTGGCGCACGCCAGTCAAATGTAGCCATAAATGATAGCAAGAATGGAGGTGTAACCCATGTTGGTGCTTGAGTAACTGGATTTACAAGTCCTGCATTAGTTGCCAACCATCCAATTGCAAGTGATGCAGTTGGAGCTAAAACAAACGGAATTACAAGAATTGGATTAAGTACGATTGGAAGACCGAACATAACTGGTTCATTGATATTGAAAATACCAGGTCCTAGTGAAAGTTTACCAACTGCACGGTAGTCTTCACGTTTAGAGAACAGTATAATTGCAACGATAAGTACTAATGTTCCACCTGAACCACCGAACCATGCATAAGCATCAAACGAACCACGAACCCAGTTATACGCTTTACCATCTTTAACTGCTTCTTTAACTGCGTCAGCACCTTTAAGACCGTTGTATCCTGCTTGGTAGATGTTTTGGTTAACTAATTGTGCTTGACCATAGATACCTTCCAAGATTGGTGCCATAATATTTGGACCATGTAATCCAAAGAACCATAATACTTGAATAAAAATACCGATGATAAGAACTGCAAATAGACTTTGAGTCGCACCCATAAATGGTTCAGCGATATATTTTTGAATTAAATCGATTAATAGTTGACCACCTGATACTTTACCAACCACGTAATTAATAATTGCTATTACATATAAAGCTACAGTAGCCGGAATGATAGCAGCAAACGCTTTCGAGATTGCTGGTGGAACTGAGTCAGGAAGTTTGATAGTAATATTTTTAAGCATAAGTTTACTGTAAATAATTACTGAAATTGCTCCCAAAATCATTACTGTAAAGTAAGCATTACCTCCAAGGTGAGCGAGTTTTAACCAACCCCATGCACCAGTAGTAATTGTATCAAATTGAGAAATCGCACCAGTCACTGGGTCTTTAACATCAGATACCGAAACTGTTGAACCTGCTGCAGTTATCAAATCTAACGCTTTTTGTCCGAGTTCACCTTTAGGTACATTAATCGCTGTAGATGCTGAAAATGCTACTCCCTGGAATAAAGTTGCAAGACCAACTACACCTCCAGCTGCAGCATTAACCTTGTATGCTTTAGCAAGATTATAACCCCAAGTATAAGCGAAGATTACCCCTGCAATTGCAAGTGTTCCTTGCCACACAAAACCATTGATACCAACAATATCGCGTAGTACAGGAACATTTGCGACATCATATCCTTTAATAAGCATTGCTGGAAGATCACGAATAATAGCGTTAATCATTAATGCAACAGAACCTGCCATTGTAGCTGGCATTGTACCAATGAATGCATCACGGAGTGCAACTAAATGTTTTTGACTCCCAATTTTCGCTGCGAATGGAACCAGATGTTTTTCCATCCACGCAAGTAGTTTGTTCATAAAAAGTTCTCCTTAAATAAAATTATTAATTAATAACCTTGTAGAGTTCAACAATTTCTTTTGCCAAATCTACAAAGGCGATTCCTGTCATTAGGTGGTCCTGTGCATGAACCATATAAATATTTAGCGGTACTTCTTCACCATTTGCTGCCTTAGTTAAAAGATCAGTTTGCCCGTGGTGTGCTTCCACAATCGCTTTACCAGCTGCGTCAAGCTTTTCCTGTGCCTTATCGAAGTCCCCTACTTTAGCTGCTGCTATAGCTTCGATTGCATTAGACTTCGCTTCACCACCATACATAATAAGTGGCATGATGATTTCAAGTTGTGCGTCATCCATATATGAATTATTCTCCTTTCCTATTTTCCAAACCATTTTTCAGATGCGTTTTTCATCTACACTTATCATATCACAGAATACAGAAAGTGCAAACGCTTACGGAATCATAAAATAATTTTTTAGTGATTTATGGATAATAATATAAAAGCTTTTATCCAAGTAATTAAAAGCTTTTTACTCAAATAATAAAATAACACTTTCTAAAATTAGCAAAATTGGTATATACCACAGCTAGCTGATAACTATAGGTTTTCAAGCGTTTTCATAAAACTTGTACTATTTTAATAAACATGTTGTTAAAAAACACAAAAAAACAGCCTAAATACATTGACAGGCTGTATTAATGTCTATTTTATCTATAAACTGAAAATACACAAAAGAATATTAGAAGAGCTGAATAGATTACTAGAGCAGCAAAACGAACTCCTTTCGGGTTTCTCATTCCTGGATAATTATATGGAATTGCAAAAGCGAGTAGTATTCCTCCTATTATTCCTCCTATGTGACCTAGTAGACTTACATTTACTTCGAATAAGTTTGAAACTAAGTTAAATATTATCAAAGCTAGATATCCTTTTGCTACTTCCTTAAATGCTGAATTATTAGATATGTATCCAAGAGCTACAACTCCCGCAAACATTCCAAAAATTGATGTTGATGCTCCAGCAGATATTGTTTCCGGGCTAAAATACAATGACATGGCATTTGCAAATATACCAGAAAACATATAAAGAATGAAGAAACGAAATGATCCAAATATTTCTTCAACCTGTGCACCAATAAAATATATTGCGAAAATATTAAAGAAAAAATGCGCGAAACCAATATGAACAAATATCGGGGTTATAAGACGCCATAAATCAAAAGGTGAGCTTATTACCCCTCCCCACAGAGCGCCTGATTTTATTAATGCAACTGGTGATGTCATACCATCAGGACCATAGACAATCAACATGTATACAAAAACAAGCGTTGTAATAGCCGTGATGATATAAGTCACCTTGTGATTAGGATTAAAATATTTTTTTAAATTTGTCATTTTTCCTCTTTTCTACTATAAAAATAGATTTTTTTTACCTTCATGTCAAAATCTTCTACTTGGAAATCTTGTTTTTGAAAGTCAAAGGCGAGACTTATGGTCTCCCCATAATAATTTTCTAAATATCGATCGTAGAATCCTCCACCATAGCCTATTCGATATCCTTCCCTATCAAATGCTAAGCCTGGTACAAGAATTAAATCTGGTATCATTGGTTCTAAATCTACTGGCTCCAAAATCCCAAACTTTGACAATTCTAATCTCTTTTCATCGTATGGATAAAATTTCATTAGTCCTTTACCGATTACCTTTGGAATCACGATTATCTTATTTTGCTCTAATAATTGCTTTCTAATATGGGTAGTATCAAATTCAAAAGGCATGGACATAAACAAAGCGATGACATTGCTATCTTTTACTTGTTGATTTTCAAGAAATCTTTTATTTAAGTAAGATTCTTGTAAAGACTTTTCTGAATTTTTTTGACTTTTCAGAGCTTTTTGCATATTTTCTCTAGTTATTGCTTTCCTTTTCATATTATATATGATACACTAAATTTGTATTTTATTTAAGAATTAAATCGGTGCTTGTTGCATTCTGTAAAAAGATCCAATGTTACACACTTTTAAGGCTAAAGAGATACAAATAAATTTTTAGGAGTGTGTTCACATGGCACAAGGTACTGTTAAATGGTTTAACCCAGAAAAAGGTTTTGGTTTCATCACAGCTGAAGATGGGAAAGATGTATTCGTACATTTCTCTGCTATCCAAACTGATGGATTCAAAACTCTTGAAGAAGGTCAAGCAGTTGAATTCGACGTTGAAGACGGACAACGCGGACCTCAAGCGGTTAACGTAACAAAAGCTTAATTTTAATTAAGTAGTAAAAATGGACTGACCTCGGTTGGTCCATTTTGCTGTTATAAAATGCTATTGAAAGACACATATAATTTAAAAATTTTACTACATGGTTAACAGTTTACCCACCATCAGTGTTAATAAACATAAACAATAAAATACTTAATGAATTCATTAAGTATTTTAAAACTATCTGTATAATATGCGAAAGGAGAAACGATTAAATGAATGATTTAACAAAAGGAAGTATTTCTAAAGGACTGATTTTATTTACCTTACCTCTTTTATTGGGAAATTTTTTTCAGATATTATATCATACTACCGACACAATTATCGTTGGTCAGACTCTTGGTAAACTAGCATTAGCCAGTGTTGGTGCCACAGGTGCAGTTAACTTTTTAATTGTAGGATTTGCTCAAGGATTGACAAGTGGGTTAACTATTGTAACTGCTCAACGTTTTGGTGCAAAGCATTTTCAGGATGTCAAAAAGTCTTTTGCTACTGGTCTTGTATTTACGGTAATTGCCTCTTTAATTTTAAGTATCCTATCTGTAATTTTTATTGGACCACTTCTTAAAATGATGCAGACTCCTGATGAAATATTTGAGGGTGCAAAAACTTTTATGACTTTCATGCTTGGTGGGATGATTTTCGCCAACTTATTTAACTTTCTATCAAACGCCTTAAGAGCGCTTGGGGACTCAAAAACTCCTCTATATGCCTTAGTTATTTCAAGCATTGCAAATATTATATTAGAATATACCGCAATTTTGGGTCTTGGATGGGGGATAGCAGGTGCTAGTATTGCGACAGTCGCTGCTCAAGCAATTTCCGTCTGCTACTTGGCTTACCATATATCGCAAAAAGTTCCTGAGCTACATTTCCCTACAGAGTATCTTAAGTTTGATAAAAATGAATTTAAAGAGCATGCTCGTCTGAGCCTTCCAATGGGCTTTCAGTCAAGTATTATTGCTATTGGGAGCATTACCCTCCAGATTGCCTTAAACACCTTAGGGACCAATGCAGTGGCCACACAATCAATAGTAAGTAAAGTTGACCAGTTTGCAATGCTTCCTATGATTTCAATTGGACTTGCTATGTCGACGTTTGCTGCGCAAAACTACGGTGCCCAAAAATATAAACGGATAATCTCTGGTTTGAAACAAGCTACCTTAATTTCAGTAGTCTGGGGAATTATTTATGCCATTTTATTAATCACTTTTAACCACCAAGTCACAACTGTTTTTATATCACCAAGTGAAACTGCTGTAATTAATATGGCTAAACAATACTATATTATTAACGGCGCCTTTTACTGGCTTTTAGCAATTTTATTCTCTACTCGGGGTACAATTCAAGGCCTTGGAAATAGTAAAATCCCGACATTAGCAGGATTTATGGAGTTATTTATGAGGGCTGGTGTTGCTATATATGGTGTTCATAGGATGAGCTACACAATTGTTGTAGCTTCCAATCCAGCAGCTTGGATAGGAAGTATATTGGTCTTAATACCTACAATATTAGTGACAGTAAGAAGTTTCAAAAAATTATCATAGTATAAATGGAAAATCTACTCCCAAATTAAAGGAAGTAGATTTTTTTATTTTCCAGCAAATATCTCTAAAGCTATACTAGTTGCATTTAATACCCTTGGAAACCCAACATAGGGAATACATTGAATAAATATTTCGATAATCTCTTCTTTTGATAATCCAACATTTAATGAACCATTTATATGCACACGTAGCTGATTTTCTGTTCCGCCTTGGCTCAAAAGACTTGTAATCGTAATCATCTCCCTTTGTTTCAAATCAAGAGTCTTTCTATCATAAATATCACCAAATGCAAATTCTATAATATACATCCCTATGTCTTCAGCTATTCCAGATAATGAATCAATAACTAATTGACCCTGCTCACCATCAATTTTACTCAAATTGTCTAATCCTTTTATATACCTATTATTTTCGTTCATATCTTTCTCCTTTAAAGAATTATTGTTTATAGAATAATTTTCTATAGAACTAGAATAACTGCTGGAGTTAACTCCATGTCAAGTATAATTAATAGTTTTATGATAAAATATAAAAAATTGATGTAGAAAGAGTGAATTATGGGATATTTAATTGGAGAATTTTCAAATATTACCGGACTGTCGGTCGATACTCTACGGTATTATGAGAAAGAAAAATTAATCTTTTCTCATAGAGATAATATAAATCGTAGAATATATAATGATAGTGATGTAAAATGGATAGAATTTACTATCCGACTCAAAAAAACTGGAATGAAGATATCTGATATGAAATTATATGCAGAACTTCGTTATATAGGTGATTCTACTGTCCCTGACAGATTAAAATTACTAAATACACAACTTGAAAAATTAGAAAATGATAGAAAAAAATTAAATGAGGATATTGAATTTTTAAATCAAAAAATTAATATCTACAAGGAACTCTTACCTACAGACTGAAATAAAAAATCTACTCCCCAGTTAAAGGAAGTAGATTTTTTTATTTTATACCTTTAAGGATGACAACATTCCCTAAATTGCTTTTTAGTTTTAAGATCCATGGTAAATCAATTTTTTCTTCTAAAGGAATAATTTCAATTTCTGAAACATCCATATTTTTAATGAATTTATCAAAATCTCCAAAAGCATTTTTATCTTTAAATTGATCAATTAGAACAAACTCACCACCGATACGTAGAGTACGTAATGATTCGTAAACTAGATTTTCATTTTTTTCACCGGCTGCTTGTTGATATGTAAGAACACTTGTTAAGCCATCAAATGCACCATCCTTAAATGGAAGTCGGTTAATATGAACGCGTGAGAATTTAACTTGTTTAAGGCTAACTCCTTCAACCTCAGCATTTTGTCGACATTCTTCATCACCTAAAAGTAATGGCTGACGATTTTTTTTATTTTTCTTTTTTTTGTTGTCTCTTCTTTTGATAAGAGCATCATCACGCCAGTGATCTACACCTTCAATGGTAATTTTGGGATTTTTCTTAGCTAATTTGATTGGAAGAGCACCACTTAAAGTACCAACATCCAATGCCTTGCCTTCCTCAAGATCAAACTCTTGAGCAGCAAGGTCATAGATTTTATCTTGATAATTTCCACCACTAGGCGAGAATGCATTATATGTCAAGCTAAGTTTAAAAGTCATGATAATAGCAGGAACAGCTGCTATTATCATGAGAATATTTGCTAATTGTCCAAAATCATAGATTAAAGGTAATAGTAGCAGAAATAAACTTACTGCAAGAAAAATAACAACTTTTCTTTTAGGGATCCATGAACGATAATGTGGTTTTTTCATAATATACTTTCTAAATTCTGCTCTTTAAAAATTTTGCAATATTTTTAACTCCAAATGGCAGAGCTTTTTCATCTGGAGACATTTTAGGGTGATGAAGTGCATAGGGACTATCAATTCCAAGCCAGAACATAACTCCAGGTACTTGATGAAGGAGATATCCAAAGTCTTCTCCTGTCATACTTGGAAGAACATCTAAAAGATTCACCTCCTCCTCTTCATTAAAGAAGGACATCAAATTATCTGCTAACTCTGGATTATTCTCAACTGGCAAGTAGCCTTTTTGATTCAAAGAAACTTCAACATCTAAATCAAAGCTCATTGCTACACCTTCAGCAATTTGACGAACTCGTTTTTGAGTCAACTCATTCATCTCTGCTGTTAGGGTGCGGATGGTTCCTTTAACTGTTGCTACTTCTGAAATTACATTATGCGTATTTCCAGCATGAAAGCTTCCGATGGTTACTACTGCTCCCTCAATAGGGTTAACATTTCTACTAACAACCGTTTGAACCTGAGTAACAAATGTTGCTGCTGCCACAAGGGCATCACGTGTATTGTGTGGGAAAGCAGCATGTCCACCAAGACCCTTAAAAGTTATCTCAATCTCACAAGTTCCTGCAAATAGGGTATTATTGTTACAAGCAATGGTACCAACCGGCAAATCTGGATTAACATGAAGACCATAGAATTCGTCAGGAAGCCAGTCACCAAATGCTCCATCTTTATACATAAGCATACCACCGGCTTCATTTTCCTCAGCTGGCTGAAAAAGGAAAAGCATATTGTTCTTAGGTTGCTCAAGAGATAACTGATCAAGAAGGCCCAAGGCAATTGTCATATGGCAATCATGTCCACAAGCATGCATTCGACCATCATGGACTGACTTAAACTCTAGACCTGTTTCTTCAACAATAGGTAGACCGTCAATATCAGTTCTCCAGCCTATCGTTTTCTCAGGATTACTTCCATGAAGCATGACCAAAATACCAGTATTCCATGTTCGAATTTCGGTAAAATCATTTTTTTCAGCAATCTTATCTATTTTTTCCATCAAATACTTGTGAGTTTCAAACTCTTCAAGACCAATTTCTGGAATTTGATGGAGTTCTCTTCTAGTTTTTATTAAATCAATCATATTACTTATCCTCTAAATATTTACGACCATTAAACTCAATCGCTCTCTCTAGCAAATCTGTTAAGATATCTTTACTAGTATCATAAGGTATTTGAATTGCTCCCTTAGAGAAATTTAAATTCAGTTCATTTAGTAAAGGCTCATTTGCATTTATAAACGCTGGCATAGGATAAAAACCTAACCATTTTTTATTCAAGCTGAGATAAATAAGTAACTGCCTTCCTTTTGCTTTTTCATCTGGGTAAAAAGCTGGCATGGCATAACTTATTTTTTCTACAGTTGTCGGCCAAATTTCATGGACTTTAT
This sequence comes from Floricoccus tropicus, assembly GCF_001832905.1. Classification (GTDB taxonomy): domain Bacteria; phylum Bacillota; class Bacilli; order Lactobacillales; family Streptococcaceae; genus Floricoccus; species Floricoccus tropicus. Next base: position 86,304 of record NZ_MKIR01000022.1, on the reverse strand, counting down.
TTTTAGCAAATTCAAAATACTTTTTTTGCTCTTTTGTTGCTGAACTTTGGGCAATATAATCATCTATTTCTTGATTTCTTAACATAGCATTCTCCATGTCCTAAAATTAATACTATTAATTATAAATATTCAAGGAAGTTTTAATTTTTATAAGTTTCTCAAAGCGTCTTCTAATGCTGTTTTCGCTTCAGTCTTTTCATCAATTTCTTTAATAATTCTTGCTGGAACCCCTGCAACTACAACACGTTCTGGCACATCTTCAGTTACGATTGCTCCTGCTGCTACTACTGCGCCATCACCTATTTGAACTCCTTCAATGACTACAGCATTAGCTCCCACAAGAACGTTATCACCAACACGAACTGGTTCTGCACTAGCTGGCTCAATAACGCCTGCAAGAACAGCTCCTGCACCAATATGACTATTATTACCTACGATAGCTCGACCGCCAAGAATAGCTCCCATATCAATCATTGTCCCTGCACCAATTTCAGCACCAATATTGATAACTGCACCCATCATAATAACTGCGTTATCCCCAATTTCGACTTGATCACGAATAATTGCACCTGGTTCAATACGTGCATTAATTTCTTTTTTATCCAGTAAAGGAACAGCAGAATTACGAGCATCATTTTCAATTACATATTCATCTTCTTTTAGATTTTCAAGCAATGGTTTTACATATGCCCAATCACCAAATACAATTCCAAATCCATCTTTAACAATTGAATCAAAATTTTGTACTTTACTTAAATCACCTTTTAAATTCCCTTTATAAGTTACTTTAACAGGTGTCTTCTTTTCGGCATTTCCAATAAATTGAATAATTTCTTGTGCATTCATTTTTGTAGTCATCATATCTCCTCTTTTATCAAATACTTTTTTATTTTATAAAACTATTCCACATGAACAAAATAGCTATCAAAACAACTATCGATAATATTAAAGCGGTATCTCTAAAATGCCATTTTAAAATACGGTACTTGCTTCTATTGTCTCCACCTTGGAAACCTCGACTTTCCATAGCAATTGCCAAATCATCCGCCCTCTTAAAACTTGAAACAAACAAAGGAATTAGGATAGGAATAACACTTTTAATTTTTTGGATTAGGTTTCCTTCTCCAAAATCCATCCCCCTTGATCTTTGAGCATTCATAATTCTTGTTGTATCATCCATCAATGTAGGAATGAAACGTAGGCTTATTGAAAGCATCAGACCAATATCGTAAACTGGAACTCCTATTTTTTTTAGTGGTGCAAGTCCAGTAGCAACACCATCTGCGAGTGTTAATGGTGCTGTTGTTAGCGTAAGAACTGTACTTAGAATTATTATCAAGATTAACCTTAGTGACATATAGAGGGCATTCATTAGGGCACCTGTCGTAATATTGATAATCCAGAATTTAAAGATAGTTTCTCCACTTGCGGTAAATAATATTTGGAATAAAGCTGTGAAAATAATTAATCCAAACATTGGTTTTAAACCAGTATAGTAATAAGAAATTTTTATTTTTGAAAGAACTACTGCTAATACAGTGTAGGCAAATAAAATTCCATATCCAACTAGATCAGTTGCCATAAAAATTACAAATACAAAAGCAAACATTGCAAGTAACTTGCTTCGAGGATCCATCCTGTGAATTATTGAATCACCAGGTATGTATCGACCCATAATTATTTTATCCATGAATCTTATCCTCCAATATATTAACTAACTCTTTTCTTGTTATTGGAAGATGATCAAAATTTACGCCTTTGTCAATAAGCTTTAATGCAAAATCAGTTGCCTTAGGAACCCCAAGCTGATTTTTCTTCATAAAATCCACATCTTGAAATACATCACTAGGAACACCTGACTTCACCACGCGCCCCTTATCTAAAACATAAGCATAATCTGCATAATCTGCCACATCATCCATTAAATGAGTTACAAGGACTGTTGTCAAATTATCTTTTTTGTGAAGACTATAAAATAATTCCATCATTTTAATTCTAGCTTTTGGATCAAGACCTGCTGTTGGTTCATCAAGGACTAATACATCAGGATTCATAGCTAAGATCCCTGCTATTGCCACACGGCGCATTTGCCCTCCAGATAATTCAAATGGTGAGCGTTCAAATAATTCCTCATCAATATCAACCAAAGCTAATTTTTCACGAGCAATTTTTTCAGCTTCAACACTAGAAATTCCGAAATTTTGTGGACCAAAGGCTACATCCTTAAGGACAGTTTCTTCAAAAAGTTGAGCTTCAGGAAATTGGAAAACGACTCCTACTCTTTTTCTAATTGGTTTTATATCTTTATTTTTACTTTCGTTAGTAATCACTGTATCAAAAACTTTCACGCTGCCACGAGTTGGTTTAATTAATCCATTCAAGTGTTGCAAAAGTGTTGATTTACCGGATCCTGTATGTCCTATAAGGGCTGTGTAACTTCCATCTTCAATATCTAAATTAATATCGAAAAGAGCCTGATTCTCAAAAGGGGTATTTATTTGGTACACATAATCTACTTTTTCAAATACGATTGCCATAAATAATCAGCCAATCCTTCCTCATCCATATATTTTTCAGGGATATCAAAGCCCTTCGCTCTTAAATCTATCATAAGGTTCGAAGTAAATGGAACATCAAGTCCTATTGATACCATGTCATTTTCACTTTCAAATATCTCATCAGGAGTAGCAATACGAACAACTTCTCCATCCTTCATGACTACTATACGATCAGAATTAACTGCTTCATCAAGGTCATGCGTTATTGAGAGAACGGTCAAACCATACTCATCTTTAATTTCTCTAACAACATTCATGAGCTTATTACGACCATTTGGATCAAGCATACTTGTTGCTTCATCTAAAATAATAATTTTCGGACGAAGAGCTATAACTCCCGCAATAGCAACACGTTGCTTCTGTCCACCTGATAGGCTAGCTGGCTCACGATCTTTGAAGTCTGACATATTCACCAGTTCAAGAACATCATCAACACGTTTAATCATCTCATCACGCTCAATTTGTTGATTTTCCATCCCAAAAGCAATATCGTCTTCAACAGTAGCTCCAACAAATTGATTGTCAGGATTTTGAAAAACCATACCAATTTTGCGGCGAAGATCCCAAACATTTGCTTCCGTCAAAACTTCTCCATCAACCTTGATGGTACCAGACAGAGCTGGCATCAGACCATCTATCAAGCGGGCTGTCGTTGATTTACCAGATCCGTTACGTCCGATAATGCTAATCCACTCTCCCTCATTAACATCAAAGCTTACACCTGATAGATTTAGCTTGTCACTATCCTCTTCATATTTATATGTTAAATTTTGAATTTCAAGAATTTTTTTCATGTTCTAATTATAGCATGTAGCCTTTACCTTTGCTAGGGTTTAAGAACTACCCTTCATCTATTTCAGTGGTTTTCATGAGTTTTTCTTATTTTAAAACTTAACTAAAATTTATTAGATTACTTCAAATTATAACTCTAATCCTTTAGAAATAGTAACCTTATAGGATCTTATCAGTTTACTATCCTCCGACCTTTTGATTTAATATTCAGATAATTATTGATAAAAAAATTAATCTATTGCACCTAGTAAAACCTCTATGCTTAAACCAAGTAAAGCTGACAATTCAACTAATTTATAAAAATCAGGCAAATTTTCACCTCTTTCCCAACTATCAACTACCTCTTGATTTACATTCAAGTAATCTGCTATTTGTTCTTTAGTTAGACATTTAATTCTTCGTGCAAATTTAATTTTTCTTGCAAACATATAACTTCCTCCTTATAAATTTAATGAAACTATATCAAAAAATTGGTTGATAAAACATATCTTATCACCAATTGACTTTTAATAATCCTGAATAACTAGAGCATATGATAGCATTAAAAAAATATCTAATATATATATTAGATACCTTAAATTAATAATCTAAATTCATTCCCTTATTTGCTATTATTTCTTTCAACTTTTTCCCTTTTCCTAGAGAAAAACGTCTATTTGTCTTTTTATCAAAATATACATCACGAGTTTTATAATCAATTAATACTATATTTTCAGGATTAACTATACAATATCTACTTATTCTAAACAGACCTAAATTTGTTTTCTCCACTTCTGATAATTTACCATAAAATTCAAATTTTGCATTTTTGGTTAATAACACTAATCGATGTGGAATTTCCGAAGGCTCAAAAAACAATATATCATCTAATTTTATATTGTAAATTTGGCTTCCCACCTTAAATGAAAAGTTTTTTCCTTGTATAGTATTTGCATTAGCAATTCTTTCCTGAGCTATACTTAAACTAGATGCTATTTCTGCTCTAAATTCATCAAAATCTTGATTCTTATCTATAAAAGCTAAGGGTTCAACCCTCCTTTTAATAGTCTTAGGTGCCACTTCTCCATGAGTTGTGATGAATATAATTTTTGCTTGAACGTCATTTGCTCTAATTTTCTCTGCTAAATCTATTCCTGTAAGGTTATGACTTAAATCATAATCTAGAAAATAAATTCCTCCGTTTGGTTTATAATTTAAAATATATTTTAATACTTCATCGGGATTTTGAGATTTTAACCCTAAACGAAAGTGTTCGCCATGAAACATAATATAATTTTCCACAATCCCTTGTAGCATATTTAATTGTGATTGGTTGTCTTCACATATTATTATTGGATAGCTCATAATTCCTCCTATTTCATAATAATCATTATTCTAGTAGAAAACTTTTCAGTAGCAGAATATTGAACATAGAGATTATCATATTTTTCCGATATCTGCTTAACATTAGATAGTCCAAATCCTGAATGTCCCTTCTTACTAGTATTACCTTCCTCAATGTAATAATCTATATCTAAATCATTCTTCATATACGGATTTTCAATTAGAAATTCTTGTTCTTCAGAGTTCTGATATATAAATATTTCTACTTTTCCAGTACCCATTCTAGCAATTTCTTGTACTGCATTATCAATACTGTTTCCAATGATTCTTATCATATCGTGGGTTTCAATATTACTTTTGGATATTGTTGTTTTACATTCAAATTCATAGTCAATCTTATCATGTTTCATTTGAACTAACTTCATGAATAAAAATCCTTTTATTAATGGATTTTCTATATTAAGTAAATCTCCCATAGAATCAACTATCTCTCCCTCAAAATAATCGGAAGAATATCTATCAAAGTCTTCAATCATTGAAAGATTAATGGTACCATCTATGTAACTACTTTTCAAAGCTAATATCATATTTGTATAATCATGCCTAAATTTATTCAGTTCTCTTTGATTTTGTTCTAATTCATCAGTATAATATTTCAAGTTACTTAGTTGATTATCAATTAGCTTTCTTTTAGCTCGCGTCTTAGAATTTTCTATTTGAATAATGAAAAGTGTTATAATAAAAATTAATTGTAATAACAAAAATATAGAAAATCCAAGTATAATGGAATTAAGTTCCCCACTCCTTCTGCCAAGATAGAAAAAGCTTTCCAAAATGATTAATATATAGAGAGATAAGATAGATAGTGTATAACTACCATCCCTAGCAATATTTCTTATATCATATTTTTTATAGAAAAATGAAACTAATAATAAAAGAAACAAAACTATTACATTTTCAAGGCTTATAACGAAAACATTTAAAATTTTCAAGTGACTAATAAATGGAAGAATCAATATTCTAACAATTATTGTAACAATATTAAAGATTACTCTAGAGATAAGTATTGTATTAAATAAATAATAATCTATTTTTATTTCACGATAAACTAAATATGTTGTGATAATTAGTACTATACTTGGTATAAATTCATAAACATCAAATAAAAATAGAGCGCAAAAAAAGTTAATAATTACTAAAAAAATATTCAATTTTAGTTTATTTTTTCTTCTATTTCCAATAATTGAAGAAAAGAAGATAAAATAAATTAAAAGTTCAGTTATCAAATTAATAATAAAAACTTTTGAGCTTATCATAAACATTTACTTACCTCCTAGAAGTAATCCTAAATTTCTAATTACATTTTCTAAAAAATGAAAAGAAACATTCAATTAAATTTCCCGTATGACCTTGCATGACAGCCCTTCCTTTCCATAAATTAAAATTACCAATAAACATTAGTTAATAAACTCGATTAATAATATTTAATAATTTTTTATATTTTATATTTTATTTCTGACAAAAAAAATTTATTGTCTTGAATTATATAAAAATATATCCTGAGTAAACATATCCCTAATATATCAAAAGCCTTGTATCAAAAAAGACGAATAATCGTCTTTTTTGATTATTATTTTACATCCTTAAATACTTGCATATTTTTTGCGAAGTAGTCATATCCTGAATAGATTGTAAAGAATAGACAAATGTAAAGAACGATTGTTCCAATAGTGTGGAAGCCTAATAAGAGTAAAATAATTGAAACCATTTGAGTTGCTGTTTTAATTTTTCCTGGCATTGCTGCTGCGAGGACTGCTCCTCCATTTTCTACCAGTAATAGGCGTAATCCTGTGACTGCTAACTCGCGGCAGATAATAACTGCTGCAATCCAAGCTGGTACAAAACTAATACCTACAAGCATAATGAAAGCTGTCATGACAAGCATTTTATCAGCTAGGGGATCAGCAAATTTACCGAAGTTAGTTACTAAATTATCACGACGTGCAAGATAACCATCCAACCAGTCAGTAGCACTCGCAAAAGCGAATATGATTGCTGCAAGAAGATGCATCAGTGGTATTCCAAATACATCTGTTGGTGATGGTATTGACAAAATAATAATAAATACGGGAATTAAAATTATTCGTAGCAATGTTAGTTTATTGGGTAGATTCATTTCCATCAAGGAAACCTCTTACTTTCTTAATTTTTATAATTTATATTTAAACTAACAGTACCAGTTGTTTGGTTTGCTAGTTTAGTCATATTTAATTTTTGTCCATCAATCTTTATTGAAACTCCTTGTACTACTCCCAAAGTAATGACAGTATTTGAAGCTTTGTCACTAAGTTTAGCTGTTATTGATTTTTTACTTGAATTTAGAACAACACCATTCTCTTGATCAGAATTTGTAACTGAAATCCAAGATTCAACACCATCAGAGACTAAAATTTCGATACTTAAAGGATTTGGAGCATCAGTTACTTTAACTTGCATATCTGAACCGTTTACTGATGCTTCAAGCTTAGTTTTCGCCTCTTGTCTAGTTTCTTCCTCTTTCTTCTCTTCAGTAGTTTCTTCTTTAGCAACGAGGCTTGATGAACTCTCACTAGAAGTATCTGTAGGTAATGGTATTTTAGGCCTATTAAAGAAAACAATAGCACTAACACCTATTAATATCAGAAGCGCTGTACCTGACAACAATATTATTGGTAAATGATTACGAATATTATTTATTATACTATTTTGATCTTGATCGGAAACTCTTATATTATTTCCAGAGTTTAACTGCCTATCTAAAGAAGACTCAGATTCATCGTCTTCTCCAATTAATTCACCGGTTTCATAATAATTAATTAATGGGCTATAATCTGTTCCTAGACGATCTGAATACTGCTTGATATATGCTCGAACATAAAAGTCTCCAGGGATATCATCATAATCATCATCTTCAAGAGCGATAATATACCTTTTCTTAATCCGTGTAGCCTGCTCTGCATCATCGATTGTCCACCGACGCTCTATTCTTTTTTCTTTTAGAATTTGTCCTGCAGTTTTCGATTCCATTGAGTCCTCCTTTCTCTTTGTTTTCTAGTTGACTGTTTCAAGTATACAATTATTTTAGCGTTTTTAAAAGTCAAAAACAAATCAACTACTTAGGATTAATAACAAATATACTCTTCTCCATTTGTCCAATAAAGAGAGCCACATTTCTTTCAATTTTTTCAATATCAATATTTGCAAGAATTTCTGGATAGTCAAAAAATGTTATATCAGGGTAAATATTTGAAGAAAATTGATTTGCTATAAATTCAAGAGAATTCATGCTTTGATAGTAATTTCCTAAATAATCTTTTTTGATGAGTTCCAGGTGTTCAGCATTAAAATCTTCGTCAGACTTGAAATTTATTAAAGCTGAAGTTAGGATCTCTTCAAGCTCAGAAATGTTTCCTCCATCACTTGTGAATGAGGCCATATGAAATCTATCATGCATTTCAAAACTATAATCAAAAGAGTCATCAATTAAACCTGAATTATAAAGTTTTTCATATCTTTTACTTGTACTTCCCACTAGCATTGTCAACAAAAGATAATTAGACAAGCGATACTCCAAAAGTTTTTTTCCATCAATTGGGAGTGCATCTTGCCCCCTAAAACCTAATGCAAACTTTGGATTTACTACATCCATTTGAATTTGCGATTCCCTAATTACAGGTGCTGCAACGAATGGTGCTCTTGCTACAGGCTCTGCAGTGGAAAATTCTTTTTTAGATTGATTTTCACTTACAAAACTTGCCATTTTTTCTACATCAAAAGGTCCCGTAACAAATAATGTCATATTGCTTGGATGATAAAATGTATAGTAATTTTCATAAAGCTGCTCTGCAGTAATTTTTCTGATACTAGCTGGAGTTCCTGCAATATCATCAGCTAATGGAGATTCCGGATAAAGGTTTTGCAAAAGCCCAAAATATAATCTCCAATCAGCATCATCTTGATACATTTGAATTTCTTGGGTAATTATCCCCTGTTCACGCTCAACACTTTCTTGAGTAAAATAGGGTTCTTGGACGAAATCTAGCAAGACTTCCATATTTTCATAAACATTATCGCTTGTTGAAAATAAGTAACTAGTACGGTTAAAACTAGTAAACGCATTACTTGCTGCTCCTAGTTTGCCAAAGTCTTGAAAAACATCTCCAGCCTCTTTTTCAAAAAGCTTATGCTCTAAAAAGTGGGCAATACCTTCTGGATATAATTCAAAATCTTCCTGTCCTCGAGGAATAAACTTGGTATCAAGTGAGCCAAAGTTAGTTGAAAAAAGTGTATAAGTCTTATTATACTCTGGCTTTGGTAGGTAATATACTTCCAAACCATTTTCTAATTTATCTTGATAAAGGATATCTCCAGTTAACTTATAATTAATTTTCTTCATCAAATGAATCCTGTCCTTTCAAGAAATATACTACTTGTAGCTTAATCAATTTAGCAACAGAAATAATGTCTTTTGATTTCACATTTTCAAGTGCTTGAAGCCACTCTTCTTTTTCCATATACTTATCTGGAAATTGAGTTCTAGTAAAAGATTGTTCAATTAAATTTCTACCAGAATCCTGTGCCAAATGGTAAGAAGTAGCTAACATTTTCTTAGTTTGTTCAATCTCTTGTTCAGAGAATTCACCATTTTTCATTGACTCGACTTGTTCAGTGATCAATGCCTGCGTCTTGTCCTTATCTTCTGCTTCAATTCCTGCACGAATCCTCAAAATACCTGAGAAGGAATCAAAAGAACTTGTTGCATAGTATGCTAAGGATTCCTTTTCTCGAACATTCATGAAAAGTTTTGAATGGGGGAAACCGCCTAACAAACCATTATAAACTTGTAGAGCCATATATAAATCATCACCATATTGAATTGGTAAATTATAAGCCATTTGAATTATTGACTGGTGAGCGTCTTTTTCATCAGTGATTTCTTGAATCTCTTTAATATCCTGTTGATAAAAATAGTTACTTTTATCTTGTCTATCAATGAAATCAAAATTTGAAAAACTTTTTTCAACTAAATCAATTACTTCATCATCAAGATTACCTAGAACAAAGATATCAACAGCATCTTCATTGAGCATTTGTTGATAGTAGTCATAAGTAGTTTGAGCTGTTTCTTTTCTTATTAATTCAGCATTTGCAGTACCTGCGATCTGCATGTTTTCATCTGTAAAATACAATTTATTTAACTGTTGTCCTGCATAATAGGCACGATCCTCAACAGTTGCTTCTAAATATTTAATTAGATTTTTCTTTTCCCTTTTAAATGACTCTTCTTCAAAGGAAGTTTTTTTACCTTCAATTGTTAGAAGTGGATTAAAAATTACATTTTTCAAAAAAATAATGGCTTCATTTAATAAATTATTTTCATTCAATAGCTTCGGATCAACTATTGATAGATTAAGATTAAGAAAATGTTCACGACCTTTTTTCGATACTGTAGTCGAATAACTTGCACCGTACATATCTGAAAGTTTTAAATCAAGGTCTCTGTTGGTTTTAAGTACTGCATTACTTGTTTCCCAAAGGTTAGATATTAACATTCTCTTAGCTACCGTATTTTTTTTGAGTTCCGTTCTAAAACGAACAACTATACTTACGGTTTTAAATTTTGTTTCTTTAATAATATTAAGGTTTACACCCTTTTTTAACTGCATATTTTTCTCCTCAAGTGATGTTCCTATTATAACAAATTTAAGGCTAATCTATTTGATTTTTATTTGATACCTTCATAATTTGAACTAGCTCTTAAGAATATAGAATTATTTGTGGTAAAATAGATTCATGGACTATATATTATTTGATGAATTTATCACTCTTGGCAAATTGCTTAAAGAGATTGATATTATAAGTAGCGGTGGTGCCGCAAAAGCTTTCTTAGCTGAAAACACTGTAATTTTAAATGATGAACATGAGAATCGTCGTGGTAAAAAACTTTATCCAACAGATGTCTTAATTTTTCCAGAGCTTGGTATGGAAATCCACATTGAAGCTCCTAGTGAAGAGGAAAAGGCTGAACATGCTGAAGAATTGGAAGAAAAAAAACGAGTGAAAGAAATTGTTGCCAAGATGAATAAGGAAAATAAAAAGGTTACAAAGAAACCAACAAAACCACGTTTCCCAGGAATGAGATAGATGAAACTGAAAAATATTTCCCTCAAGAACTTTCGCAACTATGAGCAATTGTCTCTTGATTTTCACCCCAATTTAAATATTTTTTTAGGTCAGAATGCACAGGGGAAGACCAACATTTTGGAGAGCATCTACTTTCTAGCCCTGACTCGTAGTCATAGGACATCTTCCGATAAGGACTTACTTTCTTGGAGGTCGGATAATATGGAGGTTTCTGGTACTGTTGAAAAGCGTAATACCAATACTCCACTTGAGATTATCATGAGTAAACAAGGAAGGGTTACTAAGGTCAATCATCTCCGTCAACAAAAGGTCGCAGACTATATAGGACAAATGAATGTCATTATGTTTGCACCGGAAGATTTATCAATTATTAAAGGGAGCCCTGCCATTCGCAGACGCTTTATTGACATGGAAATTGGACAAATTCGACCTTTATATCTATATGATTCTATTCGTTATAATAAGATTTTGAAAGAGCGTAATGCCTATCTGAAATTTGATCAAGCAAATATTGACGAAACATATTTATCAGTTCTTGATGACCAACTTATTGAGTATGGAAGTAAGATGATCGAACATAGATTGAATTTTATTAAGGAATTAGAACGAATTTCACAGGAACTTCATAGTAAATTGAGTCACGGCTTAGAAAACTTAACAATTAATTACAAATCAAGTCTCAAGTTTTCAAAGGCTAATCCTGATTTAAAAACAATCGAAACAGATTTTCATGAACAGCTTATTGCCTTACGCTCAAAAGAGCTTTATCGTCACCAGACTCTCTTAGGGCCACATAGAGATGACCTCGAATTTTTTATAAATGATATTAATGTTGGAGATTTTGGTTCTCAGGGTCAACAACGAACTACAGCTTTATCAATCAAATTAGCTGAAATTGATCTTGTCTTTGAGGAAACTGGCGAATATCCTATTCTTCTTTTAGATGATGTTATGAGTGAATTGGATAATACACGTCAACTTGATTTGCTTGAGGCGATAATTGGTAAAACTCAAACATTTGTTACAACTACAACACTTGATCATTTGCAAAATTTACCCACCAATATGCAAATATTTCAAGTTGAAAATGGTGAAATTATTGAACAGAATTAAGATAATCTTAGTTCTTTTTTTCTATACAAAAACTATAGAATAAATTAAAAAAAAGAAGTTAAAATCAACTCCTTTTTATCTTCTTATTCCTTTATAATCAGGAACTTCTTTATTATTAAAGTAGAAATTACTAATACGATCTACCGCACCTGGCTCAGCTTGTTCAAGGGCAGTTGAAATATCTTCTCTTGCTTTGCCGTAATCCCATTCATTATCAAAAACTTGTACTGCTCGGTTAAAAGCCTTAGCAACCTCACCATCAGTAGTTTTGTAACGATTTGAGTACTGAATAAGTTGTTCTGCAAGATTTGCATCATCAGTAAGCTTATCTGTCGCATCTTCTAACACATTCATATCTTCATTAGAGATATCTAGTAAATGATTAAGAGTGTCGACATTTACTCGCACCTTATTAAGTTCTTTGAAAAGAGATTCAACACGTGATGTAGCCATATAGAATAAATCTAAATATTCTTTTGGCAATCCTGGTAAATTTAACTTTTCAACATAACGTTTAATTGTACGTAATTCAATATCGAAAGCATCTGCCTTAACTTGTGCATCTTTTTCTGACACCTTAAGTTTAGAAAGTGAATCATTAATTTTCAATTGATTATCTTCAATTTCTTCTAACAGACCTTGAATGGCTTTCAAACGACTGCTAAATACTGAGTTAGCCTCTGTATTTTCAGCAATATCTTCTAACAATTCATCTGTATCATTAGTTGCTTGCTCAATTTGAGCTTGATATGCACGAACTTGTCCCATCTCATTTCCAGTCAATACGTAACTTTGAGATACATGGTCAATTTCAAGAAGAAGATTCTTATTATTTTCACGAGTATGGTCAATATAGCTTTTAATTGACCCAGCATTTTGTTCTACTAGTCTACTAGCTGCGTACTCTGATTCAAAAATATCATAAAGTTCATTGATATCATCATTAATTAATTTAATTTCAGACTCAGCACGGTCAAGTTCAAAACGTTCAGCAAATTCCGTTGATGATTTCATCCGATCTTGAATATTATTAATTTCTTGTTTGAAATCTAATGTTGCAGGAAGTTTGTATTCCAACTCTTCAAACTTAGCATATCCTTCGTTAAGTTCTGATATCTTACGTGGGAACTCTTCTTCAACTACTTTTACGATTTCAGGAATTCTTTTTGTAATATTTCCAAGAGCAATAGTATGCTCCTCTGCATTTTCAAGAACTTCTGCTGCTTCAATTGGATCACCAGTTGAATTTAATGTTACAAAATTAGTAAATTCTTCTTCAATATTATTTAATTGTTTTTCAATTTCACCGATTGTAGTTCCATAAGCTTCTGCATTTTCAGAAATTTCATTACGAAGTCCTTCATACAAGTCCAGTGACTCTTGAATCTTTGTACTATTACGTTGTTCTTGAGCAGCTAATTCAGAAATAGCTCCGCGGATGTTCTCCGCATCACCCTTCATTAAATCAAGTTGCTTTTCACATGCATCAATTTCTGTTCTTGCATTTAAAAAGTGAAAATGGCTATTTAGCTCTTCAGCATCAAATAAATGTTTTTCTAAATCTGCGAAGGAATTAGATGATAAGTCAATCCATTTTTGATTCCACTCTCGGTAAATATTTTGACTTTGACCAACTAAATGCATCTTTTTAACGGCATCAATTTCATCTTGAACAGGAAGGTCAAGTAGCTTTTCCTTCTCTTCTTCTAATTTGTGGATACGGTTTTCATTACCTTTGCGCATTATCATTATTAAAATATATGCTGCAATGGCAACAACCGCGATGGTTACTAGAACCCAAATAACTGTTGTTGGCATGTATAATTCCCCTAATACTAGTTAGTCTTTTTTGCTCCATAAATTATACCATAATTTTCATAGTTATGGTAGTTAAATTTAAAAAACATCTCCATTTGGAGATGTTTTTTAATAAACATCTTTATTTGCTTGCTGCTGCTGTTTGTGCTGCAACTTCTGCTGCAAAATCATTTACAGCTTTTTCGATTCCGTCACCAACTTCGAAACGAGCAAATTCGATTACTTTAGCATTTACTGAATCAAGGTAAGCTTCAACTGTCTTGCTATCATCCATGATGTAAACTTGAGCAAGAAGAGTGTATTCTTGATCAACTTTAGTGTTATCAAGCATGAAACGAGCTAATTTCCCAGGAACAATCTTATCCCAGATTTTTTCTGGTTTTCCTTCAGCAGCAAGTTCAGCTTTGATATCTTCTTCAGCTTTAGCAATAATTTCATCTGTTAATTCAGCTTTTGATCCATATTCATGGAATGGAAGAGCAGGTTTGTTAACCATTGCGCGGCTTTCGTTATCTTGTTCAATTTCATGGTTAATTTTAGCTAACTCATCTTTAACAAATTGTTCATCAAGTTCTTTATATGAAAGAACATTTGGTTTCATAGCTGCAATATGCATTGAAATTTGTTTAGCTAGAGCATCATCTCCACCTTCAACAACGCTAATAACACCAATACGTCCACCATTATGTTGGTATGCACCAAAATGTTGGTCATCAGTTTTTTCAAGTAAAGCAAAACGACGGAATGAAATTTTTTCACCAATTGTAGCTGTAGCATTTACATAAGCTTCTGCTAATGTATCACCTGAAGCAGTTTTAAGTTCTAATGCTTCTTCTACGCTTCCTGGTTTACCTTCAGCAATAACTTTTGCTGTCTCATTAACAAGGTTAACGAATTGCTCATTTTTAGCTACAAAGTCAGTTTCAGAGTTAACTTCTACAACTGCTGCAGAGTTACCATCAACGTAAACTCCTGTAAGCCCTTCAGCTGCTACACGATCAGATTTTTTAGCTGCTTTAGCCATACCTTTTTCGCGAAGAAGTTCAATTGCTTTTTCCATATCTCCGTCAGTTTCAACTAATGCTTTTTTAGCATCCATAACACCGGCACCAGATTTTTCACGTAATTCTTTTACTTGAGCTGCAGTAACTGCCATTTTATATTCTCCTCTGTAATTTTTACAATTTTAAGTCATCTATTATGATAGATGGTAAGCGCTCTGTTTTATCGAACATATCTATGAAGTCTTAAGAAAACACTTCTACATTAAAACAAGGCGAGGCCAAAGCCCCGCCTCAGCGTTTCATCATTTTTAAGATTAAACAACTAGTTAGTTGTTATCTCCTTCAACAACTTCAACGATTTCTTCAATTGATTCGTCAGAAACTGTATCAGTAGCTGCTAATTGAGCTTCAACTGTTTCACCAGCATCTTCACCTTGACGTCCTTCAATGATAGCGTCAGCCATTTTGCTTGTGATAAGTTTAACGGCACGAATAGCATCATCATTTGCAGGAATGATTACATCAATTGGATCTGGGTCAGCATTTGTATCAACCATAGCAACGATTGGAATATTTAATTTAGTTGCTTCTTGAACAGCGATTTGTTCTTTATGTGGATCCACGATATAAATTACATCAGGGATACGTGGCATATCAGCAATACCACCTAGGAATTTTTCAAGACGGTCGCGTTGTTTGTTAAGTAAAACAACTTCTTTCTTAGGAAGTACTTCGAATACTCCGTCTTCTTCCATTCTATTGATTTCTTTTAGACGTGCGATACGTTTTTGGATAGTTCCCCAGTTAGTAAGAGTTCCACCCAACCAACGATGGTTAATGTAATATTGACCAGCACGAGTTGCTTCTTCTTTAACAGCTTCTGCTGCTTGTTTTTTAGTACCTACGAAAAGTACGATTGCACCTTCTGCTGCAGCATTACGCATATAGTTATACGCTGTATCTGCCATTTTTACAGTTTTTTGTAAATCGATAACGTGGATTCCGTTACGTTCTGTAAAGATGTAAGGTTTCATTTTAGGGTTCCAACGGCGTGTTTGATGACCGAAGTGAACACCTGCTTCAAGTAGTTGTTTCATTGAAATGACTGCCATTTTGCAAGTCTCCTTTAATTTTGTTTTTTTCCTCTCTTGATCTTCAACTTGCCAAACAGACCAAACGGCACATGTAAGACAATCCTTTCAAGATGTGAAATATTTTGCTGATTTAACAGCTTAACCATTATAACCTATAATTATCTGTATTTCAAGTCATTTACGTAAAGTATTTGCCAATTATATTATATTTTACTCTTGACTAATACCATATTAACAAGGTATAATACTAATGTTGTCAATTAGACGGCGGTATAGCCAAGTGGTAAGGCACGGCTCTGCAAAAGCTTGATCGTCGGTTCAAATCCGTCTACCGCCTTAATTAATATATTTAAAAATCCTGATTTTCAGGATTTTTTTGTAAATTTTAGCTTATGCTTCTTCTCTATAAGGCCTCATATATGATATCTGCCATTATTTGGTAACCTTTTAAACCAAAATGGAGTCCATCGTCCATACTTCCTTCTAATATATCCTGTAATTCTTTTGTTTCAAAGCGATTAAGTCTTTCATTAAATAATAAATAGTTACAATTGTTTTTCAGACATACTTCCTTTAACACTGTATTATATTCATTTATTAATAAATTACTTCGAAATCTTTGTTTATCCTCATCAATTGGTGGAATTGATAGGAAGAATATGTTATTTCTATCGTATTTTCCAATTAGTCGCAGTATTATAGCTTGTAAATTTTCTTCATATTGATCTGCAAATACACGCTTATTAGTTGCGAGATCATTTGTACCAATGATAATAAAAATCTTTTGTGCTTTTTCTACAGCTAAAATTTCAGAATCAATTCTTTCTAAAAGAGCTCCTGAATTTTCACCACAAACAGCAGTATTAACTATTTCTAAACCATTAATTCTATTTTTCAATGTTTCATTGATTGCTGGTTCTTTCAATCCCTCATTCCGAGCCATTAAACTATCCCCTGTTAATTGAATTTTCATTTCTTATTCCCTTCTAATTTAAAAGCTTTATTATTATTGTACTACCTATTTTCTAAATCCGATCATAAAATATCTAATACAAATAGTGAAATAAAAACTATTTTCCAACATATTCATTATTACCATCTTAAAATAATCAATTATAATAGGGTTTATATATACGAAAAAAGGCTATCCTAATTTTTTAGGATAGCCTTTGATATTTTAAAGGATTAACCTTTATAGTCATAGCAAGTTTCAATAATTCCTTTAAGTTCAGAAATTAGTGGTTCTTTAGGGTTAGCTGTTGTACATTGGTCTTCATAAGCTTTTTCAGCCAAGTGATCAATTTCAGCATTCATTTGTTTCTTAGTAAGTCCTTGAGATTTCCAGTTCATTTCAATACCAACTGCAGTACCTAAATCATAAACTGCTTTAGCTAATGATTCTACTAGCTCTGCTGTTGTTTCACCAGGTAATCCTAGGAACTTAGCAATATCAGCATAATCTGTATCTGCACGGAAGAAGTCATATTTAGGGAACATTGCATGTTTTTGAGGATCTTTTGCATTGTAACGAATTACATGTGGTAATAGGATTGCATTAGTACGTCCGTGAGGAATATTCCATGCTCCACCAACTTTATGAGCGATTGAGTGAGAAATACCTAGGAATGCATTGGCAAATGCCATACCAGCCATTGTTGATGCATTGTGCATTTTTTCGCGAGCAAGTGGATCACCAGTTTTAACTGAAGTTTCTAAGTAGTCAAATACAAGTTTAATAGCTTGTAATGAAAGCCCACGAGTGTAGTCACTTGCCATTACAGATACATAAGATTCAATAGCATGAGTAAGTACGTCCATACCTGTGTCTGCTGTTACGCTTGCTGGCACACTCATAACTAATTGAGGATCAACAATTGCAACATCAGGTGTTAAAGCATAGTCAGCTAATGGGTATTTAGTATGATCTTCACTATCAGTAATAACTGCAAATGGTGTAACTTCTGAACCAGTACCAGAAGTAGTTGGAATACAGATAAATTGAGCTTTTTCAGCATAAGGAATCTTATATGCACGTTTTCTGATATCTAAGAATTTTTGTTTAGCACCAAAGAAGCTTACGTCTGGGTGTTCAAAGAACATCCACATTGCTTTAGCAGCATCCATTGCAGAACCACCACCTAATGCGATTACTACATCTGGTTGGAATGAAGTAAATACTTCCAATCCTTTGTATACAGTATTTGTTGATGGGTTAGGTTCAACATCTGAGAATACTTCAATCTTAGGATCGTTAGGATTTTTTTCTAATTGTTTGCGAATTAAATCAGCATATCCAAATTGAACCATACCAGGGTCACACACAAGCATAACACGCTCTGCTTTAATTTGGCGTAGGTAAGTAATTGAGTTCTTTTCAAAGTAAATTTTTGATGGAAGTTTGAACCATTGCATATTATTTCTTCTCTTTGCTAATGTTTTGACGTTGATAAGATCTACTGCACTAACGTTATGTGATACAGAGTTATGTCCATAAGATCCACAACCAAGTGTAAGTGACGGAATCATTTCGTTATAAATGTTACCAATACCACCTTCTGCAGATGGAGTATTAACAAGAATACGACAAGCTTTCATGCGAAGACCAAAGCGAATTTGTAAATCTTCATCTTCAGTATGAATTACAGCTGTATGTCCAAGTCCACCAAGGTTAAGCATTGCTTCAGCTTTATTCAAACCATCTTCAATTCCATCAGCTTTTATTAAGGCAAGAACTGGTGATAATTTTTCACGTGAAAGTGGATAATCAGGTCCAGCATCTTTAATTTCAGCAAGAAGAATCTTAGTTCCAACAGGTACTTTAATTCCAGCAAGGTTAGCAATATGTTCAGCTGAATAACCTACGATTTTAGGATTAACTGCATGTCCATCAGGAAGCATAACAGCTGCTTCTAATTTCTTAAGTTCAGCTGGCTTAGAAACGATATAACAGTTGTGAGCTTCAAATTCTGCTTTAACATCATCATAAATTTCTTTATCAACGATTGCAGCTTGTTCAGAAGCACAAATCATACCATTATCAAAAGATTTAGAAAGAATTAAATCGTTAACTGCACGTTTAACATTTGCATCTGGAGCAAGATAGCTTGGTACGTTACCAGGTCCAACCCCAAGAGCTGGTTTACCAGTTGAGTAGGCCGCTTTAACCATTGCAGCACCACCTGTAGCAAGAACAGTCGCAACTCCAGGGTGATTCATAAGTAAGTTAGTAGCTTCAATACTTGGTTTAGTTACCCAAGAAATACAGTTTTCAGGCGCACCTGCTGCAATTGCTGCGTCACGAACGATACGTGCTGCTTCTGCAGAAGATTGTTGCGCAGATGGATGGAAGGCAAATACGATTGGATTACGAGTTTTAATTGCAATCATTGATTTAAAAATTGTTGTTGAAGTTGGGTTTGTTGTTGGAGTAACTCCACAAACAACACCTACTGGTTCAGCAATATAAACAAGACCAGCTTGATCATCACGATCAATAACTCCTACAGTTTTATTATCTTTGATTGAATTCCAAATGTACTCAGATGCGTACATGTTTTTAATTGCTTTATCTTCATAGATTCCGCGTCCAGTTTCTTCAACGGCCATCTTAGCTAAAAGCATGTGCTTATCAAGGGCTGCCATACTCATTTCATGAACGATATGATCAATTTGCTCTTGATTTAATTTTTCTAGTCCTGCAAGTGCAATATTTGCTTTGCCTACAAGCTCATCAATCATTAATTGAGTTTCAGAAACTTCTGTTACCTCTACAGACTTTACTACCATGTGTTCTCCTTATTATATAAATTTCAAAAATGTTTGTTAATTAATTTACAAACTTATTATATCAAAAAATACTCAAAAGTAAACATGTGCTTATTTTCACAATATTTACATTGAAAACCCTTTTATTTTCAACTTTGTTAACGTTTTCATTGTTGTTAATATTTTCACAATAACAATAAAAAGAACACAAAAAAACACAGTTTTCACTGCATTTTTTCTATAAACTTATCAGATGCCTGTTCGACTAAACTGTATGTTTCTTCAAAGTCTCCTGTGTAATACGGATCAGGAATTTCAACACCGTCTAAGAAGAGAGAAATCTTATCTTCTGTCCCGTCCGGTGCCATAGATTTCAGATTTTCAATGTTTGAATCATCCATTCCTAAAATATAATCATAATCTTCAAAATCCTGATTACTTATTTTCCTACTAGTCTTATCCTTATCATAGTCTATATTATATTTTCTAAGAATTTTTTGGGTTCCTTGGTGGATTGGATTCCCATGTTCCCACGAACTAGTTGCCCTACTCTCAACATGGTAGTCATTAGACAAGCCATGTTTTTCAAGTTTATCTTTGAAAACAAATTCTGCCATAGTGCTACGGCAAATATTTCCAAGACAAACAAATAATACTTTTTTCATCTTATACTCCTATTTAACTTTCTTATCTAAAATAAAGTGCGCTAAAATTACTAGTCCCATCATCAAGCCTGCTATAACAAAATCATACAAGGTAAAGGGAAGTTGACTTTTATCCAAGTAAAAGACATCAATTACAACTGCCATGACAGCTGCGATGGTTAGGAACATGAGCAAGACCAGCTTATAACGATTAAAAGGTCTACTTACTCTGACTATCATGAGTAATCCATTGAGGAGTGCCAGACTAATACAAATTATTCCAAGTTTACTAGAATCATTAATGAAGATATTAGTAAGTAATACTGCCAACACCAGTGTTCCACCACCAACTAGGGCGTTGGTCATTACCGACTTCATAAAATCTGGTTTAACCTTATTTTTATTTTCTTCAAAGGTTAGAAAGAATGACGGTATACCGATAGTTATGGTAGAGATTAGAGTAAACTGGATTGGAGTAAATGGGAATTTAAGGGCGAATATTATTGAAAGAACTGCGAATATTATAGAGAAGAAAGTCTTAGTTAAGAATAAAGATGCTACCTTTTGAATATTATTTATAACACGACGCCCTTCCATCAAAATATCGTAGAATACAGAAAAATCATCAGTTAAAAATACGATATTTGATACACTTTTAGCTGCACTTGTCGCACCGTTCATAGCAAAACTTACGTCCGCCTTTTTAAGTGCTAGGACATCGTTTACCCCATCTCCACTCATAGCGACTGTCTTCTTATCTTTTTGCAAAACTTCAACCATTGCTTCCTTTTGAGTTGGTGTTACTCGACCAAAAATATCATTTTCGAGAATAACTCGTTCAAAATCATCCAGTTTTACCTTGCTCATATCGATAGCCTTAGCGTTTGGATTAAATCCCGCCTTAATTGCTACACCTAAAACCGCCAAATGATTATCGCCGCTTATTATCTTAATAGATACATCTTGGCTTTCAAAATACTCAAAAGTTTCCTTAGTATTTTCTTTTATCTTATCTGATAAAACCACACTACCTATATAAGCTAAATTCTCAGGAATTTCAACATAATCTGAACTCTTAGCTAAAGTCAATACACGTAATCCTTGTTTTTTCATATCTTGGTAATGTACTGGTATGGAATCACTCAAATTCAAAAATTCATCCGCCCCAAAAAAATAAGTACCTTCTCCTTCAACCTGGATAAATGAATATTTATTTTTACTAGAAAAAGCTCCAATTTTTCTTACTTGCCAACTTTTTTCAAGGCTAAGATAGTTTTTCAAGGCTATTGAAGTTGCATTCTCATCATCAAAGTAGGAAAGATAATTCTTTAAGACCTCCTCAACCTTATCTGATATCTCTACAACTTCCATTTGTCCCGTAGTAATGGTCCCGGTTTTATCGAAACAAAGAGTATCCACGCGCGCTAAGGTTTCGACACAATAAAGTTCCTGAACTAAGACCTTTTTCTTTGATAACTTATAAGCTGATACCGCAAGGGATACACTAACTAGGAGCATGAGCCCTTCTGGAATCATGCCAATCAAAGCTCCAGACGTTGATAGAACGATTGAATTATATGACCTTCCTTCACTCATACCTCTAAGTACTAGGAGGATTGCTATAGGAATCATCAAAAGTGAGATAATTTTAAGAATCTTATTTAGATTATCTCTAAGCTCCGATGGATATTTCTTAAATTTCTTTGATTTCTGAGCGAATTGATTGATATAACTGTCTGACCCTACCGCTGTAACTTTTAAAAGACAGCTCCCACTTACAACATTACTTCCACTTAAAAGATGGTCATCCTTTGATTTATGGATGTTATCACTTTCACCCGTAAGAAGAGATTCATCAACTTCAATTTGTCCTGAAATTATATATCCATCAACAGGGACTTGATCTCCTAGGTTAAGATGTAAATACTCACCTTCGACAATATCTTCTGAATATACTTCAACCGTTTTATTATCACGATTGACCTTATATTTACTTCTACTAAGCAACTGAAGATTTTCTAATGCTCTCTTTGAGCGAATCTCCTGAAAACTTCCTATAAAAGTATTTATAATAATAACAAAAACAAAAGTCAGATTTTCAAATCTAAATGTAGTAGCCACGAATAATGCTATGACTAGAACCATACCATTAATGAAAGTAAAGGTATTTGAAAGAATTATATCCCAAGTACTTCTAGTAGTTTTGTCCTTATCTACATTTTTCTTGGCTTTTTCTACTTGTTCTTTAGTTAAATATTCCATTCTCTCCATTCTCTCATCTACTTAGTCATTCTCAAAATATGGTATCCCTAGATGTTCATAAGCAAGTTTTGTAGCTTTTCGCCCTTGCCTTGTACGTATTAAGAAACCTTGCTGAATCAAGTACGGTTCATACATATCTTCGACTGTATCTCTTTCCTCAGCAATATTTACTGCAAGAGTACCTAGACCTACTGGACCCCCAGAGTACATTTCAATCATCGTACGAAGAATCTTTTGGTCAACATAATCAAGGCCAGCCCTATCCACATCTAGCATTGTCAGAGCACGGTCTGTAATTTCCTTTTCAATTACACCCTCACCTTTAATTTGTGCATAGTCACGAACCCTTTTCAAAAGACGATTGGCAATACGTGGGGTTCCACGACTTCTAAGAGCTATCTCAAGTGCCCCATCATCCGTTATTTCCATATCAAAAATATCAGAGGTTCTCATTACAATTTCTTTAAGGTCTGATACTTCATAGTATTCCATATGGGCAGAAATCCCAAATCTAGCTCGAAGTGGATTTGACAGCATCCCAGCCCTCGTAGTAGCTCCAATCAAGGTAAAAGGAGGAAGTTCTAAGTGAACACTACGGCTACCATCTCCTGATCCTAGCATAATGTCAATGTAGAAATCTTCCATAGCTGAATAAAGTATTTCTTCTACATTCATTGGCATTCGGTGAATTTCATCAATAAACAGTACATCACCTGGCTCAAGTTCATTAAGAAGTGCTACCAAATCTCCTGGCTTTTCAATTGCTGGGCCACTTGTTTGCTTAAGTCCAACACCAAGTTCGTTTGCAATTACAAAAGCCATTGTTGTTTTACCTAGACCTGGAGGTCCAAATAATAAGACATGGTCAAGACTTTCCTCTCGAATTTTAGCAGCTTCAATAAATATCTCAAGCTGCTCTTTAACCTTATCTTGTCCAATATATTGTTTTAAAGTCTGTGGTCTTAGCGAAAGTTCCACGAAAGTATCTTCATCATGCTCATTAGCATCTAAAAATTCATTTGTCATCTGTAAAAATCTCCTATTTTTAATATTATAACATAAGAAAAGACCGAATAAATCGGCCTTAGGCTTTAAAAATATGATATTTAGATAAATAAAACATCTGAAATAACTTAATAATCATTATATTAGTGAATACTAGATTAGGCCGATTTCACGCTCCCATTTCTCCATCCCTGGTTCAAGAATTTCTTCTTCTATTTCTTCAACATTCTTCTCATCAATATGTTTAGAATTTAATGCAAATAATGAATCAATAATTTGATCACTATAATCTTCATTTAGATTTATCTTTAGTATTATCTGTTTCTGATCCTTCGAGGCTTCCACTATGGTATCCACAACCGCTTCATCACCTAGTTCTTTAAAAAGTTCTAAATAAACACCTGTAGCTATTCTTTTCATTAACTCACTATATTCATTCATATTTTAACCTCTTTACATACTTCATTTTATTACGTTGTCCATGAAACTATCACGAGTAAACTCGTCAGTTTCAATGGCAAGCGTTCATAATTCTTACGAATTATTCCTTGCTACTACGCTTAGCTTCGATGTCGATAAAACTGATGCAACTAAAGTTGCTAGTTTTAATCGCAACTCCAATGGGACCGAATTTACTAGATTCATTGTTCCCTAATTGGTCACAATTCACCACTTCACTTCGTTACGATGTCCATATAACTTAAGCAACTAAAGTTGCAAGTTATATGGCAAGTGATTCGGAGAACCTTTTCCGTAAGCGTTCATAATTCTTACGAATTATTCCTTGCTAACTCCAATGGTTTCATCCCATCATCATTCTTAGGGCTGTCTTGATATAACCTTCTGTTGTGTCTTGAGTTGCTTCTAGTTTTGTACGAACTTTTTTAAGTTCTGTTGCACGATATCCAAGAGCAACTAGTGCTTCCATTGCTTCTTCTAATTCCACATTTTCATTATTAGCAACTGGGTCTTGAACAGTCCCTGCCACAATTTCAAATTTACCTTCAAGGTCTAGTACCATTTGCATGGCAGTCTTTTTACCAACTCCAGGGAATTTAGTCAGGTATTTAATATCGCTTGCGTGAATTGCTTCAACAAGTCCTTCATTATCAGCTGTAGCTAATATGGCAAGAGCTGATTTTGGACCAATCCCTGAAACACTGATTAGCTTCAAGAAGAGATTCTTTTCTGATTCATTCATAAATGCATATAAGCTATGAGCATCATCACGAATTACTTGATGGACATAAATCTTCACATCAGAATTCATTAGATGAGAGTAGCTATATGGATTTGCGACATTCAAAATATATCCAATTCCTGAAACTTCAACAACTATGTAAGTAGGAGTAATTTTAGTTAAAACTCCTTTTAAATATTCATACATTTTTATAACCTCATGCTCTATTAAGTATTCACCTATTATAACAAAAAAAGCAAAGCATTTCTGCCCGCTCTCTCTTAATGTTACTTCTTAACCGATACCTTATAAACTTTAGATAAGGCCCAAGCAAGTGCCAATGTGCTACCAACTGTATAGATAATTGCCATAACAACCTCCCATAATGATTATTATTTTTTGTTAAACAAACAATATTACATTTAGCATGCTTTGTCAATTATTAAAACTCTAAATTCCAACCGCCACGATGGTTTTCCTGAATCCTTCTGAACATTTTCTCCATATCGCTCTTGGTAAAATGAACAAGCACAGGACGTCCGTGTGGACAGTTGTATGGATTCTTACATTTGGCAAGGTCAACAATAAGCTTACGAGCACTCAGCTCATCAAGCCAGTGATTAGCCTTAATTGATTTTTTACAAGACATCATAATAGCCAAATCCGCTCGATATTCCTTGACTGATACTCTTCCCAAAGTCAAAAGCATATCAATCATTTGATAGACTGCAGCCTCAACCTCTGATTCATTCAACCAAGTTGGATGTTCACGTAAAATAAACTGCCTATCCCCATATTCTTGCAAGTTAATACCAGTTTGAGCCAAAATATCCAACTTCTCTTTTATCAAAAGAAAATCATCTGTTGGAAAAGTAAAGATATAAGGAACAAGTAATTGCTGTTGCTTATCTTCAACTTCACCAATTTTATCTCTGAAGTATTCATACTTGATTCTTTCCTGTGCAGCATGTTGGTCAACTATGTAAAGACCATCACGACCTTGGGCAAAAAGGTATGTGCCGTGCATCTGACCAAAGTAATCAAGTTCTGGGAATGTAGATTCTTCTTCATTAACTAGTTTATCAGAAATTGTACCAAACTCTTTTAACGATTTTTTATCTGAAAAATTAAAGTCTGGATGTTCAATATCATCTTCAGATTCGTCAATCCTAGTAGCAAACTTAATTGCTGGTGAACTAACATCTTTCTTAACTTCTAGTTCTTCTTCAATAAAGTACACTTCTTGAGTCTGAGGACTTGAAAAGTCTTTTTCTTTCTCAAAGGGGGGTCTTTCTTGACGATTACTTGTAAATGATTTTGGAAGTTCTTCCTTTACATCATCTTTTACAAAGAAATCATGTCGTTCCTTGTCATAATAGAGATTTGAACTAGTAAGTGGTAAGGTAGTTTGTTCTGGTTTAATCCTTTTTTCTCTTGATTTTTGGAGGTTATCAAGTGCATCTGGAATTAAAACTTCTGGTTGTAGAGCTTCTGAAATTGCTTTTTTTACAAGATCCATCAACTCTTTTTCTTTTGATAAGCGTACCTCTTGCTTGGTTGGATGGACGTTTACATCGGCTAGAAATGGGTCAAGTCTAATATCCAAAACAGACACTGGGAAACGACCGACCATAAGTTTACTTCCATAGCCATCAACGATGGCGCGATTTATAAGGAAGTTTTTGATATAACGTCCATTTATTAGAACGGTAATATAGTTTCGATTAGCGCGTGTAAGTTCTGGTAATGAAACGTATCCTTTGAGCTCAAAGTCTAAATCACTAGCAGAAATTTCCACCATCTTTTTAGCAGTAGCAACACCGTAAACCCCAGCTATCGCAGTCTTTAAATCACCATTACCCGCTGTCTTCATCATTTGTTTGCCATCATTTATTAGGGTGAATGATATTTCGGGATGGGCCAAACTTTGTCTATTGATAACATCAGTGATGTGAGAGAGTTCTGCCTGCATACTTTTCATGTACTTCAAACGAGCTGGAGTATTAAAGAAGAGATTCTCAACAGTAATCTTTGTACCAGCTCTCTTAGCTGCAGGTTTAAAAGTTTCGATATTACCACCTTTTGAATATAAATAGCTCCCTGCTTCTTCTGTTCCCACGCTCGTTTCGATAGTCATCTCACTCACACTGGCAATAGATGGCATGGCTTCACCTCGAAATCCAAGTGTTCTAATCCTGAAAAGATCGTCTGCTGTTTTTATTTTACTAGTTGCATGGCGTTTAAGGGCAAGTTTAACATCATCTGCGCTAATTCCTTCACCATTATCTGTCACACTAATAGATTTGAGACCACTCTCTTCAACGGCGACAGTAATCTGACTACTACCTGCATCTATGGCATTTTCTACTAATTCTTTTACTACGCTCGCTGGTCGTTCAACAACCTCACCAGCAGCAATTTTATCGGCTAAATTTGCATCTAATTCTATAATTTTTGCCATAATTCACTTCCTTGTCTAAATACTTACTCCATTATATCAAAATTCAGCAATTACCACTTTAATTTCATTTTAAATAAAAAGTATTAGTTATCTTACTTAAGAAACTAATACTTGCAAATATTATCAATTTGTATTTATCACTAGACAAAGCCCATAAATAAAATCATAAACATAATTATACTAATACTAAGAATACGGCTGTAAAAACAATCATCCACAATAGCAATAACAAAATATTGAAAGCTATAAATATAAGAGTAGTTAATATTTTATGTTCAGCTCCTAATTCAAATCTTTTAATTAACCAATTAATGCCTGATATTACAAAAGGTATAAAAAGAATTATCCCTACAATTTCCGTAGGAGTTTTGATTTTAATGTATTTTTCATTTGAAACCTGAATTAAGTAACTATTATAATAATAAATATTAAACAAAATAATTATAAATACAAAAACTGGTAAAAAATATTTTGCATAAGGCACCTTACGATTAGTAAGGTATATCATTAGAATATAGACAAATGAGAAAACAATTGCTACCACTGAAAGTGAATTAAGTGTAAAAGTCATATATTCCCCCCGAAATAAATCTTTAATTATACAAATCCAATGAATATCCCCGTAAACATTACCATCCATAGCCACCATAATAAAATAAGAAGCAATAAGGATACAATAATAATTGGAATTTTTTGAGCATTATCCCCTCTCAGTAATTTTACAATAGAATAAACATAAGGTACTACAAATGCAACAAAAGAAATATTACCAACTATATATGTCAACATACTCAATGTATCATAATTGTAAGGTGTAATTTTTCCTAAATACCTATAATTGTAGATTCCTACAAAAATAATAATTACAGAAATGAAAATAAAAAGATAGTACTGAGCATTTGGTACCTTACGATTAGTGAAATAAATTGTAACTATGTAAAGAACTGTAAAAATAATGCTGACCCATATAGAAGTTTGAGCAATTGCCATAGTAGCACCCCTTATCGTACATTTTTATATCCAGAAATTCTTTTCTTATTAAAAATATTATAAAACAAAAAACAACAATAAACAACTTATGTTAGAACACTCTAAAAACAATCAATATAAAAAAGCGGGCACCCGCTTTTTAGTTTACATACTTATTTTTTAGCTTCTGACTCTTTTGCTTCATTTGCCTCAGCTACTGCATTATTTAGGTCATCTTCTGTCCAATTTTTAGCTTTCAATGCACGCTTCTTACAAGCTGAACAAAGGGCATCTTCACCTGTACCAATCTTATGATTTTTTGCATGAAGATCTTCAACACTTCCTTCAAATAATTCTTTTACATTATCACTCTTTAAGTATTGGCAATCTGCATATAAATGATATTTTTCACCAGATTTTGTACCATATACTAGGTCTTGATCAGTCAAAGTTTTTACTACTTGTGCTTGTGCTGCATATTTTTCTTGTGAAGGTGGATTAAAATCTGCACCTGCCACTCCAACTAAAATCATAGCAATAACAGCTACACCACCAATAATACCCTTTTGTTTACCATCCATATCTTTATTAAAGAATACAAACACAACTAAAGGTAAAAATGCAACGATAGCAACAATCATACCAAGTTGACTTTGCATGAAGAAAAGGAACTTATTTTTTTCACTTGGTGGATCCATCTGATTAGAACGTTTCCACAAGAAACCTCCAAGAACCGCAAATGCTGCATCAACTGCAATGATTAATAATGGAATCCAAAGTTTAATATCACTACCATTTTGTCTCAAGTAGATAATATTTGCGACTTGTGCTCCAATAGCTGCAAGCCATGATAGAGCTGCAAAAATTCTATACTGAGTAGCTTTTCCTTTGTTCTCTTTTGAAGGTTTCCATACAGGTTCTTCTTTTTCTTTACTTGCTTTTTTAACTTCTTCTGTTGGTGCTTCTGTTTTTTCAACCGTTTCTTGACTCTCTGATTTAGCTGTACTAGACTTTGCTCTTACAGGTTTATCTTCTGAAGCTGTAGATTTTACTATCTTATCTTTATCAGCTTCACCTTTAACGCTAGTGATTTTCTTCTCAGCCATTATACTCCCCTTTTTCTCCTAATTTTTGTTTCATAATAGCATAAATTAAGCTTGCTCACAAGATATAGACACCTCATGAAAGTCTAATTTTTATATCATTTTTTTAAGTTCCCATATTAAGTTCATCGCATCCATTGGAGTTAGGTTCATAACATCAATAGCACTGAGCTTTTTGACCAATTCCGAATCTGCTCCAAAGTCTCCAAATAAATCCAATTGAGCACTTTCTTCTTTAACAACTTCTGCAACTTCTATATTTCTTTGAGATAAATCTTCTAGACCATCCTTATTTTGTAGACTAGGTGCTTGATTTTCAAGCTTATCAAGAATTTCTTGTGAACGAGCTAATAACTCTTTAGGAAGTCCTGCAATTTTCGCTACATGAATCCCATATGATTTATCAGCAGGACCATTCTCAATTTTATGAAGAAAGGTAACATCACCATCTTGCTCAAGCGTTGCTACGTGGACATTTTCTAAACTATTTAATTCATCATCAAGTTCAGTAAGTTCATGATAATGGGTTGCAAATAATGTTTTAGCATGGATATTATTGTGGATATACTCAATAATTCCTTGAGCTAGAGCCATACCATCATAGGTAGCCGTTCCACGTCCAAGCTCATCAAAGAGAATAAGACTATTTTTAGAAGCAAGACGAAGAGCATTATTGGCTTCCATCATTTCCACCATGAATGTCGATTGTCCGGACGTTAAGTCATCACTTGCTCCAATACGGGTAAATATAGCATCAAATATTGGCAGAGTTGCTGACTCAGCTGGAACATAAGATCCTAATTGAGCCATAATTGCAGTTAAAGCCAGTTGACGCATATAAGTTGATTTACCACTCATATTGGGACCTGTAATTAATTGAATCTCGACATCTTTAGATAGATTAATATTATTAGGAACATATTCCTGACGACCAAGAACCTTCTCAACAACAGCATGACGGCCATCAACAATGTTTATAGTATCTCCGTTCACTTGGAGATTTGGTCGCACATATTGATATGTTTCTGCTACTACTGCTAGAGCTTGTAAACAATCAAGTCCTGCAATAGTTTTAGCCAAAGCCTGTACTTGCGAAATATATGCTTCTACTCTATCACGAATAGCCATAAAAAGATCATACTCATAAATTGAAGATTTTTCTCTAGCTTCAATCATCTTGCCTTCAATCTTTGCAAGTTCCTCTGTACCATAGCGTTCAGAATTTTTCAAAGTAGCTTTACGGAAAAAGTAATCTGGGACTTGATCTAGATTCGAATTAGTCACATGGAAATAGTAGCCGTCCTTGCGATTATAATCAATTCTTAGTCCATTGATACCTGAGTTTTGACGTTCACGCGCCTCAAGTTCAGCAATCCAAGCTGTTCCTTCACGGAGGGTTTGTCTGTATTCATCAAGTTTTTCATCATAGCCATCCTTGATTACCCCACCTTCGGTCAAAAGTCTTGGAGCATCTTCAGCTATACTTTCTTCTAAAAGACTTCTAAGTTCCGGAATATCATTTAGATGTTGGATTATATTATCCAAAGCAGGATCTGCTATAGCCTCTAGTATTGATTTAATTTGTGGTACTTGAGATAAGGTATTTCTTAGCTGTAAAAAGTCTGGTGCTGTAGCCTTTCCAAACGAAATACGACTTGATAAACGCTCAATATCATACACACCTTTAAGGGATTCAACTAAGTCAACTCGTTCAAAAAAGTTATCCAGAAATACCTGAACTACCTTTTGACGCTCTTCAATTCTTTCTTTTTTAATCAGAGGTCGATCAATCCACGATTTCATCATTCTTGTTCCCATGGCCGTTTTAGTTTCATCTAAAAGCCACAGTAAAGTACCTTGTTTTTTACCAGTTTTAAAGTTACTAGTAAGTTCCAATGATTTTTTTGTCGCATAGTCCATCTTTAAGAAGTCAGTTACTTCATAAACTTTTACTTCTTGAATATGGCTGAGATTTCTCTTTTGTGTTTCTTTAATATAAGTTAAAAGTTTAAGAGAAACATTTTTTTCCACTAATGGTAGGATACTGGGAATTAATCTAGCTTCCTCCATATTGTCCATAATTGTTTTCTGGTGGCTAACTAGGACATTAAGTCGTGCAGTTAGTTCAGATAGCTGCCCTTCAGTTGCTTCATAACCAAATAATATTTCCTTAGTCTGAAGGCTTGCTGCCTCACTTACAACATCAGCAAACTCAGTTAGTTGCGTTACATAAAACTCACCAGTTGTTAAATCAATATATGAGAATCCATAGACAGAACCATCAAAATCAACTGCCGTAAGGTAGTTGTTTTCTTTGTCTGCATCAAGGGCGTCTACTGCTGTACCTGGAGTTATCACTTGAACTACTTCACGTTTTACGACACCTTTAGCTTGCTTGGGGTCTTCCATCTGTTCAGCAATTGCTACCTTATGACCGAGGTCAACCAAGTTATCAATATATTGCTGTACACTGTGATAGGGAACCCCCGCCATCGGAATTGGATTATCAGCGTTTTTATTACGGCTTGTTAATGTAAGCTCAAGTATTTGAGCAGCATTCACTGCATCATCATAGAATAGTTCATAGAAATCACCCATTCTAAATAGAAGAAAAGCATCGGGGTAGTCAGCCTTGATTTCTAAATATTGCTGCATCCCTGGTGATAATTTTTCAGTTGCCATTATCAATTTTCCTCCTCATCTATAAGCTGTAATCTACTATTAATTCTGTCCTCTAGCTCACCGGTAATATATTGCAAAAGATCGCTTACGTCTTCAAGCTTAGAACGGTATTGTCTTATTAATGGATTAGCATTAAGTTCTTCTTCTATAGCACGCGCCTCACCCATTGTTATTTCATACGCTTGGTGCTTATCTATTTTTTGAAAAAGAATTCCCTCTTTTTGCAAATCTTTCATTTTTTCTTCCTGAGTCCAAATCTCTTTATCAGACTTAATCAATTCTTCTAACCTTTGAAACTCTTGAACATAGTCAATATCACTAACCTTATTACGTAATTGTTCTAAAGCTAGTTCATAATCTTCCTTACTCATTATCAATTGCCTTACTTATTTCATTATGTAGTTTTTGAGCTTCTTCAATGCTTGCACAGGTTATCAAAAGAGTATCTGCTCCTGCAAGAGTTCCTAAAATACCTGGGTTTGCACTATCATCTAAAATATTAGCAAGAATATCTGCTTCTGATAAACGTGTGTGCACAACTACCATAAACATCACACTTGATACTGTGAGAACATGGTTACGATACGATTGTGCTATATCTTCAGCATTATTAGACTGCTCATCTAATAATACGTAAAAAGAACCATTAGCTGTTCTGCTTTTTATAATACCCAGCTCTCTAATGTCCCTAGATAGAGTAGCTTGAGTTGTTACAGCCCCATTTTCAGCTAATTGACGGCTCAATCCTTCTTGAGTTTCAATTTTATTTTCTCTTATTAATTGCTTAATAAGTTCATGTCTTTCAATTTTTTTCATACTTATAATTATACTAAATTTTATACATTTTATAAACATTCACTAATTTAAAATTATTAATTAGGAAAATTATTTATATTTATACACTCTAAAGGAGTTTAACAACTTAAAATCAAAAGTCTTTTGTGCTATAATGTTTCTAGCTAAGCAAAAATTAGGAGATATATAATGAACGACAAAAAATTAATTGCTGAGAAAATTTATACAGCTCTTGATGGCGAACTTTCGCTTGATGATATACTAAATTTACTAGAAAAACCAAAAAATTCAGATATGGGTGATATTGCTTTTCCTGCTTTTACCCTAGCAAAAACGAGGCATATGGCTCCACAGGCTATTGCTAGCGATCTTGCTGAAAAAATTGATACTGATGGTTTGGAAAAAGTTGTTGCTACTGGACCATATGTTAACTTCTTCTTAGACAAGAATAGTGTGTCGACTAAGGTTGTTGATCAAGTAGTTGGAGAAAAAGAACACTACGGTGACCAAAATATTGGCCACGGGGCTAAAGTGACTATTGACATGTCTAGCCCTAACATCGCTAAACCTTTTTCTATCGGGCACTTACGTTCAACTGTTATTGGTGACGCTCTTGCTAACATTTACCAAAAAATTGGTTATACTCCTGTCCGTATCAACCATTTAGGTGACTGGGGTAAACAATTTGGTATGCTGATTGTAGCCTACAAAAAATATGGTAATGAAGAAGCTGTACGTGAAAATCCAATTGATGAACTTTTAAAACTATACGTTCGTATCAATGAAGAAGCTGAGACTAATCCTGAAATTGATGAAGAAGCGCGTGCTTGGTTCAGAAAACTTGAAGATGGTGACGAAGAAGCTTTATCTCTATGGAAATGGTTCCGTGATGAATCATTAGAAGAATTCAACCGTCTATATAATAAGATGGACGTTGATTTTGATTCATACAATGGTGAAGCATTCTACAATGATAAAATGGATGCAGTTGTGCAAATTTTAGAAGATAAAGGATTACTTGAAGAATCTCAAGGTGCTACTATTGTAAATCTTGATGATGAAGGATTAAATCCTGCTCTTATCAAAAAATCAGATGGTGCAACTTTATACATTACTCGTGATATAGCAGCTGCCAAATATCGTAAAGATAACTACGACTTTGCTAAGTCTTTATATGTTGTAGGTGGTGAACAAAGTGGTCACTTCAAACAACTTAAAGCAGTACTTAAGAAAATGGGCTATGATTGGGCCGATGACATCGAACATGTATCATTTGGTCTAGTAACTCGTGATGGTAAAAAACTTTCAACTCGTAAAGGTAACATCATACGCTTAGAACCTACAATGGACGAAGCAATTGAACGTGCTCTTGCTCAAATAAATGCTAAAAATCCTGACCTACCTAACAAAGAACGTGTAGCTCACCAGGTTGGTGTAGGAGCTATTAAGTTCTATGATCTTAAAAATGAGCGTACAAATGGTTATGACTTCAACCTTGAAGAAATGTTAAGCTTTGAAGGTGAAACAGGACCATATGTACAATATACTTATGCTCGTATCCAATCAATCTTAAGAAAAGCAGATTATAAGGCTCAATCAGATGTTGAGATTGATTTTAACGACTCAGACTCTTGGGAAATTGTTAAATTACTCCAAGACTTCCCTAATGTCATTAAACGTGCTGCTGACAAGTACGAACCATCTGTAATTTCTAAATATGTAATTAACCTGGCTCAAGCATTTAATAAATACTATGCCCATGTTAGAATATTAGAAGAAAACGAAGGATTGCAAGCGCGTCTTGCCTTAGCAGACTCAACAGCAACAGTAATAAAAGAATCACTAAGACTCCTTGGAGTAGAAGCACCAGAAGAAATGTAAAAAGAAGAGACGAGACGACTAGTCAGGTCTTGAAACAGCTCGCATAATATAGAGAAAGGTAGTTGGGAAAATTTCCCAACTACCTTATTTTTTTCCTGTAATTTGTTTTAATTTGCCTTTTGTTGCTTCTATAGTCTCTTTAAGTTCTTTTTGATTTTTACTTATATATTGTTCAGCTTCTTTTTTCTTAGATGAAGATATGTCTTTTTCTATTACCTTTAAGTCATTATCAACTATTACTGAGTAGGAATTACTTTCATCTGAAGGATTAATTATAATTTCAGTACGATTATCCCCAACGTCAACAACCTGTCCCCTATTATTTCTGTTTGTAACAATATCCACTCTAAATGCTTGTAGTGGGATTCCCATATGCCCTACTGGAATTATAGTTGTCATATATTTATATTCACCTTCTTTAAGCTCATATAAATTGGCATCCATAGGTGGTGACCTTTTAACTACGCTCCAATGATTTTCAACCAAATTTGTTCTATATCTCTGTTCATCACTTCTTAGCTTATAATTCATACCTATGTACGACACTATAATTAGCAATAGTATAATTGTCGTCCACTTGAAAAACTTTCTGAGTTTCGTCTTCTTTCTTGCATCTTTAACCACTTCGGTGTCCTCCTTGATTAATGTATCAAGAGAAATATCAAAGTAATTGCTAATTTCTACAAGAGTATCAAGATCAGGATAATTACGACCCACCTCCCAGTTTGAAACAGCTGTCCTTGATACATTCAATATTTTTGACAGCTCTTCTTGGGTTAAATTACTTTTTAATCTTTCCTCTTTTACCTTATTACCAATTGCCATGATGTTTCCTCTCCAAAATGATTATATGTTTAGTATATCCTATTAGCTAGACATGTAAACTAACATTAAAAAAATTAGCCGTCCACAATTTGTGGCGCCTTATAAATAGAGAGTTTGTATGGTGTAAACATGTTGTAAATATAAAAAGGACAAATAGATTTTGTCCTACAAAAAATTATAAATTATCTAAAACTTGATTTTGCTTTTCAATGGTTTTACTAATTACTTTTTGAATTTTTTCCTTATTTTGTTTGATAAATTCCTCAATCTCACTTCTATAGTGTAGGGGAACGACATCCATTATTTGTTCTGGTATGGCATTACCATTTTCATCGACAATTATAATAAACTCGGTATCATCTTTTGTATGTATAATGAGTGAATATCCATTTGTTCTTATTCCATCAGACATTATGATTACTAATCCATCCCCTGAACCACTACTGGTAACTGATGTTAATTTATTCTTTTTTTCGACAATATTTTGATGGGTAGTTTCTGGGATGAAATATATTTGATAGTTATATTCACCTTCATATAAACTCCAGTTGCTTCCACCATTGATAGGATCAACAGCTCCTTGGGACCATCCATTTTTTATTAGGGTATTTTTCATTTTGTCATTAGTATATTTCGCTCTAAAATTCATACCTATATAGGCTATTAATAAAATTGAAAGAATAAGTGTTGCCCATTTGAAAAACTTTCCATACTTCAATTTCTTTCTTTCGCTTTTTACCATTTCTGCATCCTCCCGAATTAATTTATCAAGAGACAAGCTAAAATAATCGCTGATTGCTACAAGTGTTTCAAGATCAGGGTAATTGCGTCCAACTTCCCAGCTTGATACTGTTGACCTCGATACATTTAATACTTTTGCTAGTTCATCTTGTGTCAAATCTTTTTGTAACCTATTTTGTTTAATTTTATCACCGATATCCATAGCTACCCCTTCCTTAAATTGATTCTACATTCAGAATAAGATATTTCCTAGATATTTCAAGTGCCATCATGTTATTTTCATTGGTATGATTTGTATCACCTTATAAATAGAGGGTTTGTGTGGTGTAAACTTGTTGTAAATATAAAATAAAAAAGGCATCCAATGGATACCTTTTAAAATCTTCAAAAAATTTCAATGATTAGAATTTTTTACGTTTACGAGCTGCTTCTGATTTACGTTTACGTTTAACAGAAGGTTTTTCGTAGTGCTCACGTTTGCGAGCTTCTTGAAGAGTTCCAGCTTTTGTTACAGAACGTTTGAAACGACGAAGAGCATCATCAAGAGATTCATTTTTACGAACTACAGTTTTTGACATATTTTTCACCCACTTCCCGTTTCTAATTTCTGCGTCTGAAACGCACAAACATTATATTAACAGAATTAATAGTGACTGTCAATCTCCAAAGCTCTTTAAATTAACTTTTTTACCTTCTTCTTGTAAATGAATTACATGATTTTCACCCCATGAGCACAACTGATCAAGTATATGCGATAAAGTTAGACCATACTCACTTAAAGAATACTCAACTTTTGGTGGAACTACATTATAGATTTTCCTCTCTATCATATGATCTTGTTCCAACTCCCTTAACTGTTGGGTTAACATTTTTTGGCTAATATTTGGGATTTGTCTCATCAAATCACTTGGTCGCATAGCTCCGTGTCTTAAATTACATAAAATAATTGGCTTCCATTTGCCACCAATTACATCCATAGTAGCTTCTACACCTATATTGTAAAATTTATTTTCCATATAGCTCCTTTGTCCATACAAAACTTACTTTTTGGTACCTACATTACTTTAAAGTCGGTACTTCCATAATATATAGTCAGAGTATATAATAAATTTTCTTGAATTACTACTATTTTTTGGAGGTCTTATGGATAAGAAAATTTCACCTAATTTTACGCTCTTAGCACTTGCAATCAATGCTTTTGCTATCGGCTCTACGGAATTTATAAGTGTTGGTTTATTACCAATGATTGTTGATAGTTTTAAAGTTTCTCTTGATCAAGCTGGTCTGACTGTTTCTCTCTATGCTCTGGGTGTAACTATTGGTGCCCCACTTTTAACAATTTTAACAGGTAAGTGGAATCGTAAAGTTTTAATGCTTGCCATCATGATTACCTTCATTTTAGGTAATCTGATTGCTGCCTTTGCACCAACATTCTCTATTCTTTTAATAGGAAGAATAGTTTCATCACTTGCTCATGGTATTTTTATGTCAGTATCTACGGTAATTGCTGCTGACCTTGTTGACGAGTCAAGACGTGCTAGTGCCATTTCAATAATGTTTACTGGTTTGACTGTTGCCACTGTAACTGGTGTACCCCTAGGAACATATATTGGTCAACAAACTAGTTGGAATATGTCATTTATTTTTATTGCTGTCATTGGATTAATCGGACTTTTAGCAAGTTTGTTCTTGGTACCAGCTAATCTTCCAATTCCAGGAAAGGTTGATTTACTGGGTATTAAGCGTATTTTCACTAATAAACCTTTAGTAATTTCATTTTTAATTACTGCACTTGGATATGGTGGTACTTTTGCGGTTTACACCTACATCTCTCCAATACTTGAAAGATACTTTGGTTACTCGAACTCTGCAATCGTCATTATCCTAGTTGTCTACGGAATCATGGTAGCCATTGGCAACACAATAGGTGGCAAGCTTGCCAACAAAAACACCTTAAATGTTCTTTTCAAAATGTTTATTGCACTTGCTATCAGCCTTGGATTCATGTATTTTGCCATATTATCAACAAATATGATAATTGGAACAATTTCCGTTCTCTTATTAGGACTTTTTGCCTTCATGAATGTACCAGGTTTACAACTATATGTAGTTCAACTGGCTGAACGATTTGTTCCTAAAGACATTACACTTGCTTCAGCTTTTAATATAGCAGCCTTTAATATAGGGATTAGCCTTGGTTCGACAGTTGGAGCTAAGACTACATCAACTTTTGGACTTCAGTTTACTCCGCTAATGGGAATGGTTTTGGTAATTATTGCTGTAATTCTTGTATCATTTGCAAAAAAGAAAAATCAATAAATAAATGTCCTAGTATAAAAAATTATACTTGGATATAGAGTTTTAAAGGGTGTAGCACTTTTAATTTTTTTACCAACTGTAATAATTTATGAAAAACAGACTAAATATTTGAAAACGATTGCACCAAGTGCTAAAGTATGTCTGTAAGGTTTATCGGACCTATAAATTAAAATATAGTATAAACTATAAAAGGAGCTCATTAGTATGACTAATACAGATACTGAAATTTCAAAAACTGTCCCAGCTAGCGTTGCTATGCTTAGAGTTATCGAATCATGGGGTGTAAACCACATTTACGGATATCCCGGTGGTTCATTCAACTCAACTATGCATGCCTTGGATTTGGAAAAAGATAATATAGATTATATTCAAATTCGTCATGAACAAGTTGGAGCATTAGCTGCTGCTGCAGATGCTAAACTTACTGGCAAAATCGCTGTATGTTTTGGTTCAGCTGGACCTGGAGCTACTAACCTTTTAACAGGACTATACGATGCTAAAGAAGATCATGCACCAGTACTAGCTTTAATCGGTCAAGTTCCAAGCACAAATATGAATTACAATTATTTCCAAGAATTCGTTGAAAATCCGATGTTTGCAGATGTTGCTGTCTACAATCGTTTGGTAATGACACCAGAAAGTCTTCCATATGTAATTGATAAAGCAATTCGTGAAGCTTACAAACATAACGGCGTTGCTGTTGTTGTTATTCCTAACGACTTTGGTTATGTACAAATTCCTGATGTACCTTATACTTCACATTCAAATACTGACAATAAAGTGGTTGTTGGTCCTTTAGCTACTGATGAAGAAGTAGATCAATTCTTAGCAATGGTTAAAGAAGCTAAACGCCCTGTATTCCACGTAGGACGCGGTATTAAAAATGGTGGTGACAAACTTGTCGAACTTTCTAAGAAATTACAAATTCCAATTGTTATGACAGGTCTTGCTAAAGGATTAATTCCAGATAGCTACGAAGGTAACCTTGGAACTGCCAACCGTGCTGCTTCTAAAGCTGCTGATGAAATCATGGCTGTTAGCGATTTAGTAATCACTATCGGGGCAGACTTCCCATTTGCAAATCTAGTATATCGTACTCATGAATTCAAATTTATTCAAATTGATAACGATCGTGCTCAATTTGGACGTCATCATTTCTTAGATTTAGGTATTTGGTCTGATGCTACAGCTTTTGTCGAAAAAGCAATTGAACGCAGTGAAAAAGTTGAAGAAAGTCCTTATTTCAAGGCTGCAGTTGCTGATATGGCAAACTGGAAAGAATATCTTGATTACTTGACAAACCGCAATGCTGAACCATTAGAATTTGAAGCTGTTTATAAAGAAATCAATCGTATTGCTGAACCGAATGCAGTATTCTCAATTGACGTTGGTGATAACATCATTAACAGTTTCCGTCATTTAAATATAACACCTAAAAATAAATGGGTTATCTCAGCTCTATTTGCTTCTATGGGATCAGGCGTTCCAGGAGCTATTGCTGGACAATTAAGTTATCCAGATCGTCAAGTGTTTAACATTTCAGGTGATGGTGCATTCTCAATGGTTATGCAAGACTTAATCACTGAAAAGAAATACAAACTTCCAATTATCAATGTTGTAACATCTAATGCTTCTCTTAACTTTATTAAGAGTGAACAAGATGATATTCCTATGGATTACTCAGGTATCTATATTGAAGATCAAGACTTTGCTATGATTGCTCAAGCAATGGGTGTTGAATCAATCACTGTCCGTTCTCCAAAAGAACTTCCAGCAGCTTTTGATAAAGCACTTGAAGTTACAAAAGCAGGTCGTCCATTCTTGATTGATGCTAAAATCACTGATAAACGTAGTATCCCAGTAGAAGATTTACTTCTTAAGATTGAAGATGGTAAGTTAGTTGAAACAGTCAGCAAAAACTACGATGCTTCTCCTTCTACTCAAACAGCTGCTGGATATAAAGAATATACAGTAAGAGAATTCTTAGATAGATATGATGGTCAAAATTTAAAACCACTTCCAGAATTATTTGAAGAATATGGTGTTGAATTATAATAAGAAATAAATAATCACGTTCTAAAAGCATAATAGATTCCCATCTATTATGCTTTTTCCTTTTCGTTTACAATAACTACTAAAGTATTGAAAAAATCTTGATCAAAAATTAATCAAGATTTTTTATTATTAATTGTAAATTGCTTTAATTGGATCCATCCTTGAAGCACTAATGGCAGGTATGATACCAAATATTATACCTGTTAATATTGAAACAGATGTTGAAATCAAGAAAATCTTAGGCGTAATTACTGGTACAATACTCAATGCTGGTCCAATCATACGAGCAATTCCGTAACCAAGACCAACACCAATTAGTCCACCAAGTAGAGTAATAAATGCAGCCTCAAGTAAAAACTGGAGTAATATTACTCTTGGTTTTGCACCGATAGCACGACGAATACCAATTTCTCTTTTTCTTTCAGTGACTGACACGTACATGATATTCATAACTCCAATACCACCAACTAAAAGTGATATAGCAGTCACTGCGAGTAGGAACATTGTTATGCTACCTATACTGTCTTCCATTTGCTTTTGGGCTTGGCGATCTTGATCATCTTCTCTAAACACCCCTTTAACATCTGGATGATTTGTAGTCATTATCTCAGTCGCCTTATTAATAACAGCATCTCTGTCCGCACCCTCTTTGAGTTTAAAATTAATTCCTGAAATTGATTTAGTCTCAGCTAGTTTATTGTAGTCACTTCTTGAAACAAAGGAACTCATCATGGTTGTCCAATCCATAGACATTGCATCAGAAGCACTCATGTTCTCATAATTTACTTTTTCTAAAATACCGATTACTTTAAACATATACCCATTGATAGAAACAGCCTTATTGATCATATCAGCAGGGTTATCACCTTGTAATTGGTATTCAAAAATATCGGGATTCAACACAATCACATCTTTACCACTATCAGCATCCGAAAAATCCCGACCATATTGGATTTTATTATTCCCTCGGTTCGAAGTGACCATAATACTTGCCTGGGCTCCAAAGTAGTCCATGGAAAGACTCAAATTATCTCCCATTCCCCCGTCACCATACTGAGGATAAACTGTCTTAACTCCTGGAATGGATTGAACCTTCTTCATATCAATCCGTGAAAATGAAAAATCAGATTCTCCAGAGTCCCCATTGCTTTTTCCATCGCCTTCTGGGGTATATTTAAGTTTTACTACATCAGCATTCATAGCACTGGTAGCGGATAAAACTTGTTTTTTCATACCTTCACCAAGTGAAGAAATTGTAACAACCGAAGTAATACCAATAATTATTCCAATCATTGTGAGCAAAACTCTTAACTTATGAGCACGTAAACTTAGAAAAGTACTAACTAATAGATTCCAAATCATTCAGTTACCTCCTCTTCCTCATAAAAGCGACCATCCTTCATATGAATTACTCTGCTAGCATATTTAGTCATATCTGCATCATGAGTAACCATTACGATAGTTTTCCCTTGCTTATTAAGTTCCGTCAAAAGGTTCATTATCTCAGTCCCTGTTTCACTATCAAGTGCTCCTGTTGGTTCATCAGCCATAATTAATACAGGATCATTAACCAGTGCACGTGCAATTGCAACACGTTGCTGTTGACCTCCAGAAAGTTCTGTAACCTTCGATTTTGCCTTACTTTCAAGTCCAACTAGTCCGAGATACTTTTCAGCAATCTCTTTTTTTTCTGATCCGGACTTTTTCCCTTCATAGACACATGGTAATTGAACATTTTGACTTACATTTAAAGAACCAATTAAGAAAAACTGTTGAAATATGAATCCTAAAAATTCATTTCTGAATTCAGACTTTTTATTTTCAGATAGTTTCGAAACATCAGTACCATTAAAATAATATTCTCCTTCGCTTAGTCTATCCAAAAATCCAATAATATTCATCAAAGTAGTTTTACCACTACCTGACTTACCCATTATCATTATAAACTCACCAGGATAGATATCTAAATCTAAATCTTTGAGAACAAGTAATTGCTCTTTACCAACAGGAAACCTTTTTTCTATATGTCGTAACTTAATAAGAGGTTGTTTTTCAACTTGTTCCATTTAAACCTCCTTATTTGCCTTCAGTTTTTTCTTCAGATGCCTTCTCTTGTTTCTCCGCGTCTGGTGCTCCACCTTCTACAGCAGCTCCATTTTCATTTGCAGCCCCTTGACCAGCATCGCCTCCACCAATAATATCACCTTCTTTTACTGGCTTTTCTGATGAAACAATTACTCGATCTGCAGACTCTAAACCTGATTTGATTGTTACTTTTCCATCTTTTTCTTCACCAACTTGAACATCACGTCGAACAACATTACCAAAGTCATTAACTAGTACGTACTTCTTATCCCCACTATCATGGACAGCTTCTTTAGGAAGTTGCACAGCTTCTTTTTTACCTACATCAACTGTGGCTTGAATATGATAGCCATTCTTTATACCTTCTAAAGTATCAAGAGTTATCTTAACATCATAGCTTGAAAGTGAAGAGTTAGTACCATATTGATTTTGTTCCGTTTTATTTTCTGGTGGATTATCATCTATATATGAAATCTTACCTGTTACTACTGTTCCATTTGATATTGATGTAAGGGTTGCTTGTTGTCCAACTTTAATTTTTGGTAAATCTTTTTCACTAACTTTACCTGCAACATATAATTCCTCTGAAGTAAGTCTAAGGATTGGTGAGTTTGCGTCCTTAACTTCAGGAATTGATACACGACCTTTAAATTTAGCATTTGTAGATATATATTGTTTAGTTTGCAAGTCAGCTACAGCATCATTTGCAAAGCCAATCTCTTCATCAATGCCATCTATTTCTGATTGATACTGTTCATTTATCCCAGTAGATGACTGAATGCCACTTGCCCCTTCTTTATCATCTGTTTTTGAGGAAGCGTTAGCTTCGTTAGCATTTGCTAAAGCCCTATTCCATTTTGCATTTGTATTCTCACGCTTTGTTTGTAATTTATTAACGGTATTTTGTTGATTTTCTATTTCTTTAGTAACATCTTTATCTTCATAAGTAAAAAGAACTGTCCCTTCGTCAACAACTTGGCCATTAGACACCTTTATATCTGGTTCACTTGTATTCTTATCACTTTTAGGAAATGACTGTGTTTGGTTCGGTTGAACAATACCATTAATGAATACCTGATCAACATCCGGTACTTCAAAATACTTAATTCCATAACTATCACCCATATCAGCCACCTGCGTAGCCTTGTTATTTTTCTGGCCAAATGTTCTGACCCCGATAAAGGCAACTACAAGTAAAGCTAATATACTTCCTAAAATAATCATTAGCTTTTTATTTTGCCAAATTTTCATATTATCCTCCATTCTTTTCGACAAGATTTACTAGTTACAATTTTCTATAATAACCATTATATACTAAATTACAATGTAAAAACTTACAAATTTGTAAGTTTTATAAAAAATATCTTATTTTAGTCTCTAAGTAATTTTTAATTCTCATTTCTCTTTACAGA
The DNA here is from genome assembly GCF_001832905.1 of Floricoccus tropicus. Classification (GTDB taxonomy): domain Bacteria; phylum Bacillota; class Bacilli; order Lactobacillales; family Streptococcaceae; genus Floricoccus; species Floricoccus tropicus. The sequence continues at coordinate 42,235 of NZ_MKIR01000022.1, read as the reverse complement.
TATCAATATATAATATATTTTCTCCTTTCTATATTCCTCTAAAAAAATATAGATTATAAGAAGATTATATTAAAACAATTTGAAATAACATCTTTTAAAAAAGCTTGCAACAATTTGTTGCAAGCTTGTCAGAAATTTTATAGTTTAATACAAATAATTTACTGAATAGAATTTATTCATACAATTTTATTTTTCATATATCCTATATTCCCAAGGATCTAGATTCATAGTTTTAAACAGTTTACGAGGATTTTTTTGATCCAGTTTTACTTCCTCATAGCTTTCTATATAGTCCTCACCAATTTCTAGATTTATTTTACTTGTATCATTTGATAAATTTGTAATTACTAAAATTTCTGATCCTTCAACTACTCGTCTATACGCAAAGATATTATCATCTTCTTTATTTATAAACTCAATTTTTCCTATAGAAATCGTCTTTTTATCATGTCTTAACTTGATCAGTCTTTGATAGAGTTTAAATAATGAAGATTCCATTTTCATCGCATCTTTGGCATTAATATGATCATAATTAGGATTTATAACAAGCCAAGGTTTACCTTGAGTAAATCCTGCATTATAACTATTATCCCATTGCATAGGTGTCCTAGAATTATCCCGACTTGTTATTCCAACTTTTTGTATGGCATATTCTTTTGAATAACCTTCATTTATTAACTTGTTATAAGCATGATGTGAATCAGGTACATCTATCTGGTCAATATTATCAAAAGGATAATTTGTCATTCCCAACTCTTGTCCTTGATAAATAAAAGGAGTTCCTCTCATTAGCATATACTGCACTGCAAAAGGCTTGGCTGATTTTATCGTTCCATCTCCATATATATCTATTGAGCGTGGATTATCATGATTTTCAAGATATGTCCCATTCCAACCATTTTCAAGAAGATCTTCTTGCCACTTAATAATTTCTTTTTTATACTTTTTTACATCTACCTTATTTTTCACCTCAGTATCAGGGATTTCTTCTTTTTTTACAGCATGACCAAGTTCAAATATCATGTCAAGATAACCATCTTGTCCTGTCCATTTATTAGCTTCAATGCTCTCAACTCCACTAGCCTCTCCAACAGTTAATGCATCATACTCGTCAAATATATCTTTAAGTTCAAACATATAATCTTCAATACCAGGAACATTCATAAACGGTTGCCAAGGATCATCACCATCAAAACTTACAATTTTAAAATCCCATTTTTCCTTTTGAATATGACTTATCGCATCTATTCTAAATCCATCAATACCTAATTCAAGCCACCAACGAATCATGTTATATATTTCATGCCTCATATTAGGATTTTTCCAGTTCAAATCCGGTTGCTCTTTAGCAAAAACATGGAAGTAAGATTGTTTTGTGCTTTCATCGTAAGTCCAAGTACTTCCACCAAAGAAAGATATCCAATTATTTGGTGGCTCCCCTTCACTAGCATCCTCCCAATGATAATAATTTCTGTATGGGTTGTCTAATGATTTTTTACTCTCGATAAACCATGGATGCTGATCAGAAGTATGATTTACTACTAAATCCATTATAACTTTAATATCTAGTTCATGAGCTTCTTTTAAAAGCACCTTCAAGTCATCAATTGTTCCAAAAGATTCATCAATTTCATAAAAATCCGAGATATCATATCCACCATCAATCTGCGGACTTTGATATATTGGATTTAACCATAGAAAATCAATCCCTAATTCTTTTAAATATGGAAGTTTTTCAATTATTCCTCCAATGTCACCTATACCATCATCATTTGTATCCTTAAAACTCTTAGGATAAATTTGATACCCTACCGCTGATTTAAACCAATCACCCTTCATACTCGTAAATCTCCTTTTAAATAAATTTTACTATATAAAAAATATAGATGTTATCTTATTATTAATTAATTCAAATCTAAAACTCAAAGTTGAATAATAAAATTATAGTTATATAAGTAAATTTAACAATAAATTCCATCACTTATTTCTGTACATATTACTAATATCAACAAATTTCACGTATTGATATTCAAAAACACAAACCATAAAACAATAATCTAATTAAATTTAGTTTAACATTTTCTACTTTTTTCGCAATCGTTTGCAACAAATTATTTGTAATTTTAAAAGCCTTTAGGCAATGGTTTTATATCGCTTACATAAAAACACATAAAAACACTTGACTTTCAGTGAAAACGATTGCATAATAAGTCTTAGAAAGACATATCAAAAATGATATGCCAAAAAAAATTAACTTTAATACACATTAGGAGGGTATTATTAAATGAAAAATTGGAAAAAGCTTGCTCTTGCAGGGGCTACTGCGTTGGCTGCTACTACTCTATTAGTAGGTTGTGGTGGAAAAACTGAGAAAAAAGCTGAGTCATCTGGTAGTTCAGATAAAAAAATCTCATTAAAAGTTTGGGTTCCAACAGACTCGAAAAAATTCTACGAAGCAAATGTTAAAGACTTCGAAACTGAAAATCCAAATGTTAAGCTAGAAATCATTGAAAATGACGCTTCAAAAGCTCAAGAAAATATCAAAAAAGATCCAAGTAAAGCCGCTGATGTTTTTGCAGCTCCACATGATCATATTGGACAACTAGTTGAATCAGGTGTACTTCAAAAAATTCCTGAACAGTTTTCAACAAAGATCAAAGAAGAACAAATTGATAGTGCAGTTCAAGCTGTAACATATAAAGGTGAAGAATATGCCTTCCCATTTGGTGTAGAATCATTAATTTATTACTATAACAAGACTCAACTTTCAGCTGATGATGTTAAAACTTTTGAAGGTATAACAAGTAAAGCTAAGTTTGGTGGATCAAATCTTCAAGAAGTTAATGCTTACTACTGGGGACCTTTATTCATGTCAATGGGACTTGACTTATTCGGACCAAATGGAGAAGATCCAAACGGAACTAACTGGAACAATGATAAAGGTGTAGCAGTTCTTCAATGGGTTGCTGACCAAAAGAACAATAAAAACTTTGTAAATGTTAGTGAAGATGCACTTTCTAAATTTAAATCTGGTGAAATTGCTGCCCTTCAATCTGGACCATGGGATTACCATAAAGCTGAAGAAGCAGTTGGTAAAGAAAATCTTGGTATTGCAGTATATCCAAAAATTAATATTGGTGGACAAGAAGTTCAACAAAAATCATTCTTAGGTGTACAAGTATTTGCAGTTAACCAAGCACCAGCAAACGGGGACACTGAAAGAATTTCTAAAGCTTATAAATTGGCTGAATACTTCTCTTCTGAAAAATTCCAAGATGCTCAATTCAAGGAACCTACTCGTAGCACTATTCCAACAAACAAAAAACTTCAAGAGTCTGATGCTGTTAAAAATAGTGAGCTAGCAAATGCAGTAGCTACTATGTCTGGTAAAGATTACTCTGTAATCATGCCTAAGATTCCTGAAATGACAAACTTCTGGTCTTCTACAGCTGCTACTATGTCTGGTGCATATACTGGTAAAATTAAACCTGATCAATATAAATCTTCACTTGATCAACTTATGAAAGATATCTCTGGTCAAAAATAATCATACAATTTTTAGGGGGCGCAAGGCAAATACGTGCCTGCCCCTTATTTTTATAGAAAGGATTTATTATGGATACATCTACTAACCATAGTTTCATACCTATGAAAACCGTATTCAAAGAAGGTGATTTGATCACCAAGTTATCTTTCATTATTTCTGGTTTAAACAACCTTCGTAATAAACAAATAATTAAAGGACTTGCATATCTATTAGCAGAAGTTTTTTTCCTAATCTCGTTTGTATTACAAGTAATTCCAGCTTTACATGGATTAATTACCCTAGGTACACATACTCAAGGTGTTGAAACAAAAGTTGTTGACGGAATTGAAATGCAGGTAACTGTTGACGGAGATAACTCTATGTTGCTCATGATTTTTGGTTTGGCAGCAGTTATATTCTGTCTAGTCTATGCCTATGTTTTCTGGTGTGGACTTAAGAGTAATCGTAAGCTATTTGTTCTTCATAAAGCTGGTATTAAAGCTCCATCATTCAAAGAAGATTTTGAAACACTTGCCGACGGACGATTCCATATGACATTAATGGCCATTCCTCTAATCGGTGTTGTTATATTCACAGTTCTACCATTGGTATATATGATTTTAATAGCCTTTACAAGCTATGACCATTTACATCTACCTCCAAAGCATTTATTCTCGTGGGTTGGACTTGCTAACTTTGCTAATGTATTTACTGGACGTATGGCAAATACATTCTTACCATTGTTATCTTGGACTTTGATTTGGGCAGTATTTGCTACGGCTACTACTTTCTTCTTTGGTATTTTACTAGCATTAATAATAAATACTAAAGGTTTGAAAGGTAAAAAAATTTGGAGGACATTATTCGTTATTACAATGGCAGTTCCTCAGTTCGTATCTCTATTAACAATGAAAAATCTCCTAAGTTCTTGGGGACCTGTTAATACATTGCTACAAAAATGGGGATTAATTGGTGCTCCAATACCGTTCCTTACTAACGGTTTAATGGCAAAAATTACAATTATATTTGTTAATATGTGGGTTGGTATCCCAGTAACAATGCTTGTAGCAACAGGTATTATTATGAATCTACCTTCTGAACAGTTAGAAGCCGCTGAAATTGATGGAGCTAATAAATTCCAAATATTTAGATCTATCACTTTCCCACAAATCTTATTGATTATGACACCAACTTTAATTCAACAATTTATTGGAAACATAAATAATTTCAATGTTATCTATCTACTAACCGGTGGTACACCATCTAACCCTAAATACTATCAAGCCGGTGAGACCGACCTTTTGGTTACATGGTTATACAAACTTACTGTTGAAGCAGCCGACTATAATTTAGCTTCAGTTGTCGGAATATTTATCTTTACATTAAGTGCAGTATTTAGCTTACTAGCTTATACTAGAACCAATTCATATAAGGAAGGGCTATAATCATGAAAAAGACTAAAAATAGAAATTTAGCAATTACTTATATCTCACTAGTCGTTCTGGCTATTGTCTGGCTATTCCCTATTTTTTGGATAGTAATGACTAGCTTCCGTGGTGAAGGTGGAATGGCTGTTGAGTACATAATTCCTAAAACATTCACACTTAAAAATTACTCAAATCTATTTGCAAATCCATCATTCCCATTTGGAAAATGGTTTATGAATACATTAATAGTTGCTATTTTCACTTGTATAATATCAACATTCATTATAGTAGCAATGTCATATGCTTTAAGTCGTATTCGTTTCAAATATCGTAATCGCTTTTTGAAACTTGCACTTGTACTTAACATGTTCCCTGGTTTTATGAGTATGATTGCAATTTACTACATATTGAAGGCAATGGGGCTTGACCAAACTCTTACTGCTTTGGTTATTGTATATTCAGCAGGAGCTGGACTTGGATTTTATATAGCAAAAGGTTTCTTTGATACAATCCCATATTCTCTCGATGAATCAGCAATGATTGATGGTGCTACAAGGGCTGATATCTTCTTCAAGATAACTCTTCCACTATCTAAACCAATCATCGTTTATACAGCTCTTATGAGCTTTATGGGACCATGGATGGACTTTATCTTTGCCAAAGTTATCCTTGGAGACCAGGTTGAAAAGTACACAGTCGCTATAGGTTTATTTACAATGGTAACTCAAGATAAAATCAATACTTGGTTCACAACCTTTACTGCTGGATGCGTAATCATAGCAGTACCAATTACCCTCCTATTCATCTTCATGCAAAAATATTACGTTGAAGGTATCACATCAGGTGGTGTTAAAGGTTAAAATGTATTCTAAAAAAAATCGAGGTTATTCTTCGATTTTTTTTGAATTTCCCTAGTAGTATGACCTTCTTGTTTCATTTCTATAGCTCGTAATTTTGTATCGTAACTATGCATAATTCTTTTCATAGTAAAAGCACCTCCTTATGATTTTCATTTTGCATGAATTTCATACAAGGTGCTTTTTTTATAGAGTCTCAATTTACTAGTTCAATTCCAAGATTCTCTAGTTTTTTTATACTATTTTATTAATATCTCTCGTTTTTCACCATTGATAGTTAGCGTAAACTTCAAAGACTTAATTTCTTTAGGCAAATTATTATGTATTATCACTTCACCATTATTAATATTTAATCCAGCAAAACCATATAGTAATCCTAGCCATGAGCCTCCCATATTAGCTGCATGTATTCCATGACTTGAATTGCCTTGTTGATCTTCTAAATCCATTGTCGCAGCCTCTTTGAAGAATTTATAAGCAACATCACTGCGACCAATTTTACTCGCAACCACACCATAGATTGCCTTTGACAAAGAACTGTCATGAGTAGTCAATGGTTCATAAAAATCAAAATCTCGTTCCATCTGTTCATTTGAAACATCATAGAGCATATGAGCTAAGATGGTATCAGCTTGTTTAAGAACTTGATATTTATAAATAGTCATTGGATGATAATGTAAAAGTAAAGGATAGTTTTCCTTAGGTGTATTTTCAAAATCCCAAACTTGCTTATCAAGGAACGAGTCATCTTGCTTTGTAATACCTCTTTCAATATCATAACCCAAATACATTTCATTTGAAGCCTCTTCCCATTTCGCAGCTTCCTCTATATTAACATTCATCCTTTTAGCCAATTTACATGCATAATTAAGATTATTTTGTGCCATTTTATTTGTATAGTAGTTATTATTTACTAAAGCTGTGTACTCATCAGGACCTGTAACTTCATGTATTTCGAAACCACGCTCAGACTTAAAGCCATAACTATACCAAAATCTTGCAGTTTCAAATATAACATCTGCCGATTTTTCAATAAACTCCGAATCACCTGTTACCTTTTCATAAAGTTCAAATGCGTAAGCAATATCAGCATTAATATGCAGTTGTGCAGTTCCCGCTGGGTAGTAGGCTGATGTTTCATGTCCATCAATGGTCCTCCACGCAAACAGAGCTCCCTTAAAGCCCAACTCTTCAGCACGATCACGTGCTTTATCCAAGATGTTAGTTCTGTAAGTTAAAAGCGACTTGGCAATTTCAGGTTGAGTGTAGACAAAGAATGGTAACAAATACATTTCTGTATCCCAAAAGTAATGTCCCTCATACCCTTCACCAGTTAATCCCTTAGCACCAAAACTACTGTGTCCATCTCTTCCAGCTGAATTAAATAAATGGTATAAATTGAACCGAATACCTTTTTGTAGCCTTTCATCTCCTTCAATTTCAATATCGGAACTTTCCCAGAAGCGGTTAAAAATTTCTATTTGTTTTTCTTTAAGATGATCATAAGTAGGATTGGTAAATTTATTTTCACGAGAAATTTGATATATCTGTTTAAAAGTTACAGACTCACCTTCATTAATTTCTAGATTCTCATTAATTTTATCAAAATTAACGAAAAAACTTAAATTACTATTCGGAGTCGTATACTTATTTTCTTCTACTATTAAGTTAACACTGGCTTCTTTTACCCTTGGATCAAAATCTTCATCTTTTTTTGCTGGTATATGCTTTACACTCTTATTAATAGATACTTGTCCTGAAAAATTCAAGGCAGTTATTATTATTTTTTGAGCATAAACATTTCGATCAAAATGACTAGCAAAAGATTCTAATTCAATTTTTATCTTTTCACCATCAATTGTACTATAAATATATTCTTCATTTAAGATACCTTTTGCCATATCTAAACTAATATCTTCTTTTTGAAGCTTTAAATTATCATCGCCTAGTATTTCAATGTCTATACTTCTCATATCGAAAAGTTTTACCATTGTCTCATGCTTTTTAGCATAACCATAGGCATTTTCACCATAAATGATGTCATGACTTTCATAATATGCATTTAGAAACGATCCAGGGTTACTATCTGGATCTAAAATTGGAAGACTAGATCTAACCCCAAGAGCACCGTTTGCCTGAGCAAAGAGGGTCTCAACATTTTGTATCGAAGTGTTTCCCAAATCACCTAATCCTACTGTAAATTCATTCATTATTTCAACTCCCTAACTATAGTATTATATCTATTATCACACATTAATTATACCACAGTAACAAATCTATTATTATATACATTTTTAAATTATTGTAGGACTAAAAATCATCAAATATTATTCAATATATTTATTGGTTTCAACTGTTTCAAATATTTCCCCTTTTGAATTTATAATTTCAATATATTTTATTTTTTTCGATAAATTACTTTGAAGTTCAATATTCATTTTTTCTTGATGTTTAAGAGAAAAATCTATAGAGCTTGTCAATTCAATTTGAATTGTATCTTCATGATACCTGTTATTATTTACAAAATATCCTGTCAAACTTCTGTAAAGAGGCAAATTTGTATTAATTTGTAAATCCTCTCCATCAATCTCTACTTGTTTTATTTGATTTGAGTTACTGAGTTCAACATTCTTATACCTATCAAAAGTTATAATCAGTAATATAAAAAATAAAACAAAAGTTAAAATGAAAAATATTAATCTTTCCTTTCTTATTTTCTTGTTATCCTTTACAATCTTGTCAACCATTTCTGCATCGCCTTTCAACAATTTATCTAAAGAGATTGAAAGAATATCCGATATATCAACAATTGTTTTTATATCAGGATAATTTCTACTAGCTTCCCAGTTAGATACAGCAGCTCTTGTAACATTTAGCTTTCTGCCTAACTCTTCTTGAGTCCAACCTTTTTCTTTTCTTTTCTCTTTTATCTGATTACCTATATCCAAAAATATATTTCTCTCCTTTCTAAATTTACTTTAAAACGTTTTATACATATGATAAAGATAGCATAACTTAATTTACAAAATATTGCACGATAGGATTGCTTTACAAAGCTAAATGACCTATTTTTCAAATTTTACACAAAAAAAACCAGATTTCTCTGGTTTAATTATTATTCAGCTACATTGTGATAAACTTTTTGAACGTCATCATCTTCTTCAAGAATATCAACTAATCTTTCAAAAGTTTCTAAATCTTCTCCAGACAATTCAACTTCAGATTGAGGAATCATTTCAAGTTCACTTACAGTAAATTCTGAAATCCCATGTGCTCTTAAAGCTTCCATTGTCTTATGGAAATCTTCTGGTTCAGAATAAACAATGATTTGATCATCTTGAGCTTCTACGTCACGTACTTCTATGTCTTGTTCAATCAAATATTCGAATATTTCATCTGTATCATCGCCTTTAAAACCAACAACTCCTGTATTATCAAACATATAAGACACAGCACCACTTGCACCCATATTACCACCATTTTTACCAAATGCTGTACGGATATTTGCTGCTGTACGATTTACATTGTTTGTCAACGTGTCAACAATAATCATTGAACCGTTAGGACCAAATCCTTCATAACGACCTTCTGTAAAGGTTTCATCCGCCCCACCTTTTGCTTTGTCAATTGCGCGATCAATAATATGTTTTGGAACCTGTGCTTGTTTAGCACGTTCTAAAACTAAGCGAAGTGCTGCATTTGATTCAGGATCTGGATCCCCTTGCTTAGCTGCTACATATATTTCTACACCAAATTTTGCATAAACTTTACTAGTAGCTCCATCTTTTGCTGTTTTTTTAGCGACAATATTTGCCCATTTACGTCCCATTTTGGAACCTCCATATCTTAATTTCTTACATATTTTATCATATTTTAAGCAAAGGTTAAAATAATTTTTTCTTTATATCATTTACATAATTATAAAGTGTCGTTGTTGAAACTAAAAATTATGTTAAAATATATGTAAACGATAACAACTTTAAAGGAGTTTTTATGAAAAAAATATTTACTATTATTTTACTAGGTTGCTTTTCTCTACCATTTTTAACTGGATGTTGGAATAATAAACCTGTAGATGTTAAAAAAGAAATAAAATCTGAAAAAAATGAGAAGACTGGAAAAACAAGTCAGTCTGAAGAGCAGATCAAACCAACTAACAAAGTGGAAACATTTAAAAACCAAAGTGGAGATAAAGAATTTCAAATTACACTTCCTAAAGGTTGGAAAGATTCAACAGAAGAAGATAAAAAAAATAATCCTGAGACTGATGCCACATTCTCTGCTACTAATCCAAAGATAGGCAATGGCCTTGCAATATTAGTAGAAAGTAAGACAGATTTTGTAGATATGAATGCTTACACTACTCTCGGTGAAAACTCATTTGCAGAGGATCCAACAATAAAAACCCAACCAGTTAAGTTTTCCGATATTGAACCAATAAACGGTCAAAATTCAAAACTTGCAACATATGATACCGAAAAGTCTGGAATCAATCTTACTTGCAGTGAATATGTTATAGAAGGTACTGACTCATATATTCGAGTAACTTTTTGGTCTCTTAAATCAAATTATGAAAAAAACAAGGTAGGTTACAATGAAATTCTTAGTTCAATTAAAGAATTAGAAAAATAAAATTTATATTTTTAATACCCATCGATTATTTATCGATGGGTGTTTTTTTATATTTATAAGGAATTCTACCAAAATTTTGTTCTTGGATATTTGTATCAGCAAGCATATAAATCTCATCTGCTTTTTGACTTTCTTCATCCCAAGGAATACTACCAATTTTTGCAACTAATTCTACATCTTTTTTTATAGACTTCAAATACTTTTGTCCAGTCTCTGTAAAGCCAAGAACTCGAATTTTATTAGACGAAACAATACGTGCTCCCTCTTTTATGTCAAGTAGGATGTAAACTAGCAATCTCTTAATTCGTGCCTTAGTATAACGTTTTGTGTAGACCTCTTCGACTAGCTCTTCAATTGAATTGACTTTACCGATGCTCCTCTTTATTCGAACTTCTAATTCTGTATTCATTTGTAAAATATTAGATATGTCGGATGAAATGATTTTATATTTAAGCAAAGGGAAGAAATTTGTCCAAGAAACTTTGGGCGAATCTTTCAAAGTGTCAGCTACAGAAGATGGGACGAAGTTAAAATATCTTTCTGGTTGATCAATACTATCACGAATGGCTGTAGCACTTGCAAAATCACCTGTCAGTTCCTTAGAATGAAAACCTTGCCCCAATCTCCTAACTGGTGATAAAGTCGCTTCATAGCCCTTAAGGGCCTTTATATAAGCAAGTGCTAAAATATGATTGGGAGTATTGCCATCAAAGTTCAGACCTGTATACTTTTGCCACATGAGTTGTGTTTTTTCTGGATAAGATAAATCTTCCGGTAGTGTTTGTAAAAAATCTTCCATCTCTTCCGATTTTGTTTTGTAGATGTCAGAAACCTTTTGGTAATCTAAATCTGACTCCGTTCCAAAAACCAAATTATTAATTTTTAGTGATTTAAGAATATCAATAGCTCCCTTAGCAAAAAAATCTGCCGCTTGAACACTAGCAAGTACTGGCATCTCAATCACTAAATCTGCACCATTCTCAAGTGCCATATTAGCTCGTGACCATTTATCAACTACTGCAGGTTCTCCACGCTGTAACCAATTACCACTCATTATGACAATTTTAATACCCTCTGCCTGCGACAGAAGGTATTTGTGGCCATTATGAAAAGGATTGAATTCAGCTACAATACCCGTTATTTTTTGTCCTTCTTCCATATGGACCCTTTCATTATTTTGAAAGCAATTTGTTATTTGCTAACATATATCTTTAACCTAAGTTATTAGTGATGTTCAAAATCTGAACGGTTGAATCGCGACTAAGTCTTGTAACTAGATTTATTTATAAAGATAGTTACTTTAGACTTATCGACACCGTCGTTCGAAGAACGTTAGGATCACTTCTTAGCTACAAAGAACCAGCGTGCGCTTTCTTCTGTCGGTTCTTTATCTTCAAAGTCTGCATAGACCTTAACATCATCGAAACCAGCATTCTCAAGCATGATTTGATAGTTGTAGATTGAGTAGGTTCTTTCATCATGTACCTCATCACGACGATTAAATTTACCATCAGTTTCATCTTGTACAAAGAAAGTTAGCTCATGAGTAATTGAATGCTCTTCTTCTCCAGGATATGAATCCCAAACGAAGGCAAAGTCTTCATCATTTTCATGATAAGAATAACCAGGAAAAACATCATCAATTTGATGAATCGAATGAACATCAAATATGAATGTTCCACCCTCATTTAGACTTCCATAGACTTCATCAAAAACTTTTTGAACCTCTTCTTGATTCGGCATGTAGCATATTGAGTCTGAGTAACAAGTAACCAAGTCGTAGGTATCTATTTGACCAAGGTCACGCATGTCACCCTCAATCCAAGCAACATCAACATCTGCGTCAACCGCACGATTATAGGCAATCGTCAGCATTTCTTCTGAAAAATCTAGTCCGTAAACCTTATATCCTTCGCTTGCAAACTTAAGCGAAAGCTTGCCTGTTCCACAAGCAAGCTCTAATATTTTTTTAGTGTCCTTTGACATATGGCGAACTGTAAATTCATACCATGCGTCGTAAAGACTTTGGTCCATAATATCATCATAGACACGCGCAAAATCTTCGTAAATCGCCATTTTTCTTCCTTAATCTATTCCAATCATGTTAGACACATCGATAAGTGGTGCATCAGACCAAAGTTTTTCAAGATTGTAAAATCCACGTTCATCATGTGAAAATACACTTACAACCACATCAAGTAAGTCGATTAAGACCCAACCGCTATTTGGATTACCCTCAACATGATGAACCTCAATACCTTCTTCCTCAACCTTGTCCACAATATTATCCACGATAGCACCGATTTGGCGTGTATTCATAGCCTCCATAATAATAAAAGCATCCGATACTCCGCTAACCTCTTTCATATCCATAACAACGATATCAAGAGCCTTTTTGTCGTCAGCTGCCTTAACAACTGTTTCAATAATTTTGTCTGTATTCATATTTTTCCTCATTAATTTTTTTATTTTTTTACATTTCCTTGCTGGTCAAAATTCCAAGTTGATATTCCGTGATTTACAGCAGGATCTGCCCCACTGTTTTTGTCAATTACGACCCCCACATCACATTTATCTCCTCCAAAATTTCCAATCAAATCAAGGTTATTACGATAATTTTTTAAAAATTTACTATTTTCTTTCATCCAAGAACGAGCATCATCACTTATAATTCGACTTGGATCTGGCGCATTGAAAACTGTGGCAGGCCTCTCATATGTTGCACCTATTGCAAGAGCTAGATAACCTCCAAGAGAATGACCAGTTAAACTTATTTCCATATCAGGAAATTTTTCTACCACTTGTTCATAAAATTTCTTGGCTGTAAACCATTGACTGTCCTTAGTTTCATCAGGAATTTTTTCATCAAATATAATTGTTCTTGCATCAGCAATCACATCTAAATTATCGTCAATATTTGTCCCAGCATAAGAAATAACAATATCATTATTTCGTTTGCAGGCAATAACTTGCATACCATTTTCTTGATTATCTTCAGCCAAAACCACCTCAAATGGCTCACTTTGATATTGAGTAGATGTAAGAATTACATCCCCTACATCAACCTTTGGTATACCATCTTTAATTGCCTTTTTACCATCTGCATAATAAACCATATCAGATAGTACATTATAATCTCTATCAGTTATCTTAGAGTTTTCTTTAAAAGAAAGATTTAAATCTGGAAATTCATTTTTCATCCAACGAATAGAAAAGTCCTTTTCTTCGATATCTCTACTTGATAGATTGATTAATTGATAACCATCCAAGTGTGTATTTATATGCTGATAGCCAACTACTGATGAACTTTTAAACTCACCAAATTCAATATCATTAACTTGGGGAAAATTAGTAAAAATATATTTTTTAAAATTCCTTTTCGCCCTCTTATCTATCCTCTTCTTACTTTCAAGATATTTAAGATAGGCAAATACTAAGCCACTGGCTACTAGGGTAGTTCCGGCTGCTATTATATTAGTTTTACTTTGTTTTCTCATTCATCTTCACTTTAAATAATCAATATAGTAATTATAGGTTTCAAGTGTCTGCGGATAAATTTTAATTTCTCGATCAATTAAATGTTTAACTGTTCCTCTAGTTTCATAGGCAACAGCTTCATTCAAATCCTTCTTGGCTAAGCACCTTGCCTTATATACACCAGGAAAGTCTCGATGTGGTTCAATGTAGTCAGCAACATACACGACCTTATCCAAATCAGACATTTTCTTACATCCAACAGTATGAACTTTTATTGCATGAAGGATTTCCTTATCTTTAAGCCCAAGATCTTCTTGAATCTTATAGATACCTACCATTCCATGCCAAACATTATTTCCCCAGTTAAGGAGGTCCTTGTCCAAGTCATATTTTTTGATAAGTCTTTTAAATTCTTCAGCAGGTAATTCTTTAGCATAGTCATGCAATAAACCTGCAAGACCAGCCTTATATTCATCGACACCATGAATTTTTGCTAATTTAATAGCTTGTTCTTCTACTGCAAGAACATGTTCATAGCGCTTTTTGCTCATTTGAGCTTTAACTTTTTTTAATAATTTTTCTCTTGTTAATCCAAGTTCTGGATAGTATTTAGACATAAAGATTTTCCTTTAAAATATAATCTAAAACGCAGTTGGGCAACATATAGTTTGGTTTCAAACCTTGCTTGACTTGTTCTCTTATCCAAGTTGATGAGATATCAAGAACTGGTACATCAATCCAGATTAGTGGGTAGCTTGTTCCAATTCTATATTTTGGTCTTTGAACTCCTACAAGTTGAACTATTTTCACCAATTCATCAATCTTATAAAAACTAGGAAGCTCACCAACTCTATCTCCACCTAAGATATAATAAAAATCAACATCAGGATTTCTCTCAGTCAAAATTTTCATTAAATTATAGGGTGAAGTCACTGGGTTTTCATAAGCTACAAGTTCAATTCCTAAATTGCTTTGCTCAAAATCTAAAAGAGCAAGTTCCAACATCTTAATTACATGTTGACTATCTGAAAAATCAGGCATTAGGAGAACTTTTTCAAGATTTAACGATTGACGAACCTGATCAGCAATTATCAAATGGGCATTATGAACAGGATTGAAGGTTCCTTCTAAGATCCCAATCTGTCTGCGATTGCTATTTTTTTCTTTCTCAAGTTCAACCTTGGTAAAAGGGGTTAAAAGCTCAATTGCCATCTAAATTACACCTGTCCTATTCTTAGATTGCTTTAACTTTAGCTGAAATCTTACGATTTTCTTTTCTATCAGATACTTTAAATACTACAACAATACGTCCGATTTTTTGAACTACATTGAATCCCATTTCTTCTAACGCATCTGCAACATCTTCCACAGTTTCGTCAGTATTTTGTAGTAGGCTAATCTTGATTAGTTCACGCGCATCAAGCACATTACGAATGCTAGTCTTAACCTCATTATTCATACCATTTTTACCAATTTGAACAATCGGACTTAAATGGTGAGCTTCCGATTTCAAAAAACTTTTTTGTTTACTTGTTAATTCCATTATAACCTCTTATTAATTTACTTTATTTTAGTAAACCCTTTAAAATCTTAATTTGTTTTCCACAATATTATTATTTTCTCAATTCAATACATATATGCACATAACTTTTTCTCTAGTTCAAAAAGTTAATTTTATAAAGTTCCGCAAGTAATAAAAGTTTTTTAATTTATTACTATTTATTTTTTACATTTTCTTCAATTCAAGGGTTTCATTATAAAGTATAGCATAAATTGTCAATATTATATGCATTCCGTAACTATTAAGATGGAAAAATCGTTGATTTTTTTCATTTTATCAACGATGTCGATTGCTATCTTAAAATGGAAAAACATTTTAAACGAAAAAAGCATACCAATTGGTATGCTCTCAAGTAAATATTCTTTAAATTATACTTTTTCTAACTAAAACATCAACACCTTCTGGTACCCAACAAGCTACAACTCCAGGTTGTGCCATACGAATCCATCCAAGACCAGAAAATACTAAATCTGTTTTTTCTTTTATTGAAAACTCAACACGGCGGAGCTTAGGAAAGTTAGCAACTTCATCAGCCTGTGGTGGAGTTAAGATACCACCTACATGTTTTTGATAAAATTCACTAGCACCCTCTAACTTAGTTCTATGAAGTTTTAGGTCACGTGCAAAGTAAGCTGTGAAGCCTTGTTTCTCTCCCTTAATATAATCAAAACGTGCTAAACCTCCTAGGAAAAGTGTTTGATCAGGGTTAAGTTGATAAGTTACTGGCTTGATTTCTTTACTAGGGCTGATTAATTTTAAGTCTTTTTTGCCTAGATAATGTGCCATTTGGTGACGATGGATAATACCTGGTGTGTCAATCAAGAAAGAATCTTCATCCAGTGGAATTTCAATCTTATCAAGAGTCGTACCTGGGAAACGACTAGTTGTTATAACTTCTTCTTCACCTGTAGCAATTTTGATGATTGAGTTGATAAGACTTGATTTACCTACGTTTGTAACACCTACAACATAGACATCACGTCCCTTACGGTATTCATCAATTTTCTTCATCAGGTTGCGCACATCATTTTGGTTAAAGGCACTTGTCAATACCACATCAACTGGACGTAATCCTTCCTCATGTGCTCTCTCCTTAAGCCACTGAGTTAATTTACCAGTCCCAACTGAATGAGGTAAAACATCTTTTTTATTCCCAACTAATAAAACATCATTTGATTGCACAAAACGATGTAATCCAGGAATAACTGAACCGTTAAAATCAAAAATATCAATCACATTAACAACTAAAGCATCTGTTGTCCCAAGCTCATTTAAGAGACGCAAAAAATCTTCATCAGTCATCTCAACATCTGCAATTTCATTATAGTGACGCAAGCGGAAACAACGTTGACAATAAAGTTCGCCAGTCTCTAAACCTTTTTCAAGGGCTGATTTTGGAGTATAACCTGATAACTCCTTATTTTCAGTTTGCAGTAAAGCACCACAGCCAATACAGCGTAAATCTTTCAAATCTAATTCTTCATTATTCATACTTTCATTATAGCAAAAAGACTAATGCATAACCACTTGAAGATTTCCTAAATAAAAATGCTGTAGGATTGATTACCACAGCATTCTTATTTTATACTTTTAAAGATCTAAATCTGACGTTAGAGTAGCTAACGCTGATTTAATTAGTTCATTATTTAAGACATATTGCTTAGTAACATTATCTTTTCTGATTATTTCTTTATCAGCTAAAAATTTCAATTGATAGGTAACTCCTGAAGGTGTAATCGAAAAAATACTTGCAATCTCCTTATTAGACGTTATTCCATTACCAATACACTTAATAATGCCGTAACGCGTTTGGTCAGCCAAAACTTTCAACACATTTTGCATTATTTCTAGTTCAAGATCTTTTTCCTTACTCTTTTCGTAAAAGTAATCATAAACATATGTCCCTAGGGCGACTAGTTTATTTTTATATTGTAGTAAGACTCTATTCACAGAGATTCTTAAAATCAAATATTCTTGTAGCTCATCAAAATCTCTTTTATCTAAAGCTAATAAATCTTTAAATACTACATCATATAATTCAGTACCGTTTTCAAATAGTTCCTTAAGTTCATCAATCTTTTCAGGATATTGATCACTAATTTTATCTGCATAGCTACAATAGATAGCATATTCTTGCTGTAATGAGAGTACCAAATCATTTTTTAGTTGATCAAAATTTTCTAGTAATAGAAGAAGTTCCCATTTCGCTTCCGATGATAACTCTAGAGACTCCATATCATTTAAGAGAAAATCTGTATTTTCAATTTTAAATATCTTACTAACTGAAATCTTAAACTCTTTTTTATCTAATTTCTTGATTGCTTGTAAATATTGTTCGAAATTTATAATATTTTTTTGACTTAACATCAAACTAGATAAAATATTATAATCTTTTGAAACAAATTTTTTAAATATATCCTTTTCAGAAAAAGTAGAGATATACTCCATTACCAACTTTTTGTAGGTCGGTGCTACTATCTTATCAAGAATTGTTTCTTCATCATCATTTAAATCTTCATACATAAGTTCAAATGAAACTAAAAAATCAAGTAAGTAACTCTTTTCTTTATGCTCTGACATATTTTCATCCCAATCTAATAATTTTATCTAATTTATCTTCTATATCTTTTGTCAAATGATGACTAATCATAATAACTGTATCAACTTTTTCTAATATGTAATTTTCAATTTTATTGGCAGTTACTTTATCAAGATTAGCTGTTGCTTCATCAAGAATAATTATTGGTTTCTTTCTTAAAAGCGCACGTGCTATAGATATTCTTTGACGCTGACCACCAGAAAGATTTTTCCCGTTGTCAACAATTTTTTGATCTAAACTAATATTTTCAAGATTTAGCAGCTTTAAGATGTTCTCAAGATCTTCTTGACTAGCAGTTCCTTCAAAATCAATATTATTTCTAACTGTATCATTAAGTAAAAATGTTGTCTGATTCACATAAGACATATTATCAAATAGGACGCCATCTAATATTTCTTGATTTACCTCGTAGTCTCCAGAATAATTCTTTTCCTGACCTGTTAAAATTCTAAGTAAAGTTGATTTACCACAACCGCTTTCTCCAATTATAGCATACTTGAATCCGCTCTTAAATTCCACTCGTTCAGGGAAAGATATAGTCTTATTATCATATTTCAACTGTATACTATTTAGTTGCATACTATTAATATCTTTAGTTTTCTTTTCAAAATTATATTCGATTTCGTCATCTTGTACCTTTTCTTTATAAGCTTTTATAAAGTACTCTTCATTAAAGTTTTCATTGTTGACCATAGAAAACTTACTATCATAGAGTTTTTGACCAGAATTATAAAATTCTTTTTCTGAAAGAAACTGCATTACTGCAGCTCCAAAGGAAGGAAATAATGCAGAGACTGATAAAAATGCTCCTGCTTTAACATTTCCTAACATCACATTATATGATAATAAAGTCAAAGCAACCACTGTAACAATTGAATTAGTTAAAGTCAGGCAAGAACTCATAAAAGAAGTAAACTTTTGTGTTTGTAAAACAAATTTTGAAAAATCCTCTGAGGCTCTACGAGACTTTCTAAAAAAAAGATGGAAAGCAGTATTTTCTTGAAATGTATCATATGCTTGCAATAGTTCTCGCATTTTCGATAAATATTTTTCTTTTGAATCCTGTAAACCTAAAATATACTTTGAAAGTGTCTTTTGGAAAAATTTAGGAACAATGGACATCAAAAGCAAGGATATTAATGCAATAACTGCCATGCTGTAATGAATAGAAAACAATGATAGGAAAACGAAAATAGTTACTGCTAAATTTTCAACCATAGAAAAATACTTATTGAGAGTTAATTCTGTAACTCTATTCACGTCATTTACATAAATAGATAGCCATTCACCATGGTCTTTTTTATGATATTTTTCAAATGAGAGACTTGCCATCCACTTATCAGTTTTTTGCTTTATATCTTGTACTACATAGTATTCAGAAAGAGCTTGTGCCTTATTACTAAAAAACATCGATACAGCATATGAAAAAAAGATTAACAATATCCAACTTACGTTTTTTACTAATTCATCCATACTACTAACGACAATATATGACAATGAGTATGAACTTAGAACACTTAAAAACGCCTCTATTAATTTGAATAATACAGCAATCCTGACACTTCTATACCTTAATAACTTCAATCCCTTTTTCATATGCTATTCTCCTTCTAATTAGTAGTCAATGTGAATTTTCTGCAAAGTTTATTTACATAATCAAAAAAATTATTTTGTTAAAACTTAATTTATTTAAGTATATACAAAATAATAATCCTAGTTTTACTTTTTGTCAACAGTGATTATTTAATTTTTTTAAGTAAATACAAAAACCACCAAGAATTTTGGTGGTTTTATAATTTTTCATCAATTAATGTTTGGATTTGTTTTATCTTTCTACGTGAAACATAGCACTGTTCTCCATTAAAGAATTTAATCGTTAAATTACTTTTATCTAGTTCCACAGCATTGTCTATATTTGCTACAAAAGATTTATGAGTTCGAGTAAGTTTAGGATGTTTTCCTTCTATATCACTAAGTTTGGCATAGAACTCAATCCTCTTTTTACTGGTTATTAAAATAAGCTTATGTGGCTGTGAAGATGTTTCAAAATAAAGTACCTCATCTAAAGGAACACGTATGTCCTTAAACTTAGTATTTATCACGAGCATTTCTCGCTCATCTTTCTTATTTTTTTTTTCAACAAACTGTATGACTTCTTCAATTTGCTTATCAAAATTAACGTTATCTAAGTCCTTTGCGATGAAGTCCAAGGCAGAAACTTTATAAGAAAATGTAAGAGCAGCAAATTCTGAATGGGTAGTTACAAAAACAATGGTTCCCTTCTCATCTATTCCCCTAATAATTTGCGCAACTTCCATTCCTTTCTTATCTTCATCCTTAATTTGAATATCAAGAAAGTAAAGATTTTCTTCAGAAGAATTTTTAATTAAATCTATTAATTCCCTTGGATTCTCTGTGGAGGCTACAATATGTAAATCATATCCCTTTTCTGTCTTTAAATATTCAAGTAGGTTTTCTAATCTATTACGCTGAAAAACGTCATCTTCAAGTATAAAAATATTCATTAAATTTCATCTCCAATTGAAATTATTTGCGTAAAGTAGTGGTTATCAATTTCAGTATCAATTGAAGTATTATCATACAAATTGATAATTTGACGTACATTGAAAAGACCAGTTCCTCGCCCTTCACCCTTTGAAGAATAGCCTTCTTCAAAGATTCTACTAATAGCAATATTTTTAACATTCCAAGAATTTTGCACTACCATAACTGTCTCATGTTCTTCTTTTATTAGAGCAAAATTCAGCTTGGGATTTGCAGTCGTCACAGCCTCCTCAATTGCATTATCAAGAATAATGGATGTCAGACGAACAAAATCTAAAATATCCATATCAATTTTTTCAATATACTTCTTAATCTCTATTGAAACCTCTATATGCTTTTGCCTAGCCTCAGTTAGTTTCCAAAACAAAACACTCTTAACAGCCGGATCTCCTACATTAGCCAACTCAGCAATATTCATAGTCCTGCCAGTCAATTTTAGATTAGCTGAATTCAAAATTTCTTCATAAGTTTCTTGTACCTGACAGATATCACCTGAATCAACACTCTGTTTAAGACTTATAAGCATATTACTATAATCATGCTTAAAACCGCGAATAGTCTGATACATTCCTTCAACCTCATTTATATAAAGATTGAGATTATGATATTGTGTCTCCCTAGCCTCATCAATCTGCATCCTCCAATAATCCTTAATCCTATTTCCTATAAATGCCAAAATTGCGAAGAAACCAAAGATTTCTAGGAACAAAATATACTTGGTATATTCCGACGCAGTACTTGCCTTTCTCAAAATAATTTCATAATAAGAAAGGAAAATAATCAGTAAATAAAAGATTGAAAGAATAATATTAACTGGAAGAAGTAAATTTTTCTTGATAAAAAGACTATTACTGTCCACTTGATCAAAGTCAATACGAGAAATTTTAAGTATTACGTAATGAATGAATATCGGGACTAGTGAAGTAACAGAATCCATTAACATAAAATGCTTATCATAGAAATTCCCCATGCCAAACTCATAGAGGATTGCATCTGAAAAGTTGGTTAACAATATAGAAGCAAAAGCTGTATAAATTGCGTAAAAGTAAGCTAAAGATTTTTGTTTAATACCTTCCATGCAATAAGCATATATGCCAAAGAAAGGAATTATATCAAAAATACTAAAAGCATCTAGAAAATATGTGGTGGCCAAAAAATAAGCAACCGAGATTACCACAAACAGTGGTTTAATCTTTATTTTCGAAATCTGATAAAAAATTGACCAATATAAGATAACTTGGGTAACTACGGATAAAACAAACATAGGCAATCCTTTCTTTCCTAACATTATAACATGTAGAAGAGATTTTAACCTATGGATATCTTATTTAATATCCAAACAAATACTGACATTCATTAACTACCTATTTTATGACAACAAAAAAGACACACTCCCCAGCATGCCTCTCCCCAAATTCTATCCCATTGATTACAATAGACTTTGACTATGCAACCCATATGCATCAGGCCATGATACATATGAGAATCTATTAAAATATCCAGTAATATTTCCCCTTATCACCTTATGATTATTCTACATCTTATTCTTGTATAAGTACATAGAACTTTCATGAATGGTAAGAAAAACGTCATAAACGGTCAAAATTTATGTAAATTTAATAACAGCTCGATATTTAATAATAGTCTAACAATAAATAATTGCGAAATCAATTGCTCGGAATGAAGATATTTCCCAGAGTAGCTGCCATTATCGCCTTAATGGAATGCATTCTATTTTCTGCCTGTTCAAACTGTCTGGCGTATGAACTTCTAAACACTTCGTCAGTAACCTCCATTTCACCAATACCAAACTGCTCAAATATTTTTTTACCATAGCTAGTTTCAGTATCATGAAATGCAGGTAAACAATGAAGAAAGACTAAATTTTCATTTTGTGCTTTTTGAATCATATCCATATTTACCTGATAAGGCAAAAGTTTTTTCACCCTATCTTCAAACTCACTTTCTTCTCCCATAGAAACCCAAACATCTGTATAAATAACATCAGCACCCTTCACCCCTTGATCAATATCTGATGTAATTAGAATTTTTGCACCCGAACCTTTAGCAAACTCTCTTGCTATATTTACAATTTCTGTATCAGGCTGTAACTCTTCAGGAGCAACAATATTAATATTTACTCCTAAAATACTAGCCGTTACCAACAGCGAATTTGCCATGTTGTTACGTCCATCACCAATATATGAAAGATTAACACCCTCTAAATGACCGAAGTTTTCCTGAACGGTCATGAAATCAGCAATCATCTGTGTAGGATGCCACTCGTTAGTCAAGCCGTTCCAAACAGGAACACCTGAATACTTGGCCAAATCCTCTACTGCCTGCTGACTAGACCCACGGTACTCAATACCATCAAACATACTACCAAGCACGATAGCAGTATCCTCAACCGACTCTTTCTTTCCTAACTGTATATCATTAGCTCCCAAAAACTCTGGATGCGCACCCAAATCAAGAGCAGCTACTGTAAAAGCCGAACGAGTTCTAGTTGATGTCTTTTCAAAAAGAAGAGCAATATTTTTACCCTCTAAATAACGATGAGGAACGCCTAACTTTTTTAATTTTTTCAAATGAATAGCAAAAGTTATCAAAAACTCTAATTCTTGCTTACTAAAATCCTTCTCCGCTAAAAAACTCTTACCTTGAAATTCCATATATCATCTCCTCACTCTAAAAGGCGCCAATTTCAGTACCCTTACTGCTAATACAATTATTAATAAATACTGCCCCTACTCCGGCCTTAAGCGCCTTCTTGGCACTCTCAATCTTAGGAAGCATACCACCTGTAACTATCTTTTTATCCTTAAGTTCATCAATCTCCTCAGTAGGAATTTTTTTCATCCATATATTTTCTTTCTTAATTCCTGGGACATCGGTCAAAAGATAAAGCTCATCTGCCTGAAGTTGGCTTGCAACTTGTGCAGCCACATCATCAGCATTGATATTAAGCCATTGACCATCTTCTGTCATACCCAAAGGAGCAATAATTGGGACTTGCCTAATCTCCATTAAATTTTCTAGAAGATAAATATTAATTTTATCCACTTGACCAACATAACCGAACTTATGAAAATCTATAATATGACCTTCAATTAATCTATCAGAGGCAGCATTTAATCCTAGGGCAGAAATTTGTTCTGCCTGAAAACGACCTGTCAACATGGGTTGAACTTGTCCAAGCAAAGCCAAGCGTGCAATATCAAGAGCCACTTGATTGGTTACGCGTAGACCATTTTTCTTTTCTACTGGAACATTCATTTTTTCCATCATCTGCGAAATATAGTTACCTCCGCCATGAACAATGACAATATTATGACCTTGAGCTTGCCACAATTTAATTTGTTGGAAAAACTCAAAATCTAAATTATCTGAAGCAACTCCACCCATCTTTACAACTATCGTTTTCATTTTTCTTCTCCTTTAAACTCTAACTAGGTATGATAAAGAGCATTTATCTTTACATAGTCATAGGTCAAATCACAGCCCCATGCTTTACCGGTGTGTCTTCCACTTCCTACTTGAACGGCTATTTTAATCTCATCAACAACTAAAGCTTTTTGCATTTTTTTATGATCAAAATCTATTGGTTGTCCACTTTTAAAAACTGGAATTTCTGCCAATTCTATATTTACATCTTCTGGGTTAAAACTTATTCCACTATAACCGAGACTACATAATATCCTTCCCCAGTTAGGATCATGACCAAAGATTGCTGATTTCACGAGCATTGAGCCAACAACTGATTTAGCTAACATTCTTGCATCTTGACTACTATTTGCTCCTTCAACTGTAACCTCAATTAGTTTAGTTGCACCTTCACCATCACGCGCAATTTCTTTGGCTAAAAAAGTTAGTACAAATTTAAAAAGATCTTTGACCAGTTGATAATCTGTACTTTCCTTAACTATCAGATTATTTTTTGCTAGTCCATTTGCCATAATCAAGACCGTATCGTTAGTAGATGTATCCCCATCAACTGTAATTTGATTGAAGGTAACCTCAGTTAATTCTGATAAGATTTCCTGTAAAAGAGCTGAATCTATATTAATATCAGTTGTCACAAATCCAAGCATAGTCGCCATATTAGGATGTATCATCCCAGATCCCTTACTACAAGCTGAGATAACTACCTCCTTCCCTCCGATAGTATCAGTTATAGTAATCATCTTTTCTTTAGTATCGGTTGTCAAAATAGCCTTCTCAAAGCCGTGAACATTTTCTGGATTCTTAGATAAATCACATATCCCTTGTTCAATTTTATCCATGGGTAAAGCTTGACCAATGATTCCTGTTGAAGCAACAGCTACCAGACTAGAATCAATTTCAAGTTTTCGTGCAACTAATTTCTGCATTGAAAGTGCATCCTCAAAGCCCTGTTTACCAGTACAAGCATTAGCATTTCCAGAGTTTGCAATTATAGCCTGTATCTTCCCATTTTTTATAACTTCCTTATCAAGAATTACTGGTGCTGCCTTTACTTGATTTGTTGTAAAAACTCCCGCGACACTCGCTGGAACTTCTGAGTAAATCCAGGCAATATCCAATTTCTTTTTCTTGATTCCACAATGTAAACCCGAGGCATGAAATCCTTTTGGACTTGCCATGCTACCTTCTATTATTTCCATATATAATTCCTCTTATAACTTTTAAGGGAAAAGAGGAATGTCCTCCAATCCTAGTTTCTCATCAATTCCAGCCCACAAATTATAGTTTTGTATAGCTTGTCCTGCCGCTCCTTTAACAAGGTTGTCAATTACGGCAACAACCGTTACCACTCCCGTATCATTATTGAGAGATAGTCCAAGATCACAAAAATTACTAGCAGTAACCTGTCTAAGTTCTGGAAGTCTACCTTGTTCTTGTAAACGTACAAAATATTTTTCAGCATAAATATTTTCAAAAGCTTGCTGTAAATCTGACTCTGTAACACCTTTTTTTACTTTGGCATAGGCTGTAATGAAAATTCCTCGCTTTACAGGAATTAAACTCGTTGTAAAGTGTAAAGCCTGTAAATCATTATCCCAATTTTTTAAGTACTGAATAATTTCAGGAATATGCTGATGCTCATGAACCTTGTAAAGGGTCATATTTTCACTCGCCGTTACATAATGACTGGTTTCGGTTAGTTTCTTACCAGCCCCTGAAAGACCCGACTTACCATCAACAATGATTGAACTTAAATCAATTAACTTTTCCTTTACCAAAGGTGTTAGAGCTAAAATTGTTGCAGTCGCATAGCAACCAGGATTACTAATATAAGAACTGTTCTTTATACTTTTCGTCCCTAAATGAGCCAAGTCAGCTACTTGGTAATTAACCTTACCCAAATAATCTTTATGACTTGCAGAAGATTTATACCATTTTTCATATTCAGATGCGCCCTTCAACCGATAATCACCAGATAAATCTATTACAGGAAAGTTTGCCTCTAAGAAAATCTGAGCCTGATCCTTTGAAACCCCTGAAGGTGTAGCAAAGAAAACCAAATCATTGTCAGCCATTATTTCTTTGGCATCAAATTCCTTTATTAGTTGATTATCCTTAACCAAGTTTTTTAAATAAAAATAAACATCATCCAAATTTTGTTCAGCATAGGAGTGGCTATATAAGCCACCAATTTCAAGAAATGGATGTTTATTCATCAGTCGCAAAAGTTCAAGTCCCGTATATCCTGTTATTCCAATAATTGCTGCCTTCATAACTACCTCCATTTCATTTATTATTTAAAATATATATTCTTAGCTTCTGCCGATATTATTCTAAAACTTCCTTTAATGAACTAAGACCTTCTTCAAGTTCTTTCTGACTTACTGTTAAAGGAGGAAGTAAGCGCAAAGTATTTTGACCAGCTCGAAGAGCTAAAATCCCTTTTCCTTCTAAATCACTAAGTATTTTTTCTACAAGACATCCTTTCTTCAGTTCGATTCCAATCATAAAACCCAATCCCCTGATTTGACTGATTTTAGGTGAATCTAGATTTTTTAACTCTTCAAATATAAAATTACTTTTTTCTTTAACCTGATCTAAAATCGATGTATTTTCTAAGATATCTAAAACCTGATTGGCCACTGCCATCGCAAGCTTATTACCACCAAAAGTTGAACCATGGATTCCAGGAGTAAATGCACTTCCTAACTCTTTTTTACCTAGCATTGCACCTGCTGGGATTCCATTAGCAAGCCCCTTAGCAACTGTGTAAATGTCTGGTTCAATATCATACTGTTCAAAGGCAAAAGTTGAACCAGTCCGTCCAATACCTGTCTGTACCTCGTCTATAACTAGCAGAACTCCGTTGTCTTTACAAACCTTGCTAAGATTTTGAATCCATTTATAGTCAGCAGGTACAACTCCACCTTCACCCTGAACGAGCTCTAGCATAACTGCTGCAGTATCACTAGTAATAGCTTCCATATACTTTGTATCGTTATAAGTCATATAGGTAAAGCCTTCTAGTAAGGGGCCGAATCCATCGTGTATTGAAGACTGACCTGTTGCTGTCATACTTGCGTAAGTTCTACCATGAAAGGAATTATTAAATGTTATAATTTCAGTTTTTCCTGTATATTTACGCACTAATTTTATGGCAGCTTCATTTGCTTCTGTTCCACTGTTACAAAAGAAAGCTAGATATTTCTGTTTGTATGATAGCTTCTGTGCAACTTCTTCTTGTAGACTACTTACATATAAATTTGGCATATGCCATATTAAGTCAGATTGTTCAATCAAGGCATTCTCAAGCTTTGGATTACGATATCCAAGATTGCAAACACCAATCCCACTAGTTAGATCTAAATATTTTTTACCTAAATTATCTACTACATAAGAACCTTTTGCTGACATAATTTCAAAAGGTTTCTTTGAGTAATTAGAAAACAAATAAGTTCCCATATATTCACCTCATATTTTATTTTATGTATAAATATACAACATTTGTGCATGTTTATCAAGCTATTTTTGAATATTTATTAATTTTTTGCATAAATAAAAGAATCTTATCGGAAATAAGATTCTTTTTAAATAATATATGTGTTAATTAACTAGCAACAACTTGTGGTGCAACCTTCTTAAGAGCATTTCTCAGTGGGAAGTATAAAACTGCCACAACTAATATAGTTACACTAACATTTATTAAAGTTGCTGGCAGTTTAGCGACAGCTAAGCCAGCTGCAGCACCTGTGCTTTGACCAAGATAAAGTTGAGTAACAAAGTTTTTCAAAAATGTCATCCCGACCTTTGCAATGCCTGTCACAATACCTATAATTACTAATTGACCAACGTTTGTCGGATTCTTTTTGAAGTATAAGAAAGCTAAGTATGCAGCTCCACCAACAATAAATGCTTCTAAAATAAAATATGGTGCTTCACTTGCGTACCCATTTAAAATATCAAATATAGCGAAACCTAGTCCACCTGCAAGCGACCCTTTGACATATCCTAAAAGTAGTACTGACAACAGTAATACTGAATTTCCCAAATGTACAAAAGCTCCTGTAGGCATTGGAATCTTAATTGTTGTCGCTACCGCCGTTAGGGCTGCAAAAAGCGCTACTAAAACTATATCTTGAATCCTTCTATCTCTCATTAAATTTTTCTCCTATAATCTATCTTCTGCCTTATTGTACGCTCCATGCCATACGTGTCCGACATACTTGTTAATTCTTACTCCATTTTTAATACCTGCAGCTACAAAATCTTTTGCTAGTTTAGCAGCTTCAAGCGGACTTAAATCTTTTGCAACTCCTGCGGTGATTGCCGCAGCGAAGGTACAACCTGCCCCATGGTTAAAGTCTGTCTTGTAAAGTTCATTTTCAAGCTCAAAGAAATCTTGACCATCATAGAAAACATCAAGTGCCTTATCAATTCCTAAACGATGTCCACCCTTAACAACAACATTTTTAGCACCTAATTCTGAAATTATTTTCGCAGCCTCTTTCATACCTTCAACACTTGTAATATCTCCTAGACCAGACAAGATTCCTGCCTCTATAAGGTTAGGAGTAGTTACATAAGCATTTGGAATCAAGAACTTTTTCAATCCTTCTACACTCTTAGGTTGTAAAATCTGAGCCGTACCCTTACATGCAATAACTGGGTCAATGACGGCTTTTTCAATATCGTATTCTTTAATAAACTGACTAGCAAGCTCAATATTATCTTCACTTGCCATCATACCCGTTTTAAGGGCATCAATTCCTTCTCCTGCAAAAACTGAAACTAATTGTTTCCTTAATAACTCAGCGCCAAGGTCTGTGACTTCATGACTCCAGCCTTGTTCAGGATCCATTGTAACAATGGAAGTAATTGAAGAAAATCCAAATACTCCATATTCTTCAAATGTCTTTAAATCAGCCTGTAAACCAGCTCCACCAGTTGAGTCAGAACCAGCGATTGTTAATACTTTTTTCATATAATCATCTCCTAGCCTTTTTTATAAAGTATATAGAAAGTTTAGCTTGACTAAAAGAGCCAATTGGCTTATATTTATACCATCCAATTTTCGAAAGGAAAAAATAATGTGGCAAGTTGATAAAAATAAAAAAGAACCCTTTTACAGGCAAATAATTAATCATATTATCCAAGAAATTGAAAGTGGTAACCTTCTTGCAGGCGATAAGCTATCACCAGAGCGTAAACTGGCAAGAGACTACAATGTCAATCGCTCAACAATTGCCCACGCGCTTGATGAACTTGTAAGCCTTGGTTGGATTACAAGACGACAGGGAAGTGGCACAGAAGTAGCAAGTGGGCCTTTACTTAATCGCCAAACACCAAAAGCCAATTGGCAACAGCTATGGACTAGCCCCTTTCTCAAGGAAGATCCCTACATCCAAAAACTAAAAGAGATTCAGTCTAATTCAGATTGTATTGACCTCTATACAGGAGAGCTACCCAAAGAAATAATACCTGATTTTCAGTTTCCAGCAATATCATGGGATAAAGTAATGCAAGAAAAAGAAAAAAGAGATATTACAGGCTATATCCCCTTAAAAAACGTAATTAGTAAAAATTTAGAAAACACCCTTCATATAGATATGTCGATCCAAGATCTACTTATTACATCAGGTTCAACCCAGGGAATTTCCCTCCTCATGCGTACACTACTTGAAAGTGGAGATATGCTTGCTACAGAAGACCCATCATTCCTAGCCAATCTTCCACTATTCGCTTCACTTGGTATCCGCCTAATAGAAATTCCTCAAGATAATGAAGGAATAATACCTGAAGAACTTGAACGAATTCTCATCAGTCGAAAAATCAAACTTCTCTATCTTAACCCAAGCTATCAAAACCCGACAGGACTCACTATGCCACTAATTCGTCGCAAGGAAATAATTGAAGTCTGTAGCAAGTATCAAGTTCCCATTATCGAAGATGATGTTTTCTCAGAGCTCGCGTTCCATAAAAGTCCAACAACACTCAAGGAGCTTTCCCCGCAAACCGTTATCTATCTTGGTTCCCTTTCAAAAATATTTGGTTCAACCATCAAAATAGGCTGGCTCTTAGCGCCAAAAAACATCATCCACAACCTCGCTAGCGCCAAAAAAAGAATGGATAGCCAGACAGAAATCTTCCCCCAACTTTTAGCCACTACAGCCCTAACCCAGCCAGACTATCAAAGTAAACAGAAGAAACTCTTATCCCAACTTACCAAAAAAAGTACCACCTTTGAAAAAGAAGCTAGTATGGTCAGCAGTGATTGGAAATTCCAGTCCATTGAAGGTGGACTCTACTATTGGATGACATATCTTGGTAAACCACTCAAAATTAAAGATTGGGACCTCTTTCTTCAAGAAAAAGTATTAATTGCACCATCATTCTTATTCAGTTCCAACTGTCAGTCTTTCAGACTGAATTATACCCGACTGACAGAAAATAATATCCAAGAATTCTTTAAAGCTTTAGAAAGAATTACAGATAAATTAAAATCTAGAAGATAATTCTCCTAGATTTTTTTATATAAATTCTACACTTTCAAAGGATTTAAGTCTGTATGTTAACCTCTTTTTAAGTAATCATAAAATGCAAAGCTACTTTTGCTCCTTGTATCTTACCTTCTTTATAAGCATTCCCTAAAATCAAATTCCCATTATTTTCCTTCACAATATCATTTACAATATATAAACCAAGTCCATGTTCTGTACCGTCATTTGATTTACTTGTAAAATATTTATCAGTATAATATTGAAGTCTTTCTTCATCAAATCCTTCTCCTTGATCAACTACCTCTATTTTATATCCCAATTCATTGGAAACATATGAGATAAAAATATCACTACTTTTTTGTGAATTCTCAATGGAATTTATAATAATATTTTCAAGGGCACGTTCAATATCTTCCTTATCAATCAAAAGCTTATAATTGGTATCTTTATTCAAGACTTTTAGATTTCTATTATTAGTTTGGCATATGCTCACTAGATTATTATTCCAGTAGTCAATTACATCCTTAGAGATAAATTCCTTTTTCCCAACTGAATTAATCTCTTTTGAGAGGTTTGAAAGTTTACTTACATATGCTTCAAGCCTCTCAACACCATTTTGTATATCTTCTATGAGTTCGTTATCATGATTTTTCGACTCTTCTTCTAATAACTCCAAATTTCCTTTAATTAAAGTTATAGGAGTCCTTATATCGTGGGTTACAGATTGTATTAGCTCTTTTTCCTTACCCTGTATAGACCATTGTAATTCTAATGACCTCTTCAATTCCTCACTCATTGAATCAAGAGAGAATAATAGTTCACTCACTTCTTTATACTTACTATTTTCCCTTGGATAATCTAACCTCATTTGCTTAATATATGAATTTGTCTGTGATACTTTAGCGAGCTCCCTACTAATGATTATAGAAGTACGTCTTACTAATAATAAAAAACCTATAATCCAAGTTACTAAAAATATTAACCAGTATGTTTCTTCAAAGTTAGGAATAAATTGATATAATTTTTTGGAAGTAAAAATCGGACTAAAACGAAAACTAACTGTTAACTCTTTATCACCATTTTTGAGATAAACAAATTTTCTGTTGGCAAATAAGGCAGAATTCATCGCACTGCCATCTTTTTTAGCCTCTTTAATATAAGAATCATATTTACTATCAATGGTTTGTATGATTTTGTTACCATCAACTAATCTATAGTCATAGAAATAAGGAATATCTTCTACATTCCAATCTTTATTTTTAAAATTTTTTTCGACTATAGGAAGTTGCTCTGACAAATACGATGCTGGATAAATAATATTTTTAATAACTAAAAAATTTAAAAGAAAAGCAAACAAAATAAGAGTAAAAACTGTGTAAAGTAATTCAATAATTGAATACCTTAATATCAAACGACCTATACTTTTTTGGTTCCCCATTTATAACCTACTCCCCAAACCGTTTCAATAGGACTAATTCCATATTCTTCAAACTTGTTCCTTATCTTTTTAATCCTCTCTGTTATAGATGTTTTACTATCTCCCAAAGCATCATAACCATATACTGAGGTATAAATCTTCTCCTTTGAGAAAACTTGCCCTTTATTCTTTAAAAGTAATTCACAAATTTTATACTCAGATGAAGTGAGATTAACTGGTACATTATCAAAGTAGAAAATCATAGAAAGTAAATCACAGGAAATCTTTTGGTCAACTAAACATCTATGTTTTTCACGTTTTTCCCTTCTAATATGAGCGTCAACCCTTGCTCTTAATTCACCAATAGAAAATGGTTTTGTTATATAGTCATCTGCACCTATTGCAAACCCCTCAATTTTATCTTCCTCAAAATCTCTCGCTGTTAAAAGCAAAATTGGAATATCAATTAGCCCTCGATTTTGCCGTAAAAAATCAAAACCAGAAATCTTAGGCATCATCACATCAAGTAAAATTAGATCATAATCTTCAATCTTATTAATATCAATTTTTTCTGCATCTATTTCAGTGGTTACCTCATAATCCTTTTTTAAGCTATTGGAAATTAATTTCAATAAATCTATATCATCATCTATAACTAGAATTTTCATCTTACTCCTCCAATTGCGTCTGTCCACTCCATCTATTATACCAAAAGATGAAAATTATCATCAAGAATGCTGTGAAAACAAGGCTTAATAAAAGATAAAAATAAATATTTACATCACTAATATTATTTCCATAAATAGAATTTATCTTTATCCCCCACACGAAAGGAAGCCATTTCCAAAATAATTCTCCCAAATTTGTAGTACCTAAAAGGATTGATGATAGACTAATAAATGAACCTAATAAAATACTACCAACATAGTTAAACCTGAGTGTCACAAATTGATAAATTATTATCATCGGAAAACTTGTTAAATAAAAAATAAAGAAATAATTTACTAATTGAATAGAATTAAAATCTATATCTAAAAATAAATTTCCACCCATAATAAATAAAATAACTGCAAAAATTTCTATAATAGCTAATAGAATGATTATCAGTATAAAGCGACCAATGAATAAACTAGAGCGACTTCTACCTATTCTTAGTTCATTGGCATAAGAGCAAGCCTCCCTATCAGGTTCATAAATCATTGGAATGAAGAAACTAAGAGAAAAAGTTGCAACTATTGTGAATAGTAGAAAGAATACATTAAGCTCAATACCTTTAACATAAGTACTTTCCTTACAATATAACAGTAATAAAAGGGAAAAAAGTAAAGGACATACTAATAAGATAATACTAACAGGTGTCCTAAAAGTTTTATACCATTGTGCCTTAATTATTTTATACATTATCTCTCCTTGAATCAATCAAATACTGAAAAGTAAGGCAAGTAAACCAAGCCATTAAACTAACTACTGTACCCAGATAAAGAACAGTTGAATTAAAAAGGTAAGAATCTTTTTCTAAAAAAAGACCATTCGGATAAATACCAAGAATTGGACATAGCATCCTCAGGCTATAGCTCCAAGGATATAACCACCAGTAATTTTCAGTAGCTATAGGAGCGCCCAAAATGGTTAGAATAAAATTCAAAATAATAATTAGCGGACTCTTTAGATAATTAGTGGATAAAAATGATATACCAAGAATTGGTAAGCTTCCAATAAATAAATAAAAGCTTGCTAAAATAATTTGCTTTGTAGGTATAGTTTCTCCTAAAAGAAAAGTACCTAAACAATATACAATTATCGAAGTAATAATAATCATAATTGTCAGTTCAAAAACAACCACGAGATTTTTAGAAACTGTTTGCTTGTTATAATCTAAACCCAGACTTTTAAATTTAATCTTATTAGTTTCTTTTTCTTTTTTTGTAATATTCACCACTAGTAACGAAATCACCGTCGGTAAAATAATTAGTGGATACCAATTGAAGGCTGTCGCCATAATATAACTTTGTCCCACCGGATTTATTCCCATAATCCTAACCATTAGTAAATTAAAAATTGTAAAAATAATAGGTACCAATAAAAGAAGTTTTGCATTCGCTGAACGTTTTTCTTTTAACCACTCGGATTTTAAAATCTTTAACATCAAATTTTTCCTCCACCAACTATGTCCATAAATAGTGATTCCAAGTCAGTACTATCCTTATCATTTAAGCCTTCATAACATAAGTATCCATTATGAATAATTCCAATCTTATCTGCTACATGCTGAACCTCACTCAGAATATGACTAGATAAAATAATTGTAATTCCTTTCTGTGCTAATAAAGTCATCAACTCACGCAATTCTAAAATCCCTACTGGGTCAAGCCCATTAGTTGGCTCATCTAAGATAAGTAACTTAGGATTATTTATCAAAGCCATAGCTATACCAAGCCTCTGCTTCATACCAAGTGAAAACTGTTTAGCTAACTTGTCTCCCGTATCCTCTAAGGAAACAATTTTAAGAACATCATCAATACGACTTTTATCAATATCAAGCAACAGAGTCATAACCAATAAATTCTCACGCGCAGTTAGATTTGGATAAATTGCAGGATTCTCTATGATAGCTCCCATGTCTCTCAAATCCGACTTCGACCACTTCTTCCCATCATAAAACATTTGACCACCGTTTGAACGAATCACCCCAGTAATAATCTTCAAAAGAGTTGACTTTCCTGCTCCATTCGGTCCCAACAATCCATAAATTTGCCCCTCCTCAACAGTCAAAGACACATCTCTCAACACAACTTGATTCTTATATTCCTTACTGATATTCTCTAATCTTAATAATTCCATATCCTTGCCCTCCATTCTTTATAAACGAATTATATAAAGGAAAAATAACTAAATTATAATCAAAAGAAAATATTTTTTTAAATCTTAATTCCATAAGAACAAAAGTCAAAAATACTTTTATATTCATAAAATAAAAGAGACAATGTCTTAAACATCATCTCTTATTTATAATTTAATTTTGAAATTCTACACTCTCAAAGGATTCAACTACATTTTTCCCAACATTATATACCAACTTAAAAACATGTGGTCATTGCATTTCTTTCCACTCATCATAACCAAAATTACCATTTGTTAATTGGTTAAAAAGAAGTGCTAAGGAAGTGCCGTGTCCAGAAAGTATATAATTATCTTCTGACTTGGAATTTATTCCCTTAAATGCTTCATACATACGTTTTTGGACTTCTTCCAGGGATTCACCATTATCTAATTTATAGGAAAAATCTGCCATTGTTTGCTGGCATACTCTGAAAAGTTATCAATCCAAGCTCCAATTTCACGCTCTCTTAATTGATTGACCTCAACCGGGATAATAGAAAGTAAATTCGCAGTTGGTGTGATTGTTTGAACTGTACGTACATATGGGCTAGTATAGATTTCTTTAATATCTTTACCTATAAAATAGATCTTCAGCTTTTCAGCAAGGTCTAATCCTTCTTCTGTTAATCTCGCTCCTGCATCTTCTTGCATCGAAGTATCTCTTATTGAATGTCTAACAAAATAGATTGTTTTTAAATTCTGTTCTTCCATTCTGGTTCCCCATACTTTTCAATGATTTTCTTCCAAACTCGTCTTTCACGTGCTCGATTAAATTTAGTCTGCCAAGAGTCACTCTCAACTAGTTGTTTAACTAAGATGCTACGAACTCCTGCACGGTGAGCTGCACGGATATCTGTCATTAACTGGTCACCAACCATTACTGCATTCTCAGGTTTTTCATTAAGTTGTTTTAATGCCATGTTAATTCCACGCGTAAAAGGTTTTAGAGCACGGCTTACAAATGGTACATCAAATTTAGATACTGCTCGCTCCACACGACTATGAGTATTATTAGAAACAACAATAACTGTAATTCCTTCTCTCTTCATCTCTTCAAGCCATGCTCGAAGTTCTGGTGTTCCATCAGGATTATTCCAAGCTATTAGAGTATTATCTAAATCTACCATAACTGTAGAAATGTTATGTTTCTTCAAGCTCTCTGCATCTAGCTGGTAAACAGCTTCCAGTAAAAAGTCTGGCCTATAATTTTCAATATTCATATGCGTATTATACTATCAATTGAAATATCAGTAAATATATGGGCTCAAATATATAAAAAAACGATTTGCATTTACCAGTATTACCTGATTAATACAAATCACTTATTTATTCAAATCTTATAGATCTTCGAAACCCTTTTTTATTTTGTCAAAGAATCCTTCTTTCTGTGGATTTACACCTTCTCCACTTGCTTTGGCAAATGCTTCAAGAGCTTTTCTTTGTTCATCATTAAGTTTCTTAGGAGTAACTATGTTAACAGTGACTGTTTGATCACCATTACTATTTCCATTCAAGCGTGGAGCTCCTTTTCCTCTCAAACGGAATTTAGTACCTGTTTGAGTTCCTGCTGGTATCTTCAATTTAACATTACCATGAACAGTTGGAACTTCTACTTCTGCACCCAATGTTGCTTGGATAAAGCTTATAGGTAGGTCATAATAAACTTCGCTACCTTCCCTATGGAATTTCTTGCTTTCCTTAACATTAAAGATCACGTATAAGTCTCCGTATGGTCCTCCATTAACTCCGGCATCACCTTGACCTGCTAAACGCATTT
This sequence comes from Floricoccus tropicus, assembly GCF_001832905.1. GTDB lineage: Bacteria > Bacillota > Bacilli > Lactobacillales > Streptococcaceae > Floricoccus > Floricoccus tropicus. The sequence continues at coordinate 5,573 of NZ_MKIR01000022.1, read as the reverse complement.
GTTGACCAGTTTCAACTCCAGCTGGAACCTTTACTTTAACAGTATGGGCAACTTTTTCACGTCCTTCTCCATGACATGTTGGACATGGATCTTTGATTTCTTTACCAGTACCATGACAAACATCACAGGTTTGTGTTGACATAACACGTCCGATTGGAGTTTCTCTAGCAACTTGTACTTGACCGCGTCCTCCACATTTTGGACACGTTACTGCTTCAGTTCCTGGTTTTGCTCCACTTCCATCACATGTGTGACAGATTTCTTCACGATTATATTTAATTTCTTTTTCTACACCGAAAACTGCTTCTTCAAATGTTAAGTTGATACGGTACTGAAGATCATCCCCTTGTCTTGGTGCTGTTGCACTTGCTTGAGAAGAGCCTCCTCCACCAAAGAAACTAGAGAAAATATCTTCAAAGCCGCCAAAGCCACCACTAAAACCACCGCTAGAGAAGCCATCAAAACCGTCAAAACCAGAGAAACCTCCAGCTCCACCGCCAAAGCCACCATTAGCTCCAGCAAAACCATACTGGTCATATGCAGCACGTTTTTGAGGATCACTTAGATTTTCATAAGCTTCTTGAATTTCTTTATATTTATCCTCTGCATCATCATCCTTATTGATATCTGGATGGTATTTTTTAGAAAGTTTACGGTATGCTTTTTTTAATTCATCATCACTAGCAGTCTTAGAAACTCCTAGTACATCATAATAATCTCGTTTTTCTGCCATATATCTTACCTCTTTACACTATCACTTTATTATATTTATTCTTAATATATATATTTTACCATTTTTGACCATTAAAAGCAAAAAATTTAGCACTCAAAGATATCAAGTGCTAATATTTTTATTTTTTCACTGGTATGTACTTATAATTAGGATCTAAATCATAATCCAAGCTTTTGAAAGCTTCATCGATTCTCTTAGTTACGATATCAATTCCTTCAGCATTAGCACGTTTAATATCACTCATATCGATTGGATCACCAAAGTTCATTTTAACTTTTTTCCTCTTGAATAAATCTTTAAATGTTAAGGGACCTTGATAAACAGCAGGAATTATCCTTGCTTTAGATAGCTTGGCAATTGCTACAACTCCACCCTTTAACTCATCAGAGTGGCGTGTACCTGAAGGAAACATAATCAATGATTTATTACCTTCCTTAAGTTCTTTAATTGGAATTTTAAGAGCACTTGGACCAGGATTTTCACGGTCTACTGGAAATGCTCCACATTTTTTTATCCACCAAGCAAAGATCTTATTTTTGAATAGTTCTTTCTTAGCCATAAAAATAAATTGTTTTGGTCTAGCAAGAAAAGCCAAATAAACTGGATCCCAAAGAGTTCTGTGCGGAGCAACTAAAATATAATTTTCTTCTTTATCTGGTAGTTTATCTAAATTATGAACTTCTGGACGTCCATTCACCGCATAAAGTAAAAATGCTACTAAATTTCTTAAAAATGCGTAAAACATATAATATCTCCATCTTTCTAGTCAGCCTATTTTATAATATTTTTTATGTAAAAACAACGAATATGAAATTATTCAATAAAATATTTTTTACAGTCATTAATTTTTGATATGTACCTTTTAGAGATAGAATTTGATATAATAGCTTCATGCCAAATCAAATTTTAAAAGAAGGTGAACGTATTGATCAGCTTCATTCTTCAGACGTAAAAATAATTCAAAATAAAGATGTGTTTAGTTACTCAGTAGATTCGGTTCTTCTAAGTAGATTTCCAAGAATCCCTAAAAAGAACGCTACTATTGTTGATATGTGTGCAGGAAATGGAGCAGTTGGACTATTTGCTAGTAAAAACACCCAAGCCAAAATTTATGAAATTGAAATACAGGGAAGGCTCGCTGATATGGCAAGTCGATCAGTTCAATTAAATAAATTAGATGAGCAGGTTACCGTGATCAATGATGATTTAAAAAATTCGCTAGAATACCTAAAACCGTCAAGTATAGATTTACTCTTCTGTAATCCACCATATTTCAAAGTAGAACCTGATTCAAATATCAATGAAAATGAGCACTACACATTAGCTCGTCATGAAATTTCAACAAATCTAGATGAAATATTAACTGTTTCACAGAAATTATTAAAAAGTAATGGGCATCTTGCTATGGTCCACCGTCCAGATAGATTTTTTGAAATCATTGATAAGATGAGGGAGAGAAGATTAATACCTAAAAAAATTCAGTTCGTCTATCCTAAAGCTGGTGCGAACGCAAATATCCTACTAATAGATGCAATCAAAGATGGTAGACCTGGTGGTGAACAAATACTAGCACCTCTGATATTACATGAATCAGATGGTAGTTATACGAAAGAAGTTTTCGAAATTTATTATGGAAAACAATAAATCAACAAATATAAAAGCTTATTTTTATGTGCTATTATGCAATGATGGAACTTTTTATGGAGGATATACTACAAATCTTAATAAACGTATAGAGACCCATAATAAAGGCCAAGGTGCTAAATATACCAAAGCGAGACTCCCAGTAAAACTTTTATATTCGGAAGGATTTGAAGATAAAAATTCTGCATTAAAAAGAGAGTACTGGTTTAAAAATAAATTAACTCGTAAGCAAAAGGAAAATTTCCTACTTGAACATGGAATAAATAAAAAAAACTTTACAAGACAGAGGTAATCGCTGTTTAGTAAAGTTTTTATTTTTAGTAAAGTAATTCAAAAAGTTCAATCGCTACTAAGTCAATGCTATCAAAAGTTGCAAGTTCCTTAGTTTCAACATACTTAAGGGTAAATGTTTCAGTTTCTTTTTCAAAAGTTACTTCGGCAACAACTACACCTTCACGTTCAAAATTACGTGTTTCTTTTTCGCCTTCGCTTTCAGCCATAGCTGTTAGTCGGCTAATAATTGCCACTAAATGTGATTTCATATCTTAAACCTCTTATTTATTAATTCTTATCTTTAATAATTTTACCATAATAATTAAACAATATCAGCAAGATAGGTAAAAAATTGCTTATTTTTCTAGCTTTTACGAGTTTTTTATTAAAAAACTCTGAATTTTTACAATTCAGAGCTATCAATATCATCATTTTCTTCATCACCATATATTTTAAGTGATTTTCCAGCTTTCTTTGCCATTTTACTAAGTTGCTTTGGTGCCTTTGCAACTTCTTTTGCCATAGAAATTGGCGTCTTCAAAACTAATTCTGAAAAAGATTCTTCCTTCGAGTTACGACCATCATTATAATCATAAGATATAATAGTATCAATATAAAGTTGATATACTTGTTTCCCAAAATATTCAGATGAGATCTTGTATAGCTTATCATCAAGTAAGTCTTTTGTCATCTTAGGTGTATCATTGACAGCAATAATAACTGCATCAGACAATTTTTCATCACTTTTATATAGATGTCCAAAAGCAGGGGCACTCACGACACTCTCTAAATATGGATTATCAGTAGCTATTATTGGAGTTCCAGAGGCAATACTCTCAGTATAGGTCAAACCTTGTGTTTCGCTCACTGAAGCACTAATTGAAAAGTCTGCAGCTCGATAATATATTGGTGTCTCTTCAGCATCTATCATACCAGTAAATTGTACATAATCTTTCAGTGATAGATCATCAACTAGTTCTTCTAGGTTTTGACGATATGGACCATCACCTACAATTACTAACTTAGCAGGGACACTTTTAACAATTTCTGGCATTGCAGAGATAACTTCTTGAATATTTTTCTCAGATGAAATTCTTGATAAACTAAGAAGCATTTTTTCATCATCACTGATACCAAGTTTACTTCTTAAATCATAAATCATTTCATCCGTAATGTCTGGACGATCATACTTAGTAACATCAATCCCTGTAGAAATTATTCTTTTTGGAATTTTGACCCCGTAACTATTCACAGTATCATAGACCATCTGACTAGGGCAGATTATATAATTAAGATTATGAAGAAACATTCTCATCATATATTTAATCATGCCAGGATGAATCAGATGCCCTTTTGCAATATAGTGAACATAATCCTCGTACTTAGTATGTAAAGTATGAACAATAGGAATTTCAAGCTGAGAAGCAACAAATTTTCCTAAAAAACCAACACCAAACTCCGTCTGGATGTGCACAATTTCAATACCGTATTTTTTAGCAATATTATAAGTACTAAAAAGTCCACGCATGACCACTCGACGATCAGTAAACGAAATAAATGGAACACTAGGTAACCTTATAATTGTCGGATCATCAGCATCTGTAGAGTGTGGGTCTGTAGTTGTGAATAAATAGACCTCATTTCCCATTTCTTCAAGCTGTTCTTTTAAAGTGCGAATGCTTGTTGCAACTCCACTAACTTGCGGAAAATATGTATCAGAAAAAATACCAATTTTCACATTTAAACTCCTTATAAGTTATTTTTATGCTTTTCATAAACTGAAGTATAATAATCAAACCAAATACCGGCTACATTATCTTCAGAATAATAATCGGATGCCTTTTTTGATAATCTTGATAAGGCATCAATCTCCTCCGGTTCAGAAGATAATTTTTTTATTTCTCTATCCATATCAAGAACATCTTCGCAACCTATATAATATCCATCAATGACAGATTTATATAAATCCAAATCTCTGACCATTACAGCTGTACCACAGTTAAATGCTTCTAATATGCTCATTGGAAAAAGCTCATTGTAAGAAGGTAACAAAAAAACATCAGCAATATTATAATAATCAACCAACTCAGAACGATCTAAAATTCCTGGAAAAAGTAAATTTTTAGGAGGATTATCATAAATCTTTTTATATTCATCATAACCATCAGTTATTTTACCAAAAGAAAAGCCACCTGCCCAAATAAATTGGATGTCAGGATTATCCATTGCTAACTTTATAAAATCATCAATTCCTTTACGCTTTTGAATTTGACCAACTCCGAAAACGATAAACTTATTGTTATCAATACCAAGTTTTTTTCTAAATAATAAATTATCTTCACTAGTTTTTCTATAAAATAATGATCTCGATACAAAATTTGGAATGTAAGTAATCTTATTTTCATCGCATCCTGCATCAATAAGAGCAGGTATAAAACTTGGGTTCACAACCACAATTTCATCCATTTTTTTATAAAAAGAAAGAAGATACTTATCAAAATATTTTTGTATTGGTGAGTAGAGGTTAATACTGCCTTCTAAAGTATCAGGTAAAAAATGTACATAACCAACTTTCACTCCACGTTTCTTTTTTTGAAAAGTAGTTAAATAGTATGTTGGATTTATTGTATGATAGTGTGAAATATCAGCCTTCGAATAGTTATTAATTTTCACATTAAATTCATTAGGGAAATGATTTTTAAGCATATTTATTAATTCTAAATAAGCACTTCCCACACCCTGACCCTTAATTGAATCAGCCTTAGAAAACATTGTTATATCTAACATAGTAATCCTTTCTAAATATTATAGATTTGAATCTATAATTGCTACAAAATAATTGTACCATAAACTTTAATAATAATAACAAAAAAAGAGTCAGAAGACTCTTTGAATATCGGGAAGACAGGATTCGAACCTGCGA
>NZ_MKIR01000021.1 GCF_001832905.1 Floricoccus tropicus | reverse complement strand
AAACTTTTTCACAAGTTCTTTTCGTTGACTGTTTCGTCCTTGACAGTGTTATTATCTTATCACTACCGTATTTATTTATCAATAACTTTGTTTGATTTCACATTCTGTTACTTCGAAAGAAATATCTCGCCTTGAGACAACTTGATTAGTTTATCACTTCATATTTCCAATGTCAACAATATTCGCTTATTTTTATTATTAAGAATTATATTCTATAAATATTATCTACTGCCGCTATCATAGCCCTCTTTGTAAAGAAACCTGATGATGCCAGCTGTGATACTTTACTTAAATTTAATTTTAAATTTTCATAACCCAAATTATCTATACCATCAATTTGTTCCTGCAAGTCTTTCAATGATGAATAAACTATTCCTAATTTGTATTCTTTTATTATATTAGATTGATGGCTAGTAGATGGTATTACTACAGGCAAGCCAATACTTAGGAAAATTGATAACTGAATTGAATTGTTTAAATCATTATTAACTACAAATCCAAAACCTGAATATTTTTTTATTAGTAAGAATTGCTGAATACTTTCAATTTTATCTATGTTATTAAGAGAAATTAATTCATCGGATGCTCCACCTACTTGATAGATATTATTACTTTTCTCTATATAACTTGTTTTATTATCCAATAAATAATCGGTTAAACCTAGTGTAAATAGTTTCTTTTTAAATCTACTTAATTTTTTTATACGGTCTTTCATTAATTTATTCTCAACTATAAGAATATCAAAATGTTGTAGTTCCTTTTGGACATCATCTTGAGCTGCATTTATTGTCAGATCAAATTCCCAAGCTGGAATGTCCCAAACTATTCCAACTAATTTAGTATTTTTTTCTTTAAGCTGCCTAATAAATTCTATATCATATCTCATATTTGCTTGAAGCATCGGGTACTGTAGAAATACTATATCACCTGTTTTAACTTCACTAACGACTACTGAAATGTCATGAGCAAGTTCATCATCTGATTTATCTCGATCATTATAAGTATAATATTCCAAACTTTCAAAACCAAGACTATTTGATATTTGAGAAGTTTGCTTATTTTTTACATATAATTCATTTTGTGAATAATAATCCGGTATAACTAAAGTGCTTGTCCAAATCGTCATGTTTTCCTCTTCTTTGTATAAGAAAAGACGATCTTAATCGTCTTATTTAACTTTTCCATCCCATGCTGCTAATCCATCTTTTAAAAGATATATTTCAGTAAAACCTGCTTTTTTAAGGGTGGGTACAACGCTTACTGCTTGCTGTGGTCTACCCATTTCATAGATTAGGACTGGCTTATTTTTATTTAATGCTGCCAGACTATTTCCAATTTGATTTGCTGGAATGTTTCTTGCTCCCAAAATATGCTTAACACGAAACTCACTCGGTTCTCTAATATCTACAAGTTGACCTTGTGGTATTAATTCAGCGAATTCTTCATTATTAATTTTTTTTGATCCTCTACGTACTTGTAACGTTTTATACAATGACCAACCTGCCATTGCTAAAAGTACTGCCAATAGTGTTAAATTTATAGCTAACATTAATTTTTTCCTTTTTTATTATTTATCAAATTTCATTGCAAGACTTGCTGCTCCAATGATACCTGCATCATTACCAAGTTGTGCTAATTTGACTGAAGTTGTTTCTTGAACTTGAGGAAATGTATATTCTAAGAAGTATTTTTCTACTTGATTTCTTAAGAATTCACCTGCAGCAGAAACTCCTCCACCGATAACGATTGAATCTGGATTTAAAGTATTACCTAAATTACCACATGCAAGGCCTAAATATTGAGACACTTTATCAACCACAATAATCGCAAAGCGATCACCCGCTTCCGCAGCACCAAAAATATCTTTTGAAGTCACTTGCTCACCATTATCAATTGAATCTTTAATCTGGCTTTCACCTTCATACTCTTCAGATAGTTTACGTGCTAAACGAACTACTCCAGTCGCAGAAGCAACTGTTTCCAAGCATCTTTTTTTCCCGCAAGTACAATCAAATCCATCAACATCAACCGTAATATGACCAATTTCCCCACCTGCACCAGCGACACCATGAATTAGATTTCCAGCAGCAATAATACCACCACCAACACCTGTTCCAAGGGTCACAAATATTACATCTGGATTATTTGCTCCTGCTCCAACCCAACGTTCCCCAAGAGCAGCAACGTTAGCGTCATTATCAACCGCAAATGGTAATCCAACACCTTCAGTAATTTCTTTACCAACTTGTTGAGTATCTTTCCAATTTAAATTATACGCACCTTTTACAGTTCCGTTTTCAATATCAACACTCCCTGGACTACCCATTCCGATTCCCAAAAAATCAGCCTTTGTTAAATTGTAAAGGTTTATACGGTGATTGATACTCTCAATGATATCTGGAACAATATATTTACCTTCATTTGTAATTCTAGTTTCAATAGCCCATTTATCCTGAATTTCTCCTTCAAGAGTTAGAATACCAAATTTAATTGTTGTTCCACCTAAATCGATTCCGATTATTTTTTTTTCTGACATAAATATTTACCCCTTAATTATATATGCTTATTAGCATCTTCTTCTTTTTTATGCTCTGTTCTTAAAACAAGTTCTGCTTGAAGATAATCTGTCTTATCAATTAAACCTAAATCATAGAGATTCTTCAATTCTATCTTCATTAACTCAATATCATAGATCCTTTTTCCAACATAGATAAAAATACCAAATCTTTTTAAAAATTGTTGAACATCATAAAGGCTTTTCATAGTTTTCATACATTACAAGAATAGCATGAAAACGCTTGTTTTTCAAGATAAAAAAGTCACAAATAATTTGTTTTTCTGTAAATTTTACAATTCATTTCCAGTAATAAAAATACTAATAACAATTAATATAAACCAAATTTATTTCAACAAAAAAGAGAATTATCTATATAGATAACTCTCTTCATCACTCTATTTTTATAGGCCTGGTGCACGACCAATTTCAGATTCAAGCATCCAAATTGTTTTTTCAAGTCCACCTTTAGCTGAAGTAAAGATATCTGAAGTTACAGCATCTCCTTCTTCATCAGAAGCTTCAATACCTTGTTCAAATAAATCAGCTAAATATTTATAAGCTGTTACTACTTCTTCAATTCTTTCTGCGATAGATTTATTCCAATCAGCTGGTTCAAGTTCGATTTTTGAAAGTTCATCAAATTCTTTAAGTGTAGATACTGGACTTCCCCCAATTGTAATCAAACGTTCTGATAATTCATCAAGCGCTCCATTTAATTGATCCATTAATTCATCCATTTTTGGATGTAATTTCATGAATCCAGGGCCTCTCATGTACCAATGTACTTGGTGAACAAGAGCACTAGCTTTTGATAAGTCAGCAACTGATTGATTTAAAAGTTCTTTTGTTTTTTCTCTAGACATTTTAACACCTAAACCTTTCTATATTTCTATTCTAAGCCATTACTATACTTTTTGCAAAAATTTCAACTGAAAATTTGTGATTATTTTACGTATATATTTGTGAGGTGATTTTATGTTTATATATTTTATTTACGGAAGTATCATTGGTTCTTTTTTTGGTCTATTAATTGATAGATTTTACAATTCCTCTATATTTTTCCCAGCTTCGCACTGCAAAAATTGTCAACAAACACTCGGAACATGGGATTTAATTCCCATAATTTCACAAATCGTGAGTATGAGCAGATGTAGATACTGCGAATCTAAAATTCCATATTGGTATGCTGTAATAGAATTATTCACAGGTTTTATTTTTGTTTTGCTTTACCTAAGAGCAATTGACTTTACTGCATTTTTCATTATTTTATTGGGTCTGATATTATCAGCTTTTGATATAAAATACAATTCCTATCCTTTGATTATATGGCTAATGTTTACAATACCAATACTTTTATTAAATTCAATAAATCTTCTTTTTATATTTTTAATAGTACTAACAATGCTGGCGTTTATGTTTGATATAAAGATAGGTTCAGGTGACTTTCTTTTTTTAGCAACACTAAGTCTATCTTTAAGCGAACTTCAAATACTATTTTTAATTCAGTTCTCATCGTTTTTAGGAATTATATATTTTGTCATTTGGAAGAAAAAAATCATTCCTTTTGTTCCATTCATGTATTCTGTATATTTGCTAATATTAGCATTTACAAACCTGTTACCGTAACGCCCAACAATCTTATACCTTTTTCAACTAAATTTTCAAATTCACTAAACAATTGAAGAGCTAACTTATTTATCTGTTCAAATTCATTATTTTTTTCTAGGACGCTTATACGTTTTGTATGAGTTTCAAAATCTGCTGTTCGAATTTTAAGTACTATCGTCTTTCCTTTTAGGTCTTTCTCTTTCAGCGTTTGAGAAACTTTTTTAGAAAGAATAGTTATCTCCTGACGAATATCTTCTTCAAGATAGAGAAGCTTTCCGTATGTTTTTTCATTGCCAACTGATTTCCTTGGTCTGCTAGACTTCACTTTACTATTATGAATTCCATGTCCCTTTAAATATAGTTGCCATCCCATTACACCTAACTTGTCAATTAAAATCTGAGGATTTATTTCTATTATATCTGATCCTTTATAAATTCCAATTTCATTTAATTTCTCTTCAGTTCTCTTACCTACCCCATGAAATTTTTCAATTGGTAAGTCTTTTAGAAAATCTTTTGCTTCGCCTGGTGTAATCAGTGTCAGACCTTTTGGCTTTTGAAAATCACTAGCTAACTTTGCCAAAAATTTGTTATAAGAAACTCCAGCAGAGCTGGTTAAATGAATTTCTTGATATATATCATGCTGAATTAATTTAGCAATTTTTACGGCACTTGTACTGTTTATTTTATTTTCAGTTACATCCAAATACGCTTCATCGGTAGCAATGCCTTCAACTAAATCAGTATATCGGTGAAATATCTCATGGATTTGAGCAGATATTTCTTTATATTTTTGATAATTACCAGAGATAAAGATTGCTTGTGGACAAAGTTCATAAGCTTCTTTTGCGCTCATAGCAGAATGAATTCCATATTTTCTAGCTTCATAGTTACAAGTAGAAACAACACCACGTCCCCCACTTTCAAGAGGATTACGAGCAATTATTACAGGTTTCCCTACTAGTTTAGGATTATCTCTTTCTTCAACCGATGCGAAAAAGGCGTCCATATCAATATGAATGATTTTTCTACTCGTATCATTAATTAATGGATATTCCAACATACTTTAAGATCTCCTTTAAGTATATTATAGCAAAAAATACTAATAAATTCGTACTTTTTTGACTTTTAAATATTAAAAAAGAGCTATACAATAATGTATAACTCCTTTTAATATATTTAATTGACATCTAAATTTAAATTAAATATTTATTATTTAACTGCGTCATCCATTGAAAGAACTTCGTGGAATACACGTTTAGTTAATTCTTTACGTTGTTCTGGGCCTAAGTATTTAGTGTTTACACAGTATCCAGAAATACGTACGATTACGTCTTCACCATTCATAATCTTGTCATATACGTCCGCAAGGTCCATAACGTTCAAGTTCATGTGTTGTCCACCATTGATGAAGTATGCATCAAGAATGTCAACAAGGTTAGCTACTTGTTCTTCACGAGTTTTACCAAGTGCACGTGGTGATACTTGTGTAGTTAATGAAATACCATCATTTGCATCTTTAAAGTCAAGTTTAGCAATTGAGTTAAGGTTTTGTAACCATCCACCTTTAGAAGCAGGTAGTGGGTTAGCACCTGGTGAGAAGAATTCATATTCACTGTAGTTTACAGAACCATCTTCGTTTAAGAAGATACCACGGTTTACTGGTGAGTGACCAGTTTGTTTAGAGTAAGCTACGTTAGAAGTGATCGTTAATAATGAAACTGTTGCTTCCGCATTCTTGTAAAGTTTGTGGCTAGCAAGTTTTTCATGATACATCTTCATAACAAGTTTACCAATGTTATCAACACGGTCATCATCTTCACCAAAGCGTGGGAATTCACCTTCAGTGATATAGTCTACGATACGTCCTTCTTCATTACGTACTGGTTTAACAGTAGCATATTTAATAGCTGAAAGTGTGTCAACAACGTTTGCAAATCCACAGATACCGAATCCCATGTTTGCACGTTGATGTGATGGCAAGAATGCCATTTGAACTGCTTCGTAGTTATATTTATCAGTCATGTAGTGAATGATATTCAATGCATCTACGTAAGTATCAGTTAACCAATCAAGTGATTTATCGAAGTTTTCCATTACTTCATCGTAATCTAATACGTCTGAAGTGATAGCATCAATATCAAATACTTTATAGTCATGGTGCACGTCATCATATCCACCATCAATACCTGTAAGAAGTGCTTTAAGTACGTTTACACGTGCACCAAAGTATTGAATATTGTGGCGTTGATTTTCACTTTCAGGATCAAGTGGAGATACACAACAAGAGATACATGACATTTCACCGTAACCATCTTTAGCCATTGTTTCAACACCTTCATATTGGATTGAAGAATGTTTATGGCTCATGCTCATGCAGTAGCGACGGAAGTTGTATGGTAATTCTGGTGACCATAGAACTGTTAAGTTTGGTTCTGGAGAGTTACCAATATTATCTAATGTGTTTAAGAAACGGTAGTCCATTTTAGTAACACGGTGACGACCGTCGTTACCTAATCCACCCATTGAAGTTGTAATGAATGTTGGGTCACCTGAATAGATTTCATCATATGCTTTTGTACGAGCAAATTTAACTGAACGAAGTTTTAATACGAAATCATCAACAAATTCTTGAATTTCTGATTCAGTAAATGTTCCACGTTCTAAGTCACGTTGTGCGAAAATATCAAGAACGATTGGCACACGTCCAAGAGAAGTTGCAGCTCCATTGATTACACGTGCAGCAGCCATAAATGCAATGTTAGTCCATTGGATAGCTTCTTTAACGTTCATTGCTGGTTTACGAACATCTAATCCGTAAAGATCACCAAATTTTGCTACTTCATCAAGTGCTTGATATTGTAGGTTAATTTCTTCACGTAGACGAATAGATTCTTCATCAATTTCAGTAATAGCATTCCAGTCAGCTGCTTTTTCTTTCATCAAGAAATCAGCTCCGTAAAGTGCTAGACGAGCATAAACACCGATGATACGTCCACGAGAATATGCATCTGGAAGACCAGTTACAGTATGTGCATGGCGAGCACGACGGATATTTTGAGTGTAAGCACGGAAGATTCCGTCATTTACAGTTGTTACATATTTAGTGAAAATTTCATGTAGTTCTGGTGAAATTTCATAACCATTTTCTTTAAGAGTAGTTTCTGCCATGCGGATTCCACCTCTTGGCATTAAGCTTAAACGGAATGGTTCTGAATTTTGTAAACCGTAGATTACATCAAGATCTTTGTCGATATATCCAGCAGGAATATCAGCAATACTTGCTACACGGTCAGTGTCCATTGGGAAGCGAGTTGCTTCATAGTGGTCTTTTGTTGAATCTAAAATGTGTTTTACTTTAAGGCTACGTTCAGTAGGACCAGCTAAGAATGATTCGTCACCATCATAAGGTTCGTAGTTTGCATTTACGAAACGAGAAACGCTAACTTTTTCTTTCCAGTCAAGGCCTTTAAAACCTTCCCAAGCTTTTTCGAAGACATCTTGAGTTACTTCAGTTTTCATTATCTTTACCTCCAGATAAAATGGTCAATTTAACGACCTGTTATATTTACATTCTTATAATACCATACAGAAATCGCTTCCACAAGTAAAAATCATTAGTTTTACAACAAACTTTATTAGTACAATTTACCAATTTTCGAAAACTGTTATAGTTCTATGATTATTCCAAAATGATCACTAATAATTTCTTCGTTCACGTTATCAAAAATCACCATATGCTTATATGCTTCAACATATTCATCAACAAAAACATAATCAATTCTCAACGATTGATTGTTGCCATCCCATCCATCAATTTCATTTAATACCGTATATTGTCCGACAACACTTTTAGAATTAATAAATGTATCTTTTAAGAAAGGAGCTGACTCTTTAATTAATTGATATCCTTCATTTTCGATATGAGCAGCGTTATTAAAATCACCCATTATGATAGTTTGATAACCTAAACTTCTCCTAGCTTTAATATTTTTCAAAATAATATTCCATTCTTTTTCAAAACATTTTTCATTTTTATCATCAATCCACCAAGAAAAATGTGCAGAATAAATAGATTTGTTACCTGCGTTACCTACCAAAACTTTTCGAGTATGATAATCCTCGTAATCATCAGTTTGACTTACTAAAATTGACTCAACATCTGTCAGTTTTTCTTTTGAAAATAAAGCAACTCCTTCGTCATACTTTCCATATCCAACATGATTTACTGCCCATGACCAATAATACATTAGACCTTTAGAAGCAAGTTTTTCAGCTATTAGTAAGGCATAGTTATCTGCCTTTATCGGGAAGTTATTTCCTTTAGCTTCAACATAGAACTCATCAGGTTTAACTATTGGGCTAGTAATTTGCTGGTTTATTTCTTGAAAGCAAAAGTAATTTGGTTCTTCTCTTATAATAAAATCAATTAGTTTTTCTAACTTATCTTCTGGATTATCTTCAATCCAACTATGAGTATTCAAAGTAAATAATTTTTCCATAATATTCTCCTTAAAGGACAAAAGGGCTAAAGCCCCTTTTATCCTACTGTGATGTTCCCAATTTCTTCTTTACAATCAACTCTTCCAGTTGAATTGATATTAACTGATTTAATTTTATCAACGTTTGTAAATAAAACAACTACATCAATTCCTTTTCCTGCTGCTTGAATTTGTTCAATATCCATATCAGCAATTTTTGTCTGAGGGTTAACTTTGTCTCCAACCGAAACATAATTTTCAAAAGGTACACCTGCAAGTTCTACTGTATCCAATCCCATATGCACAAGAACTTCTGCACCTGCTGGTGTCATAATTCCAATTGCATGTTTACTTGGGAATACACTAACAATTTCACCTGTCACTGGTGCATAGATTTCATGTTTCTCTGGAATAACTGCAAACCCATCTCCCATCATTTTCTGAGAGAATACTTCATCTTTAACTTCAGTAACTGGAATTATTTTTCCATCAGCTACTGCATAAATCATTTCTTCAACTAATGGACCAGATTTTTCAACTTTATCAACAGCTTGACTAGTAATTCCTGTAAAATTTGATTCTGGAATTTTAGCACCTGAATCAAGAAGATCTTGAATATCAGATTTAAGGACATCTGCTTTTGGACCGTAAACCGCTTGAATACCTTTACCTTTGCGAATTACACCACTAGCTCCTAGTTTTTTCCAAATTTGATCATCAACTACTTGATTTTCATCTTTTACTGTAATACGCAGACGAGTCATACAAGCATCAACATCCGCAATATTTGCAGCGCCACCTAAGGCATTAATTATATCAATGACTTGCTTATCGCCATCTGCAACCACCAAACTTCCGCTCTCTTCAGAGTCGTCATTATCATCATCGTAATTTCCATTACGACCTGGTGTGGCATAATTAAATTTCTTAATCATGAAATCTGCAACGAAATACATGATAAAACCAAATAGGATTGTTGTAATAATGAAATGAATATAATCAATTCCGATACCTGCTTTCAATGCAAGTGGTGTTCTAGTTAATAATTCAAGGTTACCAAATGAATGTAGGCGTTCTGTCCAAAAATCAGCTGTTGCGAATGCTAAACCTTGAAGTACAGCATATATTGCATATAAAGGCATAGCTACAAACATGAACATGTACTCTATTGGCTCAGTTACACCTGTTAAGAAAACGGCAAACATTGATGCCAAAATCATAGATTTATATTTTTTCTTTTTGTCTGGATCAACATTTTTGATCATAGCCATACCAAGTCCCATAAGGATTCCTGAAGCACCAATCATTTGACCAACTTTAAAGCGAGCTGGTGTTACGGTTGTAATTAATTTATTATATGCTGCTGTATCTCCTGCTGCTCTAAAATTACCAAGGTCAGTAACCCAAGCAAACCAAAGCGGATCTTGTCCTAATACTGTAGTACCTGCATCAGCACCTGTTTGAATTACATAACTACCTCCTAATTGAGTATAGTTAATTGGAATAGTAAGCATATGGTGCAAACCAAATGGTAAGAGCAGACGTTCTAAAGTTCCGTACAAGAATGGGGCGACATATGGTGCAGTATCCTTTGAAGATGCTAACCACATACCAAAGCTATTAATACCTGTTTGAACAATTGGCCAGAATATAGCAAGTATAATTGATACTAATACAGACCAAGCAATCACAACAAATGGTACAAAGCGTTTACCATTAAAGAATGCAAGTGCATCTGGAAGTTTACGATAATTATAATATTTATTATAAATTGTCCCACCCATGAATCCAGCAATAATACCAACAAAAACTCCCATATTCAATGCTGGTGCTTCAAGTACTGAAGTAAAGTAACCGCGAACTAACACTCGACCATTCAAAAGAGTATTGACTGTTGCATTTGGATCAGCAAGCATTTCGTTGGTTACTCCAAATAATGCTCCTGTAATTCTATTTAGAAGGACAAATCCAATACCAGCTGCAAAAGCTCCTCCAGCTCTGTCTTTAGCCCATGATCCACCGATAGCAAGTGCAAAAAGCAAATGTAAATTACCAATAATTGCCCATCCAATTTGAGCAATTACACTACCAATTGTAACTAATATTTGGATATTAGGGCTAATTAGCGGAACAGCATTTCCTATTGAAATCATAAGCCCTGCTGCTGGCATTACTGCTATTACAACCATTAATGACTTTCCGAATTTCTGCCAAAATTCGAAACTAAGTAATTTTTTCATAACTCCTCCATATAAAATAAAATAGGTATAGAAACGATTTGTGCAATCGTTTGCATTTGCGATAATTTAAGTATATTAAATATTTAACAAACTGTCAACGAATTATTAAAATGTTTTTATTAAGTAATACATCTGATATAATATAATTATAAATATATGGAGGATTAATAGAATGAGTTTTGAAAAAGTTAGTTTGGAAAATGAAAATCTAAAAGTCACTTTCTTAGATTATGGTGCTAGAATATATGAAATCTTCGTTAAAGATGTTGATGGAATATCTGAAAATGTTCTTTTGTCTTTAGATGAAGATTTTATTAAACAAGATACTGCCCAATTTGGAGCAAGTGTCGGAAGAGTTGCAGGTCGTTTAAGTAGACTTGATTATGATTTTGCTACACTTGAAGATAATACTGCTCACGGTATAAACATACATTCAGGGTATGATGGATGGTGGAACAAAACTTGGGCACATAAAAAAGGTAGTAACTGGATAGAATTTTCTCTAAAAGATATATACTCTGGTTATAAAGGACAGTTAGATACAAAAATCCGCTACGAACTCGAGGATAATAAGCTCATTATGACAAATTTTGCAAAAACTGATACTGATACATTTTATAATCCTACAAATCACAGCTATTTTAATCTCTCTGGTGATGTAAAAGAAAAAATCGATGGACATGAATTACAAATTTTAGCTGATAAATTTGTAGAGACAGATAAATTAAATATTCCTACTGGTGAATTGAGAGGTGTTGAAGGTACGCCATTTGATTTTAGTGAACCTACTTTAATCAAAGATTCATTAGAAAAGTTACCAAATGGAATTGACGATTGTCTTGTTATTGATAAAAGTATAGGTAACCATACTCCTACATTAATACTTAAAGATCCAAATTCTAGACGAACTTTATCAATTACAACAGATAGAGGAGCTTTTGTAATCTTCTCAACAACAGGTTTTGATGCTGATTTTACCTTAAATGGTGGTAAAAAGATGTCTTCTCAACTTGGGATTGCTATTGAACCTCAAGAACTACCTGACGCTCCAAACCATGAAGGGTTTGGAAATATTGTCTTGAAAGCTAACACTGAGTCTGTTCACAAAACAATATATGAATTTGGAATTTATTAACAATCAAAAAATAAATACTGCAATAACTGCAATATTTTTCAAGTTTTTTTGTAATTATTTATATAATACTATTTTCAAAATTACTTACGCTAATAAAATAAAAAACTCCCTTACGGAAGTTTTTTATTTTATTAGTTTTGTTTCAATTAATTTCCTTACTGAGCTTGAATTCTTAGTAAGATTAATTGTTAACTTTAAAACTATTAAGCTTTGTTTGCTGATCCGAATACGTCGATACGTTCTTCAACAGCTTCTTGGATTGCTTTAACACCTGGTGCTAAGAATTTACGTGGGTCAAATAGTTTTTTAGCATCGTAGTCAGCTTCATTAGCTTCGTATTCTGCAGCGAAAGCACGAGTTGCTTTTGCAAATGCGATTTGACATTCAGTATTAACGTTAACTTTAGCAACACCTAGTTTGATAGCTGCTTGAATTTGATCATCAGGGATACCAGAACCACCGTGTAATACGATTGGGAATCCAGGAACAGCTTCAACAAGTTTTTCTAAGTGGTCAAGATGAAGACCTTTCCAGTTTTCTGGGTATGGTCCATGAATGTTACCGATACCAGCAGCAAGGAAATCGATTCCAGTTTCAACCATTGCAACTGCATCTTCGATTGGAGCAAGTTCACCGTCACCGATGATTCCGTCTTCTTCACCACCGATAGTACCAACTTCAGCTTCCACTGATACACCTTTAGCATGTGCTAAGTCAACAACTTTGCGAGCAAGCTCAAGATTTTCATCGATTGGTAGATGAGAACCATCAAACATTACTGATGTGTAACCAACTTCAATACATTCAAGTGCATCATCATAATGACCATGGTCAAGGTGAATAGCTACAGGAACAGTAATATTCATTGATTCTACAAGGTTTTCAACGATTGCTCTAGCAGTTTTATAACCACCCATATATTTACCAGCACCCATTGAAGTTTGGATAAGTACAGGAGCTTGTTTAGCTTCTGCAGCACGTAAGATTGCTTGTGTCCACTCAAGGTTGTTAGTGTTAAATCCACCTACAGCATATCCGTTTTCACGAGCAGCTTTTACAAATTTTTCAGCTGAAACGATTGGCATTTCATATTCCTCCAAAGTTTTTTTAGAATTGAGGGATTATTCCCTCATACAATGGATATTATATCACTTTGTGAGTTATTATTCTAGTTTGAATTGATAATCTGTTAAAGAATACATAAAAAAACATTAAAAACACCACTATTGTATTTACAAATATAGTTAATAAAAAGACTACCCCTCATATAGATAGGTAGTCTCTAGTCTATGCTTCAAGCCAACTTTCCAATAACTCTGCAAAATCTTCATACATGAGTTTTTTCACTTTAGCAATATCTGCCCTATGTTCTTCCCCATTTTTAGTGAATACTTCTTGGATCTTTTGTTGATTATGTGCTAGTTGTTTGAGTTTGAAAATCATCTGTTTCTTATCCATATATATTTCTCCACCTTCTTTTTTTCTTATCTTTTATAATATTATAGCAATTTTTGGAAACGTTTTCAATATAAAAAGTTTATTCTTTCACAGAAATTAACTTGATTTTTAATATTTTTAGGTAGCAAAAAAACCTAGTCAAAGCTAGGTTTAAATTTTTTATGCTCTTGAATAATTTGCAATATCAGAAGTAATTTCTTCGATAAACTCATCAAGTTTTAATACTTTTGTTTCCTTACTTCCATAACGACGAACATTTACTGTTCCCTCTTCTTGTTCTTTGTCTCCGACAACTATTTGATATGGAATTTTATTTGTTTGACTAGCACGAATCTTATAACCCATTTTTTCATTACGTTCATCTACATCCAAACGAATTCCTTTTTCTTTAAGGGCGTTAGCAACATTCCACGCATAATCAGCATGTGCCTCATTTGAAACTGGGATAATTGTAGCTTGTGTTGGAGCAAGCCAAGTTGGGAATGCACCTTTATATACTTCTATTAGGTAAGCTACAAAACGTTCCATTGTTGAAACTATACCACGGTGAACCATTACTGGACGATGTCCTTCTCCGTCAGCTCCAATATATTCAAGCTCGAAACGTTCTGGCAATAAGAAGTCTAATTGGATTGTTGAAAGAGTTTCTTCATTTCCAAGTGCCGTCTTAACTTGAACGTCAAGTTTCGGACCATAGAAGGCAGCTTCTCCTTCTGCTTCAAAGTAATCTAGTTCAAGGTCATCCATTGCTGCTTTAAGCATTGTTTGAGCATTTTCCCACATTTCATCGTTGTCAAAATATTTGTGAGTATCTTCAGGATCACGATAGCTCAAACGGAAGCGATAGTCTGTGATATTGAAGTCACGATAAACGTCCATCATAAGATTTAAAGCACGTTGGAATTCATCTTTAATTTGATCAGGGCGAACAAAGATGTGTCCATCGTTTAGAGTCATTTCACGTACACGTTGAAGTCCTGACAAAGCACCTGATTTTTCATAACGGTGCATCATACCAAGTTCTGCAATACGAACTGGTAATTCACGATATGAACGAGGGTGACTCTTGTACACTTCAATGTGGTGAGGACAGTTCATTGGACGAAGTACTAACTCTTCTCCATCACCCATATCCATTGGTGGGAACATATCTTCTTTATAGTGATCCCAGTGACCTGAGGTCTTATAAAACTCAACATCAGCCATGATTGGTGTGTAAACATGTTGATAACCACGCGCTAATTCTTGGTCTACAATATAACGTTCAATTGTACGACGAATAGTTGCGCCATTTGGTAACCAGAATGGAAGTCCACTACCAACTTCTGGATCTACCATAAATAAATCAAGCTCTTTACCAAGTTTACGGTGATCACGTTCTTTAGCTTCTTCGCGAACTTTAAGGTAATTTTTAAGGTCTTTTTTATCGAACCAAGCAGTACCGTAAACACGTTGCATCATATTATTATCAGAATTTCCACGCCAGTAAGCACCAGCAACATTTAATAAGTGGAAAATTTGAATACGTCCAGTAGATGGTACGTGAGGTCCACGGCATAAGTCAGTAAATTCACCTTGAGTATATACTGTCAATCCTTCTCCAGCATGCTCTTCAATAAGTTCTAGTTTATATGGGTCATCGGCAAAAATTTCTTTTGCTTCATCCTTTGTAATTTCTTTACGGACTGCAGGATGATTTTCTTTTACAATTTTCATCATTTCTTCTTCAATTCGAGGAAGATCTTCATCTGTAATTTGACCAGAAGCATTATCAGTATCATAGTAGAAACCATCTTGAATTGCTGGACCTACACCCAATTTAATATCAGGGAATAATCTACGAGCAGCTTGAGCAAATAAATGTGCTGCTGAATGACGTAGTAAAGGAAGAGCATCTTCATGGTCAGGGGTCACAAGTTCCAATGTTCCATCTTCTTCGATTGGACGATCGAAATCAATTAATTGATCATTAAATTTACCAGCCAATGTTTTTTTAGCAAGTGATTTGCTGATTGATTCAGCAACTTCGTAAGGTGTCACGCCTGATTCATACTCACGTACAGCACCATCAGGGAAAGTAATTTTTATCATTATATATATCCTCTCTTATATTAGATTCATTTTTAATTTTTTACTACAAGTTTATTAATAGTATTGAAATACTAACAGTCGGCTGCGACTAAAACTTATGAACTATGTTCGTTTTAGTTTTATCGACAACGTTGCCCAAAGGGCATTAGTCAGCACCTTTTTTACGGGCTTCCCCTCCTAGAATTTTCTCTACAAGTCACTTTACAGCTTTGAACGTTGTTCAAAGTTAATGAACTGTAAACTTCCTTGTATACAAATTCTTAGCAGTCGGCTCAGCACCTTTTATTATAGTTTTTTGACTTTTCGGTCGTGGTATAGCTTAACCTTGCATCTTTGCCATCAGCTTTTCTACAAATAGATATGCTGCTGGGCAGTACTCTGTATTTTTTATAGTAAGATTGTTGATCTGATATATTTTCTTGCGATCCGTATGAGGAAACTCCCTACATGCTTTTGGTCTCACATCATATATATCACACAGGTTATCTTGACCTAAAAATGGACAAGGCATGCACTGAAAAACCTTATCACCATCCTCATCAACTCTAAGATAGGCATCTTCAAAATCAGCGAGCTTCATTCTCTCTCGTTTTGCAACTCGTTCAATATCTGCTTCCGTCCATAACGGTCCTAAACATTTACAGCAGTTAGCGCATTTTGTACAGTCCACTTCCTCGAAAACTTCCTCATGAATCGACTTGGTAATCTTATCTAGATTTTTAGGTGGCTTTTTTTTCAGACTTGCTAAAAATTTTTGATGTACTTTTCTCTTCTGCAATGCCAGATTTCGATAATAATCTACATCAATTTCATTATTTATTTCTTTCATCTATTAATTCCTTCTGTACACTTTTTCATAAAAAAAATCCCTTGCTTGACACAAAGGACGTTGTAAACGTGGTACCACCTAAATTCAGAATGTACGAAAAATCGCCATTCCCTCTTAGTCTTAACGCGACTGCCACGCACAAAGTTTCCAAAGTGTTTTTCAAAGTAGTCTTGAATAAGTGTTTTTATCAGGCTTCCATCATCCCCGAATCGCTAGGAAAAACTTAAATCTTCAAGTTGTCTTTAAAATTATTATAGCTTTTTAGGATTATTTTTCAAGTGAAACTATAGAATTTCTTCGATCTTCTCTTCCAAATTCATACTGGCATCAAGTAGATTTTGAAGATTTACTGCAAAATCATAGTCAGACATATTAATATGACTAAATACTGTTCCTTCTGAAATTTGAACCATAAGTGACGGACGAATATTTTCATCTAATGCATCTTTTGTTGTTTGATCAGAATAAAAATAGAAGTTATATTCATCGGCTGAATCTTCTTCTGCTAGAACTTCTTTAATGACAGATAAAATAGAATCTTGTTTTTCAGGATCGTTTAGATCAACAATTTTACCATATTCAATTTTCTTTAATAGAGGTAATTCACTTACCCAAACATTTCGACTTGTTACACCATCAGATTCATAAGTTTCATCAAATATTTTCTTCATTATTAGATAGCCTCACTACTCTATTTATTTTTACTTAATTATACCAAAATTTATGGGATTAACTGATAATAATATTTTAAGAGTTTATGAGTTTAAATTTTTCCAAAAAAATAAGAGCCTAAGCTCTTATTAGAAAAACATTTCAACTATCAATTGAAGATTTAGTACTGTAAGTAGGGCTGTTGCTATCCATCCAAGACTTGCAATCAGTTTACTATTTTTAAATTTCCCCATGATTTTTTCGCTACTTGTAAAATAAACTAGCGGAATCATTGATACTGGTAAGGCAACACAAAGGAATACTTGGCTATCAACCATCAGTTTATCCAGTGCTGACTCTTGTCCATTGAAGTAAATTGCACAGGCAAGTACTGGAAGAATTGAAAGTCCACGTGTAATTAGGCGACGTGCCCAAGTTGGAATTCTCATATGGATGAAGCCTTCCATAACGATTTGTCCTGTTAGAGTACCAGTTATTGTTGAATTTTGTCCACTAGCTAGGAGGGCGACTGCAAATAATGTACTTAGAACTGGACTAGCGATATCACCCGCAAGTTTATTATCTTGAAGTGCATCATATAAAGCTGTGAAAGTTCCTAGATCTTCTTTAGTTCCAAAGAACATTGCAGCACCTAAAACTAAAAGCAGACAATTAATAACAAAGGCAATTGTTAATTGGATATTTGAATCCCAGGTTGTATATTTTACAACTTTTGCAACTTCTTCATCATTTGTGCGATCAAATTTTCTACTTTGAGAAATTGATGAATGTAGATATAGGTTATGAGGCATTACAGTAGCACCTACAATACCTAAAGCCATTGTTCTTTCACCCTTATCAAGAAGAATTTTTTTATCAGGGATAAATCCTCCAAGAATTTCTTTTATTGCAGGATGTGCAATAGCTACTTCGTAAGCAAAAACTACAAGAATTACAGTAATTAATGTGATTACTATAGCTTCAATTTTTCTAAATCCTAACTTCATTAGGAATAATAGGAGCAATACATCGAATACTGTAAGTATTACACCATAAACAATAGGTATGCCAAATAATAATTCGAGTGCAATAGCGCCACCTATTACCTCAGCAATATCTGTTGCCATTATCGCAAGCTCTGTTACGATCCATAGAACTATACCTACCCAACGGCTTGTATGTTTCCTCGTAGCTTGGGCTAAATCCATACCTGTTACTATACCAAGTTTTGCTGCCATGTATTGAAGAAGCATAGCAATAAAATTTGAAAGTAAAATTACTGATAATAATACATAACCATATTGGGCTCCACCACCAATAGATGTAATCCAGTTCCCTGGATCCATGTAACCAACGGCAACTAAAGCTCCTGGACCTGAAAAGGCTAATAGATTTTTCCAAAAGCTTCCTGTATCAGGTATCTCAACAGTACCATTGATTTCTTCCAAGCTTATATTATTGGAATGTTTTACAAATGATTTGTCATTTTTCATACTTAACTCCTCTATTCAAAAATATAAGGCAAAAGTCATGTCTTATCTAATTCGTGATAAGTATAAAACAAATTTTTCTATATGTAAAGAATTTTGTTAGGTTAACCTAAAATATTTTTATGTTTAATAAAAAATAATCCTTTAACATCATTTAATAAACATCAAATAATAAAAAATCCAGTAACTTTGAGCTACTGGATTCGGAGTTTTATGAAAAAGTTTTTACAGCTTGCTATGAGCTGTTATTTTAGGAGTAAACTCAGTATAAATCTGCTTGCTTAAAACAAACTGAAATAAAACTTAAGCATTCCTTATACTATTTGAATATTTTGAAGCGATCTTCGTCATTCATAAATTCTTTTTCACCGGCTGCTTCTTCAATGCTACCAAATACTAATTGGCTACGAAGTTTCCAACTTGCAGGAATTCCCCAAGTTTTTGCAACTGATTCATCGATTAATGGATTATAATGTTGTAAATTTCCTCCAACATTTATTTCAGCTAATGCAGTCCAAGCATTTACTGCAGCAATCCCTGTATGTTGTTCACTGAACCCTTGGAAATTATCAGCATAGATAGGAAATTGTTCTTGAAGGTTTTTAATAATATCTTGGTCTTCAAAGAATAAGGCAGTACCTGCTGCTGCTCCAAATGATGCAAGTTTTGCTTTTGTAGCTTCAAAAGCTTCAGTTGATGCTCCTTGTTCACTCATTGTAAGTCTTAAGTCTTCAGTTACAAGTTCCCAAAGTCTATCTTGTTCTTTTCCTGTTAAAATTAAAACACGACTTGTTTGACTGTTAAATGCTGAAGGACTAAGACGAACAGCTTCCTTAATTGTTCCAATTGCTTGGTCAACATCAATGTCTTTACCTAAGTTATAAATTGAGCGACGTTTTTCAAGATTTTCTAAGAATGACATAATTTTTCTCCTTTAAAATAACATTTTATTTAATATTCTTTCTTGTTTACATATGTAATCTTAATCCTTTGATTTACATTTGTAAACTATTTTGCTTGAAAAATTTTTCATATGTTAGTTAGAGTAAATTCATACTTACTCATATTATGAGTTTTATGAGTTGATTTTATATTGATTGTATTTTAAAGATTTCTGCATTATAATTTGCTTGACATAATAAATAAGGAAGGAGAAGTTTATGAACATAAAAAAAATAATATCTACGTCTAGCATCTTAATTTTTAGCACTTTAATTTTAGCATCTTGTACCTCATCTCAAAACAATAAAATAAGCAATAAACAAGACAGTAAGCAATCTGTTAATAAAAATACAGCATCTCAATCAAGTGAAATATCGAAAGAAAGTTCAAGTTCAGAGGAAGAAAAAGAAATTAAGTCTTTTAACGTTAAAAATTTGTCAGGTATATGGAGAGATGAGAATAATCAAGGAATCTCTATAAATTTTAATAATAATACCTACGAGACTGCTTCTGTATCTGAACTGTATGCACCTGCTGGTAATTATATATACGACTTCAGAAATACTAGGATAGGAGAAGATAGCGTCGAATTGTTTGCAGGACAAAATGCACCTACAGAAAATAACTTAAAGATTTTTTCAAATAAAGATGGGAATGTGATAAAGGTCATTTCAAAATATAATTACTCATCAAGTGAAAAAACAGAAAATCCTGATTATAAAAATAATAGTTTTAATGATTCAACATCCAATACTGGAAGTAGAGTTTTGAAAAAAGCTGGAAGTACTGACCTAAGCGGAAATTATTATGGTGACAAAGAGAATAACTATAATACTGTCCAAAAAGTTTATGCAGACTTTTCAGATTGGATATCAAAAAGCTCATACGCTCAAGGAAAAGTAATAATTGAAAACCGATCTGAAGCACTCAGTCATTATCAAAGTCCCAGTTCCATGGGATTACACATAATGGTTAATAACCCAACTAATATCTTTACTGGACTAGTACCAGGATATATGGGTACGTTGACTAAAATGTCTAATGGATCCGTTGAAAACGTGGATGCCATTTCAAGTGATTTACTCTCTAATGATAAATACAGAAATTTTTGCTATTCCATTTCCGATAGTTCTACTGACCCTTCTTATGATAACCTTTCAAAAGATTTAAAATCATTCAAAGTTTCTGTCCTCGGTCTGAATTCTCAAAGCGAGATACTTGGTGCATTATTAGTAGATGGACAGAATTTAGAACAAAATAGTAACATGTCACATCTATACTCACCTACTACTGTTTACTATAGCATTGCTGAGATTTCAACTGGTGATACTGGCTTATATCACAACGAAAATGATTTTAGAAAATCAATGGAGGGTAAAGAACCTGCTGATACTTCTATGGCCACTACAAACTTTGAATATGGAATCAATTATACAATGATAAAAAATTCTTATAGAGTATTCTTGGGAAATGATGGTAAAGTATATCAAACAAAATCACGCGAGCAAAATACTGGTAGAGAGGAAGTATTTCTAGCACCAGAAGATATGCAAGTAGAATACTCAAATATTTTAGCCAAATACAATATACTCCCTGAGTAATATAAAAAGCACATTACTATTCAATTATGTAGTAACATGCTTTTCTTTTATTAGTTACACGCGAACACTTGAATTACCTGAAAAATCCATTTCAAGATCTGGAATATAACTTAATTGAACTTCTTTTACAAAATGGAGTGCTTCGAGTTTTTCTTTTACTTCTTCGACTTCTTCTTCGTTTACATATATCTTTACATAGCGTAATTTTCGTGATGTATAGACTGGTTCGCCAAATTTTCTTAGCTGTCTTGTATGTTTATAACTGTTGTAATAAATATAAAGTGCTCTTCTTTTTTGAATTTCTAAACTATTTTCCACAAGATCCTCCTTTTCCATGATGCTTTTTACCAGAGAAAGGTAGCCCCTCATCAACAGAGATACTTTCAGATACTGTTTCTACTATATCATGAGTCAATTCTGCCATAAGAGACTGCAAATCATTTTCGGCAAGTCGCAAGGCATATACATGCTCATTCAAATTAATCTCTCTCTGCAAAGCTCTAACTTCTCTTTGAAGTTCTTTAAGTTCAGTACGATAAGCTACATATTCTTTATTATCTTCTAGTTTTCGACTTTTGTCGGCATAGAGACGAATTTTACTTTGTAGACCTTCGTCTGCTTGAAAATCTGCTTGAACTTTTTTGTACTTAACAACCTGTTCAAAGTTCAAAAAATTTTCCACGATTTTATTTATTGTATCATCTATATCAAATAAATCTTCATTCACAATTAACATGTCTTTATTATATCAGATATTAAGAATTTTTTGAGATAAATATGCTTCTTTTCCCAGAAACATATATAAAAAAACGCTTTTATATGGTAAAATACCAAAGTGATGAAACAGAAAGAGGTTCAAAATGGAAGAATATTTGGAACAATTAACGAGTAAAAATAGAGATTATTTTCATACTGTAATTAGACAATTAACTGATGCTGGTAAATCTGATGAAGAAATTAAGACTATCTTAGAAGATGTGGTACCTAGCATAGTTGAAAAACAAAAAAGTGGTTTAACTGCCCGTGCGCTACTAGGAACTCCTACTGCCTACACTGATCAATTTATTGAAAAAACTACGGCTAGTGGCAAAGCTAATGATAAGCCAAAAAATACTAATAAATATTTAATGTGGCTTGATAGTTTCCTTCTTTTGATGGGTGTACTTGCTGTAGTTAACGGTGCTGTAGGTATATTTAGCAAGACTCCTCAAACATATGGTATTGTTACTCTTGTTCTTATGAGTGCTGGAGCTGCTGTGGTTATGTATATAATGTACAATAATTACTACAAAGCACAAACTGAAAAAAATGGTAGCCGTTGGAAATCATTTGCTATACTAACATTGGCTATGTTTGCTTGGATTGCTATATTTATCCTTGCTTCTCTATTACCTAAATCATTTAATCCTTCACTTTCTCCAATAGCTACTCTAATAATTGGTGCTGCTGCACTTGGTATTCGTTATTTACTTAAAAAACGATACAACATTCAAAGTGCAATGGACGGAAGCCAAAGACAAAATTAATTTTTTAAACTAGGACGGTCAAATTGGCCGTTTTTTTATTTAAACTTTTAGTAACAAATAATATTTCGAAAGATAAAAAGACCATATAGTTTAATCATCTGATTTAAACTATATGGTCTTTTAAATTCAAAGTTTGAACAATCAGTTCAACACTTCTTATTGTCTGATTTGATAATCGAATGCTCCAAGGGCTGCTGTTGCACCACTTCCCATTGAGATGATAATTTGTTTATAAGCCGAATCTGTACAGTCTCCTGCAGCAAAGATTCCTGGAACATTAGTTTGTCCATGCTTATCAACAATTACTTCTCCACGTTCGTTTAGTTCTACTGCTGTGTTCTTCAACCATGCTGTATTAGGAAGAAGTCCGATTTGAACAAATATTCCTTCTAAAGCAATTTCATGTTCTTCGTTTGTAGCACGATCAACATAAACGATTGATTCAACAGCATCACTTCCTTTGATTACTTTTGTTGCTGCATTCAATGTAACTGAAATATTATCTGTATTAGCAATCCTGTCTTGTAGGACTTGGTCCGCACGCATTTCTGGTGCAAACTCAAGTATATAAACATGTTTAGCTATACCAGATAAATCAATTGCTGCTTCGGCACCAGAGTTTCCCCCACCAATTACAGCTACATTTTTACCCGCATAGAATGGCCCATCACAGTGAGGACAATAAGTAACCCCTTTATTACGGAATTCTTCTTCACCAGGTACATTCATATTGCGCCAGTGAGCACCTGTTGAAATAATTAATGATTTAGTTTCTAGCGTTGCACCACTTTCAAGTTCAACCTTTATTAAATCATCTTCTTTTTTAACATCAGTTACTTTTTGGCCTTTCATGATATCAACTTCATATTCATTAACATGAGATTCAACAGATGACATCAATTGTGGTCCTTCAGTATAGATAGTACCGATCATATTTTCGATACCAACTGTTTCAACTACTTGTCCACCAAATTTTTCAGCAACAATACCTGTTTTAATACCTTTGCGGGCAGAATAAATTGCTGCACTAGCACCAGCAGGACCACCACCAATTACCAAAGTATCAAAAGTTTCTTTACTAGCAAACTCTTCAGTATCAAAACCTGCAACCTTGTCAACTAGTTCTTCAATGGACATACGTCCACCAGCGAATTCTTCACCATTTAAGAAAACTGTTGGAACAGCCATAATTCCATTAGCATTAACTTCATCTTGGAACATTCCACCTTCAACCATAGTATGGCTGATATTTGGGTTTGTCACTGACATAATATTCAAAGCCTGAACAACATCAGGACAGTTGTGACAAGTTAAGCTTACATAAGTAACAAACTTAAGATTTTCTTTGATAGTTTTAATGCGCTTGATTACTGAATCATCAACTTTGGGTGCACGACCACTTACTTGAAGTAATGCAAGGATAAATGAAGTAAATTCATGGCCTAATGGAAGACCAGCGAATGCTACTCCGCTTATTTCACCTGGTTTGTTGATTTCAAATGAAGGTGTGCGTTCTAAAGAAGTTTCTTCAAGAGAAAGACGTTCTGACATTTCAACAATTTCTGTTAAAAATTCTCTTACTTTTACTGAATTTTCACTAGAATCTAGGCTTGCTTTGAAGACAATATCCGATTCTAAAAGTTGCAAATATTGAGCTAACTGTTTTTTAATTTCTGTATCTAACATGTCAGATTACCTCAACCAATCTATATTTTTCCAACTAAATCAATACTTGGAGCTAGAGTTTCTTCTCCTTCTTTCCATTTAGCAGGACAAACTTCACCTGGATGTTGGCGAACGTATTTAGCAGCTTTAACTTTGTCGATTAAACCACTTGCATCACGACCAATACCATCAGCATTGATTTCCACTGTTTGAATGATTCCATCAGGATCAATGATGAATGTTCCACGTTGTGCAAGACCATCTTCACCAAGAACTTCAAAACCTGCTGAAATAGCATGTGATGGGTCACCAATCATAATATATTCGATTTTACCAATTTTATCAGAATCATCATGCCAAGCTTTATGAACGAAATGAGTATCTGTTGATACTGAATAAACCTCTACTCCTAGACCTTTTAATTCTTCATATTGATTTTGTAGGTCTTCTAATTCAGTTGGACAAACAAATGAAAAGTCTGCTGGGTAGAAACATACTACGCTCCATTTACCTTTTAAATCTTCACTTGTTACAGTGATAAATTCCCCATTGTGGTAAGCATCTGCTGAAAATTCTACGATTTCTTTTCCGATTAATGACATTATAATTCCTCCATTTATATTAGTAATATTGTTAATTTAGTTACAACTTAACTATAAAGAATGATAACGTTTTCGTCAAAGATAATGCCTATAAAATGATTCACAATTTTTACCAAAACACGGTGATTTAAGATGTTTTTTTGTGATTTTTGGTATTTAATTTTTTTGTAAATCATAAACTTAAGGGTAGAAAAAGACTTGCCTCAACAAGTCTTTTTAAGCTCATGCTTCTTTTTTCTTCAATTGCTTACTACGTAATTGACCACAGGCTGCATCAATATCAGTACCATGTTCTTGACGAACTACACAATTAATACCATTTTTCTTTAAGATATCATAAAAACGCATAACGTCTTCTTTGGAAGAACGGCTATATTGGTCGTGTTCGCTAACCGGATTGTATGGGATTAGATTAACATAAACAAGTTTTTTCTTATCTTTAAGAAGAGTTGCAAGTTCTTGTGCATGTTCAGGACGGTCGTTTACTCCACTTAACATAATATACTCAAATGTCACACGACGGTTTGTTTCTTCAATGTAGTAATCAATAGCTTCGAACAATTTTTCAATCGGGAAGCTACGGTTAATACGCATTATGCTAGTACGAACGTCATTATTAGGTGCATGAAGACTTACAGCAAGGTTAACTTGTAACCCATTGTGGGCGAATTCGCGAATTTTTGGTGCTAGACCACTTGTAGAAACAGTGATATGGCGAGCTCCAATCGCAAGTCCATTATCATCATTTATTGTATATAAGAAGTTCATTACATTGTCATAGTTATCAAATGGTTCACCAATACCCATAACAACAACATGACTCACGCGCTCGTCGTTACCACGCTCGTCAAAATATTTTTGAACTAACATAATTTGCGCTACAATCTCACCAGAAGTCAAATCGCGTTGCTTTTTAAGAAGTCCACTTGCACAGAAAGTACATCCAATATTACATCCCACCTGGGTCGTTACACATACAGATAAACCGTATTTTTGACGCATCAAAACTGTCTCAATCAAAAGACCATCAGGAAGTTCAAAAAGATATTTTACAGTTCCATCAGCAGATTCTTGCACAATTCTTTGCTTAAGTGGGTTAATAATAAAATTTTCATCTAATTTTTCAATTAAATCTTTAGATAAATTACTCATTTGAGAAAACTCATCTACACGTTTACGGTAAAGCCACTCCCAAATTTGTTTAGCTCGGAATTTCTTTTGTCCATTTTCCAATACCCAGTCAGTAAGCTCGGCAAGTGTTAATCCATATATCGAAGGTTTCATTCTAAATTATTTTTTCCTTTGTCTTTAGTCAATTTCATCAGTTTATCACTTTTATCGGATATTGACAACAGGTTAGTTCGAACCCTTGTCCTCTTTTTGAACAATAGTAAAGCTATGTCTTTCCTTTTTAACCTTACTTATCTGTACATTTTTTTCTGATACCTTACGACTATGATGCGGTTTCTTCTCTTCAATCTTATAAACTTTTTCTTCAGTGTAAGCTACTTTATTATTAGGATTTTTCCTTCTATTTGGCCTTTTCTTATGTGTGGAAGAATTACTTTGCTGCTCATTTTTTCTATTATCTTGTGAACTTGAAACATTCGACTCTTGCTTTTTATTATCTTGATGATTTGATTTATTATTTGGTTTGCGATTTCTTCGACTATTATTAATATTTCGATCACCTCTACCGGGCCTGAAATCTTTATCCTTTACTTCCTTACTTTCTTGTCCACGAAGTCTTTTGATAATAAAGAAGGCACACCCATAGTTACAATACTCATCTATATAATCTTGAACTGATGATATCTTTTCTTCATCTGACATCTGTTTTCTAGATGTTGAATAAAAACCTTTAAGGCGGAGCTGCTCGTGCCCCCAATCACCAATGATGTAGTCATATTTAGTAAGAACTTCTGAAAATCTTTGCTCTAACTTTTCAGCATCGAAACCATCACGGTAATTATATACAAGGTTAAAAACTTTTTCGCCAATTAATACCTGTTCCTTATTTACAACAACATGTTCGCCAGGAAAACGATTATAATTCATCATTTCTTCTGATATTTCTTTTTTAGCCATGATTTCCTTTCAAATAATTATATACTATTTCTCTTAAAAATTTTGGAAAGAGAATCTCTGCTTCACCACTATTCTTTAGGCTAGGAAAGTACTTAGCAAAGTAATATTGGTCAGGCACGACAAACTCATATTCTTTTTCATCTTCAATCTCTTGACCTTGGTACAAAAATTCTTCTTTATAATTGTATACTTGATATGACATTCCATAAAGGATTAAATCACCAAAATATATACCCCTAAAGCCCATTCCATGTATTTGTTGGGTTTTTAAAAGACTGGCTACATTAGTAACTTCAGGTAAAATCTCTTTTAATTCTTTTCCGCTAACCTTATATCTGACAAGTCTCATTGAATGAGGTAAAATCTCAAGTAATTCTTGCGGGCTAATTTCTTGTGGAAAATCATATACAATAAGTCCACTATTTAAAATAGCAGCAGGAACGTCTGCATAATCACAAAAAATTCTTGCCAATAGATTTGATGCTTCAAAATCAGGGGCGGTATTTGTTAAAGCATGTCCAAAGGATATGTGCTCTTTTTCTGCGAGGAGTTTTTCTCCTCGGATTTTCCATGAATTAATAGTAGTCAAATCTGGCTTTTCTGCGGGAAGAGAATTAGTTGGAACAGCATGAATATCTGATGAAATAAGCCTTTTTTGTTCATCAAATTCCAGAGTAATTTCCCCAATATATTCACCGTAACATCCAGCAGCAGCTAATAAAGTTCCATTTTTTTCCACCCCGACTTCAAAAACATGATGGGTATGGGCACCTAAAATTAAATCAATATCATATTCATTAGCAATTTTTTCATCATATCTTACTCCAAGGTGACTAAGGAGAATTGTAAAATCACAGTCCAGTGTGGGTAGAACCCTGTCTAAACTTTCTAGAGGATCCTCAATGTCCCAGCCAAAGGGAATATAGGCTAGAGGGTACGGATATGTCAAGCCAAGAACTCCAATCTTTAACCCAGTCTCAGTTTCAACAATCATTTTTTCAATCGCCCATTCTGGTTCCTGTCCATTATCCTTGATATTAGATAAAATTATTGGAAAATTAGCCTCATCATACAGGTGATCCAGGGAATCATGCTCAAGACTTAGCCCTTCATTATTTCCAATTGTTGCACCTGTAAGATTCAAGCGATTAAGTAATTTTATATTTGCTTGACCAAGAGTCGCTTCTGTCCAGGGATGACTTCTATCAACATTGTCACCGATATCAAAAGCCAAGGTAGTCCCTTCTGTATGACTTTTGAAGAAACGCTCAATCTTGGGAAATTTTTCAAAATGAGAATGAAGATCATTTATATGTAAGATTTTAATTTGCTCCATGGTTAATAACCCCGTTAATTTCTAATCTTCCTTATTATATCATAAAGAATATGTGACATTGACATCTTTACTTTCATTTTATGTATCATATTACTTATATTTTTCCTTAATAATCGCAAAGAAATGTAAGCCCTATCTTTTCATTGACTAATTTTATAAAAAAATGCATAATTAAGTTAATAAATAATAAGGAGCATTCATATGGATTTAAAAGACTTAGAAAAATTGGGTAAAAATTTCCTTCCTGTAGATTTATCTAAACAAATCGAAACTTTAACTGATGGATTACCACAAGGAGTTAAAGATGCAATCAATAATGTAATTAAGACATTATCTCCAGCTCAATTAGCTAAACTTGCTTCTACTGTTCTTAAAAACTTCTCACCTGATGATTTAGCAGGTAAAAAAGTTAGCAAGGGTGAAGTTGCTAGATTCTTATCAGATGCAATCAAAGATGCTTCTCCAGAAGATGCTGATAAAATTATTGATGCAATTAAAGAATCTGAATTAAGTGAATAAATATCAAGAAAGGGGCATTTGCTCCTTCTTTTTATTTTTATAGAGTTTTTTGAAATATTAAATTTATTTTTCAATTTAAAAAAATACTACACTTTTTTGCTCAAACAATATATAATAGTAAAGTTGCCAAGGAACATGCTAATGTTCTTTTTTACTTGAATAACAAGAAACAATTTGAAACAAATCTTTAATCATATTTAATTGTACTTTAAGTTAAAAGTGGTAAACTTAGCAAAAGAATTCTTTTATTACTAAAAGGTTCTCTATAAAAAAATAAATACAAGAAAAGGACTTCAAAACTATGCAAAAAATTAACCCCAAAGAACTAGAAATTCTGGATATCTTATGGAATAAGGCCGTTCCAATGACATCAAAAGATATTCTTGAAGCAGATTCAAACCTTGTTATGAGTACAATTCAAAGTACCTTAAAGAAACTTTTGAAAAAAGAACTAGTTGTTGTTGATGGTATCACATACAGCGGGACTGTTCTTACACGTACTTATGTACCAACTGTTTCTCAAGAAGAATTTGTACTCAAACAATATGAAGGTCTAAAAGTTAAAAACTTAGTATCTCTTCTGTTAGGTGGGACTGATAAACAGGAAGTCAAAAAAGAAATTTCTGAAATTGAAAAACTTATCAAAGATAAGAAGAAAGAACTTTAATATATGATTATTAGTTTATCTACTATATTTACTAGAACGGTAATCAATTCACTTTTACTCGTAGTAGTAGTCATAAGCTTAAAAAATCTTAACAGAAATAGGATATTTAATACTAATATCCTATTTTTCATAATCTCACTTTCCATTCTAATGATAACCTTCCCCTTGGAGTTCGGTTATACAATAACTATTCCTTCCAAAACGGTTATGCCTCGGATACAAGACCTATTCACTGCTGATGTATTTCAGATAAAAGGAGTTGAGATTAAGGGCTATATGATAATCTTTGCTACTTGGATAATTGGAAGCTTAGTAAAACTTACAATTTTAATTAGACAAAGTTTAAAGCTACACTCTTTTGCGAAACTTTTTTCAAAAAAAACTGATAAAACTAACGTAAATGGACGGACTGTAAATATCTTACATCTTCCAGTTATCGATTCACCAAGTGTTGTTGGTTTAATAAATCCTACAATTATTATACCTGATATCAATCTTAGTAAAGAGGAGTTCGACTTCATAATAAATCATGAAGTATTACATATTTCAAATTTTGATTTAGTTATAAAGTATCTTTACGAATTTATAATGGTAGTATATTGGTGGAATCCTCTTGGGTATATCTTTAAGGACAAGATGGACCAAATATTAGAAATAAGAGTTGATGAAGGTGTTCTTGAAAAAAACAATACCGATGAAGACAAAATCAAATACGTGGAAACATTACTAAATGTTAGTAAACAGTTACAAACTAATGATGAAGCAGCTCTTGCTTCATATTTTGCTGCATCAGGAAATAAAGATTTATTGCTAGATAGATCAAAAAATATCTTAAATTACAACAAAAGAAAATCTAATAATAAGTTTGTCAAATTCATATTCGCTCCACTACTTTTGCTAGGGTTTTTCCTTTTGTCTTCAATTGTTTTTGAACCATATACACCAGCTCCTGAAGGAGTGGAATTTTTTGAATTACCTTTTGATCCTAAAATTTCTTATATAGTTAAAGACGGGGAAGACTATTCATTCTGTCTAGATAACTTTCCTATTTACAAGACAAATAAAAGAGAAGCGAAAAAATTAATGAAGCACCAAAGGTTAAGAGGATTAAAAATATATGATAAAGCAAAGGATCAACTGCCTGCAGATATAAAAGTTGTACCTTCTGAAGATTATTTTGTAAAAAACAATGGTAAGTACGATTACTATCCCAATGGTAAATTTTCCGTTTCTTTCAATGAGGATGACTTCAAAGTTATTAAACCCACTAAGAATTATAAACATATGAAAGTATATGATAAAGTTCCTAATTGAGTTCATTAGTTATAAAGGAATATAGATTTAAGGTATTAAATTATGTAAGCTCTATATTCCCTTTCATTTGTGTCAGATCTTCTGTACAAAAGTTTTAATCACATTAGTGTCCTAGCAATGCAAGTTTCATTTTATTTATATTATGAAGAAATATTAAATTTATTTTTCAATTTAAAAAAACACTACACTTTTTTGATCAACCAATATATAATAGTAAAGTTGTCAAGGGACAGATTGCTGTTCTTTTTTACTTTAGTAATAAAAAAACAACTTGAAACAAATTTTCCGAGTACAATTAATTGTACTTTATGCCAAAAGTGGTAAACTTAATAAAAGAATTCTTTTATTATTAAAAGATTCTCTATAAAATAAACAAAAGAAAAGGACTTCAAACTATGCAAAAAATTAACCCCAAAGAACTAGAAATTCTGGATATCTTATGGAATAAGGCCGTTCCAATGACATCAAAAGATATTCTTGAAGCAGATTCAAACCTTGTTATGAGTACAATTCAAAGTACTCTAAAAAAACTCTTGAAAAAAGAACTAGTTGTTGTCGATGGTATAACATACAGCGGTACTGTTCTTACTCGTACTTATGTACCAACACTTTCTCAAGAAGAATTTGTACTTAACCAATACAAAGGCCTTGATGCAAAAAATCTTGTTTCATTACTGATTGCCAATACTGATGAAAGCAACCGCAAAGCTACGATTTCAGAAATCGATAAAATTGTAAAAGAAGCAAAAAAATCACTATAGTCATACCCCAGACTATTTAATCTAGGCTTCCCCCTTATCACCGCCTAGACTAAAAATTAAACGATCAACAGTCAAATGACTGTTGATCGTTTTTAATTATTTTCATTAATCAATCCAAACCAAATAGAATCATGATACTTTCCATTATGCACTAATGCTTCTTTAAAGTAAGCTTCTTTTAAAAATCCAAGTCTTTGAGCAACTGCTTGACTTTTAATGTTTTGACTATCCACTTCAATATAAATTTTATGTAAGTCAAGAATATAAAAACCATAATTTATTATCGATTTGCAAGCCTTGGTTACTATACCATAGCCTTGCCACTTACTTGAAATCCAATAACCAATTTCTGCTCTTCTCTGTTTATGGCTGATGTCATGTAAGTCAATTGTTCCTACAACCCTGTCATCAACAAGAATACATAGTGTAAATAGCTTCTTTTCAATCATTTTTTTCTGCACATATTCAATAAAGTTTTCTTCATCTTCAAGTGTCTTTGTCTTTTCTGGAATCGGCAACCACTCTTGAATACGATCATGTTCGTCCTGAATTATTTGAAACAAATCCTGTGCATAAACTTTTTCAGGTAAGACTAATTTACAAATATGATTACCTTTTATCTCAAATGAATCAAATACAAACATAAGTTCTCCTTAAAATAATTTGAAAGCTTAATTAATTCATCTTATAGCAAAAGATGTAAACATCATGTCATCTTCCAAAGTGACTTCCCTATAGGCTTCATACTCTGCTTCCCCATGGAAAATAATCTCTATATTTTCAAATCCATGTTTTCGATACAAATTTTGGATTTCTTCATACGAATAAAAACTTTTCCATACTAATTCCGATCCTTGTAAAGCTTCAAGTTGGAGTCTTACGGTTTCATTTCTTGGTGGTTGAAATACACTTTTGTTCATGAAGTCAATTACGAAGTGACTTATATTAATATTCTTATCAAAAAAATCCAGTGTATGATCTATAGATTCCTTACTAATATAAAATGATGCACCAATCCACAATACACATGTTTTTTTCTTAATATCAAAACCTTCTTCAATAAGATTTGCTAAAAGTTCATCATTGACGTCTTTTTCCAAATTACATTGAAGAATTTTAGTTTTAGTTTTTATTCCTGCGTATTCATATATATTTAGGATATCATCCTTACAAATATCAAGACCATATGATTCCTTATCTTGCAAGCACCCCAGCGCATCTGCCTTGGTATCAAGACCTACTGACACAATTAGCAGTTGTTCGAATTCTGTAGCATGTTTTTTTAGCCACTTAATTACACATTTATCCTTTGCGATAACTGACCTGAACACCCACTCATTATTACTATCACTATTACCTATAAACTTCTGCAGATCTTTAAATTCATCCAAATCCTCAAATTTTTCAACTAGTTTTGTAGAATAAGGATCATCTCCATATCTACTACGACTCATTGGCATAGCTAGCATACTAACATCAATTGGCTTCTTTTTCATAGTCCTTCTCCTCTTATATATGTATAACTTTAAAGATTCTACATCTAATATTATATCACAGATTGATTTTAACAAAACACAAAATTGATATGTAATTAACAAACTTATAAAAAATAAGATAAGGGTATTCATACATATCCCTTATCTTATTTTTTAGACATATATCTTATCTATTTTCTTTCAAATACTTAAGAGCATCTTCGACATTTTTAACTGGAATAATTTTCATATCAGTTTTCAACTTTTTAGCGGCATCGAGAGCTTCTTGATAATTTGATTTAATTTTTGGATCTGCTTTTTTCATATCCGAAGTGATTTCATCATCTGGCGCAAAGAAGATTTTAGCACCACTTTTACTTGCAGTAGCAATCTTCTTATCAATACCACCTATACGACCAACACTCCCATCGTTTTCAATAGTCCCAGTACCAGCAATTTGACGATTATTTCGTAGGCTTTCCCCTGTAATTTGTTCATAAGTTTCTAGAGTAAACATGAGACCAGCACTAGGTCCACCAATTGCGCCAGCATCTATTGTTACTTCAGGCGTACTCTTGACTTCAGTTCTATCAACTAGAGAAATCCCTATCCCATTCTTACCATTTTTTAATTTAATAATCTTTCCTGTTGCTTCTTTCTCTTGACCACTATCAAGGAAAGTTATTTTAACTTCATCTCCAACTTTTTGTCCACCAACATAGTCAATCAGCTCTTTAGAAGATTTAAAATCTTTTCCATTAACTTTTGTTAAGGTATCCGCAACATGTAATTCATTTTTAAAAGTTGAATCATCGGTAACCTCCAGTACATAAACCCCCTTATACTGTAAATCAAATGGTTTATTTGCCAACTTGAAAGCTTGATAAATTGCCATATTCTGGGCATTTTCCATATAAAACATGCTCATTCGGTTGTAGTCTTCATTACTAGACGTCCCCATAAGTTCTTTAGCAGTATAAATATCTGCAAAAGGACTTAGCTTAGATCTAATCATACCTGCAAGATTTGCTTTACCAATTTGTACTGTAGTTAAATAAAAACCACCTTTTTCTTTATCATTATTTTTTCCATCCACCTTCACCATAGGTGCAACATTTTCAGTCGTACCTGGTACTTCAATATAATAATCTGATAATGGAAATAAAAGTACAATTGCAATAATCATTGCTAGAATAGTGAATAAAACACCTTTTGAAAATTTAAATTTTTTATTTTTTTCTTGAAATTCAGTTATGGGATTTTCATTCTCACTCATTGATTTTCTCCATCTCTCTTAAAATTTCAGTCGGTAAGTACGGACTAACATCTCCACCAAGTTTAAAAATTTCCTTAACACGAGTACTATTTATATATTCTAATTCAGGTCTTGCTACCAAAAGAATAGTTTCAACACCTGTCATTTGGCGATTAAAAAAGACCATTTCGCTCTCATAAGCTAAATCCTGTGCATTCCTAACGGATCTAACAAGGGAAGTTACACCTAGTTTTTTAGCAATATTTACTGTTAAATCTTTTTCGTGGACAATAACCTTAACATTTTTAAAAGAAGCAACTTCTTTTTCAATCATCGCCTTTCTTTCCTCAGTTGTGAAGAGAGGGTTTTTACTGTCATTTTTGAAAATGCCAACATAAAGAATATCAAAAAGTTTACTAGCTCTTTCAATAATATCTAAATGTCCGTTAGTCAATGGATCAAAGGTCCCTGTAAAAAGACCAATCTTTTCTTTGCTAGTCATTTACTTGCTCCATATCTTTATTATTTTCTTCTTCAACTTGATCTAAAACTTTCTCGTAAATAGAAATTTTGCTGATTCCATAAATTTTCTGTTTTATTAGTTCAAAACTTCCAATTTCATTAGATAAATCAACGCTTTTGTCAGTTTCACATACAATGATAACATCATCACTAAGCATATCTTTATCTTGTAAAAATTGAATATTATTTTCTATCTCTTCTTTAGCATAGGGTGGGTCAAGAAGAACTAAGTCAAATTTTTGACCCTGAGTTGCAAGACTATTCATTGCTTTTTCTGCTGGCATCTTAAGAAGAGTAAATTTACTATCTTCCTTAGTCATCTTGATATTCTCCATGACTATTTTCTGCGCACGAAAATCTTTTTCGACCAAGACAGCCTCGTCCATCCCTCGACTAACTGCTTCAATGGAAAGACCTCCACTACCTGCAAAAAGATCTAAAGCCCTACCACCATTGAAGTAAGGACCAATCATATTAAAAATGGCACCCTTGACTTTATCGGTCGTTGGACGCGTTGTTTTACCGTCAAGCGCCTTAAGTGGGCGCCCTCCATAATCACCTGCAACTACTCTCACAGTTTTACCACCTTGTACAAATTTATTTACTTATTTTAGCACAAATTCCTAATGTTTTCTTAAATAGAAACAAAAAATGCCTCGTAACTTTGTGAAACGTGACTACTGACTAATCATATTAAGAAAATTTTCCTTATCTCTTTGGTTTTTTATGATAATAGGATTTTTGATTTCATAATCATTTATTCTTTGAGCAACTTTTTCATCGTAAGTCCAAGAAATTTTCAAAAAATCAAGATATTCCTTATCAAATTTCTCTGAAAAGTTTGAAGCCATATCTGGACGATTTTCTTTTGAAACACGACGTTTTAAACTACGCTTAAGGATTCTATAGATTCTTTTATGT
Source organism: Floricoccus tropicus (assembly GCF_001832905.1). Taxonomy (GTDB): domain Bacteria; phylum Bacillota; class Bacilli; order Lactobacillales; family Streptococcaceae; genus Floricoccus; species Floricoccus tropicus. The sequence continues at coordinate 45,443 of NZ_MKIR01000021.1, read as the reverse complement.
CTTGGAATTTGAATTACAACAACAATTACATCATCATAAGATAATCTTTTTTCAATAGTTGAATTAAAATAATTACCATCAATTACCCAAGACTCATTCTCTTCCATGAATTTTTCTTGCTCTTTGATAAACCAATCTATAGCCTCATCACTATAATCTGTTGTATGCCATAGTTTGTCCAAGTGAAGAATCGGAATTTGAGCTAACTTCTCTATCTCACGCGCAAGAGTTGATTTCCCAGAACCTGGTGATCCTATTAAAATTATTTTCATAAATTTTCTACCTGCCATTCCTAAGAAAAGTGTTTATAAACTTTTCCTTATCCTTCTTATTTCTGATGATTATGGGATTAACAATTCCTAATTCTTTTTCCTTACTTTCAAAATTCTTGTCGTAATTCCAAGCAAACTTCAAGAAATCAAAATACTCCTTATCAAATTTTTCTGAAAAATTAGAGGCCATGTCTACTTGGCTCTTTTTAGACAAACGTCGCTTTATGGAACGTTTAATAATTCTATAAACACGCTTATATTTAGAAATATTTAATAAGACTACAGTATCAGCGTACTTGAGCCTTGTGTCCATTGAACCGAAATAATTTCCATCAACAATCCATGAATCATGACTGGTCATAAATTTTTCTTGCTCAGAAATGAACCACTTTTCAGCCTCTTGACTATAATCCGTTGTATGCCAAATCTTATCCAAATGTAAGATGGCAATATCAGAAACTTGTTCAATTTCATTTGCAAAAGTTGACTTACCAGATCCTGGCGAGCCAATCAATAGTATCTTCATAATCATCACCTCCTTTTATTGGAAGTTAATTATACCTTAAATTGTATATAAAACATATAAAAAACTGCTCATCAAAGCAGTTTTTTTATCTTATCCAAGTAAATATCCATATAAATCATCATCTATTGTATCGATAAACTCAAAATATGTCTCAACAACATCTTCCTGGCTTCCATCATGTTTATCTATCTTACATTCTCGGATGGTTTCAAGAAGTGGTCTTGCTCGTCCAACGAAATATGAGTCACTTTCCTTTTCGGCATCCGACTTTTTGATAAAGACGTAGACTTCCATCCCGTTATTCTCATAGTCTAAAAGCGCCTTGATTTCAGGACTATTAAGATTTCTTTTACGCTTGCTATACCAAGAAACTTTAGATTTTCCGATAAACTTATTAACATATTTAATCTGAGTACTTGTTGATTCCTCAGTCTTTGTCATAGTCAAGAAAATCATCATTTTCTTCTTATCTGGTCTTATTTTATAGCCAGCAATAGCCAAATCAACTTCTTGGTGGTCAAAGTTAAGAAATCTAGTAACATCACGTTTTTCATATTTTTGACCTTGTGTCATAACTTGTCTATTATCAAAGTTGTGGTTTTTGACTTTTGCAGTAGCAAGATAATCCCTTAAGTTTTCAATAAAATCTGGATTTTTCAAGGCAGAAATTAAGGCATCAGATTTTGATATAAGTTGTGACTTTTCATCATATTTGATAAAAGGAACTGAGTAAACCTTTTTATAAATAGATGTCCAGAACGTCATGTTTAAAACCTTAATTAGGGTAGCAAAAGTTTCTTCATCCATTAGAATATCTAAATCATGACAGAGGGTAAAGAAATTATCTTTTGATATGTTCTCTTTTTCCATTAAATATTCGAGTAAGAGTAATTCTCCTTTTGATTTTCCCTTTAGAAGTTCACGACCAAAAAATCTTAGCATGATAAATTCATCTTCATCTAATTTACCATCATAATCTAGTTCAATCTTCCTTAACAAGGATGGATAGCTATCAAATTTTGTGGCGAGAATGAATGGGTCGACTTCCGCAAATTTTTCAAAATCAAGTAGCTTAGGAATTTTCCCCAAACGATTTTTCAACCGGTTATAAGAATCACGGAGGAACTTGACTGAATCAAGTTTTACCGAATTTATAGACTCGTATATTTTTTCCTTGGCGATAGCTTCAAAGTTGATAGATGAAAGGCCAGATAGATAGTTTGTCGCAAAGAGGTCGCGACGAAGCGAATCCTTACTTGCAGTGTTGTCACCAGTCAGAGCCTGAGGAATCAGATAATTATTTTTATAGTTACCGATGAAGTCAATAATGACAGTGTAATCTTTGGAATAATGTTTTCTAAGTCCTCGTCCGAGCTGCTGAATAAAGACAATATTAGACTCCGTATTTCTCAGCATAACAATCTGATTGACGCTTGGAATATCAATACCTTCATTGAAAATATCTCGAGTAAAAATGTAGTCAAGCTGCCCCATTTCAAGAAGTTCAATCTGTCGCTCCCGTTCAAGGATAGAATCATTTCCAGAGAGGTAGCTTGTTTTATAACCACGCTCATTGAAAATCTCACTCATAGCGCGTGATTCATCAACGCTTGAACAGAAAACTAGACCTCGAACCTTATCTCCTGATACACCATAGTAGCTAATTTTGTCCAAAAGATAATCTACTCTTTCCTCACTTATTAAACGACTGAGACTAGCTGTATCATCTATAAAGTCACCATCTTTTTCAAAGTCAGTTACTCCGTAGTAATGAAAGGGAACGAGTAAATCTTCGTCCATTGCATCTTGAAGTCTTATTTCATAAGCTATGTTGTAGTCAAAAATTTGAAAAATATTAAAATCATCTGTTCTTTCAGGAGTTGCTGTCATCCCTAGCAGAAATTTAGGGTGGAAATAATTCAAAATATCAAGATATGATTTTGCTCCTGCCTTATGAACCTCATCAATCAAAATATAATCAAAGTGGTCTCTGGCAAAACTTGATAAATTTTCTTCCTTTGAGAGTGATTGTACTGTCGCAAAAATATATTTAGATGATAGGTCTTTTTGCGTACCTGTGTAAAATCCATAGTCACTAACAAAGCCGCCCAGTACATTTTTAAAGGACTCCATGGCGTCCTTTAAAATCTGTTCCCTATGGACAATGAAAAGGATCTTATCAGGCTTTGCTTGTGCAACATCTAATGCTGATAAGTAAGTCTTCCCTGTCCCGGTTGCTGATATTAAAAGTGCTTTTTCTTTTCCATCCTGTCGCAAAAGTTCAAGATTATCAAGAGACTTTTTCTGCATAGAATTTGGAGTAATCTCTAATTTTTCAAGTTCACGGGGAACTTGGTTTGATACTGAATTGAATTTCGGCCAAATATAATTTTTTTCATATTCTTTTAACCATGAATCTGTAAGTTCATTGGATGAATTAAAAAGTTTTTCAAATTCTTTTTCCAGTTCCTTGGCTGTATTTCCACTAATTTTTGAGGTAAATCTAAAATTCCATTCAAAATTAGTTTTAAGGGCCGTATCCGTTAAATTAGAAGAACCAATAATATAAGAGTTATAGTCTTTTTTCTTGAAAAAATATCCCTTAACATGGAACCCTTCTAAATTCGAAACTCGCACTTCAAGGTTAGGAATCTTTAAGAGTTCACGAAATACTAATGGATTATTAAATCCTAAGTATGTTGAGGTAACAAGCCTACCTGAAATACCCTTATCAGCTAAATCTGACAAAGTAGTTTTCAAGAGGGCTAAACCAGCCTTTGTAACAAAGGCAGTAGATATATCAAAAGTCTGACAGTCTTCCAAGTCGCGAAGTACTGCAGCAAGAACCGTCTCTTTGCTTTCTCTATCGTTTTTAAGTAATTTTGGCGCGTGGATACTATCTGCCTGACCACTGCTACCATCTATATAGGCCTTACTCAATGCCTGCATCATCATGTCTTGTTCATTCATGAATCTATCTTATCAAGAAGGCATGAAAAAAGCTAGAAATTTCGACCCCTCAAGGTTAAATCTCTAAGCTTTTTTTATTAATTAGTTAAAGAGATAGTACCCCAGTTAAAAGAAAACCAACATCAAAAACGTTAAAAATCAGTCATTATACAAAACTACATTTTCTTCATTAAAATCGACATCTTCGTAATTATATTGTATAAATCTTAAAGAGAGACTTGTATACTTATAATCTGATATATTAAAGTCTAATGATGTTGCTATGCCATTCTTTTCCATTTGTTCAATAGTTGTACACTTTAAAGCTTTATCTAGACTAGCTATATAATCTTTATATTTTTTTTCGTTAGTATCTGCATCATAATATTGCGCCATACCGATCGTTACCTTAACATTTTGAACACTGAATTTTTTACTTGAGCCATCTTTATAAAAAATTTCTGCATTATTTATTGATAATTTCACCTTATCATAATTCTCATTTTCAAGATACTTAATTACCCATATCTTATCTTGTAAGTTTTTTGTAAAATCTTGATAAGCGATATCTTCTAATTTACCTTCAGCATTTGAGAACCTTTTTTTGACATTTCCATGTCTTTCTAGAGCTTTGGATCCATCTTTATACCAGTGATCACTGAAGTCACCTTCCATATCTGGCATATTATAATTTGAAAAATATCCATCTTCATAATTAAATTTAAGTCTTAAAGGCCAAGAGAGATTATTTAGATTTACAATTTTTCTATTATAGTTTAATAATTTAATTTGTGTTACCTGTAGATTATCTTTAGAGGAATAAGGAAGTACTAAACCTTTTTTTATTTTTAATTTCGGGACATACTCAGGTACTTCTTGGACGTCTATATGTCTGTAGTTTCCATCCATTGAATAATCCACTGTTCTTAAATAAATTAAAATTGGTAAAAGAACAATAACTGTAAGAATAAAATATAGCTTTTGTTTTTTTATCATAATACTCCCAAATATAAAAATAAAACTGCATATACCAATAATAAGACAAATCCCGTGACCATACTTGATTTATCATTTGTATTATTTCCTGATATTACTAAAACAACCCCGAATATAACTAAAAATAATAATAATAAAATCATAGCTCCTCCATATTATAAAAAATGAGTAGTGAAAAAGTTTTCATTTCACTACCCTTAATTTTACTCTTCAATTTCTTCATCACTCCAAAGCTTTTCACTTATATTAAAAGCAACGGTTGTTGATGCAACAGATAAGACTAAACCACTTATACCTAATCCAATCTTGCCTTGACCAATTAATATTACACTTACTATAACGATAGATAAACATACTGCAATTGAAATCAGCAATTGTAACTGGCTAGCATTTAAAACAGGACTTTTCTTTTCTTCCATCTCATTACCTCTCTTTTAATATTTTATTGTTCAAAATTATTTTAAACTTCTTAAGTCCATATTAAATTTCATTATTTTCCATAATAAAGATCCAGCAATAGCAAACGTCGGTAGACCAAGTAAGTAATTTTCTTTCCCTAAAAATACCACACTTACTGCTGACATAATAAAACACACTATCATCATAAAAAATAAATAAATTTTCAAAGCTTTACCCATATTTCATTTATCCTTTCTTGATAGATTGTGATTACATAAAATATTCATCACTAATCCTTACATTATGCACTACATCATCTTCTTTAAATATATTTTATCAAGAATACAATCAAGTAATCTGACATTTATAATATCAAAACTTACAATTTTGTAAGAATTCTTTGCTTACACATTATTCTAAGAGATATACATATCATCCATTTTAAGTGCATTAATTACTGAAACTACTCCCAATAGTGCACATATAACTCCTAAAAATCTATGACTGTTCCAAAAACAGATTATACTTGCTACTAGCATTAAAACAAAAGATATTAAACTAAATAAAAAATTTATTTTTCGAATCTTCTTTACTGATAACATTCTAGTTTGATTTTCCACAATAGTATGTCCCCCAAATACATATTAAATCTATTTACTAATAAGTAAGTATAATAAATTATTTAGTATTATTTATTATCTTATCTTAAAAGACTAAAAGACAATCCCGGACACGATATGATTATGTCCTTACATATTTTTATTCCAATTATCTTTCACACAATTTCCAAGACTTTATTTTATTGAAGTATAACACAATAAAATAAATAAAAACAAGTTAAAATCATAAGTGGTTATTTTTTAATCATGAAAGGTATAAAACGGCATAGAAAAACTATCCTCATTCTCACAAGGATAGTTTTTTTAATTATAAGCTTTCTAATTGTTCAATACGTTCTTTTGTCGCATTGAATTTTTCTTGATAGTCAGCTTGTTTTTCTTTTTCTTTTTCAACTACTTCTGGTTTAATATTGGATTTGCACTTCTGCTGAAATATACCATCTAAAATTTCCTATTCTTTATATATGATCTTTTTTCTATATAATACTGTTAATTAGTTCAAATTAAACAAATAGGTCATATTTTATAATAAATAATCTAACGTTTAAGCTGAAAATCGTACCTTTTAAGATATTATACTATTTTTACTTATAAGAATAGTAAAATTTATTTATATATTTTATTTAATAATTGTGTAAGGTAGAGTCAATACAAAAACCTATAGTGTTATCAATTACACTTAAACAATGAAACAAAATTGAAATATTAGACACTTAAAAAACTTTTATGTAATATTATTGACATAAAACTAAATGAGTGCTAATATTCAATTATAGAATGAAAGCTTGAGAGGAAATAAGAATGAAAAAAGTAAGTAAGTACTTATTACTAAGTGGAGCAGTTTTAAGTCTAGCTATCGGTATCGACAAGAGCCAAGATGCTTTTACAATTATTGCTAGTGCTGAGACAAGTAATAGTCAAAATCAAACTGTCAACTCAATTGATGATAAGCTCAAAGACGAAAATGAAATATCAACTAAAAATGAAGATAATCCATCAGAAATAAAAAATTCATCTACTAATGCCATTCAAAATTCTGATAAGGAACCTAAAGATAATAAGGATGTGTTATCTGATGATGATATTAGAAAGGATGCATTAACTTCAACTTATAACGTTGAAGAAAATATAAAGCCATCTCTAGCAATGGATGCATGGACGAGAGTCCCTGAACAAGGAAAATATGTTTTCAAAAATAAGTGTATAATCAAAGATTCACCAACTAAAAATGGTAAAATAATTACCTATTTTGATAAAGGAATGAGCGTCAATTATGATAGTAAGGTTTCAATTGATGGTCAAACTTGGATAAGCTATGTTTCCTTTGGTGGAAACAGATATTATGTCCAAATAGATGAACAAAAACCCGAACCTAAACCTGATAATGAATGGAAATTAGTTCCTGAGAACGGGACATATAAATTCACTTTCTCTTGTCCTATAAAGTCTGAACCAAAGAAATCTAGTTCTACTGTTGCAACATATGAAAAAGGTATGACTGTTAATTATGATAATAAAGTAACTTACGATGGTGCTGACTGGATTAGCTACATAGCTTCAAGCGGTGCAAGGAGATATGTACAAATTAGCCAAAACAACGAACAGGCTGCGGATGCTAAATATAAAGTAGGTGACATTGTTCAACTTGGTAGTGGTGCGCGATATGAATCAAACGGTAACAATATATCAGAACGTCAAGGTTGGATTGGTACAATTAAAGAAGTCAGAGTTGATAAAAAGAGTCACTCTAACTACTCTTATAAAATAGTCTTTAGTAGTGGTAGTGCTACACTTCAAAATAATTACGTTTTAGAACAAGATATTCAAAAACCAACAAAATCTCCTAAATACCAAGTAGGCGATAATGTTCAACTTGGTAATGGTGCGCGTTATGAATCAGATGGTAACAATATTTCAGCACGCAGAGGTTGGATTGGTACCGTTAAAGAAGTTAATGTAGATAATATGAGTCATTCTAATTATTCTTATAAAGTTGAATATAAGAATGGAAATCTCAATACTTGTATTTTGGAACAAGATCTTCAATTACCAAAACCAGATTCTAATTCCTCAGATGCTAAATATAAAGTAGGTGACACTGTTCAACTTGGTAGTGGTGCGCGTTATGAATCAAACGGTAACAATATATCAGAACGTCAAGGTTGGATTGGTACAATTAAAGAAGTCAGAGTTGATAAAAAGAGTCACTCTAACTACTCTTATAAAATAGTCTTTAGTAGTGGTAGTGCTACACTTCAAAATAATTACGTTTTAGAACAAGATATTCAAAAACCAACAAAATCTCCTAAATACCAAGTAGGCGATAATGTTCAACTTGGTAATGGTGCGCGTTATGAATCAGATGGTAACAATATTTCAGCACGCAGAGGTTGGGTTGGTACCGTTAAAGAAGTTAATGTGGATAATATGAGTCATTCTAATTATTCTTATAAAGTAGAATATAAGGATGGAAATCTCAATACTTGTATTTTAGAACAAGATCTTCAATTACCAAAAGAAGGTTCTAAGCCTAACGACACATGGAAATTAGTTCCAGAAAGTGGAACATATACATTTACTACAAGGACTGGTGTTAAAAATGAACCTAAAAAATCTAGTCCCGATCTTGCATTCTATGATAAAGGGATGACAGTAGTTTATGATAATATAGTGACAAACGACGGTGTTAAGTGGATAAGTTATATTGCTGGAAGCGGGGCAAGACGCTATGTTCAAATAACTACCGATTCTAGTGGAAATAACAATCAAAATAAAGGAATGACCATAGTAAATGGTATCTTGATAGTAAATAAAAAGAATTCAATTCCTTCCACTTATGCACCTGGTGAAAATTCAGAGGCTATAGCTAATCTTAGAAAATTAATTTCAGCTATGAGAGCAAGTGGAATGGACGTTTCAAATTCATACAGTGGTTATCGTAGCTATGCAACACAAGCTCAACTATACCAAAGTTATGTAAATAGAGATGGTAAAGCCGCTGCCGATACATATTCAGCTCGTCCTGGATTTTCAGAACATCAAACTGGTTTAGCCTTTGATTTACTTCGTAGTGATGGTTCATTAATTGTGAGTGCTAGGGAATCTAACTGGATTGCTCAAAATGCTCATAAGTATGGGTTCATCGTTCGTTTTCCTGAAGGAAAAGATTCAATCACTGGTTATCAATATGAACCATGGCATGTTAGATATGTTGGAAACAAGGCAACAAGTATTTATAACTCAGGTAAAACTCTAGAAGAGTATCTTGGAGTGCCTGGTGGTGGATACAGATAATAGTATTATCTAACTCTCCATCAAGTATTAAAAAAAGGCTTTAAGTGGCGAAATTAATTTGCGCACATAAAGTTTTTTTTTTTATTATAATTATTTATACTGAAATCAAAGCCTTACTTAACCTCGTAATATAAATATTATAAAATCCCATTTAAAGTAATATAAAATGGAGTTTTTACGTATACTATAAGCTTTCTAATTGTTCGATACGTTCTTTTGTCGCATTGAATTTTTCTTGATAGTCAGCTTGTTTTTCTTTTTCTTTTTCAACTACTTCTGGTTTAGCATTAGCTACAAATTTTTCGTTAGCTAATTTTTTACCAACCATATCTAGTTCTTTTTGCCATTTAGCCAGTTCTTTGTTAAGACGAGCTATTTCATCCTCAACATTGATAAGATCCGCAAGTGGTAGATAGATTTCTGCATCTGTTATGACAGCACTCATCGCTTGTGCAGGCGCATCCACATCTGAGCTAATTTCTAAAACTTCTGGATTTGTAAATCTTCTTAGGTAATTTTCATTAGCTTTGAAGAACTCTTCAATTTCAGGAGTTTTTGTTTTGATTAAAATAGTAATCGCCTTACTTGGTGCTACATTAACTTCAGCGCGTGAATTACGTACACTTCTGATAACTTCCTTAAGTACTTCGACACCTTGTGCAGCTTGAGCATCATCAAATTCAGAACGAACTTGTGGATATTTTGCTGTAACAAGCGTTTCCTCAGTATGCGGAATATTTTCAAAAATTTCTTCAGTTACGAATGGCATAATTGGATGTAATAAACGTAAAATCTGGTCTAAAACATGAGTTAGAACTGAACGAGTAACCTCTTTTTCAGTCTCATCTTCGCCGTAAAGAACTTCTTTTGTAAGTTCGATATACCAGTCAGCAAATTCATCCCAGATGAAGTTATAAAGAGCACGCCCTGCTTCACCAAACTCAAACTTATCAAAGTTTTCTGTAACACGTTCAATCGTTTCATTTAAGCGAGTTAAAATCCAACGGTCAGTTACATTTCCAGCTTCTTTATTAGCCACTTTTTCAAGATTAGCTTGAATATCTTCAAGTGTTAAGCCTTCATTATTCATTATGATGTAACGGCTTACGTTCCAAATCTTATTGATGAAGTTCCATGAAGCATCCATTTTTTCATAAGAGAAACGAACGTCTTGGCCAGGTGCTGATCCGTTAGATAGGAACCAACGAAGGGCATCTGCACCATATTTTTCAATGACATCCATTGGATCAATTCCATTACCGAGTGATTTAGACATTTTACGACCACTCTCGTCACGAATTAGTCCATGCATTAAGACATCTTTAAATGGTCTTTCATCCGTAAATTCTAAGGCTTGGAAAATCATACGACTTACCCAGAAGAAGATAATATCATATCCTGTAACAAGAGTGTTCGTTGGATAGTAACGTTTGAAGTCCTTTGCTTCTGTATCAGGCCAACCCATAGTAGAAAATGGCCATAGTGCACTTGAGAACCAAGTATCTAGTACATCTTCATCTTGAGTCCAATTTTCAGCATCTGCTGGTGCGTCCATACCAACATACATTTCTCCAGTTTCATTGTGGTACCATGCTGGAATTTGATGACCCCACCATAACTGACGAGAAATTACCCAATCGTGTACATTTTCCATCCATTGGATAAATGTATCATTAAATCTATCTGGGAAGAAGTTAACTCTATCTTCAGTTGCTTGATTTTCAATAGCCTTCTTAGATAGCTCTTCCATCTTAACAAACCATTGAGTAGAAAGTCTTGGTTCTACTGGAACACCCGTACGTTCTGAATGTCCTACACTGTGGACCATTGGCTCAACTTTAACTAAATGTCCTTTTTCCTCAAGGGCTTTTACTACTGCCTTACGAGCAGCAAATCTATCCATACCAGCAAAATCACCTGCAAGCTCATTCATAGTACCGTCAGCATTCATAACATTTACTTGAGGTAAATCATGACGACGACCAACCTCAAAGTCATTTGGATCATGAGCTGGTGTAATTTTTACGACACCTGTTCCAAATTCAGGATCAGCATGTTCATCTCCTACAATCGGAATAGCTTTATTCACTAAAGGTAGAATTACATTTTGTCCGATAAGATCTTTATAACGAGGATCTTCTGGGTTAACTGCCACTGCAGTATCACCAAACATTGTTTCAGGACGAGTAGTTGCTACTTCCAGAGTTCCTTGACCATTTTCAAGGTCATAGGTCATATGATAGAAAGCACCTTCAACATCCTTGTGTATTACTTCGATATCGCTTAGAGCAGTACGAGCAGCAGGATCCCAGTTGATAATGTACTCGGCACGGTAAATTAATCCTTTATTATAAAGGTCAACGAATACCTTACGAACAGCCTCCGAAAGCCCTGCATCAAGAGTAAAGCGTTCACGAGAATAGTCGAGTGAAAGTCCTAGTTTACCCCATTGTTCTTTGATGGTAGAAGCATATTCATCCTTCCATTCCCAAACTTTTTCGATGAATTTTTCACGTCCAAGGTCATAACGAGTTATACCTTGTTCACGCAAACGTTCCTCAACCTTAGCTTGAGTAGCAATACCCGCATGGTCCATACCTGGTAACCATAAAGTATCAAAACCTTGCATACGTTTTTGACGGATAATCATATCTTGTAAAGTTGTATCCCAAGCATGTCCTAAGTGAAGCTTACCTGTAACATTTGGTGGTGGAATAACAATGCTATAAGGTTCAGCATTTACATCGCCTGATGGTTTAAAAACATCAGCTTCTAACCATTTTTCATAACGCCCTGCTTCAACTTCAGCAGGATTGAATTTTGTCGAAAGTTCAGTCATATATTTCTCCTTTTAGTTTAGGTTTAATCCATTAATTTTAGTATCAAAAAGTTCTTTAAAATACTTCTCTTCTGCTTGATTGTCATTGAGATTTCGGTAAAAAGTAAAGCCATCATCTCCTACAAACTCAAGCATATCAGATAAAATTTCTGAATCCCCATCAAATATTCCATATTTTTGTTCATCCTGTATAGCTTCTACAGTGTGTAGAATATGAAAAGTTAGATAATCTTCATCATCGGTTAGAAAACTTTCTCTATCCGTAGCAAATTTATCTTGAATACTTTTGGGAAGAGCATCTTTTCTAGCTTGATTTCCAAGTGGATTGCCAGATCCTGCTGAATACTTCATGTAAGTTTTAATGCGATTATACATTCCTTCTTCATGAAAAGCAGAACCTATATATCTACCACCATCTATAAATTCAAGCATATAAATGCCGTGTAAGTTTTTAAGCTTTTTTGATAATTCAGATTCATATCCATAAACTGCTAAATATAAATCTTCAGAGTTGTAGCTGTAATTACTAGCATCTGAGCTATTAAGATAGTCTTCTGCGTATTGTTTCATTCTTGTCATTTTACCTTCTTATTACAATAAAATAATAAAGAAAAGCACCCCAACTATATATAAAATATAGTCAGGGTGCTTCACGCACGGTACCACCTGTATTGTGATTATGTCCTTTACATGAACAAGTAATCACCACTCAATTTTATTATTTTAATTTAATCACAAGCAACCTTCATTTACCTTTGATAGAACTTTTCAGCAACCAGTTCCTCTCTCAGATCTCCCGTAAACTACTCCTCTTGATTGTTACTAGTCTAGCAGATTTAAAAGAATTTTTCAAATTAAATTTATTTGAAGAGTACTGATAAGATTTTTTGGGATAACTCAAGTCTAGAGAAATATTCTTTCGCTTCCTCTTCAGGAAAATTCACACTATTAATATCCATGTATAGAAGACCGTTAACTTTCTTTGAACCAATCAAATAGCCTGCCTTTTTCACAAGGTAAGGCCACTCACAATCTGTATGTGAGTGTGAAGACTTGTGTGCAATCATACTCGCAGCATATGCACTCATAATAGAAGCTCCAGCCGTTATATCTAAATCATTTATTCCAAAATATTTTGATGAAATTTTATTAGTGATAGCTTCTGTAGCTTGCCAAGACTCTGGATGACTTTCAAATGCCTCTTTTGTTCTCCCTAATACTACATAGTCACTATTTAATTTTTTATTTGTTATTACTTCTAACTCTTCTGGAAACATCTTAATCCAAGTAAGCACTCTATCAAAGTCACAATACATAATATCTTCTGAACTATCAAGTTCAGCCACAAAATTAAGCACACTTCTTCTTGCATGCGCTGCACCTTTACGTTCAATGACTTTCGTATTGAAAAACATCTCCTCACAGAGATGAATTACAGATAAATCGGTAAAATCACTAATACAAAGATATATTTCAGAAAATATATCATTTAATTTTTGAGAAAACAATTCAATATCATCAAGTAACTTCTTATGTGGATCATTGATTATAGTCGCTAAGATCATAATATCCCTTTCATTTTGAAGATGAATTTGCTTCAAAAAAATCTCTTGTGTAGTCAAAACCTCAAAATATTTAACTTGCCATTTTTGTGTTAGTTAATAAGAAGCTATTTTATTAAATCACTCTTCTTACCAATCATTGCTAATTTTTTCCATTTTCGAATTTTAGTACGAAAATTTGTAAACGGAGCTACAGAGTTTATATGTGCCCATTTCCATATTGGCCACATGGCAGCCGTCGTAGCCCAATTGCGCTTCTCAGGTTCAAAAAGTTCTTCATTTGATAAGCTTTCAAGCCAATCACATAATTCATCTACTTTCCCAGTTAATAAATCTATTCGTTCCTTAAGAGAAAATTGAGCATAGTTTTCATAGAATGATTGATATAAGCCTCCAAGATTATTCCACTTGTAGTCAGCTGTTGGAGTAACAACCTTTATCCCTGATATTTCATCTTTTTCCCACGATAATAATAGATTTATCCATCCCAGCTGATAGGCTAAATTTTCAGCAGGTGTCTTATCTACTCCGTCAATTCGAATATCTTTCATATCTTCAGGGATAGCCTTAAATTCTTCTATATATTTTCCATAGCTAGCATGTATTGCGTCTATCAACTCCTGCTTACTATCATATGATTTCATACTTTTTAGTTCCTCTACTCTAATAGTTAGTAGTCAAATGCTCAAAATATTTAACTTGCCATTCCTGCGTTTTACGAGCTATTGTATTAAGGCCAACTTCCCAAGCTGGATAAACTCTAAATGCCATTTTCCCACGTTTAGCATCAGATATTATACCTTTGCTGACAAGAACATCTTTGGGAAACTTAAAAATACCTTCTTTGTTTTCATCTTTAATAATCACAAATAAGAATTCTGGGCTTTCTTCTTTATTGAATGGACGGTTATTATTATCTTCATCCTTTTTCCAAATTGCAAGAAAATATCCTTTTTTAGTTGGAGTTTTCTTAGCCAATCTACTTCTAAAACTTAAAGAATTACATGAAAGTGCTGCGTACTCTTGGTTATATTTTTCAATAATCAAATCATCACCTGAGAAATCGTGCTTGAAATAAGATGAAAGTATGGATTTTGATATCTTAATATTCTCTTTGTCCAAATAATCCCTCAGGTAGGTCGTGAAATCCTTTTTGTGCTTTATAATTGTCGAATTTTCCTAGTAGATATTTATATGCATCTAGTCTACTTTCATAACGAATAACGGCGTCCACTGCACGCGCATCATCGTCTTCGTCTGCTACTTTTTGCGCTTCACCCATGGCCATCTCATTAACCATAACCTGTGTGCTAAGCCATTCTTCAAAATCCTTTAAAAATTCTTGTTCGTAAGTCATATTTATCTTCCTTCTTTATTTTATTTTATAGTTGATTAAAATAGAAATAAGACAAGGCGACGAATCGATGATAGAACTAGCGTTCATCGAGATGAGTCAACGATGTATTAATCTATTTTTAAGTGGCTATAATATTAGTTGATAGGCATATCGTAGTCCCTCAAACATCACGTTTCCTTGGTATTCAAAGCCTTGTTTTTCAAGTACTCCACGCATAACCTTGTTCTCGGGATGAGTATCTACACGAAAATCAGTAAATCCTTGCATTCTCATGCTACTCAATATATTTGACCAAAAGATATTTGCTAACCCAAGTCCCCTAAATTCAGTAGACAAAGCCATACGATGGATGGTCACGTAATTTTCTTCTTCATCACTTCCTTGCCACTTGCCATCAGTTATCATCTGGTAAGCTGGTTCGACACTCGTCATTATAACGGCATAACCTGCAATTTTCCCATTTACCACGAGTACACAGGCTTTCTTTTCAGAACTTCTGATATCATCTTCAATATCAGAAACTGCTGGATACTCATTTTGCCACTGGTCGATTTTTTGCTGAGCAAGATAGCCTTTAGCAGATGCTATGATTTTCATGATTTCTGCTAAATCATCTAATTTTGCTTGTCTAATGTAAACTGTCATAATCTAATTTCCACCTTGCAATAAGTATAACAAAGTCTCTCTTTTTTCTCAAAGAACTAAATATCCTTTTGGAGAAAAGCAATTGAGACGATTACTAGAATAAAGCCGATTATCTCAATGTAAGTCAGTCTATGACTAAAGACAAAAATTGATAAGATGTTTGAAAGGATGGGCTCCCAGGCAGTTAACACTCCCGCTAGTGCTGGGCTGATGTATTTCACGCTTGAAAGATATACCAGATAGGCGAAAAGTGTGCCGAGAATGATTACAACTGTTAAATGTCCTATTGTGATAAAGTTGAAAACTCCTGTTGGTTTCCATAATGGATGAACAATATTTGCTGGTATCCCTGCTATTATCATTCCCCAGCCAACAACTAAGATAGTGCTATATTTTTTTAAAATCCTTTGTGGTTGAATGCTATAAATTGCAAGGCTTATGGCTGTCATGATCCCCCAGAATAATGGTGGAAAAGACGTTATAAGATTTGATATATTTCCTTTTGTTACTATTAAAAGAACGCCAATACTTGTCGCAAATAAGAGAACAAATGTTTTAGCCGAAGGCATCTTTTTATTTTTAATGGCTTCATAAATAATTATGAAAAATGGACAGGTATATTGAAGAATAGTAGCTAGTGCTGAATTACTAAGTTCAATGGTTTTAAAAAAGGCAAATTGGAGCATGAACATTCCAGCAAAAGAGAAAATAATAATATCCATTAAATCCCTCTTGTTTTTGAAAATCTCAAATATATTTTCCTTAAAAATAAATTTTGCACTAAGAAGTAACAAAATTCCTGATATTACAGTTCTCGCTGTGACTACCCAACTGGCAGTAAAGCTATAATCTTCAAACAGTATCTGACCTGAAATTCCTGATATAGCCCATAAACTGCAAGCTAAGAGTGCTAAAAATATACCTTTATTCTTTGTTCCCATACGTATCTCCTTATAATTGTTATAACTATAATACAAAAATACTTTATTAACTAGACCCTTAGTGTTTATTTCCTGTACAAAAAAGACCGAAATGTTCGGTCTCAAAATTCTATTTTCTTGTTAATTTAACTACACATTCTGTTCGAGCTGTTTGCGGGAACATATCAACTGACTGCAAGTATTCCACATTGTATACTTGAGCCAATTTAACTAGGTCACGTGCCAGTGTTGATACATTACATGATACATAAACCATTTTTTCTGGTTTGTACTCCACAATTAAATCCAGTAACTTATCATCTAATCCAGTTCTAGGCGGATCAACAATTATAGCATCTGCCCTATATCCTTCTTTATACCACTTAGGAATAACATCCTCAGCTTGCCCAACCTCGTAATGAGTGTTATCAAAACCTAGAATTTCTGCGTTTTTCTTAGCATCATCAATCCCTTGAGCAATTACATCCATTCCACGAACTGATTTCACTTTTGAAGCAAAAGCTAAGCCAATTGTTCCTACTCCACAATATGCGTCTATGATATTGTCATTTTCTGATACATCAAGTGCGTTTATCGCTTCTTGATAAAGGACATTTGTCTGCATACTATTAAGTTGATAAAAGGCGCGTGGGCTGAGAGAAAATTCATAACCTAATACTTCTTCATTAATGGCCTCTTGCCCCCAAATAATTTCAGTATGTTGTCCATAAATTTCTGACGATTTTTTCGTATTAATATTAAGAGCAATTGTCTTGATTTGCGGATATTCTGCTACTAAATCCTTAGATATTCGGTCTAAATTAATATTTTTACTCGAGATAAAAACTAACTGAACTTGGTCTGATTTCATAGCATGACGGACCATAACTGTCCTTAGACCCTGATTTCTCCTTTCATCAAATAAAGGAAGTTTATATTTAGAAATCAAGTTACGAATAGTATTGATTATCGATTGAGTTAATTGGTCTTGAACTAGACAGTCTTTTATATCAATTAAACGGTGAGAGTTTTCAGCATACAGACCGACGTTCACCTTGTCTTTGAATTGACGAGTTTGAAACTGTAGCTTATTACGATAATGCCAAGGTTCCTTCATACCCATCGTTGGTCTCAACTCATAATCCGAAAAACCTTCTGGTTTGAACTTTTGAAGGGATTGTTTAAGAATATCCCGCTTAAATTCCAACTGAGCTGGATATTCAAGGTGCATAATCTGGCAACCTCCGCATTCTTCGTAGTACTTGCATGCTGGGTCTACTCTTTGACGTGATTTTTTATTAATATTTACAATTTCTGCTTCTACATAACGACCTTGAGCTTTAGTAATAACAGAATAAACTTCTTCCTTAGGGAGTGCCCCTTTTACAAATACAGTTTGTCCTTTAAAATTACCAATACCTTCGCCATTTATCCCCATCTTTTTAATTTTAAGGGGGATTTTTTGTCCTACTTTTAAATATACCATAGAACTATTATAACATTTAATACTTAAAAAAGTTTCAAATGCATGCACGACCTCTAAAGTTATTTTATAAAAACATTCACAATCTATTAATATAATTTAAAATAGCCGTAAATACTCAATAGTAACAAAAATAATAATAAATATACAATATTTACTATGCACAGTAAATATGTGCATTTTTTTGAAAATTGTTATATTATGAAACCATATTAATGAGGAGGTGGTTGTTAGAAAACTTATGGGGAATTTTATCTAATGTCGTAACTAACTTAATACAAAATTAAAAGGAGGAATTTAAATGTACGGAGAATTACATGGTAAAGTGGCTGTAATCACTGGAGCTGCAACAGGTTTAGGACTTGCAATCTCATTGAGATATATACTTGAAGGAATGAATGTAGTCGGTGATTACGTTGGTACACTTCCTGACGAACTAGCTGATGCTGAAAAAAAACATCCAGATAGAGTAAAATTTGTAGAGGCCGATGTTTCTGACGAAAAACAAGTAGAAGGCCTTGCTCAGACTGCAATTGATACTTTTGGAACTATCGATGTTTGGGTAAATAATGCAGGAATTGAAAAAGCATGTCATACAGCTGAAATGCCTTTTGAAGATTGGAAGAATGTTCTTGCCGTTAACCTTGACGGTGTATTCCTTGGTTCTCGTGAAGCTTTGAAACATTTCACAGCTAATAAGAAAAAAGGAACTATCATCAACATGTCTTCAGTTCACCAACAAATTCCATGGCCTACTTTCGCTCACTATGCTGCAAGTAAAGGTGCAACTGAAATGTTTACTAAAACAATTGCCCTTGAATATGCTGATCAAGGTATTCGCGCAAACTGTATAGCTCCAGGAGCAATCAATACTCCTATCAACGCTAAAAAGTTTTCAGATCCTAAACAGCTAGCTCAAACTGAAAGCATGGTTCCAATGGGAACAATTGGTAAACCTCAAGATATCGCTAATGCTGCAGCTTTCTTAGCTTCAGATGAAGCTTCTTATATAACTGGTACTACTCTATTCGTTGATGGAGGAATGACTCTATACCCTTCATTCCAATATGGTGCAGGTTGATAATAGCAATCAACATAGTTAACCAGTGGGTCATAGTACCCTCTGGTTTTTTCATAAATAAAATGGAGGTAATTTATGAAAATAGTTAAAAATGTAATAATAATTCTTATTGGCTTAATCATCATGTCAATTGGTTCCAGTATATTAAGGTCAGCTGGACTTGGTGTAGATCCATTTACGGCAATGAATATAGGTCTGTCAAATCATGTTGGCCTAAGTTTGAGTGTTTTCCAAATCATCGTCAACGTTTTAATTCTATTATATGTTTATAAATATGATAAAGCTGCTATTGGTTTAGGAACAATTCTTAATATGTTACTTGTTGGATACTTTATTCAATTATTCTCAGCCATCTTTAAACCATACTCACAAACAATGTCTCATTCAATATTGCTACAAGTAATTTCATTAGTAGCAGGCATTGCTCTATTTACACTAGGTTGTGCTGTATACATGGCAACAAATCAAGGAGAATCACCGTATGACGCTGTGGCCCCTACTATATGTAAACAGACTGGCAAAAGTTATTCACCTGTTAGAAAAACTCAGGATATTATAGTAGTTATTATCGGCTTTTTTGCAGGTGGTCCAATCGGTATAGGTACAATTATCTGCGCCTTTGGCTGTGGTCCACTAATTTCAATATGGACAGCCGTAGTTCAAAAACCTATAAAAAAATTGCAAGACTAGCATATCAGAAAGGAAAGCAATGATAAAAAAAGAAAGAATTTTATTTGGAACATATACGGACGACCCTACTTACTCTGACAAAAATTTGAGCGAGGGAGTTTATGAAGCATATTTAGATCTTAATAAAGGAAAGCTGACAAATTCTTCTTTGATTATAAAAGAAGCTAATCCAACATACTTGGTTACTAATAAAGAAGATTCTATATTCACTGTCAACGGTCATAAAAGAATGGGTGGCGTCGCTTCTTACGATTCGAAATATAAATTGGTTGATAAAATATTAGAAACTGGTTCTCCGGTATGCTATGTTTCAATAGATGAAAATAGACAACTACTATTTGGAGCAAATTATCATAAAGGGGAACTCAATAGTTATAAAATCACAAATGATAAAAATTTAAATAGTGTCGAATCTTTATATCATAGTGAACCTATTGGTCCACATAAAAATCAGGATGCTCCTCATATCCATTTTGCTAATTTAACTCCTGATGGTAGATTAATCGCCTGTGACTTAGGTACTGACAGAGTTTATCTATATGATGTATTAAAATCTGGTGAATTGAATCTTAAAAGCATTTGGCATGCCAAGCCTGCGACTGGACCTCGACATCTTGTTTTTAGTAAAAATGGGAAATACGTATATGTGGTTGGTGAATTAGATTGTTCCGTTAACGTTTTAGAATATGATAAGAAAGAGGCAACGTTAAGAACTATTAGTAAGACGTTCACTATTGATCTAGACTTTGTTGAATTTAATAGTGCAGCAGCAATAAGAATTTCTAATGATGGTAAATACCTCTATGTTTCTAATAGAGGTGAAAATTCTATTGTAGTCTTCGAAGTTTCTAAAAGCGGAAAAGATATTAAAGAAATTCAGAGGGTTTATACAACTGGAAATTTCCCACGTGATTTTAATATAAATGAAACTGGTGAATTTTTAGTTTGTGGATTCCAATATAGTGATTATCTTAACCTATTTAAAATTGACCAAAATACTGGAAAATTATCACTTATTCAGGATGACTTTTTTGTTCCAGAAGTTGTATGTGTGCACTTTCCGAAAAGCGAGTCATATAAATGATGTTAACGGATACAAAATTTCTAAATTATAAGCTAAAATATTGCTAATAGTTATGTTTTTGTGTAAAATAAAACTATCTTAAAAAATAAAGGGGAATAATTAACTATGAAAACAGTTATTATTGGTACCAACCATGCTGGTATCGCCGCTGCAAACACTCTATTGGATAACTATCCAGATCAAGAAATTGTAATGATCGACCGTAACTCAAACTTGAGCTACCTTGGTTGTGGTACTGCTCTTTGGGTAGGACGTCAAATCGATGGTTATGAAGGTCTTTTCTATACTAACGAAGAAGAGTTTATTCATAAAGGCGCACGTATCCACATGGAAACTGCTGTTGATAAAATTGATTTTAATGGCAAAAAAGTTTATGCTACAGACCGCGATGGAAAAGAAATCGTAGAAGATTATGATAAATTGATCCTTGCTACTGGTTCTCGTCCAATTATTCCAAACATTCCTGGTAAAGATCTTGAAGGATTACACTTCCTTAAACTTTTCCAAGAAGGTCAAGAAGTTGATAAAGATTTGAGCCGTCCAGAAGTTGAAACCGTTGCTGTAATCGGAGCTGGATACATCGGTGTTGAAATTGCTGAAGCTGCTCGTCGTCGTGGTAAAAATGTATTACTATTTGATGCTGAATCTACTTCACTTGCTTCATATTACGATGAAGAATTCGCTAAATTAATGGATAAAAACCTTGAAGATAACGGTATTGAGCTTCACTTTGGTGAATTGGCTACTGCTTACGAAGGTGACAAACGTGTTGAACGCTTAGTAACTGACAAAGGTTCTTATGATGTTGATATGGTAATCAACGCTATTGGTTTCACTGCCAATGCTGCTCTTGGAGCTGATGACCTTGAAACTTTCAGAAATGGTGCTTACCTTGTAGATAACCATCAACAAACAAGTAACCCAGATGTATACGCTGTAGGTGACTGTGCTACTATCTATTCTAATGCACTTCAAGATACTACATACATCGCTCTTGCTTCTAATGCTGTTCGTTCAGGAATTGTTGCAGGTCACAACATTGGTGGAACTGTTGTAGATGCAATCGGTGTTCAAGGTTCAAATGGTATTTCAATCTTCGGTCTTGATTTAGTTTCTACAGGTCTTTCTGTTAAAGCTGCTGATAAATTTGGAATTGAAGTTCTTTCAACTGAATTTGAAGATTTACAAAAACCTGCTTTCATCAAAGAAAATAATGAAATGGTTAAAATCAAAATCGTTTATGAAAAAGGAAGTCGTCGTATCGTTGGTGCTCAATTAGCATCTAGACAAGATATGTCAGGAACTATCCATATGTTCAGTTTAGCTATTCAAGAAAAACTAACTATTGATAAACTTAAACTTCTTGATATCTTCTTCTTACCACATTTCAACCAACCATACAACTACATTACTGTAGCTGCATTAAAAGCTGAATAATTATATAAAAGAGCACAATTTTAAATTGTGCTCTTTATCTATCTTATAGAACCTAAAACTCGCCATTAGACGAGTTTTTTTTACATTTTTTTATCAAAATATTTAAGGGCAAAGAGATCAACTAAAAATCCAATAGATAATACAATTATTATTATCGTAATTACACTATAAGAATCAATATTTATAGTCTTTAAATTTGGGTAAAATCTTTTTAATATCGTAAAAACTAATGATACAACTAAGAAAAAATCTAAAGCAAAATAATAATAGTATCTTGAAACATTACCAGCTTTTTCTCTAATTATTTTCCATCTCTCATCTTCTCCATATTCTTTCACTTTGTTTCTTGAGTAAATAATATACCAAATAAATAATAATGAAAGTAAAATATTGATGATAAGTTGTATTAAATCATAATCCATAATTTTTATCCTTTACTATTTTACATATTTTTATCATAGATCTTAAAGCAAAATACTCTACAATAATTGAAAATGTTGCTAGAGTCGCAAATATTACTATCAAAGAAATACTATCTTTTTGTAAAATGTTATCAAAAACTAATAAACTAACTGCCCTTACCAAAATCTAGGCTAGATAGATAAAACAGCCAGTACAACAGCATGTGTCGTAATACCTTCTAATAATATTGCTAGCTTTTAATTCTATAATCATCCAGCGCTCGTAGTTTCCATATTAATTTTCTTTATCACTACAATAATATATATATTTAAAAATAATATATATTAATGGAAAACCTATAACAACAGCAAGAATCATCCTAACTATTATCCAAAATACAAAACTATTCATTTAATCTACTTTCATATTCTTGAATCATAATACTTTAAAGCAAGTCCGTATAGAGCTATTGGAACTGATGTAAGAGTGAAAATCAAACTAGCAACTTCTGAATAAGACAGTTGGCCATCTCTTATTTTCAGGATATCGATTAGTACTGTTGCAACAAATGCCAAAATCATTATCGATAATAAATACCAACTAAATATACTTGCTGCTTTTTGCTCAACTGTTTTCCAACGTTCATCATTATTGTACTCCTTACGTTTTTTGTCACGAAAAGATACCGACCATACACTAAATATAGTAATAATTGCATTAATAATTGTAAAAGAACCCATCATGTTTTCCTTCCTAATCTTCCTCTTGCACAAAAACTTCAGTTATATCCACACCAAATACTTTTGCTAGGGTAAAAGCTAAATCGAGTGATGGTGTATATTTGTATTTTTCTATAGAAATTACTGCCTGTCTAGATATGCCTGCCCTTTCTGCCAAGTCCGCCTGAGTCCAGTCGCGTTCTGCCCTCAAGACCTTCAATCTATTTTTTATCAATGTAAAGACCTGCTTTCATAATGTAATCAATTGTTTACATTTATAGTGTAACGACTTAGTTACTTTTTGTCAAATATTATATATAAATAAAAAATAAATTTCTATGACTACTTTTGCAATTTTTTCACGTATAATAAGATACATGATAAAGATCACAGCAATAGAAAAGAAAAAACGACTATATAAAGTCGAATTTGATAAGCATGATACAATTTATGTCACTGAAGATACTGTAGTTAAATATATGATGTCTAGAGCTGCTGAATACAGTGAAAAGCAACTAAAAGAAATCATTGAATTTGCAAACTTTTCGCGTGGAAAAAATTTAGCCATCTACTATATTAGCTTTAAAATGAGAACTAAAGTTGAAGTTATTAAATATTTACAAGAGCACGAAATAGATAACCGCCAAATTGCTCGTATAATTGATGAGCTAGAATCTAGTAAATATATTGATGATGCTTCTTATACTGAAAGTTTCATCAACAGTAAAATAAACTCTCAGACAAACGGCCCTTATCAAATTAAACAAAAGCTTTCTACAAAAGGTATAAAAACCGACTTAATTGATGAAATTATGAGTCAAACTTATACAAGAGAAAGTCAAGTTGATGTCGCAACTAACATCGCTGAAAAGTTAGTCATGCAAAAGTATAGTAAGCTACCTCTTAAAATGCTTAAAATTAAAATAAATCAATCTCTTGTAACTAAAGGATTTTCTTATGATATTGCAAAAACTGCAATTGAAAGTTTAGAGCTCGAATCAGATAGTGAGCAGGAAAGTGATTTAATTCAAAGCGAAATAGAAAAAAGTCTGAGAAAATATGGTCGAAAATATGGCGGATATGATCTCAAACAGCGAGTTATTCAATCATTAGCACGTAAAGGATTTGACTTTGATACCATTAATAGGGAACTTAGAGAATATGACTTTTAATTAAAGTGTGGTATTAGTGACTCTACTTCTTTAATAGTTAATTCCCTGTATTGACCAGGTGCTAAGTCCTCATCCAAATCAAGTGGTCCAAATTTAATACGTTTAAGTTCAGTTACAAGCTTCCCTGTGGAGAGGAACATCTTCCTCACTTGTCTGTTCCGTCCCTCAGAAATTTTTACATTGGCATGATGGGCGTCAGTAATTTCTAACTGAGCAGGTTTCAATAACACATCACCATCAATTAAAAGCCCTTGCGCAAACTTATCCACATCTGATACTACGAGTGGTTCTTTGGTGGTAACTTGATATATTTTCTCCACATGACTCTCAGGATTTAGCATACTTCTCCCCAATTTCCCATTATCTGTGATTAAAAGAAGTCCACTTGTCCAAAAATCTAGTCTACCAACCAGATATAATTCCGACTTATCCACATTTTCTAGTAAATCAAAGACCGTCTCATACTTTTCATCTGAGTTTGCACTGATTGTTTGCACAGGCTTGTGGAGCATATAGTATTTATGGGGATAAAAAATTACTTTTTCCCCACGAAAGATAACTTCTTGTACCGAACTATCCACATTTTGACTAATTTTTGTAGGGATTCCTCCATCAACCGTTACTAACCCTTCTTTGATAGCCTTTTTCGTTTCCTTTTTATTTAGTAAAAAGTTTTTCATTATGAGTTCATCTATTCTCAATTTCTTTTCCTTGACCTTTTAATTTCTTTAATATATTCTTAGATTACATTCTAATTGAATTTTCTAAAAAAAGAAAGGGGTGAGAGAAGATGGCTTTTACAAATACAAGTGGAAGGTATGCTAGCTTTGGTATTGCATCTGAATTACCAGGTCAAGTCATTGATTCATTTTGGTACATTATTGATAATAACTTAAAAGGGGTTTTTGTTTTAGAACCAATTATTAATTTCGACCTCATTAACAAGGACGGTTACCTTACAATTCTTTTTTCACAAGAAGGATCATACGATAAAATAGCTTTTGATTTCGACTTTCCTTATGACAAAGATTGGCCAAGCGTAGTACATGTTGTGGATAGAATGGGAAGAGAAACAGTCATCCTTCCTAGTGAAATGTAAATATTGTTTTGGAGCAGCTAAGGCTGCTTTTTTGTATAAGAAAAAAGAACCAGCCTAGGCTAGTTCTTATTTTATTATTTTTTAGTTTTCATCGTTTGCTACGAATGGAAGTAAAGCCATTACACGAGCACGTTTGATAGCTGTAACCACTTTACGTTGGTTTTTAGCTGAAGTACCAGTAACACGACGAGGTAAAATTTTACCACGTTCACTGATGAAACGTTTTAAAAGTTCAGTATCTTTGTAGTCTACATGTTCGATTTTATTAGCTGCAATAAAATCAACTTTTTTACGGCGTTTGAATCCGCCACGACGTTGTTGAGCCATGATTTTTTCTCCTTATATTATTTCTTAATTTTGAAATTACGTTCTTATAATAGTCAACTACTCATATAAAATATGAGAACCTTTAATTAACATTGGTAATCCATAAGAATTACTAATATTACTATAAGGTATTAGAATGGTAGATCATCATCATCAATGTTGATTGGACTTCCTCCACCGAATGGATCAGAGTCGTTACGTCCGAAATCAGGAACATTGTTTTGTTGAGTTGATGAACCGTATGAATTATTATTGCTGTTTCCTTGTGGAGCTTGATAGCCACCACCAGTTGAACCACCTTGACTTTCGCGAGTTGCGCGACTTTCAAGGAAAGTAACATTATCAGCAACAACTTCAGTTACATATACACGTTGTCCTTGTTGATTTTCATAATTACGAGTTTGAATTCGTCCTGTAACACCAAGAAGATTACCTTTTTTAGCACCGAAACGAGCTAAAAATTCTGCGGTTTGTCTCCAAGCTACTACTTGAACAAAGTCAGCATCATATTCACCATTTTGGTTCTTGAAATTACGAGTAATCGCAAGGGTGAAACTTGTATTTGATTGTCCGCTAGCAGTTTGACGAAGCTCGATGTCTTTTGTCAAACGCCCTACCAATACTACGTTATTAATCATATAAGATGGTCCTCCTATGATTGATTAAACTAGAATTAAGCTTCTACTTTAACGATCATATGACGAAGAATGTCGCCGTTGATTTTAGCAAGACGATCAAATTCGCTAGTTGCTGCTGAGTCAGTAGCTGCTTCGATATTAACAATGTGGTATAAACCTTCATTGAATCTGTTAATTTCGTAAGCTAAACGACGTTTTTCCCAGTCTTTTGAATCGATGATTGTAGCACCGTTTTCAGTTAGAATCCCATCAAAACGTTCAACTAGAGCTTTTTTAGCTTCTTCCTCAATGTTTGGACGAATAATATAAAGAATTTCGTATTTAGTCATTGAATCTCTCCTCCTCTTTTGGTCTAATGACGTCCTACTCACTAGGACGTAAGTGAGGTATACTCACAAGAACCTATTATAGCAAAATATTCAAGGCTCATCAAGTAATAAATTCAATAATAGAAAATAATTTCAATCTAAAAACCCTATCCAAAAGAAATAGGGTTTAAAGCTTTTTTTGAAAAGATTAAAAGATAAATTTAATCGCTGCGTATATTAGTAAGATAGTACCAAGTACAATTCTATATTTACCAAAGATTGTAAAATCATGTTTCTTAATGTAATCCATCAAGAATTTAATTACAAAAATTGATACGAAGAATGCTGTTAAAGATGCAACTAGTAATACGAAAAATTCCTGTGTAGATAAAGCTTCTCCTGCTCTAATAAACTTGAAGATTTTCCAGCCACTAGCACCAAACATTACAGGTATTCCTAAGAAGAAAGTAAACTCTGCTGCTACATAACGGCTAGCACCTAAAATAATTGCCCCTAAAATAGTAACACCACTTCGGCTAGTTCCTGGCATTAAACTTAAAAGCTGAAACATACCAATACCAAAAGCAAAAGAATATGACATCTTATTTAGGCTTGTTACAGTTGGAGTTTTTTCTTCTGCCCATTTTTCTACAAATATGAAAGCAAAACCATAAATAATTAGCATTAAGGCAACACTTACAAAGTTATAAAAGTGATCTTCAAACCAATCGTCAAATTTCAAACCAATAACTGCTGCTGGTAAAGATGCAATTACTACTTTTGTCCATAAACGCCATGTATTTCTTTTTTCTTTCCCAGTTTTATTCTTATCAAAAGGGTTAAGTTTATCAAAGTATATTACAACTACTGCCATAATAGCTCCAAGTTGAATTACCACATTAAACATTGAGATGAATGCCGGGCTACCTTTTAATTTAAGAAACTCGTCAACTAAAATCAAGTGACCAGTACTTGAAATTGGTAGCCATTCAGTTATACCTTCAACGATACCAAGAAATATCGCTTTAATTATTTCAATCATATATTTTCCAATCTATTTATATTAATTCAAAATCATTATAACAAAGACTTCACTTAATATCTATTAAAAATTTTAATTCACAATCTTAAAAGCCTCTCCTTTACTTATAAAAAAAATAATGCTAGAATCAAGTGTAAATTAAATATTAATAGAGTATAGAGGTTGCATCTTTTATTAACCCCATTGAGTTTCGTGGAACATTGACGTGGGACTAGGAAAAGATGCCGAAAAATTTAGTATCCACTTGTACTAGGTTTTGGGTCGTATGTAAATAGCATTCGAACTGTCTTTGTTATAGTTTTCTATAATAAAGTTGAGCTTTACTTAAAACATACCAATTATCTATCCTCTTGCATATATACAAGGGGATTTTTCTATTTTTATTTAAAAATAAAATTTTATTTTTAGGAGATGTGATGAAAAAATTACTAGCATTCTTGCTACCACTTCTTTCGGTCTTTGCATTTGTAGCAAGTGCACAAGCTGATCAAGGTGAATTCCGTGTGGGTATGGAGGCAGGTTATCCACCTTTCAACTGGACACAAAAAACTGATGCTAATGGAGCTGTGAAAATAGATGGCTCAGAACAATATGCTAATGGTTATGATGTACAAATTGCAAAGAAAATAGCTGAAAAGCTTGATAAAAAGCTTGTTGTCGTTAAAACTAAGTGGGATGGTCTTGTCCCTGCACTCACATCTGGTAAAATCGATGCAATTATCGCAGGAATGAGTCCAACTGCTGAAAGACGTCAGCAGATTGATTTCTCAGATAACTATTATACAAGCCATCTTGTTATTGTTGTGAATAAAGATGGTAAATATGCTGATGCAACTAAATTATCTGATTTTAAAGATGCAAAGATTACAGCACAACAAGGTACCTTCCATTATGATTTGATTCCTCAAATTCCAGATGTAAAACAAGAACAAGCCATGTCGGATTTTTCGGCCATGCGTGTCGCTCTTCAATCTAAAACAATTGATGGATATGTTGGTGAACGTCCCGAAGGTATTACTGCTCAAGCTGCCAATGATTCATTTAAGATGATTCAATTCAAGGATGGTGATGGTTTTAAGACTAATCCTGAAGATACCCAGACTGCTGTTGGGGTAAGAAAAGGTGATAAGAACCTACCTGTTATCAACGAGGTTCTATCTACTATTTCTGAAGAAGATCAAACAAAGATCATGGATGAAATGACTGCCTTACAAGATCATCCAGATAAAAAAGTTGGTTGGTGGAATCAAGTTTTAAATATCGCCAAAGAAAATGGTCCTGAATTCCTACGTGCTGCTGGTGTTACTCTTTATATTTCACTAATTGGTACTATTATCGGTACTATCATTGGTCTCTTAATTGGTGTCTTCCGTACCGCTCCAAAGGCAGCAAATACTGTACTTGCTTGGTTTCAAAAAGCATTTGGTTGGTTCTTGAATGCCTATATTGAAATCTTCCGTGGAACTCCAATGATTGTACAGGCTATGGTTCTTTACTATGGTACTGCACAGGCCTTTGGAATTAATATGGACAGAACTCTTGCCGGTTTAATTATCGTTTCAATCAATACTGGTGCTTATATGAGTGAAATTGTCCGTGGTGGTATTCTTGCCGTTGACAAAGGTCAATTCGAAGCTGCTAGCGCGCTGGGTATGAATCACGGTCAAACTATGCGTAAAATCGTTCTACCGCAAGTTGTTCGTAATATCTTGCCTGCTACTGGTAACGAGTTCGTCATCAACATTAAAGATACATCAGTATTGAATGTAATCTCAGTTAGCGAGTTATTCTTTGAAGGTAACACAGTTGCCCAACAAAACTATCAATACTTCCAAACTTTCGCTATCATCTCAGTAATCTACTTCGTTCTAACATTTACAGTTACACGTATTCTTCGCTTCGTTGAGAAGAAACTAGATACTGATACACACACAACAGGCGCAAATCAAATGCAGGTTAAAGCGGAGGTTAAAAAGTAATGGCAGAAAAAATATTAGAAATTAAACATCTTAAAAAATCTTTTGGTTCTAATGAGGTACTTAAAGATATCAACATGGATATTCATAAAGGTGAAGTCATTTCAATCATCGGAAGCTCAGGAAGTGGTAAATCAACTCTCTTAAGATCCATCAATTTACTTGAGATTCCAACTGGAGGAGAGATTCTCTACCACGGAGAAAATGTTCTCCAAAAGGGATATGACTTACCTAAATATCGTACTCATCTAGGAATGGTATTCCAATCATTCAATCTTTTTGAAAACCTAAATGTTTTAGAAAACTTAATCGTTGCCCAAACTACTGTTCTTAAAAGAGAACGTGCTGAAGCTGAAAAAATTGCCCTTGAAAACCTTACAAAAGTTGGTATGGCCAGCTTTGTACAAGCACGACCAAGACAATTATCAGGTGGACAAAAACAACGTGTAGCTATTGCACGTGCTCTATCTATGAATCCTGAAGTAATATTATTTGATGAACCAACTAGTGCACTTGACCCAGAGATGGTAGGTGAAGTTTTAAATATCATGAATGAAGTTGCTAAATCTGGTCTTACTATGGTAATTGTAACCCATGAAATGGAGTTTGCACGTGAAGTATCAGACCGTGTTATCTTCATGGATAAAGGAGTAATTGCTGAAGAAGGTAGCCCTGAACAACTATTTGTTAATCCTAAAGAAGAAAGAACACGAGAATTTTTACAACGTTATCTACGTTAAAATTAATACAAAAAGAGGACTTCTAACAGGAGAGTCCTCTTTTTTAATATATACAGCAAAACACTTGTAATTAAAACTTTTAATTTGACAATCAACTGATCAGGGTATATTATCTTTATATAGTTTAAATTACAACTATTTGATTTAAAAGAATGTATGAGGTAATAAGTATGTCATTAACACGTTCACAAACAATTGAAACTAAAAAAGAGTTCCAAGATAATTTAACACTTTCTGGTCTAACAGTTGAAAGAATAGCTGAAGACCTGAATACTACACCAGAAATAATCGAAAATACATTAAATCTTGATGCAATTTATATTGAAGATCCTTGGGTATTAAAAGAATATCTTGAAGAAAAAATTAGAGAAAATGGGGATGTTCCTATTGAATTTAAAGCGCTAAGAGGTGATTATCATCAGTACTGGTTCTTAAATTCAAGTCGTATTGATAAAATGAAAATTGGCTAAATATCAAAAAAAACTTCCGTAGTTGGAAGTTTTTTTGATTAATCAGCAATTTCTGTAATCTTATCTGCTAAAAGATTCTTAAATTCTAATATCTCTGAATCATTATTTGAGTCATCATCTACAAGAGTACTATCTGATGATTCGTTACGTGTTTCATTTGATTGTTCATCCCCACCCACGCGCGCTTGTTTTTTTCGATTAGCTACATATTCACTACGTAGTTCCTGCCAATCATTTTCTGATAAAGCAATCATTTCAGGAGACATTCCAATGATATTACTTAAATGATTACCTACTTGAGCAAGCAGTGTCTTATTAGACATAATCTTTCTTGCAAGATTTTCATGACCAAAAGTCACAACAACAAAATTCTTACTTGCTGCTACTGGACTTGTATTATTGAGTAAAGCCTGTTCACTTGGCCTAGTAAAGTGTGCAACCAACTCATCCCAAGCATTAATCATTGATAATCGATCCTCATTAGTTGCTTCTCCAAGCACCTTAAAGACACGTTCACGACTATAATAAGCACTAGTTTTCACCGAACTACCATTATTACTACTATTCCCATTAGAATCAGTAGACACCATGTTCAAACTAGCATTATTTATCATTTTTTCTAATTCTCGCACTTGATCTCGAAGATTAGCAATTTCACTTTCAACATTAGCTGGGATTTCTACAACACTAGCTCCCGTTTGAACTTGGCTCGATCTAGTATTTGTCATCTTAATTGTCATAACATCAGCGATAATTTTAGTTTGAGCAGAAGATTTAAGAGTCTGCATGCTATCGCTTGCTATATCAATCCAATCAAAAATTAAATTTTTATCCACTTCTAAGTCATCTCTTAAAAGTAAATCACGTAAGGCAAACATTAGGTCTTCAGTAAAACGAAGCATATTTTTACCCTGATCAAATAAAACATCAAGCTCTGCCAGAGCATTGTCAGTATCAAAGTTAATGATGGCCGACACATAAGCATCCATTGCCTGACTACTAATACTACCTGTTACCAAGAGAGCAT
The DNA here is from genome assembly GCF_001832905.1 of Floricoccus tropicus. Lineage (GTDB taxonomy): Bacteria > Bacillota > Bacilli > Lactobacillales > Streptococcaceae > Floricoccus > Floricoccus tropicus. Next base: position 13,369 of record NZ_MKIR01000021.1, on the reverse strand, counting down.
CTTCCAAAGTAACTTTACCATCAGAAAGACTTAAGGCTTGGTCAAGTGTTGAAAGTGCATCACGCATTCCACCTTCTGCTGACTTGGCAATTACATCAAGAGCTTCTTCATCATATTCTACTGTTTCATCATCAAGTACCTCTGCCAAATGTTTCTCAATAGCTGGCGTTGTAATTGACTTAAATTCAAAACGTTGAACACGAGAAAGAATGGTAGCTGGAATTTTCTGCAATTCAGTTGTTGCAAGAATAAATACAACATTCTCTGTCGGTTCTTCCAAAGTTTTCAAAAGCGCATTAAAGGCACCTGTTGAAAGCATATGAACTTCGTCAATGATATAAATTTTATATTTAGCAACACTTGGCGCATATGTTGATTTATCACGAATTTCACGAATCTCATCGACACCATTATTACTTGCTGCATCAAGTTCAATTACATCATCTAAATTACCCTTAGAGATTGACTCACAGATAAAACACTCATTACAAGGCTCTCCATCCACTTGATTAGGACAGTTAATTGCCTTAGCAAATATCTTTGCTGCACTTGTCTTACCTGTTCCACGAGGCCCTGAAAAAAGATAAGCATGACTTATCTGGTTATTTATTACTGCATTTTTTAAAGTGGTCGATACTACTTCTTGACCGACCATTTGGTCAAAACGTTGCGACCTATATTTCCTATATAAAGCTTGATAACTCATTATTTTTCTACCTCAAATTGAGAGAATTTCCATTCTGTTTTTTCAATTAATATTTCAACAAATTTTTCCAAATATTCTTTATCAATCTCATCATAGTCAGCAACATTGATTGAATCAAGGTCAAGTACACCCAAAAGACTACCATTTTTTATCATTGGTACCACGATTTCTGAACGAGCTTTAGAATCACAGGCGATATAATTTTTATGTTTAGTGACATCATCAACAATTATTGTTTGTTCCTTCTCAGCACTTTCACCACAAACACCTTTACCTAACTCAATATTTACACAAGAGATACCACCTTGAAATGGTCCCAAAACCAGTTTTTCTCCATCAAAAAGATAAAAGCCTGTATAAACACTTTCTGGCAGAGTAGTCATAAGTAAAGCAGATGCATTAGATAAATTAGACAGGACGTTATTTTCATCACCTGAAATCAGTGCTTCTAATTGAGCTAGCATTATTTTATAATTATCGATTTTTTTATTCATATTTTCTCACCACTACTATCAAATTTGTTATAATGTATTAGATATATTATAGCAAAAAAGGAGTGTTTTTTATATGAACTTAGACGAAACTCGCAAACAGATTGACGGTGTAGATAAACAAATAATTGAATTACTAGAAGAACGTATGAAACTGGTTCAAGAAGTTATTGCCTACAAAAAAGAAAATAATCTTCCGGTCCTTGATAATTCACGTGAAAATATTGTACTTGAAAAAACAAGAGAGAGGGTTGAAAATCCTATTTTTGCAGATTCAATTGTAGCTACCTTTCAAGATATAATGAAGAATTCTAGAAACTTTCAAGAAATCGAGCTTGAACAATGAAAAAATATTATTCTGAAATTCTGATACTTTCTTTGCTTGCAACAATAATTGGAGTATTAACAGGTGCGGTCGATGCTTTCTTTGGAATTATTTTATTAAAGTTATCTGATTTCAGAACAGAGCACTTCATCTACTTAATCCCATTTTTAGCACCAGTTGGTGTATTTATAGCATGGTCATATCAAAAGTTTGCAGGAAAGGCTGCAAAAGGAATGGGACTTGTTTTTGATGTTGGTTTTGGTAACGAAGATGTGATACCTTCTAAATTAATCCCATTTTCAATTATCTCAACATGGTTAACACACTTATTTGGTGGAAGTGCTGGTCGTGAAGGAGTCGCCGTTCAACTAGGTGCAACGATTTCTAATAATCTTGGAAATTTATTAGGACTTAAAAAGTATAAACAGACTTTGGTAATTGTAGGTATGGCAGCAGGTTTCGGTGGACTATTTCAAACCCCGCTCGCAGCTGCTTTCTTTGCCATTGAAGTGATGATTGCTGGTAAGTTAAATTATAAAATTTTACTCCCAGCCTTAATTGGAGCATTTACAGCAAGTTCTGTTTCAAATTTTCTAGGGCTAGAGAAATTCGCTTTTAGTTTAAATAATATTCCAAACTATGATTATACTCATATTTTCAAAGTAGCCTTTTTGGGAATATTGTTTGGACTAACAGGATTTTTATTCTCTTATTTACTAGGAACTGCCAAAGCTAAGATGACTAAACTTTTCCCAAACCCTTTAACTAAGATTGCAGTTGGCGGGGTAATCCTTTCCGTACTGATGTTTATCTTCTTTCAAGGAAGATATTCTGGTTTAGGAACTAATCTAATAAGCATTGCCCTAGATGGACAAAAAATCTATAGCTTTGATTTTATACTTAAACTCCTACTTACTATTTTAACTTTATCTGTTGGATTTCAAGGTGGAGAAGTGACCCCTCTATTTGCGATTGGTGCAAGTCTTGGTGCAATTATGGCTCCAATTTTAGGTCTTCCTGTCGCCTTCAGCGCAGCTCTCGGATATGCATCAGTTTTCTCTAGTGCAACTAATACATTTTTAGCTCCTGTCCTAATAGGGTGTGAAGTATTCGGCTTTAATACTCTTCCATTTTTTATAATTTCAATTGCTTTAAGTTATACATTTAACTTTAATAAATCAATCTATGGTGCACAAAAAGTTATCTAAGAATGTGTAGAAATAGATTCTAAAGCCAAAAAGGACCTGGTTATGAAAAGTAAATATTTCTATCTTTTTATTCTTAGCATTGTTGCACTACCAATAGGATTCATCATTGCTTGTTTTGATGCTTTATTCGCAAATATTTTAATAAACATTACTAACTTTAGAATTGATCATTTTTATTTTCTAATTCCATTTCTTGCCCCTGTTGGTCTAGTAATTGTTTATTGTTATCAAAAGTATGGTGGTAATATCAAACAAGGTATGACCTTAATTTTCAATGCTGCTTTTGATGACAATATAGACATCCCTCTGCGATTAGTACCATTTGCTATGATTAGCACTTGGCTCACTCATCTCTTTGGAGGAAGCGCTGGTCGAACTGGCGTATCCATGCAGATTGGAGCAACTATCTCAAGTAATATTAACAAATTCTTCAAATCCAAGCTTAAACAAAAAGATTTGATATGTATTGGTATTGCAAGTGGATTTACCGCAATGTTTCAAACTCCTCTTGCCGGAGCAATTTTTGCTGTCGAAGTAATGGAAGTTGGAAAAATCAACTATCAAGCCTTAATCCCATGCCTCATTGCAGCTTATACCAGTAGGGAGACGGTTAGTTTTTTTGGGCTTAAAACTTTTAACCCAATAATTGATAACCTTCCTCATTTTTCATTTTCCAATATACTTAGTATTTGTATTATTTCAATTATCTTCGGAATTGCAGGCCTTGGTTTTTCTTCCTTAATGTCTACCAGTAAAAAAGAATTTCCAAAAATACTGCCTAATTCTTTGGTCCGTGTAGTTGTATTGGGAAGTATTCTATCTCTGATACTCATTCTAGCACACCAAGGACGATACTCTGGTCTTGGTTCAAATCTGATAAATCTAAGTTTTTCTGGAAAGCAAATATATAGCTATGATTTTCTCTTAAAAGCAGCACTCACGATTTTAACCCTTTCTATCGGATATCAAGGGGGTGAAGTAACACCTCTATATTCAATAGGCACTAGTTTAGGGATTATGCTTGCTCCTTTATTTGGTTTACCGCTTTATTTTTCTGCCTCACTTGGCTATGCTGCAGTATTTTCAAGTGCTTCAAATACTTTAATTGCCCCAATGCTTATAGGAGCTGAGACCTTTGGTTTCAATATGCTTCCATATTTCATTATTTGCATATCCATAAGTTATTTTTGTAATTTTAATAAATCAATATATGACGGACAAAGATGCACAAAAAAAGTTGAATCGCCAAATTAGCGATTCAACTTTTTTCTTATACTGCCTGACTCTCAAGCTCTTTTTGAGATTGGAAGTCCTTATCAATTTTTTCTGCAGTCAATCGGCCTTCACGAATACCCCAAATTACTAAACTTGGTCCACGCTTAGCATCTCCTGCAACATAAACTTTTTCATTATTTGTTGAATTATCATCATAAACTTCTGTAACTTCAAACTGTTCAAGAATTTCTTTTTGAACTCCAACAAATCCCATTGCAAGCAGTACTAAGTCAGCTTCGAGTATCTCTTCACTTCCTGGTACTGGCTGAAAACTAGGATCAACCTGAACTGTTTTAATTGCCTTTACATGATTACTTTCATCAACAATTATTTCATTTGTTGAACTTGTGTATTGAGTTAAGTTGATATTTCCAGCGTTAATAGCTTCTTCCTGTCCATAACCAAGACGATTTGTCATTGGATATTCTGGCCAAGGATTATTAGCTGCACGACTTTCAGGAAGCTGGGGTGTAATCTCTAATTGTCTTACCGAAGCAGCACCGAGTCTTATGGCAGTTCCAATACAGTCATTACCAGTATCTCCTCCACCAATTACTATTACTTTTTTACCTTCAAGTGATTTAGGAAGTTTTTTATCTGTACTTTCAAGTACTTCCTTAGTAACCTCTGTTAAGAAATCTACTGCAAATTGTACTCCTTCAGCTTGTCGACCAGCTACTGGCAAATCTCTTGCTACTCCTGCACCGATTGCTAATATAATACGATCAAATTCAGAAGCTAGTTGATCATAAGATAAGTCCTTACCAATCTCAGTATTTGCTTGAAATTTAATACCAACCTCTTTCATTACTGAAATTCTACGGTTAACTACATCCTTATCAAGCTTCATATTTGGAATGCCATACATTAAAAGGCCACCAAAACGATCGCTTTTCTCATAGACTGTTACCTGATATCCCAGTCGATTAAGACGCCATGCGGCAGATAATCCTGCAGGACCAGATCCGATTACTGCAACTTTATAATCATATCTTTCAACTGGCATTCCTGATTCTTTGACCCAACCTTGTTCAAAGGCAGTATCAATAATAAATCGTTCATTATCATGGATAGTTACGCCCGAACCATTAAGCGCCTCTGTACATGATTTTTCACAAGGAGCAGGGCATACACGACCGGTCATCTCTGGCAGATAGTTTGTTCTAGTCAAACGTTCGAAGGCTTTTTTGAATTCTCCACGGTAAACTAGGTCATTCCATTCTGGAATTAAGTTATCATTAGGACAGCCTGAAACTGCTCGTTTGCCCCCATAAAAGACCCCTGAGTGACAAAATGGTATTCCACATGACATACAGCGTGCAGCTTGTTCCTGCCTTTCCTTTTCATCAAGAGGAGTTTGTAATTCTTCAAAATCTAAGACTCTATCATTAACATCACGGTAAGGGTTATCCTTACGATCAAATTTTAAGAAACCGAATGGATCAGCCATTATTTTTCACCTCCTCTTACTTTTATAAGTTGATATTTTTCTTCTTTTGGCATTGTCATTGCAAGATTAAATGTTTGGTTAGTTAGATCAACACCATTAACACCTTCACCCTTCAATTTATATTCAATTGCCTTAATTTCATGGTATTCAGTTGGATAAACCTTGATAAATTTCTTGGATTCTTCATCCCAGTTTTCAAGAATCTCCTTAGCTTTATCACTCTCTGTGTATTTGTAATGATTTTCAATCAGTTCCTTAAGAATTTCGTCACCAATTGTTTCATCAACTCTGTACAAATCCACTAATTCATGGTTAACTCTCTGGTCAAAGTCACCTTTTTCATCGTATACGTAAGCGACTCCACCGCTCATACCAGCAGCAAAGTTACGACCTGTTGTTCCGAGGATAACTGCGACTCCACCAGTCATGTATTCACAACCATGATCCCCGATACCTTCAACAACAACATGAGCACCTGAGTTACGAACACAGAAACGTTCACCAGCACGACCTCTAAAGTATGCTTCACCGCGTACAGCCCCAAAACAAGCTACGTTACCGACTATTGGAGTATTTCCTACATCATAACCTGCATCATGTGGTGGGCGAACGATAACACGTCCCCCTGATAGAGACTTAGCAATGTAGTCATTAGCTTCACCAACAAGAGTCAATTCCATACCTTGAGTAATGAATGAGGCGAAGGACTGACCAGCGACACCAGTATATTGATACTTAATTTGTCCAGCTGGGAGTGCATAATTGCCGTATCTTTCAGCAAGCCATCCTCCCATACGGCTACCGACTGAACGGTTAACGTTGTTTATAGGTGATTTAATTTCTATTGTCTGTCCATTTTCAATAGCTGCTTGGGCGAAAGAATCTAGTTCAACCCACTTACGAGTTTCTTCAAATGGATCAACTTTCTTGCTTCTAATTGGCAAAGTAGAACCAATCACACGACTAAAATCAAGCGAATTAATTTTTTCATCTGAGAAAGTCTTTTGTTTGAGTACTTCAGTATGGCCAACCATTTCATCTACTGTTGAAAATCCAAGATCTGCCATGATTTCACGAAGTTCTTGAGCCAAGAATTTCATTGTATTCACCACATGTTCTGGCTTTCCTGCAAAATGAGCTCTAAGTCTAGGGTCCTGAGTAGCAACCCCTACTGGACATGTATTTAAGCTACATACACGCATCATAACACAGCCAATCGCAACTAGTGGAAGACTTGCAAATGAGTATTCTTCTGCCCCTAATAAGGCTGCTACTGCTATATCACGACCTGTCATAAGTTTCCCATCAGTCTCCAGGGTAACTCTTTGACGCAGATTATTTAAATGCAAAGTTTGATGTGCCTCTGATAAGCCAATTTCCCAAGGAAGACCCGCATCTCGAACGGAGTTTCTAGGACTAGCTCCCGTACCACCATCATAACCTGAAATCACAACCTTATCTGCCCCAGCCTTTACACATCCAGTAGCAATTGTTCCAACACCTGTACTTGACACAAGTTTAACATTGATTTTAGCATAAGGATTAATGGCCTTAAGGTCATAAATCAACTGCGCTAAATCTTCAATACTATAAATATCATGATGGGGTGGTGGTGAAATCAAAGTAACTCCTGGAGTTGAACCACGAATTTCTGCAACCCATGGGAAGGATTTTCTTCCTGGAAGTTGCCCACCCTCACCAGGTTTAGCACCTTGGGCAAGTTTAATTTGAATTTCTTCTGCACTCATTAGATATGCTGCATTTACTCCAAATCGACCACTTGCTACTTGTTTAATCTTAGAATTTACATTTCTTCCATCTGCTTGTGGTTTAAAGCGATTAGCATTTTCTCCACCTTCACCACAGTTAGACTTGGCACCAATTGAATTCATTGCTTCCGCAAGACATTCATGAGCTTCCTGTGACAGTGATCCAAAACTCATGGCACCAACCTTAAATCGCTTAACAATCTCATCAACAGGTTCCACCTCTTCAATATTTAAAGGTGTTCGATCTCCTTTAAATTCCCAAAGACTTCTAAGAGTTGTTGGATTGTCTTTAGCTTCTTCGTCCATAAGTGAAGAATATTCTTTAAATTTTTCATAATCAGATAAACGTACTGCTTGTTGGAAAGTATACATTGTTTTTGGATTATATAAATGATGCTCGCCGTCTTCCTTGAACTGGAATGATCCTCCACTTGGCAAGCTATCTTCCCGATGGTTGCTATACGCATACTCTGTACGTTTTTTATATTCAGAATCAATCTGTTCAATTGATAGGCCAGAAAGTCTGGTAACTGTTCCTGTAAAGTATTTTTCAACGACAGAATCTGAAAGCCCAACTGCTTCAAATAACTGAGCACCCTTATATCCTAGGATTGTTGAGATACCCATGCGACTCATTACTTTAACGATACCTTTACTCGCTGCTTGACGGTAGTTATCAGCCAAATCATCTTTACCATAATCTACAAGAGTTTCATATGCTCCATATGGATGAATGGCACAAACACCGTAGCCAATCAGTACTGCAAAATGATGAACTTCTGTTACTTCTGCTGTATCAACGACTATGGAGAATTTTTTACCTTTGTTCTGTTCAACCATGTAATGGTAAAGACCAGAAGCTGCAAGCAAAATTGGCATTGGTGTTTTACCAGCTGTAAATTCACGGTCACTTAAAACAATAATATTAGTTCCCGCATCCACAAGCATTTCAGCTTTTTTAAATAAATTTTCTAATGCATTAGACAACGAATTATCTACATCATAAAGAGTAGAAATTGTTTTACTTTTAAAATCTCCATTGTCTAAATGTGAAATTTTATTAAAGTCTTCCGTTGAAAGAACTGGATTATCTAATTTTAATTTTTTACAATTACTAGCAGCATCTTGAGTAATATTTGAATCACATCCAAGATAAACATCTGTGCTGATTACAATTTTTTCTCTAATTGCATCGATTGGTGGATTAGTAACCTGAGCAAACTGTTGTTTAAAGAATGTATATAGAGATTGATTATGTTTACTAAGAACAGCAAGCGGTGAGTCATATCCCATTGAAACAGTAGGTTCTTGACCATTTTCCGCCATAGGTATAATCACTTGTCTTACAACTTCATCAGTGTAACCAAACTGTTTCCACATTTGTTGACGTTTGTCAGCACTTAAGGACTGTTTATTTTCTGATGAAGCAGATAAATCAAAATCTGTGAAATCAGATAAGTGAGTCATATTTTTCTTAACCCATTCTTGATAAGGATATTCTTTAGAATAATGTTCTTTAACCTCTTCATTACGGATAATATGACCATTTATAGTATCTATAAGCATCATATTCCCAGGACCAAGAACTCCTTTTTCCACTATTCTGCTTGGTTCAAGATCTACAACTCCACTTTCAGATGAGCAAATAATGAAACGATCACTAGTAATTGAGTAGCGACTAGGTCGAAGACCATTTCTATCAAGGCGTGCCCCTACTGTATCCCCATCTGTAAAGACTAGAGCTGCCGGTCCATCCCATGGTGCCATAAAACTAGATGTATAGTCATAAAAGGCTGCTAAATCATCAGAAATCAAAGCTTCTTTGCTAGCTGCTTCTGGAATCATCATCAAAAGACTATGGGGAATATCACGTCCATTTTGATATAGATACTCCATACAGTTTTCTAGTTTAGCTGAATCAGAATTCTCTTTATTATAAATCTCAATATTATTACTCACCATCCAATTTTCAGCACCACGAAGTGTATTGATTTCCCCATTATGGGCTAAATATCTAAATGGTTGTGCTCGATCCCAACTTGGAAAAGTATTTGTAGAAAATCGTGAGTGAGTAAGGGCAATATGTGATTTAAAGTCTTGTGATTTTAAATCGGGATAAAACATTCCCACTTGATAAGCATGAAGCATGCCTTTATAAACAATTGTCTTTGAAGATAAAGAGCAAATATAAAACTCTCTATTCTCAAAAGTTTTTTCTAAAATCCTTCGTACAATAAATAACTTGTCTTCAAAACTTCTTCCTGCCTCTATATTCATAGGACGCTTAATAATATATTGTAAAAAAGAAGGCATTATTTTTTGAGATGTAGGACCACAGTTACCGAAAATGAAAGGTACTTCCCTAGTGAAAATAACCTCTATATTTTCTTCTTTGAATACTTCATCAATTTCTTTTAAAAGAATATTCTTTTCTTCATTATCCTTAGGCAAAAAGAATTGACCAACAGCATAGTCACCTTTTTGAGGTAGAGTAACATTGCTTTTTTCAGCTTCTTTTACAAAAAATTCATGTGGCATTGCCAGTAGGATCCCTGCGCCATCCCCAGTGTCTGGCTCTGCACCAGTCCCACCACGATGGTTCATTCGCTCAAGCATTGTCAAGGCATATTCAACAAGAGTATGGCTTGGTTGACCGTCAATATGAGCAACAAAACCCATACCACAGGCATCTGACTCAAAAGAAGGATCCCATAATGTAGTAGTTAAGGCTTCATTTTTATTCATTGTATATCTCCTATCCTATAAAATCGTGAGTGTAGATATTATACCATACAATTTACAGAATAGTATTAAATTTTCTGAAAATTGTAAAATGTATTTTACAAAAATGAAAAAAAGTACAATGCATGTGCACTGTACTCTTAATTATTCAAAATATTTTTTAGTATAACTCTAGGTAATTATCAATTTCCCATTGTGATACGTACTGTGCATATGATGCCCACTCAATACGTTTAGCTTCTACGAAGTTTGTATAGATATGTTCACCCATTGCATCTTTAACTACTTCATCTTCTTGAAGTGCTTTTACTGCATTGCGGAGAGTTGATGGAAGGTCAGTAATTCCTACTGCTTTACGTTCTTCATCAGTCATAACATAGATATTTGACTCTACTGGTGCTGGTGGAGTTAATTTATTAGTAATTCCATCAAGACCTGAATCAAGAAGAACAGCCAATGCTAGGTATGGGTTTGCTGTTGGATCAACTGAACGTAACTCTAAACGAGTTGATTTACCACGTGAAGCTGGTACACGAATAAGTGGAGAACGGTTACGTCCTGCCCATGCAACGTATACTGGTGCTTCATATCCAGGAACAAGACGTTTATATGAGTTAACAGTTGGATTCATAATAGCAGTGAAGCTATAAGCATGTTTCAATAGACCAGCAAGGAATTCGTAAGCTGTAGTTGAAAGCTCCATTTCTCCCTTAGGATCATAGAATACATTATTTCCTTCTTTATCAAACAATGACATATTACAGTGCATACCTGAACCGTTGATACCATATTTAGGTTTAGCCATAAATGTAGCATGTAAACCATGCTCACGCGCGATTGTTTTAACAACAAGTTTAAAGATTTGGATATTGTCACATGCTTCTAATACATTTGCATATTTAAAATCAATCTCATGTTGTCCAACTGCAACTTCATGGTGACTAGCTTCAACTTCAAAACCTAATTGAGTAAGAACATTTACAATTTCACGACGTGTATTATCTGCAAGGTCTGTTGGTGCAAGGTCAAAGTATCCACCTTGGTCATTCACTTCAAGTGTTGGAACACCATTTTCGTCTAGTTTAAATAAGAAAAATTCTGGTTCAGGTCCTAAGTTAAATGAAGAAAAACCATGATCTTCCATTTTATGTAATGCACGTTTTAAGTTTCCACGTGGATCACCCGCAAACGGAGTACCATCAGGATTATAAACATCACAAATAAGTCCTGCAACTTTACCATTTTCAGCTCCCCATGGGAAGACAATCCATGTGTCTAAATCAGGATATAAGTACATATCTGATTCATTGATTCTTACAAACCCTTCAATTGAAGAACCGTCAAACATCATTTTGTTATCTAAAATTTTATCCAATTGTTCATCAGTTGCTGGAACTTCAACGTTCTTCAAGGTACCTGCAATATCAGTAAACATTAAACGTAAGAATGTAACATTTTTTTCTCTAATATCGCGACGGATATCTTCTGCAGTAATTGTCATTTGTCTCTCCTTAAATTCCTTTACATGGATATGTGTCCAAAACTAGTGTCTGCTTTACCGTTAAATCTACTTTGACGTATTAATTCATCCTCTAATAATCTACGCACTTCTTTATCACTCAAAGATTTAGACAATTTATTTTCTTTCTCAGCTTTGTTTTTTTCATATACTTTTCTAATCTGAGCAATATTTAAACCATCACCAATATAATCTTTAATTTCTAAAAGTACATCAATATCATTTAAAGAATACATACGCCTATTACCATCATTTCTAGCGGGAAAGATTAATTCTTGATCCTCATAATAACGAATTTGGCGTGCAGATAAATCGGTTAACTTCATGACAGTTCCAATTGGAAATACTGCCATTGATCGACGTAATTCTCTCTCTTTCACTTCGATCTCCTTTACAAAATATATTCTAACTATAATTTTCAGAAAAGTCAACCATTAATGTTAGATTTTATAACATGAAAAAAGAGGAAATATATTTCATTCCTCTTTTCATTATTAAAATCCTTGTTCTTTTAAATAATCAATAAGATCTTTACCCTTAGACGTTGCATCATTAATGTATTTACTGATATCTAGATCACTAAAATCTCCATCATTCATGCCTGACTTCCTCATCTCTTCACGTGCTTCTTTAATAGACATTACTTTTGAAGCCTGATCTTTTATTTCTTTGTTCTTTTTGTCTTCTTCAGCATGATTTGTTACTGATTCCGAACTTTCTGACGTTGAAATCGATGTATCAGTTTCTCGACTAGCTTCACTAACAGATTCTTCAATTCCAGTTGAAGACAAGGAGTTTGAAACGGTTGTTATTAAAGAACTTTGCTCAGATTTATCTTTAGTGTTAGTTGTATACTTACTACTATCAAGTGAATTATATAGCATGTAACCCACAACTAAAAACAAACCTATAAGAATTGGAATAATTATTTTTTTCTTCATATTCACTCCTAATCTAATGCATTTAAATTATAATTCTTTATTCTATTAATCAAAGAATTTGCATAATTTGGATCCGTTGCATAACCTCCAGTTTGAAGAGCATTTGCAGCTTCCTCATATGTTCTAGCGTTCGATTTCAATACATTTCCATAACGTTCTGGGCTACCCAGTATCTTATTAATATAATCTTGTAAGCTTTCTGCTTGAGAAGAATATTTTCTGAATTTTTCTTTGGTAATTACTTCTTTACCATTTATATATTCAATAGTATTTTTCTCATATACTGCACCTGTCCATGTAGCATCTGCTTTAACCCCAAATATATTATTTGCATCTTTGGCTAGTTGGCTTTGTCCCCAAGCGCTCTCAGCAATTGTCTGACTCATCATTACCGATGCATAAACATTATTATTATTTGCCAATTTAACAATTTGTGGATAGATGCTATCAAACCATACTCTTTGTGTTGTATTTAAAACATCAAGTTTTAATTGTGGTTTTGGTTCAGATGTATCAGGAACTTGAGGTTTTACTGTTGGTTGTGTGGGTTCAGAAGTCTGAGGCTTTTCTGAAGTTTTTGTTGAAGAAGATGTGGGTTGCTTAGGTTTTTCAACCTGTAACTTAGAACTAGAAGTAGTTGAAGTATTCACCTTAGACGAACTAGTTACTGGTTTTTCTAATTCAACTTTATTAGATGGTAGAAGATCTTGTTCTAAAACATAAATACTTTGGATAGTATTTCTATCTTTTTTGTATGTTACTGTATATGAATAGTTTGATTTTGATTTATTATCTGCTCTAACTGCTGATATTGTACCTATCCAGTTACGATAAGTTTTCAAATCACTTCCATTTGATTCATAAGATGCGTTTGCTCTTATTTGAACAGTATCTCCTACTTTGTATTTTGAAGCGATTGGTTGTTGAAGATCTTGCTCTAAAA
>NZ_MKIR01000020.1 GCF_001832905.1 Floricoccus tropicus | reverse complement strand
ACAAGAAGCAAGCCAAGTACTTCAAGTGAAGAAGAAACAAGTTCAACAACAACAAGTAGCAAACCAAGTACTACAAGTGAAGAAGAAACAAGTACAACTACAACAAGTAGCAAGCCAAGTACTACAAGTGAAGAAGAAATAAGTTCATCTACAACAAGTACAAGTGAATCAACAAGTACAAGTGAATCAACAAGTACAAGTGAATCAACAAGTACAAGTGAATCAACAGGTACAAGTGAATCAACAAGTACAAGTGGTTCAACTACAACAGGTGATAAGCCAAATACTTCAACTAGTGCCACAGGGACTAAACCAAGTTCATCAAATAAAAAACATTTACCTAAAACAGGTGAATCAAATGATAGTTTTATAGTGATTGGTTTCGTAATTTTAAGTTTCACAATTAGTGTTGTCTATGTTGAAAGAAGAAGAAAAAATTAAGAACTGATGTTAAATGTTCTTGAAAAAGGAGAAAATATTTTCTCCTTTTTCTTTTTATATTTTATTCTTGGGAGTATTTGACAAGGCATTTTATAAAATCTATAATTAGAGAGAATGCAATCATTTTGTATTGAATAATGTATATAATATAGAAAAGGTAGAGAGTAAATTTATCTTCCTTTTAACTTGTACTAGATAAATAGAATATTGGTTAAATATATGAATAAAAATAATAGTAAGATAAAGTGGTTTTCACTTATTAGGATACTTGGATTGATACTCGTCCTTTTTTATCATTTCTTCAAAAATGTATTACCTGGTGGGTTTATTGGTGTAGATATATTCTTTGTGTTTTCTGGATACCTAATAACATCATTAGTAGTCAAAGAGATTGGAGAAAAAGGAAGCTTTTCCCTTCTTGATTTTTACCGGAGAAGATTTTTAAGAATTTTTCCACCTTTACTCATAATGGTTCTGTTTACATTACCATTGAGTATGCTTTTACCAAGTGACTACCGTGCAAATATTGGTAACCAAGCTATGGCGGCACTGGGGTTTGTTACTAACCTTTTTGAAATAAGATCTGGTTCTTCTTATGAAAGTCAATTTTTCCCTCATTTTTATGTACATACGTGGACATTATCATTAGAATTTCTTTTTTATTTATTAGGCGGTTTCTTTTTCTTTATACTTTATAAAATCATAAAAAAAAGGTCAAAAAATAAATTGAGTGATGAAAATCAGTTTAAATTAATAATAATGCTGGTGTCACTTATAGGAGCTATTATAAGTATAGTTATACTTGAGTTGAAATTTAATTTAGCAAATCCAAGTGTTACGTATTATAGTGCTTCAAGCCATTTTTATCCTTTCTTTATCGGAAGTTTGACAGCAACACTATGTGGTATAAAATTAACAAGATCACAACAAAGAATTTTTGCAAAAAAAAATAAATCAATTCCAATTATCTTTATGTTTGTTTTATCAGTTGTATTGGTAATTATGGCTAGACTACTTACTTTTGATAATCCGTTGACATTCCGTATTGGTTTGATTGCGACTTCATTAGTCACAGCATTACTGATAGTTAATGCAAGAATTTTAAGTGCTGTAACTACAGCCAAAGAGCCAAAAGTGTTAGGATTCTTAGCAGATATATCTTATTCAATGTATTTATGGCATTGGCCACTTTGGATTGTTATCTCTTATTTCATAAAAAATGAATTAGCAGCTGGACTTTTAAGTTTGGTACTTACTACAGTTATTTCAGCAATCGTTTACTATGGAATCGAACCATGGTTTCATGGCAAAAATCTAGAACATTTAAATAAATATTGGCAAGATAAGAGAATTCGCTATGGTGTTATTGGAGTACTTGCCATCCTTTTAATTGGTGATATTACTATAGGTACAACTGCTAAGCCAATATCAGATTTGGAAACATCTGTTTACAATGGTGAATTAGTTCAAACTTCTAATAAAATAAAAGAACTTGGAACAGCAGGTATTCAAATGGACACTATATTTAATAGTATCTATGCAAGTTCCGATTTTAATAGTCCATTAACCGGTTTGGTTTCAGATGAAGAAATTGTTGAAAAAAATATTAAATATGCTGATTATACAATTGCAAGTAGCGATATAAGGGGTGGAGTGACTTTAATTGGAGACTCTGTAATGCTTGGCGCAGCACAAGAATTATCGGATACTATTCCGGGAGCTGTTGTTGATGCAAAGGTTAGCCGTAATTATCAAGCAGGTTATGAAGTTTTTGAAAATTTACTTAATACTGGTAAACTTGGTAAATATGTTGTTATTGGCTTAGGCACAAATCCAATGGGTGGAGCTGAAGGAGATTATATAAATAGTATAATTCAAGATTTACCTAATGGAAGTAGACTGGTATTTATTGTGCCATACAACGCTAAAAACCCAACAGATACGTTAATGAATACGCAAGAATTCATAAGGGATGCAGCAAAAAAATATGACTTTGTAACCGCGTATGAGTGGCCTACGGATGCTCAGAATTATGTAAGTGAGCTTGAAGATGGGGTTCATTTAATCTATGGTAAAAATTTAAAACGAGTTTATACAAGTGGATTAATAAAAGCCCTCAATTCAGCTGCTTCAAAGCCCGCTAAAAAATAATAAGCTAAAATCATCTCATCAACAGAAAACTGAAGGTGAGATTTTTTTATTTATTAAAATTAAGATGTGAGAAAAACTAAAATATAACTTAATAATATATGAATTGACTAATATGTTATAATTAGTATTTAGATAAATAGGTAGGAATATTATGGCAACTCAGAGAAAAAATACAAATAAAAAAAGAAAGAAAAAACCTACAAAGGCAGAAATTGCCAAAAGAAAAGCAACAAGGAAAATGATAGTATTTATTATTATCTTATTCTTAAGTATAATTGCTATGCTCAAATTAGGAATTGTTGGAGTTACGCTGTATAATCTGACAAGAATTTTTGTGGGTTCTTTAGCATATTTATTTTTGACATTAATACTTTTAGGAATGTTCGTTACAATGACACGACAAAAATTTATTAAGCCGTCTAAAAGAGGAATATTTGGAATTATTTTAGGTTTTATAGGTCTTCTTCTGCTTTTCCAAGCAAGGTTTGATGTACTCTTTGGAAGTGCAAATGTTTGGAATGTTTTATCGTCCGATTTTAAAGAGCTGCGAGTTACTAACTTTGTTGGTGGTGGAATGATGGGTGCGGTACTTTATGATCCAGCAAAACTTCTTTTTTCGCAAGTCGGTGTTTATATCATCGCTACAATTTTAGAAGTTACAGCCCTCTATCTTATAGCGCCTAACTTTATAATTAATATAGGTGCTAAAGTTGAAAATCTATTTTTCAATCTAAGGGACTATATGCGAGATAAAAGTCAGGAGCGTAAGGAAAAACGTGAAATACGACAAGCTGAAGAAGAAGCTAGAGCACTTGAAGAAAAAATTCAAGCAGCTAATGCAGTAGAATATGATGAAGTTCAAGAAGAAGAGAGTTTTGAACCACAAATTCAGCTACCAATATTTGACCAAGAAACTGGTGAAATATTGGAAGGGGATCAATATCAAGCAACTGATTACCAATATGATGATAACGATTACTACGATGACCAGCCACAGTTTTTCGATGATGTAGAAGACGATGGTGAAGAAGTTGAAATGGTTTTCAAAGAAGCACCAAAGAAAAATGATAACTATAAGTTACCAACAATTGATTTACTAGCTAAGATACCTGTCAAAAATCAGTCAAATGAAAAGAAAATAGTTCGTGAAAATATCAAAATTTTGGAAGATACATTTCAAAGTTTTGGTATCAAAGCTAGTGTAGAAAGTGCAGTAGTTGGTCCAAGTGTTACCAAATATGAGATTAAACCAGCTGTAGGTGTTCGAGTGAACAGAATCGCTAATTTGTCTGATGATTTGGCTCTCGCACTTGCTGCCAAAGATGTCCGTATTGAGGCTCCAATTCCTGGTAAATCACTTATCGGTATTGAAGTTCCTAACAGCCAAGTAGCGACAGTTGGGTTTAGAGAGATGTGGGATAATGGAAAGACAGATCCTAACAAATTACTAGATATACCTCTTGGTAAAGCGGTTGATGGAACAATTAAGACATTTGATTTGACTCGCATGCCACATTTACTTGTAGCAGGTTCTACGGGTTCTGGTAAATCAGTTGCGGTAAATGGAATAATTACTAGTATCTTAATGAAGGCAAGACCTTCAGAAGTTAAATTTTTGATGGTCGATCCAAAAATGGTTGAGCTTTCAGTTTATAATGATATTCCTCATCTGTTGATTCCAGTAGTAACTAATCCTCGTAAGGCTAGTCGAGCTCTGCAGAAGGTTGTAGACGAAATGGAAAATCGTTATGAGTTATTTAGTCAGTTTGGCGTTAGAAACATCGAAGGATATAATAACAAGGTTGAACAATACAATGCTCAGTCAGATACTAAATATCAAACTTTACCTCTAATCGTTGTTATCGTAGATGAGCTTGCTGACCTTATGATGGTAGCAAGTAAAGAAGTTGAAGAAGCAATCATCCGTCTCGGACAAAAAGCACGTGCAGCTGGTATCCATATGATATTAGCCACTCAAAGACCATCTGTTGATGTTATTAGTGGTCTGATAAAAGCAAACGTACCATCAAGGGTTGCATTTGCTGTATCAAGTGGTACTGACTCACGAACAATCATCGATTCAAATGGTGCTGAAAAACTCCTTGGTCGAGGAGATATGCTCTTTAAACCAATTGATGAGAACCATCCACTTCGCTTGCAAGGTGCCTTCCTAAGTGATGATGACGTTGAACGAGTAGTTAACTTTGTAAAAGACCAAGAAGAAGTTGATTATGATGAGTCATTTGACCCAGGAGAAGTAGCCGATACCGACAATGGTTCTTCCTATGGTGGAGGAACTGAGTCAGGTGATCCGTTATTTGAAGAAGCTAAGGCCCTTGTTCTAGAGACGCAAAAGGCTAGCGCTTCAATGCTTCAAAGAAGATTATCTACAGGCTTTAACAGAGCAACAAGGATAATGGAAGAGCTAGAAGCCGCGGGTATAATTGGACCAGCAGAAGGTACAAAACCACGGAAAGTACTTGTTGGAAAAGACGGACAAGATATAGAAGCATAAAATATTAATTGAGAGCATCTAGAAATAGATGTTTTTTTGTAAGCTCTTATAGCTATGACTTTATAAATTGTACCGATAAAAAAATTTAAAAATTTAAAGTTTTTTCTTGCATTATTTTCAAAATTGATTATACTGTTCATATAGATTATAATCACTAGAAACAGGAGACGTCCATGGATCTAATTATACAAAATTCATCTGATGAACCAATTTATCAACAGATGTACAACCAAATCAAAGACCAAATATTGTCAGGTCAATTGAAAAAAGATGACTTATTGCCATCAATTAGGAAGCTTTCTAAAGAATTGAAGGTCAGCGTAATCACAACTACTAGAGCATATACAGAACTTGAAAAAGATGGATATGTAACAATAGTTCAAGGTAAAGGATGTTATGTGAATAGCATTGATAATTCCATTCTTGAAGAACGAATTTATTCTGAGATTGAAGATAATTTCTCTCAAATCCTTCGAGCTGCGCGCTTAGTTGACCTCTCAAACGAAGAAGTGTTGAATCACTTCAAAATGTTTATGGAGATGGAAGATAATGACGAATAATAATTATGAGAATGCATTACAAGTATTAAACCTATCAAAAAAATTTAATGAATTTCAACTAGATGATGTATCTTTTATCTTACCAGCAGGATACATTATGGGACTTGTTGGTAAAAACGGGGCAGGAAAAACAACAACAATCAATTTAATTCTTGACCTTATAAAAAAGGACAGCGGTGTCATTAATATTTTCGATGAAAATACTGAAGGAAAAAGTGAATTTAAAGATGAGATAGCAACAGTCTTTGACGATACATTTTTTAGTTCAGATTGGACGGCTATAGATATAGAAAAAGCAATTGGACCTTTTTATAGTAAATGGGATTCAAATACATTCCACAACTACCTAAAACAGTTTTCTCTTTCTTCAAAGAAAAAAGTCAAAGAACTTTCAAAAGGTATGAAGATGAAAATGATGCTTGCAGTTGCACTTTCTCATAATGCAAAATTATTAATTCTTGATGAACCTACAAGTGGCCTTGACCCTGTTGCTAGAGATGAGTTGATGGATATCTTACTTGATTATATGGAATCGGGAGAAGCAAGTGTATTATTTTCTACTCACATAACTGATGACCTTGAAAAAATTGCTGATTACATCACTTTAATGAAAGATGGGAAAGTATTTTATACTGGTCCCAAAGATGATTTAGTAGAATCTTACTTTGTAGTTCAAGGAAAGATTAGTGAAATTTATCCAGAGTTTGAAAATCTCGTAATTGGTCTTAGAAAAACATCAACAGGATTTTCTTGCTTGATGAATATAAAAGATATTGCAACACTTAAAACAAATATGGTCACTGAAAAAGCAACAATCGATGATATATTAATTTATATCAATAAATAGGGGGATAGAAATGAACAAATTAACAAGCGTGATGCGTCTAGAATTTTACTCAATGAAATCACAATTTAAATTACTTATAGCAGCCTTGTTTGTACTCTTACCCTTATTTCTGGTAATTGGAAATAGTCCACAAATTATTATGCTTGTTTTAACTTTTACAGTTTTTTTAATTGATACAACATATCAACTAATCAAGCAGTATAATTTTGATAAATTATACGCATCCCTTCCTTTAAGGAAAAAAGATATTATTTTTGGAAAATATATATATGCATTAGCATTACTATTAACTGTAGCATTTACGACACTAATAGTGAGCTTAATTACGGCATCAATTTTTAAGGGGAATTTGAATTCTAAAGAAATCATATTTTTAGTATTTATTGGTTTATTCACAGACTTATTTATGCTAAGTATTCAATTGCCTTTATACTTTAAATTTAATTTTGCAAAATCACAAATCATAACAGTTGCTCCATTTTTTATAATCTTTGCAATTGCGACTCCAGTCTTAACGTACATTCAAGAAAACACAAAATTATTTTCAAAGATTCCTGAATTAATGAATTACATTAATAATAATCCGATTCAATCAGGGTTGATTATGCTGGCTATAGGATTGACGATTTTTGCTCTATCATATTTCCTTTCAAAGAAAGTATATAAAAGTTAATAAACTACCTAAAAGCATTGAATTCAGTGCTTTTTTCAAATTGAAATTTGACTAAAATTAGGGTAGAATTAGGTATTATGAATGGAATATTTATCTCGTTGGAAGGCCCTGATGGAGCTGGAAAAACAACAGTTTTAAAAAATATATTGCCAACACTTGAAGAAGGAAATAGAAATATTATTACAACTCGTGAGCCAGGAGGAAGCAGGATAGCTGAGGAAATTCGTGAAATAATCCTAGCACCTGAAAATACTGCTATCGATGGTAAAACTGAGTTACTTCTTTATATTGCGGCACGTCGTCAACACTTGAATGAAAAAGTTAAACCAGCCCTTGCTCAGGGTGATATTGTACTTGTTGACCGTTTTATTGATTCTTCAGTAGCTTATCAAGGATATGGTCGTGGTATTGATGTTGAATCAGTTGATTGGTTAAATAACTTTGCGACTGATGGATTGAAGCCTGATTTAACATTATATTTGGATGTTGATACAGAAACTGGTCTTAAGCGCGTGATGACAGGAGCTAATCGTGAAATCAATCGTCTTGACCTTGAAAAAGAAGAAATGCACCAAAAAGTTCGCCAAGGTTATTTGAAAATAGCAGCAGAAAATCCTGATCGTTTTGTAACGATAGATGCTTCTAAATCAATTGATGAGGTAACTCAAGCAGCAATTGATGTTATCAAGGAACGCTTCCCAGATAACTTCACGAAATAACGTTGATATAATTCAACAAGGAAAGATATAATGAACATAAAAGAAATTCAACCTGAAATTTATCATCGCTTTGAAATAATTTTGCAGAAGAATAAACTTAGCCATGCTTACCTTTTTTCAGGCGGATTTGGTTCATTGGAAATGGCAATTTGGCTCACGCAAGCCTTATTTTGCGATAATCCAAGTAAAAACTTACCTTGTGGGATTTGTAGGTCCTGCCGCTTGGTAGCAGAAAATGATTTTGCTGATATGCATTTAGTAGAGCCAGATGGTCAAACAATCAAGACAGACCAAATCCGAGCCCTTCAAACAACATTTAGCCAATCGGGATTCGAATCAGCTAGACAAGTAGTTATTATTAATGGAGCAGAAAAAATGCATGTTAATGCGGCAAATGCTCTTTTAAAATCAATTGAAGAACCTGAAAGTGATATTTATATTTTTCTTTTGACCGAAAATGAAAATTTAGTTCTTGATACTATAAAAAGTCGAAGTCAGATTTTTAATTTTCCTCGTCAAAGTGAATATTTAAAAGAATATCTTGTTGGACAGGGGATACTACCGAATGTTGCAACTATTGTTAGTAAATTAGCCACAAGTCCTGAAGATGCCCTAAATATGGCGCAAGACTCATGGTTTGAAGATGCTTGTAGACTGATTAAAAAGTTAAGTCAGTTGATTCTTGAACAACCTGCAGATTCTTATCTATTCATTCCTAATTTACTTGGTAGATTTAAGGAGAAGAACCAACAAAAAATTGCTTTTTCTCTCTTACAAATATACCTTTCAGATAAACTACCTGATAAAAAAGCAAGTAGCTTTTTAGAAAGAACATTTAAGGCTCAGAGAATGTGGTCAAGTAATGTTAATTTTCAAAGTAGTTTAGAATTTATAATATTAGATGGTATGGTAAATAAATGATATATGAATTAAAATTCAATCAAGGTCAATCAAACATGTTCTTTTCTTCTGATGATGAATATTGTTGTCAGGAACTTGTTATAGCAAAAACCAAATCAAATAGAGTTGTTGGAAAAATTGTACGTGTACTGGAAGATGGAGTTGAAGATTTGCCTCTTGATGGTCAAATTATTTCCTATTTATCGGATACTGATTATGATGAGTTAGACAATATTGAAGAGGATTCTCTTAGAGCTAAAAAAATTGTCAAGCACATGGTTGCAGAACATGAATTAGGCATGAAAATCGTAGAAGTAAGTTATACTTTTGACCGTAAACAGCTTTTTATTTCTTTTGTCGCTGAACATCGTGTAGATTTCAGAGCATTGCTAAAGGATTTGGCAGATGAATTTCGTGTCAGAATAGAGCTGAGACAAATTGGAGTAAGGGACGCAGCCAAAATTTTTGGAGGTCTTGGACCTTGTGGTCGTCCGCTTTGTTGTACGAATTTCGTGGGAGACTTTCCTGTTGTTTCAATAAAAATGGCCAAAAATCAGGCTTTAACACTTAATCAAAGTAAATTGTCAGGTCTTTGTGGTCGTCTTCTCTGTTGTCTTTCTTATGAAGATGAATTTTATAGGGAAGCGAAAAAGAACTTCCCAGATTATGGTGATGTACTCATGACTGAGGAGGGAGAGGGCAAGGTTATTGGAATGAATATTATCAATAGCACTGTGAAACTTCGTATTCAAAACGAAAATATTAATGTGATTAAAGACTTCTCTTTATCAGATGTGGAGGTAGCTTATGGATAAGGGAGATTTATTCGATAAATTTGATGATTTAGAGCGTGTTTTATCGGTAACCTTGGCAGATGTTAATGCGATTAAAAAAGAGTTGCAGGAAACCATCCAAGAGAATGCTATCCTTAAAGTTGAGAACAGCCGTTTGAGAGATCGCTTAGAAGAGCTTGATAATAAGGAAAAAACACCAATTTCAAAATCACAATTGAATCTTGAAAAAATATATGATGAAGGTTTCCATATTTGTACTATGTTTTATGGTCAAAGACGTGGGCCTGATGAATCATGTGCCTTCTGTACTGAATTAATTTATAGATAGAAGGTTATCATGCAAATACAAAAATCTTTTAAAGACACAAGTGGAAATGGTACTCTATATCTTGTCCCAACTCCAATCGGGAATATGCAGGATATGACCTTTAGGGCAGTAGATACTCTTAAAACAGTAGATTTAATTGCCAGTGAGGATACAAGAAATACTAAGAAACTATTGAATTACTTTGAAATTGATAAGCCACAGGAAAGTTTTCATGAACATAACGCTTCTGTTAAAATTCCTGGTATGATTGAAAAGTTGCACGATGGACTTTCTATTGCTCAAGTAAGTGATGCTGGACTCCCTTCAATTAGTGATCCTGGTCATGATCTGGTAAAAGTAGCAATTGAAGAAAATATTCCAGTTGTCGCATTACCTGGAGCAAGTGCAGGAATTACAGCATTAATCGCCAGTGGAATTAGCCCACAGCCTCATATTTTTTATGGATTTCTCCCTCGAAAGAAAAATCAGCAAATTGCTTTTTTCCAAGAAAAGAAGAGCTACCCAGAGAGCCAGATTTTTTATGAATCTCCATTCAGGGTTGCGGATACTTTGGGAAATATGCTTGAAGTATATGGAGACCGCCAAATTAATTTGGTTCGTGAGTTGACTAAAATATACGAAGAGTATCGACGTGGTACTATCTCAGAAGTGTTGGCAAGTATTGAGGAGTTTCCTATTAAGGGAGAATGTTTAATAATTGTTGATGGTTCTGATGGATTAGAAAAAGCTGAGTCTGATTTTGATAGTCTATCAATAAAAGAAGAAATTGAGTCTTATATTGAAGATGGTGATAAAACAAATGCAGCCATTAAAAAAACTGCCAAAAGAAGGCAGCTAACTAGACAAGATGTATATAAAGAATACCATGAGATTGAAGATTAAAGCTTCAATCTTTTTTTACAAAAAAATACCTGCGAACACAGGTATCAATACATTAATTAAAATGGAAGGTTCTTAGCGAATTTACCCATTTTGTTTTCTGTTTCTTTATCAATAGTTGTAAGTGCTGAATTCACAGCATCAATTACCATATCTTGAAGAGTTTCGATATCTTCTGGATCAACAACATCTTCTTTAATAGTAATATTTTTCAATACTTTATCACCTGAAAATTCCACAACAACTAAATCTTGTGCTGATTTTCCAGTGAAAGTTGTATTAGCAAGTTCTTCTTGTGAAGCTTGCATTTGTTTTTGAAGTTTTTGAGCTTCCTTCATCATTTTCTGCATGTTCATCATAATAGTTCATTCTCCCTATTTATTAACTTATGTTGATTTTTTATTAGTTCACAAGTACAAGTCAAATACAAATCAAATTAACTTGTAGAATACTCATGAATTCTAAAGTTAATTATAGAGTGGAATAAGGATTTTATCAAGATAAAATAATTAAATTAGGCTAATTACTCATATTATACTGCGAATAAAATTTTTGATTTGAAATAATAAATAGGATAATTTAAATCATTATTTTTTGACTAAAACTATGAATGCAAACGTTTTAATTAGTTTGTATTTTAACTAGCTTAAAATATGAATTAAAGATGCACTAATTTGGAGCAATCGCTTGCAAAAAATATCTAAAATGATAAACTAATTCAGTACTGTTTTTCAGTACCAAATTACTGAAGAAAAGCCAGACTAAACTCCACAATATTAATTTAAGATATCTTTAATGATTGCTGGATAAAATGTGCTATTCAGATTTTATCTTATTGGAGGAAATATAATTGAATACAGGTGCAATTTACCACAGACCTGAAAGTGAATTTGGTTATCTATACACTAAAGATACTATGCACATTAGGTTACAAGTAGCAAAAAATGATGTATTAAAAGTTGAACTTTTGGCAGGTGATCCGTATCTATTGGACACTGAACGCTGGTTCGAACAACCATATGAAATGGATTTTAAACTTCAAACAGAACTTTTTGACTACTATAATATAGAAATAAGTGCAAAATATAAGAGACTAAGCTATATGTTTAAAGTTACTGGACTTGATGGAAGTGAAATACTTTATACTGATCAAGGGATTTTCCCAGCAGAAGAAACATACTATCTAATGCCTAATAACTATTTCAGAATGCCATATTTTCATGAGATAGATAGATTTAAGGCGCCCGATTGGGTTAAGCAGACAGTTTGGTATCAAATTTTTCCTGAGCGTTTCGCCAACGGCGATCAATCAAATGATCCAGAGGGTGTAAAAGAATGGAATCCTAATGAAGTACCAGACAGACAAGATTTTTATGGTGGTGATTTACAGGGTGTAATTGACCACCTAGATCATTTACAAGACTTGGGTATTAATGGAATTTATTTTTGCCCAATCTTTAAGGCAAATAGCAACCACAAATATGATACTGAAGATTATCTACATATCGATCCCAGCTTTGGGGACAAAGAAATATTCAAAAAGCTAGTGGATGAGTGTCATAGTCGTGGTATTAAAGTTATGCTAGATGCTGTTTTTAACCACATGGGTGATACGAGCCCTCAATGGCAAGATGTTGTGAAAAATGGGAAAAATTCTCGTTATGCAGATTGGTTCCAAATTAATGAGTTCCCAGTAAGTTATACTGAAACTAATGACTTCGAATTTACTCATGACGCCACATACGATACTTTTGCTTTCACTCCTCACATGCCTAAATTAAATACTGCTAATCCAGAAGTTCAAGATTTTCTATTGAATATTGCTGAATACTGGATTAAGGAATTTGATATTGATGCATGGAGACTGGATGTTGCAAATGAAGTTGACCACAACTTTTGGAAGAGATTCCGTCGTCGTTGTGACCGCGTTAAAAAAGATTTCTATATACTGGGTGAGATATGGCATAGCTCTCAAAGTTGGCTTCAAGGCGATGAGTTTACTGCCGTAATGAATTATGCATATACTGATGCAATTATTGGATAT
Source organism: Floricoccus tropicus (assembly GCF_001832905.1). Lineage (GTDB taxonomy): Bacteria > Bacillota > Bacilli > Lactobacillales > Streptococcaceae > Floricoccus > Floricoccus tropicus. The sequence goes on along the minus strand of NZ_MKIR01000020.1, from coordinate 80,880 downwards.
TTTGTTCATAAAAACATTACGCTAGATAAGATGGTTAGTGTTATTAATAGCCAACTTATGAAGTATCGCAGACAGACTAATCAAATGATGTTCAATATTCTAGATAGTCATGATACACCTAGAATTTTAACAGTAGCTCAAGATGACAAAAATCTAGTCAAACAAACGATGGCATTCACATATATTCAACCAGGAGTACCATGTCTGTACTATGGAGACGAGTATGGCGTAACAGGTTCAATGGATCCTGATTGTCGTCGCTGCATGCCTTGGGGAATTGAAGATCAAGATCAAGACATGTATACCTTCGTTAAAAACTTAATCAAAATTCGCCGAGATCATGATATGGAACTTAGTGAATCTGATTTAATCTGGGAATTGGTTGATCAAGAAAACGGAGTTCTTGAATTACAACGTGGAAATCTAAAAGCATTTTTTAATGCGGGTATGAAAGCAGTTGAATTTAATAAAAACAAAAATATTTTGTTAAGTAATCTTGTAAATGAAAACATTGTGGAACCAAAAGGTTTTATAATTTATCTAGAAGATTAGAAGTAAATACTACTCAGAAATTTTTTGAGTAGTGTTTTTTATATGTTCTTCTAATATTTTTAAGAGTAAATATATTTAAAATTGGTCAACAATTGTTAAATATTCTGTAAAATCTTAATTTAGTACATTGGCGTATACAAGTTTTTATAGTATAATTATAAATTATAAATTATAAGAAAGTGGTTGAAATTTTGAATAATGAGAAAATTTTAGATGCCAAAAATGTAGGGGTTCAATTTTTAATTGGGGATGAATACCTTACAGCGATTGAAGATGTATCTTTAACTGTACATAAAAATGAAGTTGTAGCACTTGTTGGAGAATCTGGATCAGGTAAATCTACATTTGCTACTGCCCTAATGGGTTTACATAATCCACATCAGTCTAAAGTAACAGGAAGTGCTGTTGCTGACGGAACTGAGTTAATTGGTTTAAGCGAAAAGAATTATGAAAAAATTCGTGGTAAAAAGATTGGTATGGTCTTCCAAGATCCACTAGCATCACTTAATCCACTTATGAGAATAAATGATCAAATAAAAGAAGCAATGTCTGTGCATGATGTTATTCCAGCAAATGAACAGGATGCAAGAGTTATCCAACTTCTTACTGAAGTTGGGATAAATAACCCTGAGCGCATTGCTAAATTGTATCCACATGAACTATCAGGTGGAATGCGTCAGCGTGTTGTAATTGCACTAGCTATTGCAAATGAACCTGACCTAATAATCGCTGATGAACCAACCACAGCTTTAGACGTAACTATCCAAGCGCAAATTTTGGATTTGATTAAAGATATTCAAAGAAAGAAAGAAGCGGGAGTAATTTTAATTACCCACGATTTAGGAGTCGTAGCAGAAACAGCGGATACTGTTGCAGTGATGTATGGTGGCCAAATTGTTGAACTTGCTCCAGTAGTTGAATTATTCAATAATCCAAAACACCCGTATACTCGTTCATTATTAAGAGCAAATCCAAGTCTTGATACAGATAGTGATGAACTATATGTTATTAAAGGTAAAATTCCATCATTGAAGGATATGGATCGTAATAGAGATTTATTCATAGACCGAGTTGATTGGATGGATACAGAAAAATATAGCAAAACTAAACCTGAGTTACATGAAGTTGCTCCAAATCACTTCGTACGTGGTGAATCGTGGAAAGATTTTTATTTCCCTGAGGATCAAGATAACTCAAATGAAAGTGAGAACGTATAGATGAGTGAACTATTACGAATTGAAAATTTAAAAATACACTACCCAATCCGGAGTGGTTTCTTCAATAAGGTTACAGATCATGTCTACGCAGTTGACAATGTAAACTTTTCAATTGAAGAAGGTCAAACTTATGGCTTAGTCGGGGAGTCTGGTTCAGGTAAGACAACCATTGGTAAAGCTATTGTTGGTCTTGAACCAATTACAGATGGTAAGATTATTTATAAGGGTGAAGATGTATCTAGTCCCGCAACCCGTAAAAAAATGGAATATAACCGTGATGTACAGATGATTTTTCAGGATTCGCAATCATCCCTTAATCCACGTAAAACTATTTATGAAATTATAAGTGAACCAATTAGAAACTTTGATAACCTTGATGAAGCTGCAACTAAAAAACGTGTTGCTGAGTTATTAGATATTGTTGGTCTTCCTCAAAGAACAATGTATCAATATCCCTTCCAATTTTCTGGAGGTCAAAGACAGCGTATTGGTATTGCCCGTGCGATATCAACAAATCCAAAATTAATCGTTGCTGACGAGCCTGTATCTGCACTTGACTTATCAGTCCAAGCACAAGTGTTGAATTTCATGAAGAAGATTCAAAAAGAATTAGGAATTTCATTTCTTTTCATTTCCCATGACCTGGGTGTTGTTCGTCATATGACTGAAAATATTGCAATCATGCACAATGGACGATTTGCCGAAATCGGACCACGTGATGAAATATTTAACAATCCTCAACATATTTATACTAAGCGCTTACTTGCGGCAATCCCATCAATGGATGTAAATAAACGTGAAGAGAATACTGCAAATCGTAAAAAAGTTGAAGCTGAATTTCAGTCTTCGAAATCAGAATGGTATGAACCGAGTGGCCGTCTTTTGCCTAACTTAATGGAAGTTTCTCCGTCACACTGGGCAGCGTTACCAGAAGCAAATAGCAAAGGAGAAAAAGCATAGTATGTGGAAAACAGTATTAAAAAGAGTATTGATGATGATTCCTCAGATGTTTTTACTGAGTGTCATTGTATTTTTACTTGCTAAGGCAATGCCTGGAGATCCATTTTCTGGGTTAATAGCCCCGGGTACAGATCCAGCTCAGATTGAGCGTTTACGTGAACTTGCAGGTTTAAATGACCCGTGGTGGCAACAATATCTACGTTGGATGGGGAATGCCCTTCATGGAGACTTTGGAGTATCGTTTGTATTGAAACAACCTGTATCTCGTGTAATGGGAGATCGTATTGGTAATACATTGTGGCTATCTTTAATGACAACAATTATCTTATACATCGTAGGTATATGGATGGGTATGGTTGCTGCTCGTAATGAAGGTAAGTGGCAAGATAAATTATTATTAATTTATAATTCAATTACTTATGGTATACCAGCATATATTATTTATTTGTTTGCAATCTTTATTTTTGGATATACATTGAGATGGTTCCCAACAGGTGGTACGGTTGATGTGGATGCCAGTGGCTTTTTTGGGATACTTTTATCAAAAATTCATCATATGATATTACCGGCTGTTACTATGGCATTGTTGGGTACAGTAACTATATTCACTTATATTCGAACAGGTATTTTAGATGAGCAAGTACAAGATTATGTGCGTACTGCTCGTGCAAAAGGTGTATCTGAAAATGTAATTTTTAGAAAACATATTTTGCGTAATGCTTTACTACCAATTGCTGCAAACCTTGGATTCACTATTACAGGATTACTAAGTGGTGCAATCTTTGCAGAAACAATTTTTGGATATCCAGGTATTGGTCAATTATTTACATCTTCAATCGTTCAACGTGACTATCCAATGCTTACTACATTGATTCTTTTCTCTGGTATATTAGCATTGATTGGTTCATTGTTATCAGATATTATTATGGCTTGGGTTGACCCTCGCATTAGAATTGATTAGGAGGGTTGAATTTTGTCAAAAAAAGATATAAATAAAAAAAATGATGATATCAAACACAAAGAAATGAGTGGTCAGGTAACACCAAGTTTTGGTGGTGCACTTAAGAGAGAATTTTCAAAAGATAAAGTTGCAATGATTTCATTAATTCTTCTTATTGTAATTCTTCTTGGTATATTCATTGGTGGAACATTTTTTGTAAAGCGTCCTGACTATATGATAGTTAATCTTTTAGAAAGGTATAAATTACCTTTTACAGATGGACATATATTTGGAACAGATGGTTCAGGCCACGATGTATTCAAAATGCTTTTAATTGGTGGTCGTAACTCACTATTTATCGCGTTTGCCGTAACACTCATCACAAATTTTATTGGTATTTCAATTGGTATTATTTGCGGATATTATGGTGGACGCATCGACAATATTATTATGCGTATTGTCGATTTCCTAACTATTTTACCTCAATTAATGATTATCATTGTTTTAACTACTATTGTTCCAAATTATAATGCAATGACTTTAGTTCTGATTATCTCAGCATTTGGTTGGATTGGCACAGTAAGACCAATAAGAGCGAGGGTACTCACTGAAGCAAATCGTGATTATGTAAAAGCTTCTAAAACTTCTGGCTCTTCAAATTTTGCAATCATGTTTAGAGAAATTTTACCTAATATAATTTCATTGATTATTGCAGGTCTCACTCTCGATTTGGCTGGAAATATCGGACTTGAAACAGGGTTAACATTCTTAGGATTTGGATTACCTGTTGGGACACCTTCTCTAGGTACAATGCTTAACCAAGCTACAAATCCTGAAACTATGACAGGTAAGCCTTGGGTTTGGATTCCATCAGCAATCTTCATCTTAATCATTGTAATTCTCATAATTTTTGTCGCACAAGCAGTTCGTCGTGCAGGAGATCAAAGACAATCACAATAAATATTATAAAAATAGTATGAACGATGTTTATACTATTTTTTGTACGTTCTATTAATAGATATAGTTTGTCTATGTTAGAATTTATAACAAATAACAAATTAATATATTTTCAGAAAATAAAAAAACTTCCAATTCTTATTTACAATATTGAAAATTTTATATATAATAATAACAACTAGTAGCAAGTGTGAGTTATATTTGGGCTAGCAAAAGAAAAAGTATTTTTAGGAGGAAATTCTATTGAGTAAAGTAGTTAAACGTGTCTTAGGAGTTGCAGCTGTTACAACTGTCGCTCTTGGATTAGGAGCTTGTTCAAGCTCAAGTAGTTCTGATAAAGGAACTGACAAAAAAGATTCAAAAGATGAAAAAGTTGGGGATTTTAACGTAAGCTATGCTAACCCTGATAAAGCAATTGAAGGTGGAGATTTAACATATGGTTATATTGCCGAAACACCTTTTATCGGTCAATGGTTAAGCCCCCTGTCAACAGATGCTATTGATTCAAAAGTTCAATCTCCAGCATTTGCACCGGTATTTGCAATTGATTCATCTTTTACTATTCAAAATGGTAAAGATAAAGGTGGATTAGCAGATATTGAATTTGATAAAGACAAAAAAACAGCACTTGTTACACTTCACGATGGTGTGAAATGGTCTGATGGTCAAGCTATCACTGCACGTGATTTATATTATCCATACGAGATCATTGCAAATGATAAAGCTAAATCAACTCGTTGGACAGACTCTTTAGCTAATATTGAAGGTCTTGAAGATTATCATAATAACAAGACTGATAAGATTTCAGGTTTAACATTCCCTGATGGTGAAGATGGTAAAAAACTTCTTATCCAATTTAAGGAAAATAAACCAGGATTTACTCAATCAGGAAATGGATATTTCTTAGAAACAATTGCTCCTTATCATTACCTTAAGGATGTCCCATTTGAAAAACTTGTTTCTGATGAAAAGACAACGACCAAACCTCTTGTAGCTGGACCATTTAAACCAGTAAAAATTGTTCCAGGTGAATCAATTCGTTATGAAGTGAATGAAAACTATTCTGGACCTAAACCAAAACTTAAATCAGTAACAGTTAAAACAGTAACACCTGCTAAAGCAGTAGCTGCACTTAAAGCACAAGAATTTGACATTCTTGATGGTACTACGAATGACCTTTATCCAGAAGTTAAAAAGTTAACTTCAAAAGGTTATGAAATTCTTGGACAACAAGACTTGTATGTTTCACTTCTTTACTATAATGTAGGACACTATGATAAAGAAAAATCTGTCAATGTATCTGACCGTGAAACACCAGTTCAAGATCCTAAAGTTCGTCAAGCATTGTCTTACGCTCTTAATACTGATCAAATTAACGAAACATTGAATAATGGCTTAAATACCCGTGCTATTGGTACAATTCCTCCAGTCTTTAAAGATTATGCAAGCAAAGGTGATGGATTCCCACTAGACCTTGATAAAGCAAATAAACTACTTGATGAAGCCGGATGGAAGCTAGATAAAGATGCTAAAGGTAAAGATGGTAAGACTAATGATGCTAGTGATAAAGGATACCGTGTTAAAGATGGTAAAACTCTTTCACTTACTTTCATGGCCCGTTCAGGTCAAGCTACATCAGAACCAATTGCGCAATCTTACATTAATCAATGGAAACAAATTGGTGTAGATGTATCACTTTACAACAATAAGTTAACTGACTTTAACTCTTGGGGTGATATTGTTCAATCATCAGGTAAAACAAAAGAAAACCAATCATGGGATATTACTCAAGGTGCATGGTCATTATCTTCTGAACCAAGTCAACAAGATTTATTCTCTGCTTCAGCTCCATTTAACTTTGGACACTTTACTTCAGATGAATTAACTAAAGACCTTAACGATATCGATTCAGAAAAAGCTATGGACCCTGAATATCGTAAAAAGGCATTCCAAAAATATCAAGACTACCTTCAAGAAACAGCTTTTGTTACTCCATTATCATTTAAAATTGTTTGGACTCCAGTAAACAAACGTGTACAAAACTTTACTCTTGATTACGGTGAAAACGAACTTTGGGCTAAACTTGCAGTAACAAGTGATAAACCTTCTGATAAATAGACTCAAATAAATTAAGTGGTACACATTTGTGTATCGCTTTTTTCTTACCTAATATATGAATTATAGTGTTGAATTGCAAACGATTGCGTGATAAAATGAAGACGGTTACAACGCAATGAAATGAAATAAAATATATATATTACAAGGAGAAATCATGGAAGAAAAATGGTGGCATAAGGCTACAGTTTATCAAATTTACCCAAGAAGTTTTCAAGATTCTGATGGAGATGGTGTAGGAGATTTAAAAGGAATAATTAGTAGGTTAGATTACCTCGAAAAATTAGGCATCTCGGCGATTTGGCTTAGTCCAGTCTATAAAAGTCCAAATGATGATAATGGTTATGATATTAGTGATTATGAAGATATAATGACTGAATTTGGTACAATGGATGATATGGATCAGTTGATTGCTGAAGCAGATAAACGTGGAATTAAAATCGTTATGGATTTAGTTGTAAATCATACATCTGATGAGCATAGATGGTTTATTGAAGCTAAAAAGTCTATTCACAACCCATATCATGATTTTTACGTTTGGCGTGATCAAGCAACTGATGTGAGATCTAACTTCGGTGGTTCTGCCTGGGAGTATGATGAAAATATAGGAAAATATTATTTGCATCTCTTCTCTAAAAAACAACCTGATTTGAATTGGGAAAATCCTCGTGTTCATGAAAAAGTTTATGATATGATGAATTTCTGGATTGAAAAAGGTGTTGGTGGTTTCCGAATGGATGTGATTGATTTAATTGGAAAACAACCAGATCAAAATATATTTGAAAATGGTCCAAAATTGCATGATTACTTGAAAGAAATGAATCGTTCTACTTTTGGGAAACACGATTTACTTACTGTAGGTGAAACATGGGGAGCTAATCCTGAAAATGCAAAATTATATAGCGGAACAGAACGTGATGAATTATCAATGGTTTTCCAATTTGAACATATTTTACTTGATCAGCAAGAAGGTAAAGAAAAATGGGATACTAAAAAAATAAATATCTCCGATTTAAAAAAGGTACTCGAAAAATGGCAAGTTGAACTGGGAGATGAAGGGTGGAATTCTTTATTTTGGAATAATCACGATTTACCAAGAATTGTTAGTCGTTGGGGAAATGACAAAGAATACCGTATTAAATCAGCAAAGGCTTTAGCAATTCTTCTACATCTTCTAAAGGGGACTCCTTACGTTTATGAAGGAGAAGAAATTGGAATGACAAATTTCGATTTCCAAGATATAGAGCAAGTTAAAGATATTGAAAGTATAAACATGTATAGTGAACGCCTTGAAAAAGGATATGATAAAGAAGATATTATGTACAGTATTAGAAATATTGGCCGTGATAATGCTCGTACTCCTATGCAGTGGGACGATTCTAAAAATGCAGGTTTCACAACTGGAATTCCTTGGATTGAAGTAAATAGTAATTACAAAGAAATTAATGTTAAGAATGCTCTTGAAGATAGCAATTCTATCTTTTATACATATAAAAAACTGATAGAACTACGTAAAAATAACCCATGGATTGTATACGGAACATTTGAATTAGTAGAATCAGATGAAAATGTCTTCTCTTATCTTAGAAAGTATAATGGCCATGAGTATTTAGTAGTTGTCAATTTCTCTGATGATAAGCAAATATTTGAAAGCAATAAGGTTCTTGTCCAAAAAATTATCGATAATGGGGTTGTGGTTGATAATTTGAAGCACCTAGAGTTAGAACCTTGGGATGCTTTTGCTGTGGAGGTAACTGAGTGAAAGAATATGAAAAAATGATCTCTGGTAAGCTTTATGACGCAGGTAAGATTGAGCCAGAATATGCATCGAGACCAGGACGTGCACTTGCTCAAAAAATTGGTCAAGTTTCTCTTTTGGAACGTGATACGATTGTAAAGATGGAAAAAGAGCTTTTTGGATCAACTGGAGAAAGAATTTATGTTAATCCACCTTTGTATGTCGATTATGGTTTTAACACACATATTGGGGAAAATTTTTATGCAAATATGGATTGTATCTTTCTGGATGTAGCACCAATAAGAATAGGAAACAATGTAATGTTTGGTCCACGTGTGAGCTTGGTTACAGCTACTCACCCGCTTGATGAAGGTGTTCGAAATCGCGGGTTAGAGTTAGGTTATTCAATTGAAATAGGTGATGGTGCCTGGCTCGGGGCAAATGTTACTGTTAATCCAGGTGTGAAAATTGGTAAAAACTCAATAATTGGATCTGGTAGTGTAGTCGTAAAAGATATACCAGATAATGTTATTGCTGTAGGGAATCCGGCGCGTGTATTACGTGAGTTGACTGAAGAAGATAAAAAGTTTTGGGAAGCTGAGGAGAAAAAGTATTATGAAGGCTAGGGATGAAAAGTTTAAATCATCAGTAGGATACCAAATTTATCCTAAATCATTTAAAGATACTGATGGTAATGGGGTTGGAGACATTAATGGAATCATTGAAAAACTTCCGTATCTAAATGATTTGGGGATTGATTTTATCTGGTTAAATCCAGTTTATCAGAGTCCACAAGTTGATGGTGGATATGATATTTCAGACTTCTATGCCATTGATGAGATGTTTGGTAGTCTTGATGATTTGAAAAAGTTAATTGAAAAGGCTCATGAATATGATATTAAATTAATTATGGATTTAGTTGTTAATCATACATCTGATAAACATCCATGGTTTGTTGAGAGTAAAAAATCAAAGGATAATCCTTATCATGACTATTATCATTGGGTTGATGCAAGTCCTGAGAAGATGCCTAATAATTGGCAGTCATTCTTTGGTGGTAGTGCATGGACTTATGATGAAAATCTTGAGCAGGCCTATTTCCACTGCTTTGCAAAAGAACAGCCAGATTTAAACTGGAAAAATCCTAAAATGCGTGAAGATATCTATAAAATGATTCGTTGGTGGCTTGATTTAGGAATTGATGGGTTTAGGTTAGATGCTATTAGCCATATTCAGAAAGAAAATTGGGATTTTGAAATTAAAAGTCCTCATGGAAATGATCCATGGGAACCATTTATGAATGTATCTGGTATTGAGGAATATATGTCTGATATTAAGGCTATTTTTGATGAATATGGAGCCCTTACAGTTGGTGAAGCAAGTGGTGTGCAAAGCCATCAAGCACCAGATTGGACAGATGAGAATGGCTATATTAACATGATTTTTGAATTGGAGCATAACTGGAAAAAATCAGATGATCCAAATAATAAGATTTATATAAAAGGTTACAAGGATATTATCATGCGCTGGCAGAAAGATATGCTTGAACGAGGGTGGAATGCTCTTTACATTGAAAATCATGATAATCCAAGATCAATTGATACTTTTGGAGATGGAACTCTTGATTCAGCAAAAGCTTTAGCAGTTCATTATATGCTTTTAAGAGGTACACCTTTCATCTACCAAGGACAAGAAATCGGTATTGGAAACTTCCCATTTACAGATATAAATCAAATTGATGTACCAGATTCACATAACTATTACAATAAGTTAATTGAAGAAGGCGATACTCCTGAAGAAGCTATTAAAAAAGCTGGTTTAACAAGCCGTGATAATTCAAGAACTCCTATGCAGTGGAGTGATGAAAAAGAGGCTGGGTTCACTGATGGAAAACCCTGGCTTGCTGTCAATCCAAGTTATCTTGAAATTAATGCCCAAGCAATGCTAGCTGATCCAAACTCGCTTACAAATCTCTATAAAAAATTGATAAATCTGCGTCATGAAAATGAAGTTATCGTTAATGGAGATGTTAAGTTCTTTAATAAAGGAGATAAAAATACTATTGTTTATCGTCGTAAACTTGATGATAAAAAAATATTAGTCATTGCAAATCTATCTCCTGAAAAGCAAAAGCTTGCATTAGAAAAAAACTTTAAAGGATATGAAGAATTAGATCTTGGTCAAGAAATTCAAAGAGAGTTTACAAAGAAAATGATTTTAGATCCATGGGAATATCGCGTTTATATAAAAGGAAACTAGTGTTTTATTAAAAGCCAAAACAAAGCATATGATTGTAATGCTTTGTTTTTTTATAATTATTTTATTTCATAAATATACTAAAAATAGTTGAAAAATGCACTTGACAATGCAAACGATTGCGTGGTAAAATGTATTTGAAAACGATAACAATAAGAGTATAGGAGAAATCATGAAGAAAATTAAACGCATTATGGAAGTGAGTCCTTGGCATCTGACTTCTAACAAGATTGAAAAAGAAGATCGTAGACTGCAAGAAAGTCTAACTTCTATCGGTAATGGTTACATGGGTATGCGTGGAAACTTTGCAGAAACATATTCTGGTGACATGCATCAAGGTACTTACATTGCAGGCGTTTGGTTCCCTGACAAAACTCGAGTTGGTTGGTGGAAAAATGGTTATCCTGAATATTTTGGTAAAGCAATTAATGCTTTAAATTTCGGTAAAATTAAACTTTATATTGATGGAAAAGAAGTAGACTTATATACAGCAGAAGTTACTGACTTTACACTTGATTTAGACATGCAAAAAGGTATTTTATCATATGGATATACAACTAATGGAGTTAAGGTATCAGCAGAACGCTTCCTTTCACTTGAAGTAAAAGAATTTGCAAGCTATGCTTTTTCATTTGAAAATGTAGATGGCAAAGATCATGATGTTAAAATCGAAAGTATTATTGATGCTGATGTTCATAATGAAGACTCTAACTATGAAGAAAATTTCTGGAATATTCTAGGAACTGAAAATAAGGAAGCTGTTTCATGGGTAGCGACTGAAACAAAAGAAAACCCATTTGGTGTTGAACAATTTACTGTTCTAGCAAGCCAACAACATGTTGGAGATTTTGAAAAATCTGGTCATTCTAAAGATGAAACTTCTGTTACTGATATCTTTGAAACAGTTATAGTACCAGATCAAACTAAATACTTTGAAAAACGTGTAATTGTTACAACTAGCCGTGATTATGCAACACTTGATGAAAATCATGCTGCCAATAAAGAGATTGCTAAAAATATTGCAACAAAAAATTACGCTGATTTATATAATGGACAAGTAGCAGAATGGGCAAAACGTTGGGATCTTGCAGATGTTGTAATTTCTGGTAATGATGAAGCTCAACAAGGTATTCGTTTTAACTTATTCCAACTATTCTCAACATATTATGGTGAAGACGATCGTCTAAATATTGGACCAAAAGGATTTACTGGGGAAAAATATGGAGGTGCTACATATTGGGATACAGAAGCCTATGCAATTCCACTTTATTTAGCATTAACTGATGAAAGTGTAAGTTTAAACCTTCTTAAATATCGTCGTCGTCAACTTGAGGAAGCTAAACATAATGCACGCCAACAAGGACTTAAAGGTGCTCTTTATCCAATGGTAACCTTCAATGGTATTGAATGTCACAATGAGTGGGAAATCACTTTTGAAGAAATCCATAGAAATGGATCAATGGCTTATGCAATTTATAATTACACTAACTATACAGGTAATGAAGAATATCTTGCTCATGAAGGACTTGAAGTTTTAGTGGAAATTGCTCGATTCTGGGCTGATCGTGTTCATTATTCTAAACGTAATGAGAAATACATGATTCATGGTGTAACTGGACCAAATGAGTATGAAAATAATATCAACAATAACTGGTATACAAATAAATTAGCTGCCTGGGTTCTTGAGTACACGGCAGAAAGCCTAGCTAAGTACCCACGACCAGATCTTGAAGTGAGTCAAGAAGAACTTACTAAATGGGCTGACATTGTAGAAAAAATGTACTATCCATATGACGCGGAACTTGATGTATTTGTTCAACATGATGGATTCTTAGATAAAGATATTCGTCCAGTTTCAGCATTAGATAAATCAGATTTACCGCTTAACCAAAATTGGTCATGGGATAAGATTCTTCGTAGTCCATTCATCAAACAAGCTGATGTTCTTCAAGGAATTTACTTTTTTGGTAATCAATATTCAATTGATCAAAAACAAAAGAACTTTGATTTCTATGAACCAATGACTGTTCATGAAAGTTCATTAAGTCCTTCAATTCACTCAATTCTTGCTGCTGAATTAGGGATGGATGAAAAAGCGGTTGAAATGTACCAAAGAACTGCCCGTCTCGACCTTGATAACTATAATAATGATACTGAAGATGGGTTACATATTACTTCAATGACAGGTTCATGGCTAGCAATTGTTCAAGGATTTGCTCAAATGAAGACTTGGGATGGAAAACTTTCATTTGCGCCATTCTTGCCAAGCGACTGGTCAGGTTATGCTTTCCATATCACTTACCGTGGACGCTTAATTAAAGTTGACGTAGCTGAAAATGTAAGCCTATCACTTCTTGAAGGCGATGCAATTGATCTTGAAGTGTATGGCGAAAAAGTAAATTTGGTTGATGAATATACAACTAAATTAAAATAGAAATATTGGTGGACAATTATTTGTAAGAGATATTTTCTAAATGCTCTGATTAGATTTGTTCACCTTTTTTAAAATAATATTTAAAGAATAAGAAATAACAAAGATTAAGGAGATAAGATGTTTAAAGCAGTTTTATTTGATTTAGATGGAGTAATCACAGATACAGCAGAGTACCATTACTTAGCATGGAAAGAGTTAGCAGATCAATTAGGAATTGATATTGATCGTGAATTTAACGAACAATTAAAAGGTGTTTCAAGAGAGGATTCACTTACAAGAATTCTTGAAAAAGGTGGACGTGAGAACGACTTTACAGCAGAAGAATTTGCAGATCTAGCTAGACAAAAAAACGATAATTATGTTAAAATGATTGACAAAGTTAGTCCAAAAGACGTATATCCAGGAATTTTAGAACTTTTACAAGATTTAAAAAATAACGATTTTAAAATTGCTTTGGCATCTGCTAGTAAAAATGGTCCATTTTTACTGGAAAAAATGGATCTTCTTGACTATTTTGATGCAATTGCTGACCCTGCAAAAGTTGCTCAATCTAAGCCAGCGCCAGATATCTTTTTAGCTGCAGCTGATGGTGTTGATGTAGCTATTACCGATTCAATTGGTATTGAAGATGCACAAGCAGGAATTGAAGCAATTAAATCTTCTGGAGCATATCCTATTGGAGTAGGAAGTCCAGAAAATCTAGGATTTGATATTAGTATTGTTCCTGATACAAGTAAATTAACATTAGATTTCTTGAAAGATACTTGGAATAACAAATAAGTGGAAGTGAGCGATTATTCGCTCTTTTAGGTAAAAATTATGGCAGTTACGATCAAAGATGTTGCGGCATTTGCAGGAGTGAATCCTTCAACTGTTAGTAGGGTTATAAAAGATAGCCCATCAATTTCTGACAAAACTAAAATAAAAGTTCGCAAAGCAATGGAAACTTTGGGTTATACTCAAAATGCAGCAGCAAAAATTTTAGCAAGTGGAAAAAGTGGGGCAATTGGTGTTATATTCCCACCAATTGAAAATAAACAAAGTCGACCATTCTTCATGAAGATTTTATCTTCAATTAATGAAGAGGCTCGTAATAATGATATAACGGTAGCAATTGCAACTGGGCATAGTATCGAAGAATTAGAGAAACAAGTGAGACTTATGTACTCTGAAAAAAGGGTTGATGGTTTTATTGTCCTTTATGCTGGTCAATCAGATCCAGTACGCCAATACCTAATTACTGAAAATATTCCCTTCGTTCTTGTTGGAACTCCTAGTGAAATGCAAAATGAAATAACTTATGTAGACAATGATAATAAGCTCCTAGGTAAAGAAGCTGTTGCTTATCTTGCTGATAAAGATCATAAGCATATTTCTTTTGTTACTGACACTGAAGAAGGAGTTGTTTTTGAAGAACGTTATATGGGCTTTCATGAAGAACTGGTGAAACGTGATTTAGTAGGTAAGCTACTTCATTTCGATGAAAATAATTTCAAAGTTGATGGAGAGAGTGCAGTAATTGTTATGGATGATCCATTGGCATTAATGGTAATTCAAAGTATTAACAAACAAGGCTTAAATGTACCTGATGATGTTAGTGTACTGAGCTTCAATAACTCAGTTTTTGCAAGCCTAATCCATCCCTATATCACAAGTTTTGATATAAATGTTGCTCGTCTTGGAGAAGTTGCTGTTGAAAAATTATCGGAGTTAATAAATTCTGATGATAAATCTAAAATTTACAGCGAAAAAATAATTGTACCTTTCTACTTAAAAGAAAGAGAAAGTGTAAAATAAACTGTGTACAGTACCTTGTAGTATATTTAAGGATAGTCCTTGAATTCTATAAGGTTTTTTGTTATAATCAAAGCAATAATTGTCTTTTGGAAGAGTAATCTAGTGGAAAAATACCAGGGAATGTATGTCATCGACTGTAAGCATACTATTTGGATGTTAGATGAAGTTCACCCAAGTTTATAAGACAGGGAGAATTCCCTTATCAAAAAAGAGTTGCGCTTTTTAGTGCATAAATTAGGATGGTACCACGGTCTTTCGTTCCTTGTATAAGGGATGGATGGACCGTTTTTATTTTGTAGTGAAAAATATTTACTGCATTTATAGTTGATTAAAATAGAAATAAGACAAGGCGACGAATTGATGATAGAACTAGCGTTCATCGAAATGAGTCAACGATGTATTAATCTATTTTTAAGTGGCTATATATATCATATATAAGAGGAGAATCATGAACTTACAAGCAAAGATTGAAGAGTTGAGAGCAAGAACACTTGCTAACCTTGACACTATTAAAGATGACAAAGAATTAAATGACCTTCGAGTAGCCATACTCGGTAAAAAAGGTGAGTTAACTGAAATTCTTAAAGGAATGAAGGACTTATCAGCTGAAGAGCGTCCAAAGGTAGGGGCCTTAGCTAATGAATTCCGAGATAAGGTAACTGAACTTTTAGAATTAAGAAAAGAAGCCTTGGAAAAAATTGCAATGCAGGTTGCTCTTGAGAAGGAAGAAATTGATGTAACTTTGCCAGGTACTGAAATTAAACGTGGTACGCGCCATGTCCTAACTCAAACAACAGAAGAAATTGAAGATATTTTCTTAGGAATGGGTTACCAAGTTGTCGATGGATATGAAGTAGAAACTGATTATTATAACTTCGAACGTATGAATCTTCCAAAAGATCACCCAGCGCGTGATATGCAAGATACATTCTATATCACTCCTGAAATTCTATTGCGTACTCATACTAGTCCGGTTCAAGCAAGAACTATGGATAAACATGATTTTACTAAAGGACCTCTTAAAATGATTAGTCCTGGACGTGTTTACCGTCGTGATACAGATGATGCGACTCACTCACACCAATTCCATCAAATTGAAGGACTTGTTGTTGATGAGAATATTTCAATGGGTGACTTGAAAGGTACTCTTGAAACTCTTATCAAGAAAATGTTTGGAGAAGATAGAAAAATTCGCCTTCGTCCAAGTTATTTCCCATTTACTGAACCATCTGTTGAGGTTGACGTATCATGCTTTAAGTGTGGTGGTGTTGGATGTAATGTTTGTAAACAAACAGGTTGGATTGAAGTTCTAGGTGCCGGTATGGTTCACCCACGTGTACTTGAAATGAGTGGTATTGACTCTAATAAATATTCAGCATTTGCCTTTGGTCTTGGACAAGAAAGAATTGCAATGCTACGTTACGGAATCAATGATATCCGCGGTTTCTATCTAGGAGACCAACGTTTCACTGAACAATTCAAATAATAGTGAACATAATAATATCTACACTTAGATAGATAGACATTACAAAAGGAGTAAGTAACAAATGTTAGTTTCATATAAATGGTTAAAAGAATACGTTGACATTGATGTTCCAGCAGCTGACCTAGCTGAGAAAATGTCAACTAGCGGTATCGAAGTTGAGGGAGTTGAATCTCGTCAAGATGGTTTAAAGAGCATTGTAGTTGGAGAAGTTGTATCATGTGAGGATATTCCAGAAACTCATCTACATCTTTGCCAGGTGAATACTGGTGATGCAGGACCTCGTCAAATAGTTTGCGGTGCACCAAACGTTAAGGAAGGAATCAAAGTAATTGTTGCCCTTCCAGGAGCTCGTATTGCAGGAAATTATAAAATTAAAAAAGGTAAGATGCGTGGCTATGAAAGCTTGGGTATGATTTGTTCTCTTGGAGAATTAGGTTTCCCAGATTCAGTAGTACCTAAAGAATATGCTGATGGAATCTATATCATGCCAAGTGATGCAAAAGTAGGTGATGATGTATTTAAATACATTGGTATGGATGATGAAGTTCTTGAACTTTCAATCACTCCTAACCGTGCTGATGCTCTATCTATGCGTGGAGTTGCTCATGAAGTAGCAGCTATCTATGATAAAAAAGTAAATTTCCCAAGTATTGAACTTAAGGAAGACGATAAAAAAACAAGTGATGAAATAGCTGTTCAAGTTGACAGTGCTAAATCTAAAACATATAAATCTCGTATTATTGAAGATGTAAAAGTAGGACCAAGTCCTTTATGGCTTCAAAATCTATTAATGAATATCGGAGTTCGTCCAATCAGTAATGTTGTTGACGTTACCAACTATATTCTTATGTATTTTGGACAACCAATGCATGCTTTCGACTTGGATACTTTTAAAGAAAGAAAAATTCTTGTCCGTGATGCACGTGATGGAGAAAAACTTACAACTTTAGATGATGTAGAACGTGAATTAACTTCTGATGATCTAGTAATTACTGTCGCAGATAAACCTGTTGCTCTTGCGGGAGTTATGGGTGGACTAGATACTGAAATTACTGAAAAATCAACAAATGTTGTTCTCGAAGCAGCACTATTCGATGGAGCATCAATTCGTAAAACAAGCCAAAAATTCAATCTTCGTTCAGAATCAAGTGCTCGTTTTGAAAAAGGAATCAATGAAGCAGATGTAACTCTTGCTTTAGATACAGCGGCAGCTATGATTGCTGAACTTGCTGGAGGTAAAGTTTTAAATGGTGTTGTAGAAAGTAATGACTATAAACCTCAAAGTGTTGATGTAGCGATTACTTTGACTAAAATCAATTCTTCACTGGGAACTGATTTGACAATCGACCAAGTGGTAGCTATTTTTGACCAACTAGGATTTGAAACAAGTGTTGATGGTGAAAATCTTGTGGTTACAATCCCACCTCGTCGTTGGGACATTACTATTGAGGCTGATTTGGTTGAAGAAGTAGCCCGTATTTATGGTTACGATAATCTTCCAAGTACTCTTCCAAACGCTGGTAACACGATTGGTGAGCTTACACCTATGCAAAAATTGCGTCGTGACACGCGCACAGTTCTTGAGGGAGCAGGTCTTACTGAAGTTATCAGCTATGCTTTGACAACGCCTGAAAAGGCTAGCCAGTTCACGAAAGTTTCTACTGAACTTGTAAGTCTTGCTATGCCGATGAGTGAAGAAAGACAAACTTTAAGAAATTCGATTATTCCAGGTATGCTTGACATTGTTAATTACAATATGGCGCGTGGAAACAGCGACCTTGCTATCTATGAAGTAGGAAATGTATTCGTCAAATTTGGTAATGAAGATGACGGTCGTCCGACTGAACTTCCTCAAGTTGCTATGGCTTTCACTGGTAATACAGACTTTTACCAAGCTAAAGGTGTTGTTGAAACTCTCTTGCAAGACATGGATTTACGTTTTGAAAAAGAAACTAAACTTGAAGATATGCATCCAGGCCGTACAGCTCGCGTTATTGTAAGTGGAAAAGAAATTGGTTTTGTTGGTCAGGTTCATCCTGCGGTAGCAAAAGTATACGATATTCCTACAACATATGTAGCAAGCCTTGATTTAACTGGTATCTTAGAAAATAAACCAGAACAAGTAGTATTTACTGAAATTCCTAAATTCCCAGCAGTTAAACGTGACCTTGCACTTCTAGTTAATCGTGATACAGAAAACCAAGAAGTCCTTGATATAATTTACTCTGCCAAAGTTAAATTACTTAAAAATGTTTCTATCTTTGATGTTTATACAGGTGAAAATGTTCCAACTGACAAGAAATCATTAGCTTACAGTTTGACATTCCAAAACCCAGAACAAACATTAACAGACGAAGAAATAAATTCAGCAATTAATAAAATCGTTAAAAAACTTAACGAAGCAGGATTTGAAGTTAGATAATAATTCAATTGCATATTATAAAACCCTCAATAAGGATTAAATTCCTTACGAGGGTTTAAATTTCAAAGTACAATAATATAGATTTAATAGAAAAATCACCTTGTATAAATTTTATACAGGGTGATTTTTGTGTTTATCTTAGTTATTTTTCATTGTTGGGAATAGTAATACGTCGCGAATAGTTGTTGTATCTGTTAATAACATAACTAGACGGTCAATACCAATACCAAGTCCACCTGTAGGAGGCATACCATATTCAAGTGCTTCTACGAAGTCATAGTCAATACCAGTAGCTTCATCATCACCAAGTTCTTTAGCTTTTGCCTGGTCTTCAAAACGTTCTAATTGGTCAATTGGATCATTTAATTCAGTGAAGGCATTAGCAAACTCTTTTCCGATAATGAATAATTCAAAACGGTCAGTAAATCTTGGATCGTCAGCATTTTTCTTAGCAAGTGGTGATACTTCAACTGGATGTCCATAGATAAATGTTGGTTGAACAAGAGTGTCTTCAACAAACTCTTCAAAGAAGGCATTAATGATATGTCCTAGAGTAAAGTGTTTTTCTAATGGTACATTATGTTCTTTAGCAAGCCCAACAGCATCTTCATAAGACATTGGTTGCCAGAAGTCAACACCGGTAATATCTTTAATTGCATCAATCATGTGAACACGCGCAAATGGTTGACCAATCTTGATTTCTTGACCTTGATAAGTAATTGTATCTTCATCAGTTACTACTTTAGCAGCATCTTGAATGATACCTTCAACTAGGTCCATAATATCTTGGAAGTCAGCATATGCTTGGTAAGCTTCAATTGTTGTAAACTCAGGGTTATGTGTTGCATCCATTCCTTCGTTACGGAAGATACGTCCCATTTCATAAACACGTTCCATACCACCAACGATTAAACGTTTTAGGTGAAGCTCAGTTGCAATACGCAATACCATGTCCATATCTTGAGCATTATGGTGAGTTTCGAATGGACGAGCAGCAGCTCCACCAGCTTCATTGTGAAGGATTGGTGTTTCAACTTCTAGGAATCCTAGCCCATCCATGTAACGACGAATTGCAGAAACAATTTTACTACGAGTTACAAAACGATCAAAACTGTCCTTGTTAGAAATTAAATCTAAGTAGCGTTTACGATAGATTGTTTCAGTATCGCTAAGTCCATGATACTTTTCAGGAAGAGGACGAAGTGATTTAGAAAGAAGAGTGATTTCTTCAGCCTTGATAGAAAGCTCACCCATGTCAGTTTTCATAATTTGACCAGTAACTCCAAAGAAGTCTCCAAGGTCAGCATGTTTGAAAATGTCATATGGCTCGTCACCAACAGCATCTTTACGAACATAAATTTGAATTTGTCCTTCACGGTCCTGAAGGTGGGCAAATGAAACTTTACCTTTACCACGCTTAGTCATAAGACGTCCAGCAATAGTAGCTTTTAAATCTTTTTCGTTTAATTCTTCTTTAGTAAATTGATCATATTCTGCATGTAGTTCACCAGAATTATGAGTACGGTCAAAACGGTGACCAAAAGGATCAATACCTTGTTCGCGTAAATTTTCCATTTTTTCACGACGGACAAGCATTTGATCATTTAATTCTTCTTTAATATTTTCAGCCAAAATAATTCTCCTAAATATAGTGTTATTCGTTATATTTTATCACGAAAGTAAGAAAATTTAAAGGACTAAGAGCCAAGGGAACTCTAAATGTGCCTTAATTCAGTAAAATAAAAAATAAAGGAAGAAAATTAAAAATATTTGATAATTTTCTAAAAATTATTGACAATAAAAAATATTTGGTATATTATTAATAAAAATTAAAACAAAGGAAGAATTCCCAATGACAAACCAAACATTCAATTTATTATTATTGTATAAGGACTCGCAGAATACTTAGATGTATTCATATTGTGAGTCCTGTTTGGCGTAAGTCAAAGTGGGACGAGTAAAACGTCCCATGTGGGCGTTTTTCTTTTAATAAAAAATGGAGGCATTTATGCGAAAAATTGAGTTTCTTGATACAAGTCTTAGAGATGGCGAACAAACACCAGGAGTGAACTTTTCAGTTCAAGAGAAGATCGATATTGCAAAACAATTAGAAAAATGGGGAATTTCAGCAATTGAAGCAGGATTTCCAGCAGCAAGTCCTGATAGTTTTTTAGCAGTTTCAGAAATTGCTAAGGCAATGACTAGCACAGCCGTAACTGGACTATGTCGATGTGTTAAAGGTGATATAGACAAAGCTTCTCTTGCCTTAAAAGATGCTAAGTATCCTCAAGTCCATGTATTTATTGCTACAAGTCCAGTTCATATGGAGTATAAGCTTAAGATGACACCTGATGAAGTTATTGCAAGTATTGCTGAACATGTGACTTATGCAAGATCACTATTCGAAATAGTGGAGTTCTCACCAGAAGATGCTACTAGAACTGATAAAGACTTTCTTTTAAAGGCAGTTCAAACCGCAGTGGATAATGGTGCTACATATATTAATATCCCTGATACAGTTGGTTACACTACACCAGAAGAATTTGGTCAAATTTTTAAATTCCTGATAGAAAATGTTAAGACGGATCATAAAATAATCTTTAGCCCACATTGTCATGATGATCTTGGAATGGCTACAGCTAATACACTTGCGGCAATCAAAAATGGTGCCGGTCGTGTGGAAGGAACAGTTAATGGTATCGGTGAAAGAGCAGGAAACGTAGCCCTTGAAGAGGTAGCGGTAGCTCTTCATATCCGAAAAGATTATTATCAGGCTACAAGTGATATTGTCCTAAATAGAACTAAAACAACTGCTGACATGATTTCAAGATATTCTGGTCTATCAATTCCAAAAAATAAGGCAGTTACAGGTGGAAATGCTTTTGCTCATGAAAGTGGTATTCACCAAGATGGTGTACTTAAAAATCCTGAAACTTACGAGATTATCACTCCTGAGCTTGTTGGGATAAAATTCAATTCCCTTCCTCTAGGAAAACTCTCTGGTCGCCACGCTTTCAAAGAAAAACTTAAAGAACTGGAATTCGAATTTACGGATGAAGAACTAAATCAGCATTTTGCTAACTTTAAAAAGCTAGCCGACAAGAAAAAAGAAATTACTGATGAAGATGTCAGAGCATTGATTCTAGGCCATAACTCAGCTGACAGTGAAATTACATTGGAAGACGTAAGGTTATCTTATAACTCTAGTGATGAACAAGAAGCGAGAGTTTCAATATTTAATAAGGCGATTCAAGAATCTAAAGAAATTGATGCAAAGGGTTCAGGAAGTGTAGAAGCGATATTCAATGCAATTGATAACTATTTTGATCAAGATGTAACGCTTGAATCATATGAGATTGATGCAATAACATCAGGAATTGATGCACAGGCAGAAGTTCAAGTTAATGTTACCAATCCAAAAACAGGTACTCACTTCTCAGCTCGAGGAATTGATTATGATGTTTTAAAGGCAAGTGCACAAGCCTATCTAAGAGCAAATGCTTTTATAAAAAGAGAAAACGAAAAATAAAATAAATTAAGATAGAGGGACGTTAAGGAAATAAATATGGCAAAAAAAATAGTTACTTTGGCTGGCGATGGAATTGGTCCGGAAATTATGAAGGCAGGACTTGAGGTTCTTGCAGCAACGGCTGAGAAAATTGGGTTTGAATACGAAATAGATGCGAAGAATTTTGGAGGAGTGGCAATTGATAAAGAAGGAAATCCATTACCAGAAGATACATTAAATGCTGCTAAAGACTCAGATGCAATTCTCTTAGCAGCTATTGGTCATCCAAAATATAATGAAGCAACAGTTCGTCCAGAACAAGGACTTCTCCGCTTGCGCAAGGAATTAGGACTTTTTGCCAACATTCGTCCTGTAAAAATCTTTAATCAGTTAAAAAAATTGTCACCATTAAAGCCTGAGATTATTGAAGGAGTTGATTTTATAATGGTACGTGAATTGACTGGTGGTATTTACTTTGGTGAACATACACTTGATGATGATAAAGCGCGTGATGTTAATGATTATAATGTTGAAGAAATTACTCGAATTATGAAAATTGCCTTTGAAACAGCCCGTACACGAGGGAAAAAGGTTACCAGTGTTGATAAGCAAAATGTTCTAGCTACAAGTAAATTATGGCGAAGAGTTGCTGATCAGGTAGCACTAGACTATCCTGATGTGACTTTGGAACATCAACTTGTTGATTCATGTGCAATGTTAATGATTACTGATCCAAGTAGATTTGATGTCATAGTAACTGAAAATCTTTTTGGAGATATCTTATCGGATGAGGCAAGTGTACTTCCAGGAACACTTGGAGTAATGCCTTCAGCAAGTCATTCAGAAACTGGTCCGAGTATGTATGAGCCAATTCACGGAAGTGCACCTGATATTGCTGGCTTAGGCATTGCAAATCCTGTTAGCATGATTTTATCAGTTGCCATGATGTTTAAAGAATCATTTAATCTATCAGAAGCTGCTCAGATTATTGAGAATGCAGTTGAAAAGACTTTTGAAAATGGTATTTTTACCAAAGATTTAGGTGGACAAGCTACGACAAAGGAAATGACTCAAGCGATAATTAGTAATTTGTAGGTGAGAAGGAGAAGATATGGGACAAGCGATATTTGATAAACTTTGGGATAGACATGTAATTGAAGGAGAAATTGGTGAGCCACAGCTTCTTTATGTCGATCAACATTATATACATGAAGTGACCAGTCCGCAGGCATTTTCAGGACTTAGGGAAGCAGGACGTAAGGTGAGAAGACCAGATTTGACTTTTGGTACTACTGACCATAACGTACCAACTGTTGATATTTTTAATATTCAAGACTTGATTTCGAAAAATCAAATTGAGACTTTTGCAGCTAATGTAAAGGAATTCGGTATTGATGCGGCAGTTCATGGAAGTGATAAGCAAGGAATTGTCCATATGGTGGGGCCAGAGACAGGAAGAAGTCAACCAGGCAAACTTATTGTCTGTGGAGACTCACATACTGCGACTCATGGAGCTTTTGGGGCAATTGCTTTTGGTATTGGGACAAGTGAAGTAGAACATGTTTTTGCTACACAAACTATCTGGCAGGTTAAACCAAAAAAAATGAAGATTGATTTTACAGGTGTCGCCCCTCAAGGTATTTATGCTAAAGATTATATTCTTGCATTGATTGCTAAGTATGGAGTTGATGCAGGAGTTGGATATGCAGTTGAATTTGCAGGAGAGGCTATTGATGCGCTTGAAATGGAAGAGCGTATGAGTATTTGTAACATGGCTATTGAGTTTGGTGCAAAAATTGGACTGATGAATCCAGATAGTAAAACTTATGAGTATGTTCGTGGACGTGGAAAGGCACCTAGTGACATGGAATCAGCAATTGCTGACTGGGAAACACTTGTAAGCGATGAGGATGCTCAGTACGATAAGATAATTACGATTGAAGTCGATAAACTTGCACCTATGGTCACTTGGGGAACTAATCCAGAAATGGGTGTTGAGTTTACAGAAGAGTTTCCTGAGATTGAAGACTTCAATGACGAAAGAGCTTATTCATATATGGATCTTAAACCAGGCCAAAAGGTGAGTGATATTGACCTAGGTTATGTCTTTATCGGATCTTGTACTAATGCTCGGCTTTCTGACCTTATTCTTGTAGCAGATATTGTAAAGGGAAAGAAAATTGCTTCTTCACTAACAGCAATTGTTGTTCCTGGAAGTAGACCTGTTAAGAAAGCTGCAGAAAAAATGGGTTTGGATAAAATATTTATTGATGCTGGATTTGAATGGCGTGAACCAGGTTGCTCGATGTGTCTTGGTATGAATCCCGACCACGTTCCAGAAGGTGTTCATTGTGCATCTACAAGTAATCGAAATTTTGAAGGGCGCCAAGGACATGGTGCAAGAACACATCTTTGTAGTCCGGCTATGGCTGCACTTGCCGCTATAAATGGAAAATTTGTTGATGCAAGAGAGGTAATATAATGGAAAAGTTTACAGTTTATGAAGGTACAACCGTACCTCTAATGAATGATAATATTGATACTGACCAAATTATTCCCAAGCAATTTTTAAAGGCCACAGACAAAATTGGTTTTGGGAAAAATATGTTTTTTGAATGGCGCTATTTAGAAAATGGCAAGGAAGAAAATCCTGATTTTGTACTTAACAAGCCTCAGTACCGAGGTGCAACTATCTTAATCAGTGGTGATAATTTTGGTTCGGGTTCAAGTCGTGAACATGCTGCATGGGCAATCAAAGATTATGGATTTAAGGTAATCATTGCAGGATCATATTCAGATATTTTCTATAATAATGCTCTTAAGAATGGTCTTTTGCCAATCGTTCTTGCTGAGGAAAGTCGTGAGGAACTGGCTAATCTTTTACCAGACCAAGAAATCATTGTAGATCTTCCGAACCAAACTATTGAAACATCAGAAAAATCATATTTATTTGATATAGATGCAGAGTGGAAAAGGAAGTTAGTTAATGGACTAGATGACATTGGACTTACAATGGAATTTGATGATTTAATTAGTAGATATGAGGAAAATCGTCCAAGCTACTTAAGAGAAGTGGGAATCTAAAAAACAAGCCAATTTGGCTTGTTTTTTTGCTTAAATATTTTGTTGAAGCTTAATAGGTAATATTATTTCAAGTTCAGTTTCCTTACCGTTAATCTTATCAATAATAACATCGACTAGAACTTGTGCAAGCTCCTCAATCGGTTGAACGATGGTTAGAAGTTCAGGATGTAGAGCTTGAATTAATTCTGTCCCGTCATAACCAATAATTGGGCAATTTGTATATTCTTCACAGTAGATTGCTGTTAGATCATCAGTACAGGCTATACCATCAAAATTATTTTCTTCAATAAATTTCTTAATTTTATTTTTCTTGATGCTAATAATTGTCCCTGATGGAATCTCTAAGTGTTTACAAGGAAGGTCAAAAGTAGTCGCCACCTCCATAAATCCTTGGGTTCTATAATCAGAGGGACTACCTGACTGACTAGCACCGGAGATGATGGCTAAATTCTTTGCTCCACGTTCAATTAAAGCATGGGCTGATAGTTTACCTCCCGCTAGATTGTCGCTTGATACAGTAGTGATTTTAGGACTTAGCAGTCTGTCAAAACTTACGATTGGCAAGTTTAGCCTTTCGTACTCATCTATGCCCAAGTTATGACTACTAGAGATAATTCCATCCACCTGATTAGCAGCAAGCATTTGAAGGTAGTATTTTTCCTTCTCAGGATTATTTTCACTATTGCAAAAGATAACCTTGTATTCTCTATCAAATAATTTTTTTTCGAGATATTCGATTAACTCAGCATAAAATGGATTTTTTAGAGAGGGAAAGATTAAGCCAATTAATTGAGTTTTCTTTCCTTGTAGACTTCTGGCAAGATTATTTGGTTGGTAATTGAGCTCTTGCATTGCAGCATGGACCTTATCAATCGTTTTTTGACTCAGATATCCATAGTTGTTGATAACCCGACTGACAGTAGTCGGACTAACGCCTGCAAGTTTAGCAACATCAGTTAGTTTGGCCATTAGAATTCATGTAAGACTGCAGGAGCAGTACCTTTCACTTGGAATATTGTATTACCAGCTTCTGGATAAACCCGACTTGAAGATGCATATTGACCATCATTGAAGAAAATTTCAATAACGCTTGCATCAACGAAGGCATTGATTTTAAGGTCTTTACTATTATCATATTCGAATGTTCTTACATTATCATACTCAAGGGCAAACTGAATACCACATTTAGATCTATCTAGAATAGCTTTTCCATTTTCAAGAATCAGCTTCAATCCTTGTTTATTATCATCTGAACCGTAGAAAGTGATTTCAGCATTTGAAAGGGCTTTTACGATAATTTCAGTTTCATAGGCATTTTTTTCAAATTTAAATTTCTCAGCTTGAAAAGTATTTTTTCTTAATGATTCCACAGATTTAACTGGATATTGATATAAATTACCATCTTTAATAGTTAACTCTTTGACTAGACTCATAGCACCTTGATGTCCTAATTCATCTGTTGGATAGCTAATGTCGGGCAATCCTAGCCATGATGTCATAAGTGCCATACCGTTTGGAGCATTGAATGCTTGGCTGGCATAAACATCAAAACCATAGTCAAGAATTTTCATATCATGTGGATTAACAATTTCAGCAGTTTGTGGATTGAAATTTTCTCCAATCACGTATGCTTGTGGATAAATATTTTTACTATCAATTTTATCCATCCCCTGTGGACAAAGTAGAAGAACTGGTTTTTTATCAACAAATACGAGATTTGGACATTCTACCATGTAGCCAAGATCGAGATCCGTAAATTTTAATTCCTCTACTTTTCTCCAATTTTCAATCTTATTGTCAATAGCTTCATAAAGAACAACTGTGCCAGTTTTGTCTTTTCTCTGAGCACCAAGGATCATGTAGAGCTTGTCTTCGTATTCAAAAATCATTGGATCACGAAAATGATCAGTGTAGTTGTCATCAGGATTTATAAGTGGTTGATCGAACTTTTTGATATCGCCATTAGAATCCATTAATGCCCCTACTTGGTAGGGATGTCGAGTCCAATTTTGATCGCGATGGTTTCCAGTATAGAATAGAAAAAGTTTACCATCTATTTCATATGCACTTCCTGAATACGCACCATGGCTATCAAATTTTGTATCCGGTAAAACCTGTATGTCATCAAGTTGCCAATTAATAAGGTCGTCAGAAGTTACGTGTGACCAAGATTTTAATCCATGAGAAGCACCGTATGGAAAATGTTGATAAAACAGATGCCATTTACCATTGAAATAAGAAAATCCGTTTGGATCATTTAAAAGTCCAGACTGGGGTTCAATGTGAAAACTATTTTTCCACACGGAATTTTCAGCCTTCTTTAAGATATCATCAATATATTCTTGAGGCCATTCATTATAATTTTTATAGCGTAATTCACGCGTCCATTCCATATTATGTTTCCTCCATTTTTTCTTTAATATTATGATAAATGACATGAAATGTCAAACGCTTCCTCCTTGCTATTAAAGCATTTTTAAAAATTTTTATATAAATTTGTGATAAACGTTTGACAGAAAAATAAAATAATTTATAATAGAACTATAAACCGCTTACAAAACAAAAGGAGAATAGGAGAGTTTATGGAAAACAGAGAAATAGCCAAAGCAGTAATTGAAGCTGTTGGTGGGGACTCAAACATTCGTAGCGTTGCACACTGTGCTACACGTTTAAGGATTATGGTTAATGATGAAGCAAAAATAAATCATGATCGTGTTGATGAAATTGACAAGGTTAAAGGATCGTTCTTTACTTCAGGTCAGTTTCAAATTATCTTTGGTACAGGTACGGTAAATAAGATTTATGATGAAGTTGTAAAACTTGGTCTAGCTACTGAATCTGTTTCTGAAATGAAGGAAGAAGCGAAAAAATCAGGTAATCCATTGCAACGATTGATTAGAACTTTCGGTGATGTGTTTGTACCAATTATTCCAGTTTTAGTTGCTACTGGTCTGTTTATGGGACTAAGAGGACTTATAACTCAGCCAGAAATTCTTAAAGTATTTGGAACAACCCCTGAATCAATTGATCCAAACTTCCTAATGTACACACAAATATTAACAGATACTGCCTTCGCTTTTTTACCAGCATTGGTATGTTGGTCAAGTTTTAAGGTATTTGGTGGTAGTCCTGTAATTGGTATTGTTCTTGGTCTTATGATGGTAAGTCCAAATCTTCCAAATGCCTATGCAGTAGCAAGTGGAGATGCGCATGCAATTATGTTATTTGATTTCATTCCAGTTGTTGGTTATCAAGGGACAGTTTTACCAGCCTTTATAGTTGGATTCCTTGGTTCAAAACTTGAACAAAAATTGAGGAAATCAATTCCAGATGCTTTGGACTTACTAGTGACTCCATTTGTAACTATGTTTGTTATGAGTTTAGCAGGTCTATTAGTAATCGGACCAGTTTTCCATTCTCTAGAAACAGTTGTACTTAATGCCACTGAATGGATTTTAGCTTTACCTTTTGGTCTAGCAGGTCTAATTTTAGGATTCTTCCATCAATTAATCGTGGTTACAGGTATCCATCACATCTTCAATTTCTTAGAAGTTCAGTTGCTAGCTAATACAGGTAAAAATGCCTTCAACGCTATTATCACATGTGCAATTGCAGCTCAAGGCGGAGCAACACTTGCTGTTGGTATGAAGACAAAATCTAAAAAAATGAAAGCTTTAGCTTTCCCATCAGCACTTTCAGCTTTTCTAGGTATTACAGAACCTGCAATTTTTGGGGTGAACTTACGTTTTGTTAAACCGTTTGCCTTTGGTCTTGTTGGAGGAGCAGTTGGTGGATGGCTAGCTAGTATCATGCATTTAGCGGGTACAGGTATGGCAGTAACAGTGATTCCAGGAACTCTTTTATATTTAAATGGTCAAGTAGTCAGATATCTTCTTGTTAATATTGTTTCAGTTGCAATTGCCTTTGTATTGACTTATATGTTTGGATATGAAGATAAAGAAATAGTTGATGAAACAGTGGCAAATGTTACTGATGAAGCACCATCTGATGAAGTTATTTTTGCTCCAATCTCTGGTCAGTTAACTCCTCTTAATAAAGTTGATGATCAAGTATTTTCAAGTGGTATGATGGGACAAGGAGTTGCTATTAAGCCTACTGACGATAAAGTATATGCTCCAGCAGATGGAATTATCAGTGTAGCCTTTGAAACTGGTCATGCATATGGAATTAAAACAGAACATGCTGCTGAGATTTTAATCCACATTGGTATTGATACAGTAAGTATGGCAGGTGATGGTTTTGAAGCGAATGTTAAAGAAGGCGATATTGTTAAAAAAGGACAATTGTTAGGTAGCTTTAATCGTGGTAAAATAGAAGCGAAAGGGCTTTCAGACATGACGATGGTTATTGTCACAAATACTAGTGACTATGCGGGTGTAGATACTATCACTGATCGAGATATTGTTACTCATGGTGATGAAATCTTAAGTTTGTCTCAACCATATGAAGCTGAAGCAGCTATTAAAGCATAAATTATATTTATTAAAGGAGTAGACAAATGAGACTATTTGGTAGTATTGAAGCTGGTGGAACTAAATTCATCTGTGCAATAGGT
The DNA here is from genome assembly GCF_001832905.1 of Floricoccus tropicus. GTDB lineage: Bacteria > Bacillota > Bacilli > Lactobacillales > Streptococcaceae > Floricoccus > Floricoccus tropicus. The sequence goes on along the minus strand of NZ_MKIR01000020.1, from coordinate 50,838 downwards.
GATGAGGATTACCGTGTTAAGGATCAAGTTTCTATACCAACAACAACACCTGAAGAAACACTAGGTAAGGTTGTGGAATATTTTAAACAACATGACGTTGAAGCTATCGGGATTGCATCTTTTGGACCGATTGAAATTCGTAAAAGTTCTCCTAAGTATGGTTACATCACTAAGACACCGAAGCCAGGCTGGCAAGATACTGATGTTGTTGGAGTTATTAAAGAAGCATTCAATGTACCTATTTCATGGACAACAGATGTTAATGGTTCGGCTTACGGCGAATATATTATGTCTACACTTTCAAATGAAAAAATCGAATCACTTGTATACTACACAGTAGGTACAGGTGTAGGTGGTGGAGCAGTTATTGATGGCGAGTTCCTAGGAGGTATGGGACACACAGAAATGGGTCATACATATCTAAGAAGACACCCAGATGACTTAGAGTTTCCGGGTAGCTGTCCATTTCACGGGGACTGTCTAGAAGGTCTTGTAGCTGGACCAACCTTTGAAGCTCGTTTGGGTATCAAAGGGGAAAATGTTCCACGAACTGACCCTGTATTTGACGTACTAGCATATTATTTAGCACAAGCTGTAATTCAAGTTACTCTGATTACTCGTCCAGAAAAGGTTGTTTTTGGTGGAAGTGTAGTTGACGAAGATTTATTAGTCAAAGTGCGCCAACAATTCAAAGAGTTATTCGATGACTATGTTGAATTACCACCTCTTGAAAAATATATTACTAGACCACTAATTGCCAATAATGGTTCAGCAACCCTTGGAAATTTTGCTCTAGCCTTGAAACAATTAAATGAATAGTGATATTGGTTTAACAGATAACCAATATAAAAAGACCAAAAATCATTCCTAAGATTTTTGGTCTTTTGCTCTATAATTCTTTTTTGAAACAAATGATTCTATTCACTTCCATAAACCCCATTTTAATATGAAAGGCTAAACTGTCAAGATTATCAAGTTCACAATCGCTGGCAAATTCTAAACAGTCAGATTCGCAAGCCCACTCTTGACATGCTCTAAGCAAGTCATGTGCAAAGCCTTGTCTCCGGCGATTTTCTTTAATGTAAATTCCTTCAAGGTAACCAACTGGAGAGGAGTCACAACCTTCAACATAGTCATGTCTAAGTTGACATTGGGCGAAGCCGATAAATTCTCCATTATCTTCTTGGAGGAAAATTGCTGCTTCTTTATCATTTAAAATACCAGTAAATTCTTCTCTTAAGTCATCAAGGTTATTATCTGGCCACAGGGATTTTGCTAGGCTGCTGACAATTTCTAAATTTTCTATATTTGCTTTTTTTATCATGGGAACCTCCTATCTTTATTTTAAACTAGTAAGAAAAAGATGCAATGGAAATATTCTTTTAGTAATTTTAAGTAAAATATTGTAAAATTAGGGGAATACTTTAAAGGAGGCATACATATAATGCAATGGTCTTTGAACGAGATTAGAAAAAGAGAAACAATAAATTTTGATGAGGTGTTAGACTTAGAAAAAAACTTGAAGGAGCGTTATCCGGAGGTAATTTCTTTGACTCCAGTTCATGTTGCAGGATCAGTGAGCTATGAGGATGGTTTATATCTTCTAGACTACCAAGCTGATTATACTTTATCACTTCCGTCAACAAGAAGTTTGGAGCAGGTCGATTTAGTTAATGATATTCCTGTCAATGAGACTTTTGTCACTGAGGATTATCTTAAGGAAGAAAAAAATCTTTTAGAAGATGAAAATGTTTTGATTTTAGAACGCGATGCCATTAGTTTAGATGAGTCGGTTGCTGATAATATTATTTTAGAAATTCCTTTGCGCGTGCTGACACCTGCGGAAGAGGAAAATGATAATTTACCAAGTGGTAATGATTGGGAAATTTTATCAGAGGAAGATTATGCTCTTAAACAAGAGGAAAAGGAAAGCGAAAAAAAATCTCCTTTTGCAAGTCTTGATGGCTTATTTGACTAGTCTGAACTGTGATATTAAATTGATTTTTGGACTAAAAATGTTATAATTTAAAGAATAATGTAAAAATTTTACTTAATGAAATAGGAGAATATAGATGACACAAGCGAATTTTGGTGTAGTTGGTATGGCCGTAATGGGTCGTAATCTTGCTCTAAATATTGAATCAAGAGGGTATACAGTTGCAATTTTCAACCGTAGCCGCGAAAAAACTGAGGACGTAGTTGCTAGTCACCCAGATAAAAATTTTGTACCTAGCTATGATATTGAAACATTTGTAAATTCTATTGAAAAACCACGTCGTATTATGCTTATGGTTCAAGCAGGACCTGGAACTGACGCTACAATCCAAAACTTACTTCCATACTTAGACAAAGGTGATATCCTAATCGATGGTGGTAATACTTTCTACAAAGATACAATTCGTCGTAATAATGAGCTTGCTGATTCTGGTATTAATTTCATTGGTACTGGTGTATCAGGTGGAGAAAAAGGAGCTCTTGAAGGTCCTTCAATCATGCCAGGAGGACAACGCGAAGCTTATGATCTGATTGCACCTGTATTTGAAGAAATTTCAGCTAAAGCTCCGGAAGATGGAAAACCTTGTGTTACTTATATTGGCCCTGATGGTGCTGGTCACTATGTTAAAATGGTTCACAATGGTATCGAATATGGTGACATGCAATTAATCGCTGAATCATATGACCTTATGAAACACTTACTAGGAATGACTGCTGATGAGATGGCTGATGTCTTTACTGAATGGAACAAAGGTGAATTGGATAGTTACCTAATTGAAATTACTTCAGATATCTTGACTCGTAAAGATGATCTTGGAACTGGTAAACCGATAGTAGACGTTATCCTTGATGCTGCAGGAAATAAAGGGACAGGTAAATGGACTAGCCAATCTGCATTAGATTCAGGTGTTCCACTTCCTCTTATCACTGAGTCTGTATTTGCTCGTTACATTTCAACTTATAAAGATGAACGTGTGAAGGCTAGTGAAGTTTTACCAAAAGCAAGCCTAGTTGCAGCTGAAATTAATAAGGAAGAACTAATTGAAAAAATTCGACAAGCTTTATATTTCTCAAAAATTATGAGCTACGCTCAAGGTTTTGCTCAACTTCGTGTTGCAAGTAAAGAAAATAATTGGGATCTACCATTTGCTGACATTGCAAGCATCTGGCGTGCGGGATGTATTATCCGTGCTCGTTTCCTACAAAAAATTACTGATGCTTATGATCGTGATGCTGACCTTGAAAACTTGCTATTAGATGATTACTTTGTTGAAATAACTGAGAAGTATCAACAATCAGTTCGTGATGTAGTTGGCCTAGCTGTTCAAGCAGGTGTTCCAGTGCCAACATTCTCTTCTGCAATTGCATACTTTGATAGCTACCGTTCAGAAGTATTACCAGCTAATCTAATCCAAGCACAACGTGATTACTTTGGTGCCCACACATATGAAAGAACAGATCGTCCAGGTACATTCCATTATAACTGGTATGATGAAAAATAATTTAAAAAGAGTCTCTTAGGAGATTCTTTTTAAATTTCAGTCTTAAGTCTGATGTTCTTAAATATCATTTATATTATTATATATACATAGACAGGTGATAAACCTTCTATAAAAAATGAATTTTAGAGATTATCCAGTGTAAGCAATTAGATAACTCAAAACTTTTTTTCATAAAACTCCGCAAGTCTTATTATTAATAAAACTTGCAAACTCCTTAAAATAAAACTCCAAAAAAAATTCCTACAAGAAAAACGAGCATGCCCGCTCGTTTTTCTTTTGTTGTTTTTAAATATATCATTGAAAATACGAATTAAATCGTATATAATTTAGGTAAATTAAATATAGTTGATTAGAATAGAAATACCTTCGTTTTACTAGGCTGTCGATTACACTTTAATAAGCAAGCTTATTAGTGTGAGTCGCAAGACAAGGAACTCCGCTCCGCTGCCGATTATACTTGAATAAACAAGCTTATTAGTTGATGTATTAATCTATTTTTAAGTGACTATAAATCTTATTGAGGAGTGAAGTTATGATAGAACCAGATTTTGATTACTCACTGGAACAGCAAAGCGATATAGCATTTATTGATATGAAGTCTTTTTATGCAAGCGTTGAATGTGTTGATTTAGGGCTCAATCCACTGGGATCTTCTCTATGCGTAATGAGTCATGCTGGAAATTCAGCTGGCCTAATATTGGCTAGCTCTCCCACTTTTAAACAAATATTTGGCAATCTAAACGTTAGTAGAAGCCGTGAATTACCCTTTCATTTACATAATAGAAAATTTAATTACAATAAGTATTATAAAAGTTGTGAACGAGATTGGAATGGAAGAGCTCTGCCTCCAACTGAAGATTATATTCAACATATCGAAGCTTGGGCGAAGCAAACACATATTGTACCACCGAGAATGAATCGCTATATAGCAGTAAACATGGAAATTCAGCATCTAATCGAGCGTTTTGCTCCTCGAGATGAGATATTTTGGTATTCAATTGATGAAGGTTTTGTTGATTTAACAGGCTCTTTAAATTACTTTTATCCTGATTCAAAGCTTTCAAGGAAAGAAAAATTAGACTTGGTTTCTCGTGATATTCAAGAATTAATACTTAAAGAAACAGGTATCTATTCAACTGTGGGAATGTCAAATTGTAATCCTATGCTAGCTAAGGTAGCTTTAGACCATTATGCTAAACATAATAAAACAATGAGGGCATCAATCAATTATGAAGATGTTCCTGAAAAACTTTGGACGATTGAAGATATTACAGAATTTTGGGGTATTAATCGTAGAACTAAAAAACGATTGGAGAAACTTGGAATTCATACAATATATGATTTAGCTCACACAGATCCGAAAATTTTAAAAGATGAATTTGGTGTAATAGGTGTCCAACTTTTTTTTCATGCAAATGGAATAGACGAAAGCAATGTTAAGAAACCATACCATACTAAATCAAGAGTAATAGGCAATTCTCAAACCTTACCACGTGATTATTATGATAAGGATGAAATAGAGATAGTTATTAAGGAAATGGCGGAACAAGTTGGTGTTAGGCTTCGACGTGATAAGAAAAAAACAACCTGCATTTTTTTATATGTTGGTTTCGCCATGGCTGAAGATAGAAAATCGATTCATAGTCAAGTTAAGATAGAGCCAACTAACCGTACTGATCTTCTAACAGAACATATAATTAGATTGTTTAGAAGTAAATATAAAAGAGGAGCAGTTAGAAGAGTTGGCGTAAGTTACTCAGGATTAACTGATGAATCGTATTCTCTGGTTTCTCTTTTTGATGATTATGAAATTGAAGAAAAAAAAGATAAACTTCAAGAAAGCATCGATCTGATTAGAGATAAATATGGTTATATATCAGTACAAAAAGCTACAGCCCTATCTAAAGGATCAAGAGTAATTGAACGCACTAAATTAGTTGGAGGACACTCAGGTGGTGGAGCGGGAGGACTAGACGGCTTGAGTAAAGATGAAAAATGGTAGATAGATCCTATAGTAAGTTTCCAGAGATTCGTGATTATAAAGATAGAGGTATGAAAAAATGGATGGGTTTTTATTTATCAGAGCATGGGAGTGCCATGAAACGAGATGCCCTCATAGCTAGACAAGAAAAAGTTGATAAAATAGATCTTGAAGAGAAGATACAACTACTTAACCAAGCATATTTGAACAAGCTTTCAGTGGAAATTATCATTTCTGTTGATGATATTATGAGTAAAATGTATGGAACAGTCGTTGAATTTACATCAACAGACTTTGTCTTCTTTAAAGTAGGTGAAGTAAGAAAAATAGATATAAAAAATATATTATCAGTTAAATATCAAGAAGGAGAGGATATGTGGCCTTCTCTCTGTTGTTAAACAAAAGAACTACCAAAAATGGTAGTTCTTTTGATTGTTATTTTAAAGTTCCGATGTTTTTGAATGGCCAAATTCTAAATACAGCTTTGCCCATAATATCTTCTTTTTCAAAAGTTCCGACCTCTCTGCTATCTTTTGAAATGACTCGGTTATCTCCGAGAAGTAAATATTGATTTTCAGGGACGACTATTTTAAATGTTGGACTATCATTTGAATCTACAGTGAAGGCAGGGACTTCAGCAGCTTTTTCTTGGAAAAATTGATCATAAGAATATGTTTCCTTAAGTCTATCTTTCTTAAATTCCTTCTTATATTCATCAAGATAAGGCTCTTCATGAGTTTTACCATTGATTGTAAGTGTATCATTATTGAATTCAACAGAATCTCCTGGAAGACCAATAACTCTTTTAATTATTTTTTTATTTTCTCCGTCTTCAGTTTCGTTGGCAACAACTATATCAGAATAGTTGAGATTTTTACTGTTGATCATAATTAGTCTTTGTCCGTCAGCTAAATTAGGATCCATTGAATGTCCTTTAACATCAACTGGAGCCCAAATAAATACGCGTGTCAGGATGAACAATAAGCTGATGACTATAAATAGTCCCCATTCGCGAATAAACTTCATATATATTTTATACCTTTCTAGTAATTACTTTATTCCAGCAAGCTTTTTAGCTTTCTCAGTATTTTTAAAGTGTAACTTTGCAGTGGTCTGGAGGCCTGTCATACCTTTTATTTTAAGTATGGAAGCAGCTACCTTATCACTTTTACTTCCGGCACCACTAGGTAAACTGAATCCAATTTCTTTAGATAAATTACTCAAATTTTCAAGGAACAAATTACGTGCTATGATTGAGCTTACAGCAACAGCCAAGAATTGACTCTCTGCCTTTTGAATTAATGTCACCTCATTTTGAGGATGATTGCGTTCCTTAGAAACGTATTTTTGATAATTAGCTGGACTAGTAAATGCATCAATGATAACTTTCTCGACCTTATCATTTGAATCTAACTTTTTCTCAAGCAAAAAGATGACTTGATTATGTAGTGCGACTTTAATGCTAACAGCATTGTAGTCTGTTTCAATAACTTCATTGTATTTTGTAGGATTAACAAGTAAAGATACGTGCTTGATTTTTTTCTCAAGAATAGGTGCTATCTGACGAATCTTGGCATCATTTAAGTTCTTTGAGTCATCGACTCCCAAGTCCTTAAGAAATTCAATATCCTGGTTAGACACGTATGACGCTACAACAGCAAGGCCACCAAAAAAACTACCATTTCCAACTTCATCAGTTCCTATAGTATTCTCCTGTTTATCGGAAGTTTTTGTGTCTTCTTTGGAGTAACCAAATTCACTGGCAGCACTTTCTGACTTCTCTCCTTGAAACATTACTTTACCAGAATTGTAAACAGTGATAACGAGTCCTGGTGTTTTAACCATAAATTTAACATATGGACTTTTGGCAGGGACAAAATAACTTTTATACTTATTTTCTATTTTTTTAATTTCTTGCATATTTAATTCTAATACAATATTCATAGCATAATTTTACCATAAAAAAGAAGAAAAGTTTTAAAAAAGGGAGTTTTAGGGTATAATATCAATAAAGTCTATGATATATTTAAGACATTTAAACTATAAGAAATGGGTGTAACATGCTTTCTATTATAATTTTATTATTACTTGCCTGGGCCTTTTATGTAGGATACTCAAGGGGATTAGCTCTTCAAACTTTCTACAGTGTTGGAATGATTGTGGCAGTCGTTTTTGCCATAACTAATTATGAAACTTTAGCAGCGAAAATTTCAATGTGGATACCGTTTGCTAATGCAACACCACAAAGCAAATTACAATTTTATAACCAAAACATAATTTTTCAACTGGATAAGACATTTTATTCAGGTGTGGCCTTTCTGCTAATTGTGATGGCAGTTTACTTGATATTTAGATTTGTAGGTATCTTTTTAGGATTCCTATCAAATATGCAACCATTTGGAAACATTGGTTCTCTAGCTTCAGCTCTGTTAGCTGTGATGGTGACCTACTTTATATTAGAGACAATCTTCACTGTCTTAGCTATGGTTCCGATAAACGCTATTCAAAATAGACTATATGGAAGTGGATTAATTAGGTTTATGGTACTTGATTCACCATTCTATGCAAAATTTTTAATGAAAATTTTATTTGAAAATGTGATACATTTAAGTCCTATTAAATAAAGTGTTTGGTTTATTTATAAGAATGTAATGATTGATATCCTTGGAATAATAGGAAAATCTATCAATTAGGCAGAGTGGAACAACTCATTGATTTGTAAAATCACAATTGAGTTCCACTCTTTTTTAGATATAAAGGAAAAATAATGAACGAAAAAATATTAAATACCTTAGAGTTTAATAAGGTGAAAGAACAGTTCGTGCCCTTCTTAAGAACGGCACAAGGAATAAACGAGTTAAGGGAACTTTTACCAACTGATAAAAAAGAAAAGATTGAAGAACTATTCCTGGAACTTAAAGATTTTGGGAAGGTTGTCCAAGAAAATGGTAGTCTTAACCTAGGTGAAACAAGCGATTTAAGGGAAACTTTGAGACGGCTTGAATTACAAGCTAACTTAAATGGACCTGAATTAGCAAAGATTAAACGTTTTATTCGTGTAATTGCAGAAGTAGAAGATTATTTTGAGAATACTCAAAATGTTGAATTTGAAAACCTTCAAAATTTAATTGATAAATTTGTAGATACACCAAAATTACAAGGTCTTTTACAAGTGGTTGACGATACTGGTCATATCCAAGACAATGCAAGCAATCGATTGTTTGAACTTCGAACTTCAATAAAAAAACTTGAATCAGATGTTCGTACAGTGATGCAAGAATCAATGGTTAATAATGCATCATATTTAAGTGAAAATATTATTACAATTAGAAATGATCGCCAAGTATTGGCTGTTAAGGTTGAAAGTAGAAGTAAGGTACCAGGGATTGTCCATGATATGAGTGCAAGTGGTCAAACAATTTATATTGAACCAAGACAAGCTGTTTCAGTAAATAATAATTTAGCACAAAAGAAAGTTGAAGAACGTCATGAGGTTGAGAGAATTCTTGCCTTAGTATCTGACGAATTGCGTCCATATGTTGATGATATTAGACAAAATGCTTGGCTTTTAGGTCATTTAGACTTAATTAATGCAAAGTATGCATATCAACTAGAACGTAAAGCCATTATTCCAGATTTATCAGATGACAAAAATATAATTTTGTATGGAGTACGCCATCCATTAATAGATGATAAAGTATCTGTTGCAAACGATTTGAAATTTGATTCAACTATAAATACTATTGTAATTACTGGACCAAATACTGGTGGTAAAACTATTAGTTTAAAGACTTTAGGGCTCAGTCAATTAATGGCTCAATCGGGATTACCTATTCTTGCGGAAGATTTTTCTAGTGTAGGTATTTTTAGAGAAATATATGCTGATATTGGAGATGAACAATCTATAGAACAAAGTCTTTCAACATTCTCAAGTCACATGACTAATATTGTCGAAATATTAAATAATGTTGATAGCGAAAGTCTTGTCTTGCTTGATGAACTTGGAGCAGGAACTGACCCTAAAGAAGGTGCAGCACTTGCTATATCAATTCTAGATTTTTTACGTTTATCAAATACAAAAACAATGGCTACAACTCACTATCCAGAACTTAAGGCTTACGGGGTGGAAAATCCTGGTGTGACCAATGCCAGTATGGAATTTGATATTGAGAACCTGAAACCGACTTATAGACTAATAATGGGTGTTCCGGGTCGTTCAAATGCCTTAGAAATTTCTAAGCGCTTGGGTCTCTTTGATAAAATAATTGAACGTGCAGAGGAGCTGACTTCTGACAATGACCATGATGTAAATCTGATGATAGCAAGTCTTGAGCAGAAAAATCACGAGTTGATCGATAGTGTTGCTAATATTAAGAAGTTGGAGCGTGAAAACGTTACTCTTCATAATGATTTAGAGAAGATGTATAAGTCCTTTAATCGCGAACGTGAAGGTGAGTTGAACAAGGCACGTATTGAGGCACAGGATATCGTTAAAATGGCTACTGAAGAAGCAGATATCATTCTTAAGAATTTGCATGAACAGTCTTTATTGAAGCCACATGAGGTTATTGATGCTAAAGCACAACTTGATAAATTGGCACCACAGACTGTTGACTTATCAAAGAATAAGGTACTCAAGAAAGCTAAGAAAGCACGTGGTCTTAAACCAGGAGCCGAAGTCATTGTTAGCGAATATGGACAAAAAGGTACTTTGGTTAAACTTGAAAAGGATGGCCGTTGGCAAGTGCAGATGGGATTAATTTCTACCAAACTTACTGAAGATGAATTTGAAGTTGTCAAAGATGAGGAAAAAACTCCTACTAAAAAAGTAAATATCGTCAAAAAGGCAGGTAATAAGACCCTAAAAAGTCAACTGGATCTTCGTGGTATGCGCTATGAAGAAGCACAACTCGAACTTGAAGAATATATTGATCAAGCCTTGTTGAATAATATGGGACAAATAACAATTGTTCACGGTATTGGAACCGGTGTTATAAGAGAGATGGTTCAAAATTATCTTAAACGTAATAAACAAGTTAAATCATTTGAATATGCACCACAAAATGCAGGTGGAAGTGGAGCAACCATTGCAACATTGAAATAAACAACAATTCAATTTCAAGCATTTTTTTAATAAATTTAGTAGAATAAACGTAGGTCAAAACCTATAAGAATAATATTAACGGAGGAATAATAATATGGTATTAGAAGTTACTGATGCAAATTTCGTAGAAGAAACAAAAGAAGGTTTAGTAATTGTTGACTTTTGGGCAACATGGTGTGGACCTTGTCGTATGCAAGCGCCAATCTTGGAACAATTATCCGAAGAAGTTGATGAAACTGTTCTTAAAATCGTAAAAATGGATGTCGATGAAAATCCAGAAACACCTTCAGAATTTGGAGTTATGAGTATTCCTACCCTATTATTTAAAAAAGATGGTGAAGCTGTCAAACAAGTAGCAGGTGTTCATACAAAAGATCAAATTTTATCAATTCTTAAAGAAGTCTCAGGTGAAAGCATTCTTTAATCTGTGTTTGTTGGAAATCTTGCAAAAAAAAAAAAAATTTGGTAAACTATCAATGAAATGAGGTAGTTATGGCATATCAAGAACGAAACAAACCTAAAAGCTCTTTCCAAAAAATGGTTATAGCAGTTGCATGGGTTATGCTTATCCTAACAGTAGTAGCTGCTGTAGGTGCTGCAATATCAGCATTTATTTAAAACTCGCTTAAAAGCGGGTTTTTCTTTTTGTCTAAATTAAAATATTGTTTATCTTGTATAATAACCATATAAAAAAACTTCTCCAATAGGAGAAGTTAAGTATTAAAAATTATTTTACGAATTCATTGATTTCTTCTTCAATGCTTTCAATTTTTTTAGTTGCTTCTTCATCAGTATCACCAATTACAGCAAGATAGAATTTAATTTTTGGTTCAGTACCACTTGGTCGTACTGCAATCCAGCTGCCATCTTCAAGATGATATTTAAGTACATCACTTGGAGGAGTTGTAAGTTTTTCAACTTTTCCAGTATGAGATGTTGCCGTTTGTTCCTTAAAGTCCTCAGTGAGTAATACTTCTAGACCGGCAAATTTACCTGGAGCATTATCTCTGAAATTAGTCATAATCTCTTTGATTTGTGCGCTTCCGTCAATTCCTTCTAAAGTAAGTGAAATTGTTTTTTCTTTGAAATGACCATATTCAGCATAGATATCTTGGATTCCATCGTAAAGAGTTTTTCCAAGTGATTTATAGTAAGCCGCCACTTCACAAACAAGAAGTAGGGCTTGAATGGCATCTTTATCACGAACAAAAGGTTTGATTAGGTAACCAAAGCTCTCTTCGAAACCAAACATGTAAGTATGACTACCAGTATCTTCAAATTCTTGAATTTTTTCAGCAATGAACTTGAAACCAGTTAGAACGTTGAACATTTCAACATCATAACTTTCAGCAATATGAGCTACTAAATCAGTAGATACGATAGATTTTAAGATAGCAGCATTTTCTGGAAGAGTTCCTGCAGATTTATGTGCTTCTAAAATATATTTAGCAAGGATAGCACCGATTTGATTACCAGAAAGAGGTTGGTAATTTCCATTTGGAAGGAGTACTTCCACACCGATACGATCAGCATCAGGGTCAGTAGCTACAAGCATTTCTGCTCCGACTTCACGACCAAGCTCTTCAGCAAGTTTGAAGGCAGCTTGACTTTCAGGATTTGGTGATTTAACAGTTGGGAAATCACCATCAGGAATTGCTTGTTCTTCGACAACTGCAATTTTTTCAAATCCAGCTTGAGCAAGTCCAGCACGTCCTAGCATTTCACCAGTACCATGAAGAGGAGTATAAACAATATTTAAGTCACGACCAAATCTATCAATTAGATCTTGGTTAATCGTTACAGTTTTAAGGAGTTCAAGATATTTATCATCAATTTCTTTACCAATGATTGTTATCAATCCCTCTTCAATATATTTATCACTAAGTTCTGGATTGATTGAAAAAATATCATCAATCGCTTCAACATATTTTGTTAATGCATCAGCATCATGTGGAGGCATTTGTCCACCATCTTCACCATAAACCTTGTATCCATTATAAGGAGCAGGATTATGGCTAGCAGTAATCATTATACCATTAAGAGCGTTCAGTTCACGAACAGCAAAAGATAATTCTGGAGTTGGTCGCAAAGATTCAAAAACAAAACTAGGAATTCCGTGACTAGCTAAAACAGACGCAGCTTCCATAGCAAATTCTGGTGAAAAATGACGAGAATCGTAGGCAATTGCAACACCACGTTTTTTTTCTTCTTCCCCTTTGCTATCCATTAGACGTGCAAGTCCTTCAGTAGTTAAGCGAACTGTATATTTGTTCATACGGTTAGTACCAACACCAATTAATCCACGTTGTCCTGCAGTACCAAACTCTAAACTTGTATAAAAAGCATCTTCAATTTGTTCCTCAGTTAAATGATTTAATTCTTCAACAAGATGTGCATCAAGATCCTTGTTATCAACCCAAGATTGATATGTTTCTTTGTAACTCATAAGCTTCTCCTTTTTATTATATATGTAAGCAATTACATTTTATCATAAATTAGTAATTTTTTCACTTGTTTTTAGTGAAATGTTACAACAAAGATTACTTGTATTTTAATAGATATTGAGAAAATTAAAATGATTGCTGTCATAGTAAGCTTCTTGGTTTCTTTATATTGAAACAGAGGTATGAAAATGAATGAATTTGAATGAAAATTGTTGAAAATGGTTTCTTTGTTTTTGAAATTATATAAAGAAAAAGACGTGAGCAACGTCTTTTGTATTCTTACTTTTTAATCTCTGATTTTTAATAATGCTGGTACTATAGCAGCTGTTAAAATAGCAGAGATAATAGCTTCAGCTATTGAGTTTGTACCTACAACAGAGGCAAGCACGGTCTTAACTGACCATTTTAGGACATCACCGAAAATTAAATAAATTGCAGAAAGAACTAAAATAGTATTTGTTGCACTTCCAGCAAAACCAGCAATTCCTGCACCGATTTTAGTATTCTTCTTTAAGAGTTGAAATACAAAATAAGGTACAATACCTATAAGGATACGAGGCACAAAAGCAATGAGAATAGCACGCCAGTCACCAGAATTTGTTCCAGGAACAGGTTGTAGTGGGCTAAATAAGAAACTTGTTGGTGTAGTAATAATAGTAGCTGTAACTGTACTGATTACACCCATTATAAATCCTAGGAATGCTCCAATTTTAGGACCTAAAATAATTGAACCAATTATTACTGGTACATGAACTAAAGTTGGCCTAATTGGAAATGGCCAAATAGTAAAAATTACTTGAGTTAAAACGTTGATAACAATCATAATGGCAATGAAAATAGAAATAATAGCTGTATTTGATGCCTTAGATTTTCTCATAAGATAGGGTCTCCTCTATTTTTGTTTTTATATAATCAAGATCTGCTAAAGCTCCACGTCCATAGTCACCGCAAGCAAGCAAAGCTACTTTGGGTTCGATTTCTGTGAAACCAACAGATTTTAAAATATCAATATTATTTTGAGTCAATTTATTTTCATACATATTTGTATTCATAGCAGGGGCTATTATTTTTTTGACTTCTGGTGGTAGTGCGAGTGCTACTGATGTTACTATATCATTTGCTGCACCATGTGCTAATCTACTAATTGTATCAGCGCTAGCAGGGGCAACAATATATAAATCGGTATTTTTTGCTATTTCAATGTGATTAACTACTTTCGGTAAATCCTCATTCATAACATCAAGATGAACGGTATTTTTAGATAGAACCTGCAAGGTTAGAGGCGTGATGAATTGTTGAGCTGCTTTAGTCATTAAAACAGTGATTTTATGACCATCTTTAGTCAGTGAGGATACTAAATCGGCCGCTTTATATGCAGAGATACTTCCAGTAACTGCGAGAGTTATATTAGCCATTAGCTTCTCCTTTTAACTTTTGAAGTGTTGTAGTAAAAATTAAATCAGCAATTTCACTCTTAGTATGAGCGATTTTTTCCCCATTTTCATCAACTAAGTATCCAATGTGTTGGCCATCAAAAATATCTTCTAGGTCATTGGCGAAAATATAATCTGCTTTATTCTTGTTCAAACTAGTTCTTGCTACAGAAAATAATTCTTTTTTAGAAACACCAACCAAAAGTTTAAAACCAACTAGAATCACATCCTGATTGTATTCTTTGATCTTACTAATAATTTTAGGATTTTTTTTCAAAAATAGGACTTGATAATCTGATTTTGAAGAGATTTTCTTGCTGGAATTTTTCATATTTAAAAATTCATTTAAATCGTTGCTAGTAGCAACTTCACCAAAGTCAGTCATATAGATTGGACTATAGTCACTAACAGCCATGGAGTGAATTACAATATCCACTTGTGGCACATATTTTGCCATGTTTTCATCCAAAGATTGGGTGTCTGATATTGATATAATTTTAAGGTTATCAGATGGATCGGGTAGTTTAGCATTTTTTCCTGCTAACAAAATAACAAAATGACCATCTTCAATATATTTTTCGGCAATAATTTTTCCTAGACTTCCTGTTGCAAAATTTGTAATACCACGAACTTTATCAATATTTTCTGTTGTTCCGCCTGAAGTAATTAAAACCTTCATTAGTAAACCTCCTTAATACGTAGCTGTTAACGCTTTCCTATTATATTAAAAAAACAGGAATTTATCAAACTTTCTGGATATATTTGTTGACAAGATAAAATAACGACTGTATAATAAGTTTGTATTGATGAGGTTGATATTCTACGTTCATCTTGGATGTATGTTTAATAGTCTTCCGTATCATATATTGATTTAAAAATAACCGTTATCCTCCATAAAATAACATTATTTTTAAATTATCACAGCTTATCATGTGTTAATGTTAACATCTAATTTTTTTATCCCCCATAATGTAAAAGAATTAGCTAGACATGATAACTGTAAATTAATAAATCTTTCCCCCATTAAAGATTTATCCCCTTGAGAACGGACTTTGGTCCGTTTTTTTATGTTTATATAATAAAATGCAATTCTTTTCTGTAATAAGAATTGCATTTTGAATTACTTAATGGTTGTTTTGTTGCTATTTGAACTAGTGAATAAATATTTGAGAATAAAAGGTGCAATTATTGTTGTAAGGATGATTACAATAACAAGTTCAGAATATATCTGAGTTGATATTATTTTTTCATCTAATCCGATTTGGACAACAATGAGAGCCATTTCTCCACGACTAACCATTCCACTACCAATAACTAAAGAATCTTTTTTACTGAATTTAAATGCCCGACCTGAAATGTATGCAGGCACTATCTTTGTAAGTACAGCAAGTATAGTAAATATAGTTATAGATCCGATTTTACCGACCATTCCATTAAATGAAATTGGAAGTGCAATTGATACAAAGAAAATTGGAATAAAGAATGTATAAGCAACTGTGGATATTGAATGTTCGATATCTTTAGCAAAGCTTGTCTGTCCGATAGCAAGTCCAGCAAAGAAAGCACCGATTACTGAACTCATGCCAACTAAATCAGCTAGTATAGCAAGTGTAAAACATATAATTAAGGCAATTGAAGCATTCTTGGCAAAGACTTGGATTCGTCTTGTATATTTGAAAATACACGGAACAAGGTATTTAATGACAAAAAATAGAAAAACAAGGAATATTACTTGACTTAAAATTTGTAAACTAAAATTGGAAGAATCTCCTCTCGACGAAATAAAGAAACTTAAAATTAATACTGCAAGAATATCATCTGCTACAGCTGCTCCCAAAATCACGGCACCAGCTTTACTTTTTACCTTTCCATACTCTTGAAGCACTTCAACAGTAATTGAAACACTAGTAGCTGCAAAAACTATTCCGTAAAAGAATGCGGTGTTGCTATCGTAACCTAGAGTCTTAGTGTATAAAGTGAAAAATAGTAATGGAACCATCACACCAGAGATTGCAACTAGAAGGCTAGGTTTTAGATATTTTTTTAAAAGTCCCAAATCAGCTTCCAATCCAGCGAGGAACATTAAAAGTATAACACCAATTTCTGACAGAAAGTGAAGTATTTCAGTTTGTTTTACTAATCCTAAAATAGCTGGGCTAACTAATATACCAACAAGTAATTGCCCTACGACGGCAGGTATTCCGAATCTTTTTGAAAAAGTTGTGGCTAGAAAGCTAGCCAGTAAAACTATTGTAATTTGAATTAATTCAGTCATATTTTTCTTCCTATATATATAAAATAAAAAATAATATAGCATAAGCTACATTATTTTCTTTTCATTTCTCCGTGAGGGAAATAAGTTCCTTCTTCCATATCGTTTATAAAAACGTGAATTGCATCAGCAGAAGCACCAGTATTTTTCATAACAACTTCAGTTACTTCTTTGGCAAGATTAATTTTTTGTTCTTCAGTGCGACCTTCAAAAAGATCTATACGTACAAATGGCATTCGTCACCTCCTTATATTTTCTTGGCTATTATAACACGTGTTTAAGAAATAGTAAAAGTGATACGGATATATGAATTATTAAGAGGTATAATACATATTTTAAAAGTAGAGTAAAAAAATAGTTAAAAAAGTTTTTTTTCTTGTAATTATTAACACTATAATATGATAAGCTAAAATAAAGGAGATGAATATGTTGAATAAAAATGAAAATACTATAAAAAGTCAGGACAGTTTATCTGAATTTCAAGGGATAATAGCGGAAAAAGTACTTCCTAACGAGGATGTAAGTAATACATATAGAGTTTTCCTCAATAACATAGAAGCAATTTCTGATGATGAAAATTTATTACCCATTTTAAATAATTTTGGTCTAGTATTAAACTTAATAAAAGAACAGTTTCAAGGTATCAGACCAAACAAATTAAAAATCGGAGATAAAGTAATCTTTTCTCTGAAAGGTATCCCACCAATGACTATGTCTATTCCACCACAAGTAGCAGGGGTAGCTGTAGACTATATAAAACTTGTTGAAGAATAAAATGCCTATATAGAAAAAATTCTCGTACTATGGTAAAATTTAGAGTAACTTTATTCTTGTCCTCTTTGGACAAATGACTATTTGGAAGGATATTTTAGATTAATGGCACAGTTATTTTTTCGTTATGGTTCCATGAATGCAGGTAAAACTATCGAAATTTTGAAAGTTGCACATAATTACGAGGAGCAAGGGAAAAAAGTTGTTTTAATGACAAGTGCTCTTGATACACGTGATGGTGTGGGAATAATCTCTTCTAGAATTGGAATGAGCAGACCGGCAGTTCCAATTACTGATGATATGGATATTTTTGAAATGATAGATGAAATGGTTGAAAAACCATACTGTATCTTGATTGACGAATGTCAATTTTTAAGCAAAAAAAATGTCTATGATTTAGCAAAAATAGTTGATGATTTAAATGTTCCAGTCATGGCTTTTGGACTCAAAAATGATTTCCGTAATGAGATGTTTGAAGGTTCAAAACAATTGCTTTTACTGGCTGACAAGATAGAAGAAATAAAAACAATTTGCTGGTATTGTAGTAAAAAAGCTAATATGATTTTACACTTTGTTGATGGTAAACCTGTTTATGAAGGTAATCCAATTCAAATCGGAGGGAACGAATCATATCTACCTGTTTGTCGCAAACACTACTTTCATCCAGAGCTAGCAGATATAAAGGAGAATAAATAAATGTACGATCAGCTTCAATCGGTTGAGAACCGTTACGAAGAATTAGGGGAGCTTTTAAGTGACCCAGAGGTAGTAAGTGATACAAAGCGTTTCATGGCTCTTTCAAAAGAAGAAGCGAGTATTCGTGAAACTGTAGCAGCTTACAGAGACTATAAAAAAACACTAGAAACAATCTCAGAAAGTGAAGAACTACTTGGTGAGAGCGGGCTTGATGATGAAATGATTGAGCTTGCCAAAGAAGAGCTTAAAGAAGCAAAATCTCATAAAGAAGAACTTGAAGAAGAAATGAAAATTCTTTTACTTCCTAAAGATCCAAATGACGACAAAAATATTATCATGGAAATTCGTGGAGCAGCAGGTGGAGATGAGGCAGCATTGTTTGCCGGTGATTTATTAAATATGTATCAAAAATACGCTGAAAGCCAGGGATGGAAATTTGAAATAATGGAAGCTAATGTTACTGGGATCGGTGGTTATAAGGAAGTTATAGCTATGATCTCAGGTGATTCTGTTTATTCTAAACTAAAATATGAAAGTGGAGCACATCGTGTTCAACGTATTCCCTCTACTGAATCACAGGGTCGTGTTCACACATCAACTGCTACGGTTGTAGTCTTACCAGAAGCAGAGGACGTTGAGATTGATATTCCAGATTCTGATTTACGTGTAGATATCTATCACGCTTCTGGAGCAGGTGGACAGCACGTCAATAAGACAGCGTCTGCTGTACGTATTGTCCATTTACCAACAGGTATTAAAGTTGAAATGCAAGATGAACGTAGCCAACAAAAGAACCGTGAAAAAGCTATGAAAATCATTCGTGCCCGTGTATCTGACCACTTTATCCAAGCAGCACAAAGTGAGTATGATGCAAACCGTAAATCTGCTGTGGGAACTGGTGATCGTTCAGAACGTATTCGTACATATAACTTCCCACAAAATCGAGTAACAGACCACCGTATTGGTCTTACAATTCAAAAGCTAGATCAAATTCTTGCTGGAAAACTTGATGAAGTGGTTGATGCTTTGGTTATATATGATCAAACACAAAAATTAGAAGAATTAAATAAATAAAAAGGATAGCTAATAATGAATTACAAAGAGTTTTTTGATGAAAGAGAAAAGGATGCTCAAAATCAGGAAGATTTAGGCTATGTGTATCGATATATCAAAAAACTTGATAGACTTTCCTACCTTAATTTGTTAAATAAAGAAATTGAAGAAAATGACAGGCAACTTTTGGAAAATATTTCGCAAAGATTAGCTCAGAATGAGCCTGCGCAATATATAGTTGGAGATACTGATTTTTATAATCTTAATCTTAAAGTTGATCCAAGAGCTCTAATTCCACGTCCTGAGACAGAAGAGTTAGTAGACTTGATTTTGAAAGAAAATGAAGTTGAAAATTTAAAAGTCTTAGATGTTGGTACTGGAACTGGTGCGATTGGATTATCTCTAAAAAAAGCACGTCCTTCATGGCAAGTTACTTTAGCAGACATTTCAACTGATGCTTTGGCTCTTGCAAATACAAACGCAGAAGCCAACAATTTATCAGTGGATTTTGTTCAAAGCGATGTCTTTTCTAGTGTGAATGGGTCTTTTGATATCATAGTTTCAAATCCTCCATACATTGCATATGATGAACAAGATCTGATGGATGAGTCAGTAATCAAATATGAACCAGATTTAGCATTGTATGCTACTGAATCAGGTCTTGCAATTTATAACAGATTAGCAGCTAATTCCGAGCAATTTCTAAGTCAGGGTGGTAAAATTTATTTGGAGATCGGTTTTAATCAGGGACAAGCTGTTAAAAATTTGTTCCAAAAATCTTTTCCCAAAAAAGAAATTAGGATACTGCCTGATTTGGCAGGATTAGATAGGATGGTGGTTATTAGTGATAACGGAGAGGTTAGAAAATAATCAAACTGCACATGCCGCTGATATATTGAAGTCTGGGGGACTGGTTGCTCTTCCTACAGAAACTGTATATGGTTTGTTTGCAGATGCTCTAAACGAGGATGCTGTAAGACAAGTTTTCGCAGTTAAAAATAGGAGCTTGGATCATTCCTTAAATTTAAATATTTCTAGTATTGAGGACATATATAAATATTCTCAAAATCAGCCAAGTTATCTTGATCGTATTGTTGAGAAATTTATGCCTGGTCCTTTAACTATAATTTTAGAAGCAAATGACAAGGTTCCTTCATACATTAATGAGGGCAAAAAAACTGTTGGATTTAGAATGCCTGCAAATCCATTTACTTTAAATGTCATCAAAAAAGTTGGTGTTTTAGTTGGTCCAAGTGCTAATATTACTGGACAGAGTAGTCCTACTAAGGCTAAACAAGTCTTAAGGGATTTTGATAAAAAGATAAATGCTGTGAAAGAAGATGATTCTGGTATCAGTGGAGTAGACTCGACGATAGTTGATTTTTCAGGTGAAAAACCAATTATTTTACGACAAGGAGCAGTAATGCTAGAAAGTATTGAGGAGCTATTATGATTTTTGACAAGATTGAATTTGCAAGTTACGATCCAGAACTTTGGTCAGCGGTTAGTGCTGAGGAACGTCGCCAACAACAAAATATTGAGCTTATTGCTAGTGAAAATGTGGCTAGTAAAGCAGTTATGGCTGCTCAAGGTACAGTTTTAACAAACAAATATGCTGAAGGCTATCCAGGACGTCGTTATTATGGCGGTACTGATGTTGTAGATATTGTTGAGAATTTAGCAATTGAACGCGCTAAAGAACTGTTTGGAGCGAAATATGCCAATGTTCAACCACATTCAGGTAGTCAAGCAAACCAAGCAGCATATATGAGTTTGATTGAACCAGGTGATAAGGTGATGGGAATGGATCTTGCAGCTGGAGGACACTTAACTCACGGAGCACCAGTGAGCTTTTCAGGAAAAACATATGATTTTACATCATATGGGGTAGATCCAACTACAGAAGAACTTGATTATGATGCTATTCGTGTTAAAGCGCGTGAAGTTAAGCCTAAGCTTATCGTCGCGGGAGCGTCAGCATATTCTAAAAAAATTGAATTTGATAAGTTCCGTGAAATAGCAGATGAAGTTGGGGCATATTTGATGGTTGATATGGCTCATATTGCTGGTCTTGTGGCAGCAGGAATCCATCAAAACCCTATTGATTATGCAGATATTGTAACTACTACAACCCACAAAACTTTACGTGGACCTCGTGGTGGAATGATTTTGACAAACAATGAAGATCTTGCTAAGAAGATTAATAGTAGTATCTTCCCAGGTATTCAAGGTGGACCATTAGAACATGTAATTGCTGCTAAAGCTGTTGCTTTCAAGGAAGCACTTGATGATGAGTTTGTAGCCTACCAAGAGCAAGTTGTAAGTAATGCTAAAGCTATGGTTGAAGTTTTCGCTCAAGAAGAAGGTCTTCGTGTTATAAGTGGTGGAACAGATAATCATCTCTTTATGCTCGATGTGACTGGACTTGGAGTAACAGGAAAAGAAGCTCAAAATCTATTAGATGATGTCAGCATCACTTTAAACAAAAATTCTATCCCATTCGAACCACTTAGTCCCTTTATTACAAGTGGTGTGCGTATTGGAACACCAGCCATTACTAGTCGCGGATTTAAAGAAGAAGAGTCTAAACAAGTTGCTAATTTAGTTATTAAAGCTTTGAAAAATAAAGATAATCAAGAAGTATTAGATGAGGTAAGGGATGAAGTTGTCGCCTTGACTGACAAATTCCCACTATATTAAAATGATCGATATATATGTAAAAAAAGCAATAATTCACTCGTTTGATCCAGGACAACCAGAAATTAACTTTTCGACAAGTCTCATGGAACTGTCACCTTTATTACTTGATTATGTCACTAAGAAGGTGGAAAAAGTATATTCTGATGATGCTAAACGTGGAACACTCTCTGAGGACAATCAGTTTTTACTCAATATAAATGATGATTTTATCAAGTCATCAGAAAAAGTAGCAAATTTTTGGCGGGAAGAATTTGTTTTGTCAGAAGCTCAAAAAATGAATGACTTACTTTTTGTTGAGTTTGAAAAAGATACACATTTACACTTTGCCTTTATTAGAATGAGTTTAAGAGAAAGTTTCGCTCATATTGATGATGAAGGTAATATCAAAATTAGAAAGACAGAGAAAAATTTACCAGGTGCAGGAAGCGCAGCTGATGAATCTATCGTTATTAATTTAGATACAAAAGAATACCATTTAATTGAAAAAAGAATTAAGTATAATGGAAAAAATTATAATTATTTCTCTGAAAACTTACTCGCTGAAAAACCTGATATTTCTATAAATCATGCCATAAGAGCAATAAAGAAAACTGCACAAGCCGTTGCTAAAGACATGAATAAAGATGACTTCATGTTCTCTTCTAAGATTCAAAATGCAGTTTTTAACTCAATCGAAGAAAAACAAGCATTGGATCCGGAAGAACTAGCTAATCAATTCTTTTCAGATAATCTTACAGCACGCTTGAATTTTCAAGAGAATGTTAAAGAATCGATTCCTGAAACACTTAAATTTTCTGAAGTTCCTACTGAACGAATGGAAAAGAAGTTATCAAATCAAAAACTATCGTTGTCCAACGGAATTGAATTAATGGTGCCACAATCTCTTTATGATGATGCGGATTCAGTAGAATTTATTCAGAATGAAGATGGCACCTATTCAATATTAATTAAAAATATTGAAGAAATAAAAAATAAGTGGTAAAAACCTTGAGATTGGAGGCTGAAAAATATGTTTAAATTCTTACGAAGACTTATAGTTTTTGGCCTTTTGGTTTTTGCTGGTCTTTATTTATATAATGTTCGACAAAATGTGAAACAAGTTATGACTTACAAGGACTATGTTCAAACAACATTAAATGAACATGGGGTGGCAGGTAATAACGATACTGAACTTGCCTTAGCTATTATTTATACAGAGACTAAGGGTCGTGCTGCTGATGTTATGCAGTCTAGCGAAAGCATGTCTGGTCAAACTAACATGATTGATAATGAGCAAGACAGTATAAAGCAAGGAATTATAACTCTATCAGAAAGATTAGAAGGTGCTGCTAAAGCAAATGTGGATGTTTGGACTGGAGTTCAATCATACAATTTTGGTGAAGGTTATATTGATTATGTAGCTAAAAATGGTGGTAAAAACACTTTAGAATTAAGTGAAAGTTATTCAAAAAATGTTATAGCTAAGTCTTTGGGAAATACTGAAGGAAAAACCTATCGTCATCTCACTCCAACAGCTATTTTATTTAATGGTGGAAAGCTTTATGTTAATGGTGGAAATATTTTCTATGCCCGTGAGGTTAGATTTAATTTATACTTGATTAGAATAATGGATTGGTTTTAATAATTAAGTATTGGGTTTAAAAATATTTAGATAATAATGTGGTTAAAAGATAGTTTGTTATAGACTATCTTTTAATTATGTAGAAGAATCTTAATCAAACAGCTCTTGACCCCCTACCATTTCCCCAAAATTTATTTTGTGTTATAATTAAATTTAATGAACTGTACTAGTTATTTAAAAACTAAGGAGAATAATAAATAATGGTTAAAATTTATCTTGTTAGACATGGTAAAACCATGTTTAATACAATAGGAAGAGCTCAAGGTTGGAGTGATACTCCTTTAACAAAAGAAGGTCAACTTGGAATTACAGAACTTGGCTTAGGTTTTAAAATAAATAATATACGATTTGATAGGGCTTATTCATCAGACAGTGGTAGAACCCTACAAACAATGAATCTTATCCTTGAAAATTCCGATAATGAAGGCATTGCATATACAATGGATCCACGTATACGTGAATGGTGTTTTGGAAGTATGGACGGCGCCTATGACGGAGAATTATTTGGTGGAGTATTACCACGTACAGAGGCATTTGGTGGACGAGAAATTGATTCATTAACATATGAAGATATTGCAAATGGAATTATGGAAGTAGATACTGCTGGATGGGCTGAGTCTTGGGATGTTTTAAGTAATAGGATTATTACAGGATTTACAGAACTTGCACAGGAAGCAGAAGATTTTGAATCAGAAGAAATAGTAGTAGTAAGTCATGGAATGACCATAGCTACTTTTATACATTTAATTGATCCTGATCAACCAAGAATTCAGTTGTTAGATAATGGAAGTGTAACAGAATTAGAGTATAAAAATGGTCAATTTGATATTTTGAAAATTGGTGACATGTCGTATCGTCGAGAAGGAAGAAAACTATTAAAGAATGAAGAGTAAAAACGTAATAATTGGTGCTGGAGCTGTGACTGCGATAATCTTGTCAGTATTTGCAATCAGTAGCCTACTGGGAAATAAAGAACATGACTCAGATTTTTCCAAAAAAAATACACAGATATCTGGGAAAAAAGAAGAATCAGCTGAGAAATATGAAGAATCTTCAACAAATAATTCAGATTCATCTGCTGAAAAAGATGAATCAAATTCCCGAGCATCAAAAGACGATTGGAATTTGGTCTTAGTTAATAAAAAAAATGTTTTAGACCACGAAGTTTCTTTTAATCAGGTTTCAATGACTGAGGGTAAGTCAATTATTGTTGATGAGAGAATTGAAGAGGCCTTGCAAAGTTATGTTGATGGTGCAAAGGCTGCAGGATATAGCATACAATATGTTTCGGGATATAGAAGCCGTGCTGATCAGCAAGTTGTATATAATAACTCACTTCAACAAAATATATCAAGTGGTATGAGTGAAGAACAGGCTAAAGAAGCAACTGAGTCTCTAATTAATCCTCCAGGATCAAGTGAGCATATGACAGGACTTGCTGTTGATATAGCGGGAAGTGATGCACTGGCAGCCTATCCGCAATTAGAAGGTGATATGGATAAGTATGAATCACAGCAGTGGTTGATTAATCACGCACCAGATTATGGATTTATTCTTAGATATCCAAAAGATACTAGATCAACTGAAAAGACAATGATTGACTATGAAAGTTGGCATTTCAGATATGTTGGCAAAGACATCGCTAAGTATATTACAGAAAATCAAATTACATTAGAAGAATATCTAGATAAACTACCGGATAAGGAGCAGTAAGAGTTAATGAGACGAAAATTAAAAATTCCTTTTATTGTCCTTTTTTCTTGTTTTATTTTTCTAATTTTATTTTTTATCAGTAGGATTTCAATAGAATATAAAGTTGAAGATACTATCTCAGCAGAAGTGAAGAAAAACAAGGTCAGCAAGAATGAATTTATTAAGGAAATAGCACCCGCTGCACAAAATGTTCAAAGATCATATGGAATACGAGCCTCTCTAATTATGGCTCAAGCAATTTTAGAATCAAATTTTGGTCAAAGTGACTTAGCAAGTAAATATAATAATTTGTTTGGTGTCAAAGCAGGTACTACTGATAAGCATGTTAAGCTTGAAACTAAAGAATACATTGATGGAAAATGGATTACAATCAAGGATGATTTTGCGTGGTACGATTCATGGTCTGATTCAATTATTGCTCATGCAAAACTTATGCGAGAAGGAGTAGATTGGGATAAGAATTTGTATGAAGATGTGATAGCAGCAGATAACTATAAAGATGCGGCAAAATCAATTCAGGAAGCTGGCTATGCAACAGATCCGACGTATGCCGATAAGATTATAGAAGTTATTGAACAATATAAATTATATGAATACGATAGGCAGTGAGATATATAATCTTATTGCTTTTTTATATCAATATTTACTAATTAATAGCATCTATAGAGTATTATATAATCAGTATTTTAATCAACGGAGATCAGTTTTATATTTTATTTTACTAATATATCTAAAAATTAGCACTCGATATAAATAAGTGCTAAAAATGTGTGCTTTTCCCTTGACAATATTTCTTATAGGGTGTATTATATAAATATAGTTAGCAGTCAGGAGGTATGAGTGCTAATGTTGACGAAAAGACAACAGAAAATTTTAAATTTAATAGTCGGTATCTATGGCGAGTCTCAGATACCTGTTGGTTCAAAATTATTAATGGAAAATATTAAGGCCAGCAGTGCTACTATCAGAAATGATATGAATGCTCTTGAAAAATACGGATTTTTAAAAAAAGAACACTTGTCAAGTGGAAGAATACCTTCCGTTGATGGTTATAAGTATTTTATTGAAAATTTCTTAGAGCCTAATAAACTTGATAAGAAAACCATCTTTGATGTCATGCAAGCATTTGACCATGACTTTTATAGAGTAAGTGATATCTTTGAAACAGGAGCTAAACTTTTAGCTAAACGAACAGGATTTACGAGTTTTGTTTTAGGGATTCAACCGAAGGATCAAATTTTATCAAATTTTGATATCGTAATTCTTGATAACCATTCTGCCTTAGCAGTTATGACAATGGCAACGGGAATTGTTAAAACTAATCAATTTGTCTTACCAAGTAGTTTGACAGATAAGAGTTTAAAGACAATTTCAGACATTGTCCACTCAAGGCTAGTTGGAAAACGAGCTATTGATATTCACTATGCTTTGATGACTGAGATACCGCAAATACTAGCTAAATATTTTCAGGTAACTGATGGGATACTAGAGTTATTCGAAGACATATTTTCCGTTTTATATACTGAAGATATACATGTATCTAGAAAGCATGATCTGTTTGACTACACTAGTAGAGATGAAAAGTTATATCAGCTTCTTAGTGATAATCAAAGTTTAACTCATGAATTGAGAAAAGTAATTGATGGAGAATCAATGAGAGTTATTAAGATAGATGAGGCTGGAGCTTTTGAAAATCTAACAGTAATTGCTCAAAAGTTTATTATTCCATATAGGGGTACTGGTACAATTGCAGTAATTACTCCAATTGATATTGATTATGATAAAATTGTTAGCCTAGTAGATTTGATAGCAAAAATTTTATCAATGAAATTAGCTGATTATTATAGATATTTAGACGGTAATCATTATGAAGTTCAAAGATGACGTCAAGACAAGGAGATGAAAATGTCTAAAAAAGATTTAAAAAAAGAAGAAAATGAAGAAGTAGTACCGCAAGAAGATATTCAGGTTGAAGAGGCTATTAATGAACCTACTGAACTTGAATTAGCTCAAGCAAAAGCTGATGATTTTGAAGATAAGTACTTACGAATGGCAGCTGAAATGCAAAATATTCAACGTCGTTCAAACGAGGAAAGACAGACACTTCAAAGATATCGTTCGCAAGATTTAGCTAAGAAGATTCTTCCTAGTATAGATAATCTGGAAAGAGCACTTGCTATCGACGAAATGGATGAATCCGTTCGTAAGGGAATTGAAATGGTTCAAGAGAGTTTGACTCGTGCGCTTTCTGAAGAAGGTGTTGAAGAAATTTCTTCTGATGGAACTTTTGATCCAAATTTCCACATGGCTGTGCAAACTGTTCCAGCTGATGATGAACATCCAGCAGAAACAATTGTTCAAGTCCTTCAAAAAGGTTACAAACTTCATGAACGTGTACTAAGACCTAGTATGGTAGTGGTGGCACAATAATATAATATATTGACCGCAATGTCATAAAACTATAAATAAAATAAACAGATTAGAATTAATAAAGAAAACAAAAAGGAGAAAAACATTATGTCTAAAATTATTGGTATTGACTTAGGAACAACAAACTCTGCAGTAGCTGTACTTGAAGGTGGAAGTGCAAAAATCATTCCAAATCCTGAAGGGAACCGTACAACTCCATCAGTAGTATCTTTTAAAAATGGTGAAATCCAAGTTGGTGAAGTTGCAAAACGTCAAGCAGTAACTAACCCAGATACAATTTCTTCAATTAAACGTCATATGGGTGAAGATTACAAAGTAGAAGCAAATGGAAAATCTTATACACCACAAGAAATCTCAGCTATGATTCTACAATATCTTAAAGGTTATGCAGAAGATTATCTTGGAGAAAAAGTTGAAAAAGCTGTAATTACAGTTCCTGCTTACTTCAACGATGCACAACGTCAAGCAACAAAAGATGCAGGTAAAATTGCTGGTCTTGAAGTTGAACGTATTGTAAACGAACCAACTGCAGCAGCACTTGCTTATGGATTAGATAAAGACCAAGATTCAGATGAAAAAGTTCTTGTATTTGACCTTGGTGGTGGTACATTCGACGTTTCTATTCTTGAGTTAGGTGACGGAGTATTCGATGTATTGTCTACAGCTGGTGATAACCATTTAGGTGGTGATGACTTTGATAACAAGATTATTGATTATCTAGTAGCTGAATTCAAAAAAGAAAATGGAATTGATCTTTCTAAAGATAAAATGGCAATGCAACGCTTGAAAGATGCAGCTGAAAAAGCTAAAAAAGACCTTTCAGGTGTAACTTCTACTCAAATTAGCTTACCATTTATTACTGCTGGAGAAGCTGGACCTCTTCACTTAGAAATCACTCTAACTCGTGCAAAATTTGATGAGTTGACAGCTGACTTAGTGGATCGTACAAAAGAACCAGTTCGTCGTGCTTTGAAAGATGCTGGATTAACATCTAGTGACATTGATGAAGTTATTTTAGTTGGTGGTTCTACTCGTATTCCTGCTGTTGTTGAGGCAGTTAAAAAAGAAACAAATAAAGAACCAAATAAATCAGTTAACCCTGATGAAGTAGTAGCTATGGGTGCTGCAATCCAAGGTGGAGTTATCACTGGTGATGTTAAAGACGTTGTACTTCTTGATGTTACACCACTTTCACTTGGTATTGAAACAATGGGTGGAGTTATGACTAAATTAATTGATCGTAACACTACTATTCCAACAAGTAAATCACAAGTATTCTCAACAGCAGCTGATAACCAACCAGCAGTAGACATTCATGTATTACAAGGTGAACGTCCAATGGCAGCTGACAACAAAACTTTAGGTCGTTTCCAACTTACTGATATTCCAGCTGCACCACGTGGTATCCCTCAAATTGAAGTAACATTTGATATTGATAAAAATGGTATCGTATCAGTTAAAGCAAAAGATTTAGGTACTCAAAAAGAACAAACAATCGTTATCCAATCTAATTCAGGCCTTACTGATGAAGAAATCGATAAAATGATGAAAGAAGCCGAAGCAAATGCAGAAGCTGATGCAAAACGTAAAGAAGAAGTTGATACTCGTAATGAAGCTGATGCTCTTGTATTCCAAGTTGGTAAAACATTACAAGAACTTGAAGGCAAACTTGACGAAGCTGATGTTAAGAAAGCAGAAGATGCTCGTGAAGAATTGACAAAAGCACTTGAAGGTGATGATATTGAAGATATCAAATCTAAATCAGAAGCTTTAAATGAAATCGTTCAACAACTTTCAGTAAAACTTTATGAACAAGCAGCAGCAACTCAACAAGCAGCTAATGAAACTGATTCTACTGACTCTTCAGCATCTAACGATGATGTTGTAGATGGTGATTTTGAAGAAGTAGATAAATAATATTAAGTTCGCCTATACTGCATAACAACAGTAAATAAAAAGGCTCTTTGTTAACAGATGCAGCTATATAAAATATATCTATTCAGTTACTTAGAGTTTAAGTAGCACGATTAATCGTGCTACTTTTTTTGCTTGTACAATCATTATTATTATCATGAAGACTCTCCTTTGGAACATTCTTTTTATTTGTGCTAAATATTTATATTTGTGTTATTATGTCAATTGTAGATACAAATTATGCGGATATATTTATTGCTTTTTTATAAATATATCGTTGACAGATATATCGGAAACTGATATAATTCTTTGTATCGGTAACCGATACAATTATTTGAAGGAGAAAATTATGGTTTTAGATTTAAAAAATGTAACTAAAACTTTTGGGGACAAAAAAGCAGTTGCTAACCTCAATATGACTGTAAATCCAGGACAAGTTATGGGTTTAATTGGTCAAAATGGTGCTGGTAAAACTACAACTTTTAGAATGATACTGGATTTTATCAAAGCTGATTCAGGCTCTATCATCACATGGAAGGGCAAGGAAATAACCCCTCAAGTTAAACAGAAAATTGGTTTCTTACCTGAAGAACGCGGATTGTATCAAAAATTAACAGTAGAGGATCAAATTTTATATTTTGCTGAGCTTCATGGAATGAAAAGATCAGATGCCAAAGAAAAATTAAATACCTGGATGAATCGTTTGGAAGTAGTTGGTAAAGTCACAGATAAAGTTCAAACACTGTCAAAAGGTAACGCGCAAAAAGTTCAATTAATAGCAACAATAATTCATGAACCAGAATTTTTAATATTAGATGAACCTTTTACTGGTCTTGATCCAGTGAATACAGCTCTTATGATGCAAGAAATTAATCGTCTTAAAGAGCAAGGAGCTGCAATTATTTTTTCAAGTCATAACATGGATGGTGTTGAAAAACTATCTGATGACTTAACCATGCTAAAAAATGGTAAAACTGTTTTGCAAGGTGGTGTTAGAGAGATTCGCGATAGTTTCGGTCGAACACAAATTTATCTAGAGTCTGATGATGATACTAATGATTTATTGAATATTCCAGGTGTTGAATCAGTAAATAAGAGTGGTCAAGGAAGAATATTACGTCTTGAAAATGAAGAAGTAGGATTACGTGTTTTCGAATATGTAGCTCGTGATGGATACGTACAGTCATTCATGCAGGCACCACCTACTTTAGATGAGATCTTTAGAGCGGAGGTAGCTATTAATGAATAATCAAACAGCGCTCGTAGCTAAGCAAGTATATAAATCACGAATTAAATCGATAGGTTTTTGGGGAATAGTATTATCTCCTATAATTGTAGCCTTAGTTGGAATAGGAATTACATTTTTAATGGGTAGTATGGCAGATAAAAGCCAAGCAAAATTAGCAATTGTAAATGATCCACAACTAGTAAAGTATATCAAAGCAAGCAAGTCACTTGATGTTGAAATTTCTGAAGTATCAAGTGTAGATACTGCAAAAAATGAGCTTTCAAAAGAAAAAATAGATGGATATTTGAATCAAGATAATGGTAAATTTACTTTGATAATTTCAAGTGAGGCGAATGCCAAAATTGACGAAAATACTATTCGTAATCTCCTTACTCAATATCAATTTACTGAAAGAGCATCTAAGTTAAATCTATCGAATCAAGAGATTGCTTCACTTCAGGCCCCGGCTGACTTATCTGTGCATTCACAAGATAAGAAGGGTGACACAAAGGCTGGTGGTGATGTCGCAAATGGTGCTAATTATGCAATTAGCTCTGCGACTGGTATACTAATCTTTATGCTTCTATCAATTTACGTTGGAATGATAGCGCAAGAAATAGCTAATGAAAAATCATCACGGATCATGGAAATTCTTTTAGCTGCAACTAGTGCAAAAGTTCAATATTATGGCAAATTAATTGGAATATTTGCCTTAGCTTTAACTCAAATTGCAATTTATGTAGCAACAGTATTCATTGCACTATTTTTCTTTAAAGATAACGATATGTTAAAGATGGTAAAAGAAGTCCTTTCAGGAGTTGATCTAGGTTTCTTAGCCGTAACACTTGCGATGGTTCTCGTTGCAATCTTTGGATATCTTGTACTAGCATCAATAGTTGCTTCTCTGGTTAATGAACAAAGTCAAGTTCAACAGGCAGTAGCACCTGTCATGTACCTTTCAATGATTGGATATATCTTAGGATTCACGGTAGCTGGTTCACCAAATAATCTTTTGATAAAAATATTATCTTACGTACCATATATTTCACAATCACTAATGCCATCACGCTTAGCAATTCAATACGCAACCATGAAAGAGGCGGTAATTGCTTTAGTTATTGAAGTTGTAGTAATAGGATTAATTACCAAAGGTGCAGAAAAAGTCTATGCGAAAAATGTTCTATCATATAGTGATGATAAAATATTTAAACAACTCATCAATTCATTTAAGCGCTCATAATTTTATTGATATATTATAAAAACTTCTCTTTCCTTGTTAAGGAAGGGAAGTTTTTTCGTATAAACAATAAAGGAGAAATTAATGAATTTTCAAACAGAAATAATTGAAAAAATAAAGAATCATAAAAAATATATTGCTGTTTTCACTTTCTTATTGATATTACTTAGTATATTTAGTTTTTCTTTTCTTAATAAAAACGAGGGAGAAACAGAAAATCAATCATTCAGTAAACTGTTATCAGATCAAGAAGAGAATAAAATAGACATCCACACTGAAAAGAGTGAAAATAGTATTTCAAACATTGAAAAACAAGAAAATTCATCAATAGTTGTTGATATGAAGGGAGCAGTTAATAAGCCAGGAACATATAAAGTTAGTTCGAATTTAAGGGTAAATGATGTGGTTAAATTGGCAGGAGGAATGACTAAAGATGCAGATAATAAGTCAGTAAATTTAGCACAAAAAATTACTGACGAAATGGTTATCTATGTAGCATCAATAGGAGAAAATATAAATATTGTAGCTGAACCCTCCGAATCAATCAATAATAGTGAAAAAATAAATGCAAGTGGTAATAAAATTAATATTAATATTGCAGATGTAAATCAGCTACAAACTTTATCAGGAGTTGGTGCTAAGAAAGCTCAAGATATTATAGATTATCGTGAACAAAATGGAAATTTTAAAACAATTGAAGAATTGCAGAATGTTAATGGTTTTGGAGCTAAATCAATTGAAAAATTAAAGGAGAATATAACGGTTGATTAGGAGAAAGTATGAAAGTAAATAAAATATACTTAGTCTATCTACTTACATTGACTTATTTCTTGACTTTCTCTTTTAATATGTTGATTTTGAGTGTTTTCCTATTTTCAATAATATTATTTATTAAAAATTTTGGTTTCAAATATATTTTCATCTTAATCTTTTTTGGTATTTATTTTTCTTTTATTAATTATCAGGAAAGTAAACATTTTGAAAATGCACCTGGGGAAGTTACACATCTAAAACCTTCAATTGATAGTTTTCAAATAAACGGCGATAGTCTATCTTTTAAGGCAAAAAGCAAGGGGAAGTATTACCAAGTATTTTACAAGTTAAAAACTAAGGAGGAGCAAGAATACTTTAAAAACTTATCAGAGAATGTATTACTTGAAGTTGAAGCTACAACGGATATTGCGGAAGGACAAAGAAACGAAAATGGTTTTGACTATCAAAAATATTTAAAGACACAAAATATATATAGAGTGGTCAATGTAAATCAAATATATAAAATAAAACCTTTAAAAACTTATAATCCATTCGATATTCTGAGGAGTCAACGAAGAAAATGTATAAATTACATAAATAATGAAATTCCAAAACCAATGAACAATTATATGTCGGTGCTTTTATTTGGTAATATTACCAAAGATTTTTCTGAGATGAGAGATATTTATTCATCGTTAGGAATTGTACACCTGTTCTCCTTAAGTGGAATGCATGTAAACTTTTTTATTGAAAGTTTAAGGAAGTTGCTACTACGTTTAGGGTTTCGAACAGATCAAACTAATAAATTTATTGTTCCTTTATCTTTTATATATGGTGGCTTAACTGGATTTTCTATTTCAGTTAACAGAAGTTTATTTCAA
This sequence comes from Floricoccus tropicus, assembly GCF_001832905.1. Taxonomy (GTDB): domain Bacteria; phylum Bacillota; class Bacilli; order Lactobacillales; family Streptococcaceae; genus Floricoccus; species Floricoccus tropicus. The sequence continues at coordinate 17,110 of NZ_MKIR01000020.1, read as the reverse complement.
AAAAACCTTTCGAATTTTGGAATTAAAGGTATAGATAATTTTTCAATTACTGTTATGACTTTTATGCTTATTAAGCCTAAATTTTTATTGACAGTAGGTGGAGTACTTTCTTTTTTCTTTTCATTTGTAATTTACATATTGGCAAATAAATTTAAAATAAAAAATCCTCTTTTAGCAAGTTTTTTTCAATCATTTCTTTTATCAACGACAGTTTTACCAATATTAATTTATTATTTCTATCAGTTTCAACCATTTTCAATAATTCTAACTACAGTGTTCAATATTCTTTTTACTTACTTAATTCTTCCGTCATTATTAATAATTTTTATAACAAGTTTGTTGACAGGATATAATTTTGAAATCTTAAACTTTATATTTATAGTATTGGAGCGAATTATTATGTTTGTCAACGGAATTTTTAAAAATCCTATAGTATTGGGCAAACCGTCACTTTTCATTTTGATGACCATGCTTCTTTTATTATTTTTACTTTTCGATTATTTACCTAGAAAAAATACAATTTACATAATCCCAGCATTCTTTCTTCTATTATTATTAAATAAATGGAATTTATATGGGCAAATATCAATGATTGATGTTGGTCAAGGTGATAGTATCTTCTTACAAAATAAGTTTGATAGAAAAAATGTTCTAATTGATGTTGGAGGAAGACTTGATATTAATCCTACAGAGAAATGGCGTGAGAGAATATCGAATTCAAATGCAAGTCGTACTGTAATTCCATATATTAAAAGCCAAGGAGTTGGTAGAATTGATATACTTGTATTGACTCATGCTCATGAAGATCATATGGGTGATCTTTTAGAAGTATCGAAGGAATTTAAAATTAAAGAGATTTGGATAACAGAAGGTGCTCTGAATAGTAAGGCGCTAGTTGAAAAATTAAAGAAAACAAAAACGAAAGTAAAACTTGTTCAAACTGGAGATAAGATTAATATTTTTAGTTCATATATTGAGGTAATTAGTCCGCTGAAAAAGGGAGATGGTGGTAATGATGACTCAATAGTTTTATATGGAAAGCTATTAAATAAATATTTTCTTTTTACGGGCGATTTAGAAGAAGAGGGAGAGAGGGAAATAGTTAATGAGTATTCAAAACTACCAGTTGATGTACTAAAGGCAGGTCATCATGGAAGTAAGACAAGTTCCTCAAAACAATTTATTGAACTTATCAAACCAAAATATGCATTAATTTCCTGTGGAATTAATAACAGATATAAGCATCCAAATCAAGAAACATTAGAAATTTTTGAGAAAAATAATGTAGAAGTTTTTCGTACTGATTTACATGGACAAATAGTATTAAGGAAGAAAGGAAAACAATTAAATATTCAAATGATGAAATAAATAGAAAGAAAAGAAAGCGTCATTTTCAGTAAATGAAAAAAAGACTTTCAAAAACACCTAAAAACATTTGACAAAAGACAAAAATAAGACTAGAATTTCATTGTTCAATTGATATAAAGTTCACTTTATGTCAAAAATAAAAGAAAGAGGTTTTAACACATGGTAGGAATAGGTGTAGGTTTAGCAGCTGGACTTGCAGCATTAGGAGCAGCGATTGGGAATGGACTTATTGTAGCTAACTATTTGCAGTCAGTAGCTCGTCAACCTGAAATGGAAGGTAAACTTAGAACAACAATGTTTATCGGTGCAGGTCTTGTAGAAGGTCTTGCCATTGTTGCCATCGTTATCGCATTCATGTTAGTTGGTAAAGTTTAATCATTAAACTTAATATTGGAGGAATGAAATGAATGGTGAAGAACGTGATCTGATCTTTAATATAGGACCAGTTTACTTTGATGGAACCGTTCTTCTAATGACGATATTAACTTGTACGATTATTTTTGGTTTGGTTTTTTGGGCAAGCCGAAATATGAAATTAAAGCCTCAAGGAAAACAAAATGTTTTAGAGTGGTTTGTAGATTTTACAAATGGAATAGTTAAAAGTAATGCGGGAGCAGGAGAGGTAAAAAACTTTAGTTTATTTGCTTTTGTTCTTTTTACTTTTATATTAGTTTCTAATAATATTGGTTTAGTAACCAAGATTGTCACACCTAATCATGTAAGCTTATGGAAGAGCCCAACAGCGACTCCAGCCGTTACTATGACTTTGGCAATGATGGTTATTCTATTATCGAATTTTTATGGAGTTGAACGCAAAGGATTTAAAAGTTATCTTAAAGGATTCTTCAGTCCAGTTCTTATGACTCCATTGAATATTGTAGAAGAATTTACAAATTTCTTAACACTCGGTTTGAGGTTATACGGGAATATTTTTGCAGGCGAAGTATTGCTTGGGCTCTTGACTGGTATGGGTAATTCAAAACCTATATTAATACCGGTTGCCCTAGTTTTAGAACTTGCTTGGACAGCATTCTCAGTGTTTATTTCATGCTTACAAGCGTACATATTTGTGACTTTAACAATGGTTTATATGTCGCATAAAATATCGGAAGAAGAATAGGAGTATAAAGTATGTTTATTATTTTAGAAACTGCTAGTGAGAATACTCTTTTTGGAGACATAATCGTTTCAAGTGGAGCCTTCTTAATTCTCTTGCTTCTTATTAAAAAATTTGCATGGGGAGCCATTACAAATATTTTTGAGCAAAGAGCTGAAAAAATATCTAATGACATAGACAACGCAGAGGATGCAAGAAAGAAAGCTGAAGAGCTTGCTAAACGACGTCAAGAAGAACTTTCTTCTAGCAGACAAGAAGCTAGTAAAATTCTTAAAGATGCCACAGCAACAGCAAATACGAGTAGCGAAAAGATAATTGCAGATGCTCATGAAGAAGTGAAAAATTTAAAAGCTCGTGCTACAGAAGAAATTGCAAGAGAGCATGATGATGCTCTAGGAAATGTGAAGGATGAAATTGCTTCTATTTCTGTCAAACTTGCTGAAAAACTTATTGGTAGTTCACTTGATGAGAAATCTCAATCTGCTCTTATTGATTCATATCTTGAAAAATTAGGTAACGAGTAGGAGAAAAGTATGAGTTTGATTGTATCAAAAAGGTACAGTAAAGCCTTGCTTGAAGCTTTTGCTGATGCTGGAAAAACAGATGGGTTAGCTGAGGAATCTAATACATTATTGGAAATAATCAAACAATCAAATTTGATGAAATTTCTAACAGATGAATCTTATTCATATAAAGATAAAAAAATTATTATTGATGAATTTGTTAAAAGTTCATCAAGTTTAATGGGTAATTTTTTAATCTTATTAGTTAAGAATAAAAGAGTTTCACAATTAGAGGAAATCCTTCAGCAAACATTATTAGAAATTGAAGATGCAAATGGGCGGGCACAAGTTGAAGTTACTTCTACTATTGCACTAAATGAGCATCAACTTGAAAAAATAAAAGCTATTTCTGCGCAGAAATTTAATTTGAATGATGTAGTTATCATTAATACCATAGACCCTTCAATTATAGGAGGTATGGTAATAAAGAGTCGCGGAAAGATTATTGATTCGAGTATTAAAACGCAATTATCAAAATTGTCACAAGAGATTATGTAGGAGGCGGTGAAAAATTTGGCTATTAATGCTAATGAAATCAGCTCGCTCTTAAAAGAGCAAATTGAAAAATTTACTCCAGATTTTTCAGTTGCTGAAACTGGTGTAATTACTTATATTGGTGATGGTATTGCGCGTGCACATGGCCTAGAAAATGCAATGAGTGGAGAACTCCTTGAATTTTCAAATGGATCATACGGTATGGCGCAAAATTTAGAATCAACAGATGTAGGTATTATTATTCTTGGAGATTACAGTTCAATCCGTGAGGGTGATACTGTTAAAAGAACTGGGAAAATCATGGAAGTTCCAGTTGGTGAAGCCCTTATTGGACGTGTAGTTAATCCTTTAGGTCAACCAATTGATGGAATGGGAGAAATCAAAACTGATAAAACTCGTCCTGTTGAATTTCCAGCACCTGGAGTTATGCAAAGAAAATCTGTTGATAAACCTTTGCAAACAGGTATTAAAGCGATAGATGCTTTAGTTCCAATTGGTCGTGGTCAACGTGAACTTATAATTGGTGACCGTCAAACTGGTAAAACAAGTATTGCAATTGATACAATTCTTAACCAAAAAGGTAAAGATATGGTATGTATTTATGTTGCGATTGGACAAAAAGAATCAACTGTAAGAAACCAAGTTGAAACATTGAAAAAGTATGGTGCGCTTGACTACACTATTGTAATGACTGCTGGTGCTAGTCACCCGGCTCCATTGTTATACTTGGCTCCATATGCAGGTGCGGCAATGGGTGAAGAGTTTATGTATAATGGCAAGCATGTTTTAATTGTTTATGACGATTTGACTAAGCAAGCCGTTGCATACCGTGAACTTTCGTTATTACTTCGTAGACCTCCAGGCCGTGAAGCATATCCTGGGGATGTATTTTATCTTCATTCTCGTTTGTTAGAGAGAGCTGCTCAGTTATCAGATGAACTTGGCGGTGGAAGTATGACTGCTCTACCGTTTATTGAAACTCAAGCAGGGGATATTTCGGGATATATTGCAACAAATGTAATCTCTATTACAGATGGACAAATATTCCTTGAAACAGATTTATTCTACTCAGGTGTACGTCCAGCGATTGATGCAGGTTCATCTGTATCTCGTGTTGGAGGGAGTGCACAAATTAAGGCGATGAAAAAGGTTGCAGGTACTCTTCGTCTAGATTTGGCAAGTTATCGTGAGCTAGAAGCGTTTACTCAGTTTGGTAGTGATTTGGATGCTACAACACAAGCTAAGTTAAATCGTGGTCGTAGAACCATTGAAGTCTTAAAACAACCACTTCATGAACCTCTTACTGTGGAAAAAGAAGTATTGATTTTATATGCTCTAACACATGGTTTCTTAGATGCGGTACCAGTTGATAATATTCTTGAGTTTCAAGACCAACTGTTTAATTTCTTTGATACAAAACATCCTGAACTATTGAAAACAATTGCCGAAACAGAAGATCTTCCAGATCAAAATTTACTTGATGACGCGATTGAAGAATTTAAAAATAGTATCAGCTTATAATAGGAGGGCAGACAATGGGTGCTTCTCTTAATGAAATAAAAACAAAAATCGAATCAACAAGAAAGACGAGTCAGATTACAGGAGCTATGCAGATGGTATCAGCTGCTAAACTTTCTAAATCTGAAGAGAGTGCTAAAAGCTTTCAATTATATTCAAAAAAGGTTAGAAGTATTACAACTGATTTGTTAGCAAGTGAAAATATCAGTGATAGTCAAAACCCGATGCTAGTTAGTCGTCCAGTTAAAAGAACTGGGTATATTGTAATAACTAGTGATAAAGGTTTAGTAGGCGGATATAATTCAACTATACTTCGTACTGTAATGCAAATGTTAACTGATGACCATACAGATCAAAGTGAGTATGTTATTTTGGCCCTTGGAGGTACTGGAGCAGACTTTTTTAAGGCTCGCAATATTGATGTTGCATATGAGCTTAGAGGATTATCAGACCAACCAAGTTTTGATGAGGTTAGAAATATCGTATCAAAGGCTGTCGGAATGTATCAAAATGAAGTTTTTGACGAATTATATGTTTGTTATAACCATCATGTAAACTCTATTACAAGTCAAGTTCGTGTTGAAAAAATGTTACCGATTGTTGATATTGATAATGATGAAGCTAATAGTTACCATGCAACATTTGAATTAGAACCAGATAGGGAAGCTATCTTAGATACATTACTTCCTCAATATGCTGAGAGCATGATTTATGGTTCTATTATCGATGCAAAAACTGCGGAACATGCTGCAGGTATGACTGCAATGAAAACAGCAACTGATAATGCTAAAAATGTAATTGACGAACTTACTATTCAATATAATAGAGCTCGTCAATCAAGAATAACTCAAGAAATTATTGAGGTTGTTACCGGAGCTGCTGCTCTAGATTAAATTGATTATCATCCAAACTCCAAATTTACAAGAGGAGGAAAAATAAAATGAGTTCTGGGAAAATTTCGCAGGTAATAGGACCCGTTGTAGACGTAGAGTTTACTTCAGTTACTGATTTACCTGATATTAATAATGCCTTAGTTGTATACCGAGACAACAATGGTGAAAAACAAAAAATAGTTCTTGAAGTTGCTTTGGAACTTGGTGATAATTCAGTAAGAACTATCGCTATGGAATCAACTGATGGACTTACTCGTGGATTAGAAGTTGTAGATACTGGTAAACCCATTAGCGTTCCTGTAGGTAATGAAACTTTGGGGCGTGTATTCAATGTTCTTGGAGACACAATTGACCTTGAAGGAGATTTGTCTGATATTGAACGTGATCCAATTCATAAAAATGCGCCTGCATTTGATGAGCTATCTACATCTAATGATATTTTAGAAACAGGTATCAAGGTTATTGATCTTCTCGCACCATATTTAAAAGGTGGAAAAGTTGGACTTTTTGGTGGTGCTGGAGTAGGTAAAACAGTTTTAATTCAAGAATTAATCCATAATATTGCTCAAGAACATGGTGGTATATCAGTATTTACTGGTGTAGGTGAACGTACTCGTGAAGGTAATGACTTATACTACGAAATGAAAGAATCAGGCGTTATAGAAAAAACTGCCATGGTTTTTGGACAAATGAATGAGCCACCTGGTGCACGTATGCGTGTTGCCCTTACTGGCCTTACAATTGCAGAATATTTCCGTGATGTACAAGGACAAGATGTTTTACTATTTATTGATAATATCTTCCGTTTCACACAAGCTGGTTCTGAAGTATCTGCCCTATTAGGACGTATGCCTTCAGCAGTTGGTTATCAACCAACTCTTGCTACTGAAATGGGACAATTACAAGAACGTATAACATCAACTAAAAAAGGTTCTGTAACTTCTATCCAAGCTATCTACGTACCAGCAGATGACTATACCGACCCAGCGCCGGCTACTGCTTTTGCTCACTTAGATTCAACAACAAATCTTGAACGTCGATTAACTCAAATGGGTATTTACCCAGCAGTTGATCCTCTTGCTTCAACATCACGTGCGCTTGCACCTGAAATTGTTGGTAAAGAACACTATGAAGTGGCTACAGAAGTTCAAAGAGTACTTCAAAGATATAGAGAGCTACAAGATATTATTGCAATTCTTGGTATGGATGAACTTTCTGATGATGAAAAAACATTGGTAGGTCGTGCAAGAAGAATTCAATTCTTCTTGAGTCAAAACTTTAATGTTGCTGAACAATTTACTGGTCAACCAGGATCGTACGTTCCTGTTAAAGATACTGTTAAAGGCTTTAGAGATATCCTTGATGGTAAATATGATGATATTCCTGAAGAAGCATTCCGTGGCGTAGGACCAATTGAAGATGTAATTGAAAAAGCAAAAACTCTTCAAGTTTAGCCTACTTTTGAAATAAAATGAGGTGAATTCATGGACTACATGACAGTACAAGTTATAACTCCTGCAGGAATTATATATGATCACCATGCCTCTTTTGTGCTACTATGCACTGAATCGGGTGAAATGGGGATTTATCCTAAACATGTTCCAATTATTGCACCATTGAAAATTGAAGAAGTCAAAGTTAGAAGAATTGATGATGATTCTCATGTTGATTGGGTAGCAGTAAACGGGGGTATAGTAGAAGTGAATAATAATAAAGTTAATATTATCGCTGATACTGCTGAACGTGAAAGAGACATAGATACAAGTAGAGCTCAAAGAGCTAAACTTAGGGCTGAGAAAGAACTTGAAGCTGCTAAGGCAGAAAGAAATATTAATGCTGAGAAACGTGCAGAAGTTGCATTGCATAGAGCACTAAATCGTATCAATGTTTCAAGTCACTTAGGCCAATAAAAAGAGTTGATGATTTTTTTCATCAACTCTTTTTATTTTGGAAAAGCAACTGAAATTTCAGTACCCTCATCTAACTTGCTAGTCATCGAAATTTTTGCATCTAAGTATTTCGCATTATGCTTAACAATCGCTAATCCAAGACCTGTTCCGTTAGTTGTATTAGTTCTTGCTCCGTCAACTCGGTAAAATCGCTCAAATATCCTCTCTTGATTTACAAGAGAGATTCCAATTCCATTGTCTTTTACTGTTAAATATGCATTCTTATCATCGTTATTGAGAGAAATGTATATTTTTCCATTATCTTTTGTGTAAAAAATTGCATTTTCAATAATATTTTTAGCAATACCATAAAACAAATCATAGTTAGTAAGCAGATAGATATCTTCAAGCTGCTTTTCAACAAGAAGTTTCTTTTCTTCAATTTGAAAATATAATTTGGATAATATGTCTTCAATTATTTCATTAATTTGAATTTCGTTCTTCTGAATTTTAATATTATTTTTAGTTAGTTTAAGTGTATCATTTACAAGATTTTCTAATCGTCTAGCTTCCTTTTTTATTATTAAACTAAATTCATTTATTTGTTCTTGAGAGATATTATGAGTTGTTATGGCATCTGAAAACCCAATAATTGATGTCAATGGTGTCTTGAGTTCATGAGAAACATTGGCAATAAAATTATCTTGACTTATTTTTGCTTTTATTGGTTCTGAAATGTCTAACATACTGACTATGTAATTTCCTTGAAGGTTATCTATATTTGAAATTTTAACTTGAAAGTACTTATCAATATCTTCAAAATAAAATTGACCTTGGATATCATTTGAACCTACTAGATTACTAACTAAAAAATTTAAAAATTCTATTTGATCTTTAAAGTAACTTATATTCATAGCATAAGGGAATTCCAATTTAAATGAATCATTAGATTTTATAAGACTTCCTTGGTCATCGTAAATAAAAACCGGGAAGTCTAAGGTATTGATGAGTTTAAGGATATTATCTATTTGTTGGTTCTTATCATTCAAAATAGCATATACCTGAGAACTATAATTATTAACACTATCGAGAATTGGATCGCTTTGACTATCAACTCTAAGTTCTTGATAGGGATTTTTATGGAATCTTGTGATAATTTTATTAATCTCAGATATTTCTCTATCATTTGATGATTTACTATTAAAATAGTAAATGAGAATAAATAAATATATTACAGTAGAATATAAAAAGATTAACTCAAATATAGAGGTATTTACATTCAATTTTTCACCTATTCGAATTACTTCTTTTGTTTTACCATTTACTGTTAACGGTGTTGAAATATATAGGTTTCCATTAATTATTGAGTTTGAATGTCCACTGCCTTTAAATACATTTTGGACATCTTCTGGTACATTATTGTCGTCAGTAAAAATTTGTAACTCAGTATAAGTAGAACGTGTGCGATTTCCATCTTTGATTTCTTGAACAATTTGATCAAGTTTCTTTTCTAATGATGAAATTTCGGAATTTAAGAGAGAAGCAGCAATACTTTTTGACAGTAAAATAGTTGTACAAATATATATAATTGAAAAAATTATAAATTTAAAATGTTTTTTCATATTGTATATTGTCTATTCCTCATTTCCTTTGAATACATATCCAAATCCCCTCTTTGTTTTAATATATTCAGGATTCTTAGGATCAACTTCTATTTTTTCTCTTAATTTAGACATATGAACTTCAACTATTCTTGTATAACCTAAATCAGTTGAATCACCCCAAAATTTTTCTAAAATTTCAGCTCTAGATACAGGTGTGTTTTGATTATCAATTAAATATGATAATAGTTCAAATTCTCTTTTTGTTAATGAAATTTCCCTATTAGCTATAAAAACTTGTTTTTTATTAAAATCGACTTTTAAATCATCAATTGTAAAAATTTTACTTTGAGATTGTTTATAATTTTCACTTCTTCTAATTAATGACTTAATGCGTGTAATTATTTCAACTGTTGAGAATGGTTTATACATATAGTCATCTGCACCACCTTCAAGACCTTCAATCATAGTATCAGCATCATCTTTAGCTGTTAATATAAGTATTGGTGTAAAGATATTCTTTTGTCGGAGCTTTTGACTCACCTCTATTCCAGTATATCCAGGCATCATTAAATCAAGTACAATAGCATCAAATGCATCTGTTTTAGCTAATTCATAAGCCATTTTTCCATCTTCGACAGTAATAACCTCAAAATTTTCTTGAGTAAAACTAAATTCTAAGAGAAAACGAATTGATTTATCGTCATCGGCAATTAATATTTTTTTCATACCTTGATTTTAGCAGAAATAAAAGTAAAAAGAAATTTGTCACAAGATATTCTCCTTAAATTTTACATAAAATTTACATTTTATTTATATAAGGTTTACACACAAGAAACAGAGTATGGGGTAGAATAATCAATGTACTAAATAACATAAATTGATTTTTAGGAGAAGAAATGAAAAAACAAGTTAAAGTAGCTACACTTATTACAGCGTCTGTACTTACATTAGCAGCCTGTGGTGGTAATAAAGATAATAGCTCAACAGATACAAGTAAAAAATCTAATGACCAAATTAAATTAACTGTTGCAGGATCTACGGCTCTACAACCTTTAGTTGAAGCAAACGTTGAATCATTTACATCTGAGAATGCAGGGGCTACGGTTACTGTTCAAGGTGGTGGTTCTGGATTTGGACTTTCAAATGTTCAGAGTGGAGCAATTCAAATTGGGAACTCAGATCTATTTGCTGAAGAAAAAGACGGAATCGACGCATCGGCTCTTGTTGACTATAAAGTTGCAGTAGTAGGTATTACACCAATTTCTCATGCTGATACTGGTGTGAAGGATTTAACAACGGATCAATTAAAAGATATTTTTACTGGTAAAGTTACAAACTGGAAAGATCTTGGAGGAAAAGATCAAGCGATTGTTGTAATTAACCGTGCTGAAGGCTCTGGAACTCGCTTTAACTTTGAGAAATATGGTCTTGGAGATGGGGTTAAGGTTATTAAATCTCAAGAGCAGGATTCATCAGGAACAGCAGTTAAGATGGTTGAACAGACTCCAGGTGCAATTTCATATGTTGCTCTATCAAATATTAAGAGTGCAAAAGTAACTCCAATCTCAATTGATAAAATTGAACCTTCTCAAGAAAACATTGAAAAGAATGAGTGGAAAATTTGGGCATATGAGCATATGTATACTTTGAAATCTAAAGAAACAGATGCTGAAAAGAATTTTATTAAATACGTTACTGATAACCATGAATCAATTAAAAAACTTGGATACATCCCAATGGAAGGTATGAAAGTTGAACGTCATGCAGACGGTAAGGTTTCAAATAAATAAAAAGTTCTAAAAATATTTTCAAGCTTTATAAACTTCAAATGAAAATTATTGGAGACAAGGACATTTATTGTCCTTTTTTCCATAAATATATACCTTATCTGTTATTTTTTGGTAAAATATAATTGAAGTCTAAAAAAATGGAGATATTATGAACAAAAAACTTGTAACTTTATGTAGCCTTTTAGGAGTTGCATTTCTCTTAACAGGTTGTGCAAAGTGGATTGACAAAGGTGAATCAATTACAGCAGTTGGTTCTAGCGCTTTGCAACCACTTGTAGAGACAGCATCAGAGTCGTTTTCACAAAAGAACCCTGGAAGATTTATTAATGTCCAAGGGGGTGGTTCAGGAACTGGTTTATCTCAGGTTCAAGCTGGAGCCGTAGAAATTGGTAATTCAGATTTGTTCGCTGAAGAAAAAAAAGGTGTTGATGCATCCAAGCTAATTGATCATAAAGTAGCTGTTGTAGGGATTGCTCCTATTGTTAATAAAAGCATTAAGGTTGATAATCTTACTGTTGAACAATTGAGAAAAATTTTTACAGGTGAAATTACTAACTGGAAAGAAGTTGGTGGTAATGATCAAAAAATAGTTTTAATTAACCGTGCAACAGGAAGTGGTACTAGAGCAACATTTGAGCGCTGGGTAATGGATGGGAAATCTACAAAAGCTAGTCAAGAACAAGACTCATCAGGAATGACAAAGCAAATCGTTTCTCAAACACCGGGAGCAATTAGCTACCTTGCATTTTCAAATATTGATAAATCAGTTAAAGCATTAAATTTAAATGATTACGAACCAAATGATGAAAATATAACAGTAAACAAATGGCCAATTTGGGCATATGAACATATGTATACTAAAGGTGAACCAACAAGTTTGACAAAAGAATTCTTGGAATATATTTTAAGTGATGATATTCAAGGTTCAGTAGTTGAAAAAATGGGTTATATTCCAATTACAGCTATGAAAGTAGAACGCGATGTAGAAGGTAATATAACAAATAAATAATTTTACTTTATAGATATTAAGGAATATTATGGAAAATACAAAAATTCAAGAAAAATTACTATCAAAGTCGAAAAATTCTCGACTTGAAAAATTTGGTAGAGGTATAACATTTGTTTGTATCTCTCTTATAGTTTTTGTCGTAGCAATGATTTTCTTCTTTGTTGCTCAAAAAGGACTATCAACATTTTTTGTTGATAAAATTAATCCATTTAAATTTTTATTTGGGACAACTTGGAATCCTAGTGAACTAGGACCTGATGGTAAACCAATGGTCGGTGCTTTACCGATGATCACAGGTAGTTTAGTTGTGACAATTTTATCTGCGTTATTAGCAACACCGTTTGCTATTGGAGCTGCTATCTTTATGACAGAAATTTCACCTAAAAGAGGTGCGAAAATTCTTCAACCAGTTATTGAGTTACTAGTTGGTATCCCTTCAGTAGTATATGGGTTTGTAGGACTTGCTGTTGTTGTCCCTGCAATCCGTTCAACTTTTGGAGGTACTGGTTTTGGTATCTTATCAGGTGTATTTGTACTCTTTGTTATGATACTTCCTACAGTTACGAGTATGACTGTTGATTCAATGAAAGCAGTACCTCGACATTATAAGGAAGCATCTCTTGGGTTAGGTGCCACAAGATGGCAAACAATTTCTAGAGTATTATTGAGAGCGGCAATGCCAGGAATATTAACAGCAGTTGTTTTTGGTATGGCGCGTGCCTTTGGTGAGGCGTTAGCAATTCAAATGGTTGTGGGGAATGCCGCAATTATGCCAAAAAGTTTAACAACACCAGCAAGTACATTAACAAGCGTGCTTACTCAAGGAATTGGTAATACAATCATGGGTACTGTTCAAAATAATGTTCTTTGGTCACTTGCACTGATACTTTTAGCAATGTCATTAGTCTTTAATATAGTAATGAGACTTATTGCTAAACGTGGACAATTTTAAGACGAAAGATTTATAGGAGATAAAAAAGTGAATCCTAAAAAAGCAGATAGGATTGCAACAGGTGTTTTGTATGCAATCTCAGGAATAATTGTATTAATTTTATCAGCCCTTTTACTTTACATTTTAGTAAGAGGATTACCACATGTTAGTTGGAGTTTCCTTACAAGTCCAGCAAAAGCATATGAAGAGGGTGGTGGTATTGGTATCCAACTCTTTAACAGTGTATTTTTACTCATTGTTACAATGATTATTTCATTTCCATTGTCACTCGGAGCAGGTATTTATTTATCTGAATATGCAAATCAAAAAAGTAAATTAACTGGTCTAGTTAGAACTTCAATTGAGATTTTAAGTTCATTACCATCAGTTGTAGTAGGTCTATTTGGTTTCTTGATTTTTGTTATTCAATTTGGCTATGGTTTTTCAATAATCTCAGGTGCATTGGCACTTACTGTTTTTAATCTACCATTAATGACGAGAAATGTTGAGGAAAGCTTAAAGGCAGTCCACCATACTCAACGTGAAGCAGGTCTTGCACTGGGATTATCACGTTGGGAAACAGTTCTTCATGTAATAATTCCAGAAGCATTACCAGGTATCATTACAGGTGTTGTATTAGCCAGTGGTCGTATTTTTGGTGAGGCAGCTGCACTTATTTATACTGCTGGACAATCTGCACCAGCACTAGACTGGTCAAATTGGAATCCTCTTTCAGTAGCAAGTCCAATAAGTATTTTCCGTCAGGCTGAAACACTGGCTGTTCATATTTGGAAGGTAAACAGTGAAGGAACTGTTCCTGATGGTGCTGCAGTTTCTGCTGGGGCAAGTGCTGTGTTAGTATTATTTGTATTATTATTTAATTTTTCTGCTCGTTTTATTGGTAAAAAATTACATAGTAAACTTACATCTGCGGGGTAAAAAATGGCTGATTATAATTGGAATGACCGTCACATTATAACTTTTGACGATGAAAAAGTAGCATTATCAACTAAAGATTTAAAGGTGTTCTATGGAGATTTTGAATCTATACATGGTATTGATATGCAATTTGAAAAGAATAAAATAACTGCTTTAATTGGACCTTCTGGTTCAGGAAAATCAACTTACTTACGCAGTTTAAATAGAATGAATGATACTATTGATATTGCTAGAGTAACAGGAGAAATTAATTACGAAGGTGTAAATATCAACGATACTAATGTAAATGTTTACGAAGCAAGAAAATGTATTGGTATGGTTTTTCAAAGACCAAATCCATTTTCTAAATCAATTTATAGAAATATTACTTTTGCGCTTGAACGTGCAGGAGTGAAAGATAAGAAAACTCTTGATGAAGTTGTAGAAACATCTCTAAAACAAGCGGCATTATGGGATCAAGTTAAAGATGATCTTAACAAATCAGCACTTGCTTTATCAGGTGGACAACAACAACGTTTATGTATTGCACGTGCAATAGCTGTTAAACCTGATATTCTATTAATGGATGAACCAGCTAGTGCGCTTGACCCAATCTCTACAATGCAGATTGAAGAGACTATGGCTGACTTGAAAAAAGATTATACGATTATCATTGTAACTCATAATATGCAACAGGCAGCGCGTTCAAGTGATTACACTGGATTTATGTATTCAGGGGACCTAATTGAATATGATAAAACAAGTAAAATCTTCACAAATCCTGAGCTAAGATCTACAGGCGACTATGTTTCAGGACATTTTGGATAGGAGAGTGTAATGGCTGAACCAATTTTAAATGTAAAAGACTTTTCCCTATATTATGGGAAGAAAAAATCAATTAAAGAAATTTCAATGGATTTTTATCCCAATGAAATAACTTCATTAATCGGACCTTCGGGATCTGGTAAATCAACTCTTCTTCGTTCAATTAACAGAATGAATGACTTAGTTCCAGGTGTCACAACTACAGGTACAATTACCTACAAAGATCGTAATATATATGGTCCAAGAATGGACACAGTAGAGCTTAGAAAAGATATTGGTATGGTTTTCCAACAGCCAAATCCTTTTCCGTTTTCAATTTATGAGAATGTTGTCTATGGTTTACGTCTTAAGGGTGAAAAAGATAAGGCAGTTCTTGATGAGGCAGTAGAAAATAGCTTGAAAGCTGCTAATATCTGGGATGAAGTGAAAGACATTTTGCATAAATCTGCTTTGGGTCTTTCAGGTGGGCAACAGCAACGTGTATGTATTGCACGCGTGTTAGCTGTTAATCCTGATATTTTGCTTTTAGATGAACCAACGAGTGCATTAGATCCGATTTCATCTGATAAAATTGAATCAATGTTGCTTGAGCTGAAAGAAAAGTATACAATATTAATTGTTACACACAGTATGCAACAAGCTAGCCGTATTTCAGATAAAACGGCCTTCTTCCTTGATGGGGAATTGATTGAATATGATAAGACTAAGTCTATATTCTTGAATCCTAAAGATCAAAGAACGGAAGATTATGTATCTGGTAAGTTTGGATAATTAAAATATTTAATATAAAGAAAGGGATGTACTAATATGTTAAGATCTCAATTTGAAGACGAGCTGAATAAATTACATAACCAATTTTATTCAATGGGAACTCAAGTCAGTGCTCAATTAAATAAAGCGGTTCGTGCTTTTGTTAGTCATGATAAAGAATTAGCAGAAGAAGTAATTGCTTCTGATGAAGAAATAAATTATCTTGAAACAAAATTAGAAACTAAATCACTTGAAATGATTGCATTACAACAACCAGTATCACATGACTTAAGAACCATCATCACAGTCTTAAAAGCTTCAAGTGACCTTGAAAGAATGGGTGACCACGCTGTATCCATTGCACAAGCTGCAATAAATTTAAAAGGTGAAGAACGCATTCCAAGTGTTGAAGAAGATATTACTATTATGGGTGAAAAGGTTAAAAATATTGTTGATGCTTCATTAAATGCATATATGCAAGGTGATGAAGTACGCGCCCGTGAGATTGCTACATGGGATAATGATATTAATTTGATGTTCTCTGAAATTCAAAATAAAGTTTTAGAAGGAATGAAAGACAACACTGATACTATCCACACAGGTAAAGAATACTTAATGACTTTAACTTACTTAGAGCGTATTGGGGACTATGCTAAAAACCTTTGTGAATGGATTGTGTACCTTAAAACAGGTAAAATTGTGGAACTATAGAGGTTGTAATCTCGCATCTTAAGAGAAAGTATTATTTTTCTTGGAAAAAATAAAATCATTTGTACTACTACTAAAAGACATGTCTTGAGTAGTAGTTTTTTTGTCTTAAAGTACATTTTTGACTCCTTAATGATTTGAAAATATAAATCCAAGATATAATCAAATGATATTCAAAGATATTTCATATACTAGAGAAAATAAAGGAGGATTTTAGTATATGGAATATGAGTTTAATAAAGATTTAGAAAATACATTTCAAAAAGTAATACCAATAATTGTTAATGAGATGAAGAGAGTAAGAATAACTATTTGGGAGAAAGAAGATTACTATCAAGAAGGAAGAATAATTCTATCTAGGTTGCTAAAAGAAGAACTAGATGACCTAACATTATTTAAATACTTTAAAACAAAATATAACCAACATTTAACCGACACATACAGGATGCAAGAGGCAGGAAAGAGGAAGTTTAATGAGAAAGCATATTTAGACATCTATGAATATGGAGATGTAGTAAGTAATAATAGTAATCTAAAAATATGTGAACAAGTATCTGCCAATTTAACTTTAGAAAATTATCTAGGTGGATTAAAAGAAAAAGAGTTCCAACTAGTTTTGAAATTATTAAGAGGTGAACAGTGTGAACCAAATGCAAAAAGCAGATTAAAAAAGAAAATAAAAAAATTTTTACAAGATTCATAAATTAAAAATAATTCTATGTTTGAATTATA
>NZ_MKIR01000019.1 GCF_001832905.1 Floricoccus tropicus | reverse complement strand
TTGTTGTAGTTGAACTTGTTTCTTCTTCGCTTGAAGTACTTGATTCATCGCTTGTTGTAGTTGAACTTGTTTCTTCTTCGCTTGAAGTACTTGGTTTGCTACTTGTTGTAGTTGAACTTGTTTCTTCTTCGCTTGAAGTACTTGGTTTGCTACTTGTTGTAGTTGAACTTGTTTCTTCTTCGCTTGAAGTACTTGGTTTACTACTTGTTGTAGTTGAACTTGTTTCTTCTTCGCTTGAAGTACTTGGTTTGCTACTTGTTGTAGTTGAACTTGTTTCTTCTTCGCTTGAAGTACTTGGTTTGCTACTTGTTGTAGTTGAACTTGTTTCTTCTTCGCTTGAAGTACTTGGTTTGTTACTTGTTGTAGTTGAACTTGTT
>NZ_MKIR01000018.1 GCF_001832905.1 Floricoccus tropicus | reverse complement strand
CTCCATTTTTATCGGTAATTTCTACTTTTGTATTGGGATCTGTTGTACCTTCTATTTTTACACTACCATCTTTATCTGGCGTTGCTGTAACATCACTTGGTTTTGTTGGTTTCTCTAATGGGAGTTGTGGAACTGTTACATCAGTTTTATCTGATTTATTTCCTTCTTCCCCAGCAGTTACTCCAATAGTATCTCCAGGTTTAACATTTTTATCAGCCGGGATATCGATAACAAATTTTCCATCATTATCTGATGTACCAGTACCAATAACATCACCATTTTTATCGGTAATTTCTACTTTTGTATTGGGATCTGTTGTACCTTCTATTTTTACACTACCATCTTTATCTGGCGTTGCTGTAACATCACTTGGTTTTGTTGGTTT
>NZ_MKIR01000017.1 GCF_001832905.1 Floricoccus tropicus | reverse complement strand
CTGTAACATCACTTGGTTTTGTTGGTTTTTGCTGAGTATCAAAATATATTGGCGTTTTTCCATCCGTACCGGAAAATACTGGCCAGTTTATTAGATTACCACTTTGTATTCCAGCATGTACATTAACCTCACCTTTGACTTTCTCATCAACCTTACTAAGATCTATTGTTGTAGGTATTGTGACAGTAGTATCTCCAAAGACTGCTGCATTAGCAAGTTGATCAATCAATGTTCCGCTAGGTGAGACAACCGCGTTTTGAACAAGTTTAATAGCATTACCAGCTGTAACATCATAAGCAGTAATGGCAGCTTTTGCTGCTGTTACTGCTGCCTCTGCTGCAATTCTCCTTGGATTAAAGATTGATAAAGCTTTAACTTCTGGAGAAACTTCAAATGATAAATTTGCAATAACACTATTCAATTCTGAAAGAAGACTATTAATTTTTGCCGCTATATTTGATCCAATACCGTCATCAATTACAGCGTAAATATGATTTCCATCTTGTACTACGCTTACATTAGAATCAACTTTTTGGTCAAATTGTACAAGTTCTTGAGCAATTCTTCCTAGTATTTGTGATTGTTCTTCAAAGTTTGTATCAATATTTCCTGGATTTTTGGTAACATAATCCAACGCAGTTCCCATTGCTCCAGTTAATACATTGATACCTCCTACAATGGTCTTTAAGCTAGCACCGACAACAGGAAGCTCATCGAGACGAACAGAATAACTTGTATCAACTGTTGCAGTTCCTTTTGCCTGTATAGCACCCACCAATTCACTCGGAATTTCAATTACAGCTGATTTACGATCACCAATAATTGCCGAAGCACCTGCAAAACCTCCACCTTTTATAGTGAAATCTACATCTTTAAGATTGTCAGTTTGAGTACCAGCTTTATATGCAGTGTTATTCTTTGAATTACCACCATCAATAGTACCACTATCATTACCTACACTTATAGAATTAAATAATGAACCACTAGCTACAGCAGCATAAGCTCTAATGGTACCCAAATTAGCACCTGTAACATAACTAACCGACAAAGGTGCAACAACACCAATTGTTAGTGCAGCACCGGCATACAACCATTGTTTCCCGGATTTCCACTTTCTGAATCCCATTTTATCAGGATCCACTTTTTTGTTACTTCTCATATAATTCTCCTAAAAAATCTTTTTTTAAAATTTTAAATCGATTTAAACAATTAAAAAACACTCTGCGTAAAACTACTAGTAATTTCTTTTTTAGGCACCACCTCAATTCTTTAAGATATTTCCAACAACGAGCCTCTTACAAATACTTGTTGAAAACACCCCAATCTTACCTTTATAATACAACAATATTTTTTAATAGTAAAATATAAAATATGAATACAGTGCAATGATTGGAACAATATTTTAAAATAAATTATCAATTTAATCAAAATTAATAATATACAACAATCATTAAACTTTTTGAATATTAATGCAACAATATTTTTTGATTCATACAATCTATATAGAAAATAATTACTACTGATTTTTTATATAATATTACAATTTTTATAAAAAATTTACCTTAATAATTCCAATATATCAACTCCTAAAATTATTCGTGTGTTTAATAGTGCTTTGCCTAGCCTGTATAAAAAACTGGATGAACAAGAGTCATGAGATAACTCGAATATGCTTAGAGCGTGAAAATAAAAATACTAATAAGCTCTTGTTCTTATTGTTCAATATAAACAGGAGGTTTTATTATGGAAGCTATGGTTGAAACTTGTTGTGGTATTGATGTCCATCAAAAATCTATCGTTTGTTGTATCTTGACTGGTCCTCTTGATACAAATAAACCTAAAGCAATTCAAAAGTCATTTAAACCCACTACCAATGCTTTAAAAGATGCCCTAGGTTGGATACTAGAAAATAATGTTAGTCATGTTTTCTTTGAAAGCGCTGGTCAATATTGGATACCATTATTTAATATGTCTCTGATTCTGAGTTAGAATTAGTTCTAGCAAATCCCCAACATATTAAAAATTTACCAGGTCGAAAGACAGAAGTGAAGGATGCCGAATGGATAGCTCAACTAGGTAGGTGTGGACTTATTGCACCATCGTATATTCCAGACTCCGAAGTTATGCAGTTTCATTTACTAACTAGAAGGTTACATTCTTATAAACAACGTCAAACCCAAGTCAAAAATGAAATCCATAATTTGCTTCAACGTGTTAATATCAAGTTAACTAGTTGCTTATCTGATATATTCTCCAAAACTGGACAGAAGTTGCTTAACCTATTTATTAATGGAGAAATTATAAATATTGATAATATAACTACCTGTATGCACGGAAGGATTAAAGCAACTTCTAAAGAAATTCTCGAAGCTATGAATGGTAAATTATCTTACGAGGATAGATTTTTGATTGAACATAGCTTATCTGAATACAACATGTATCAAAAGTTGATAGGTGAGTTAAATCAAAAATAAAGGAATATATAGGTTTTCACTTTAAAGAAGAATATGAACTTTTAATGACTATACCTGGAGTAAGTGATGGATGTGCACACATAATATTAGCAGAAATTGGACCGGATGTAGATGCATTTCAGACAGATGGACATTTAGCTTCATGAGCTAGATTGTGTCCTGGCTTATGTGAAAGTGCAGGTATAAAAAAATCCTCGTACATAACACAAGGAAACAAATATATCAAACATGCATTAACTATGTCAGGAGGTATTGCTGGACGTTCTAAAGATATAGCATTTTCATCATTATACAAACTAGTTTCCCGTAGAGGAAGTAAGATGAAAGCTGTTATTGCTTGCACTCATAAAATAATCCGAATTATTTACAAGATACTTTCAACCCATCAAGCTTACAACAAAGAAAAAAGCATTAGGACTGAGGCAACAGTGCACTAACGCTTAAATCTTTTTAAAAATTTTACAATTACAGTATAGCACAGAAAGTGATTTTTTGTGATTTTTTACTGTATTTTTTTCAAATAAAAGAACCCTAGATAGAATATGAAAGTTGTCTCATATATCTAGGGTTCTTTTTATTTTATATCAAGATTTAAAAGTTATTAAGAGACTATATTTTACTCTTCATCTTCTCTTTTCTTTCTCTTGAATCCGAACAATCCTGCAAGACCAGCTAGTCCTACGCCGATAATGCCAGCTGCTTGTCCATTTTCTTCACCTGTCTTAGGTAATGAACCTTTGCCTTTATTGATTGTTCCTGTTCCATGACTTCCAGTTCCATGATTTCCTTTTCCACCATTTGGATCTTTGTCGTGTCCATTGTGTCCGTGGTTACCATGATCTGAGTCTGAGTCGCTGTCGCTATCTGAGTCTGAGTCGCTGTCGCTGTCTGAGTCGCTGTCGCTATCTGAGTCTGAATCGCTGTCGCTGTCTGAGTCTGAGTCGCTATCGCTGTCTGAGTCTGAGTCGCTGTCGCTATCTGAGTCTGAATCGCTATCGCTGTCTGAGTCTGAGTCGCTGTCGCTATCTGAGTCTGAGTCGCTATCGCTGTCTGAGTCTGAATCGCTGTCGCTATCTGAGTCTGAGTCGCTATCGCTGTCTGAATCTGAGTCGCTATCGCTGTCTGAGTCTGAGTCGCTATCGCTATCTGAGTCTGAGTCGCTATCGCTGTCTGAGTCTGAATCGCTGTCGCTATCTGAGTCTGAGTCGCTGTCG
>NZ_MKIR01000016.1 GCF_001832905.1 Floricoccus tropicus | reverse complement strand
CAACTGATAAATCATTTAAAAATTTTATTAAGTCTTCTTTACAATATTTATTATTGAAAATATTAGATACAATATCTTCATCAAAGTATCGCTTAAATATTTCAATAGAAAAATTATTATCGTAAAACGACGAAAAATTATCTATTTCAGTTAAAATTAAATTTATCATTAAAAGACAATCTTTTATTAAAATATCATCTCTTTTTTTGTTTACGTCATAAACAACTCTTATTAAACTTTTTATTTCTTCAATATTCTTAGCCTTATCTAATCTCATAAGTCTTGACATAAAAATAAGTGGTTCACGATTACGAGTTCTAGAATAAGGAAAAATCATTTGTTCTGCAGATTTCAAACCCAGCATTTCATTATTTAACCAATAATGAAATAAATATTTATCTATATTATTTGCAGATTCTAAGTTAACCATTAATTCTTTATTTTCTTCTTCACTAAGGTCTTCAAACCTATAGTCAAGAAGGCTTTGATCACTTATATTTTCTTGGTTAAAAATTTTTTCATTCCAGTTTTTTTCTCTAATCCAGTGATTATTATCAAACCAAATTTTTTTATCTCTAAATTCCTTTAATTCTTTAAATTCATCATTTGTAATTGGATCAAATAATTTTTCAGACATAATATTATTAAGAAATAATAAATCCATACTATCATCGGAAGAAGCATTTATATTTAAAAATCCTTCAATAACTGAATCATTTTGCAAAAGAACACCTAATTTTGTGTATTTTGTACCACTTGCTTCATTTGAATGAAATAAATGTGAAAAGTGAAATTTATTTGAATCACTATCTATAGTTGTATTCAAATTATTTATAACCCTAAAATATTTATTAAGTATTAACAAATATGTACCATAAACTCTATAGAAAAAGTTTGGTAGGGGCATAATTTCATGACTATTATTTAAGTAATCATTCATTGAAGAAATTAATGGTCTAAAATTTATTATTCTAAAATAATCTCTTATTATAGGAAAATTTTTGAGAAAAGGATATACAAACCACTGAGTATTTGCAACTAAATCCCTATTTAAAAATAGCTCTGATATATCAAAATTTAATAATTTCCTAACATCAGATATATGTCCCCAAAAAACGAAGTCACTGAAATGAAGAATTCTCTGTGTTTTTGGGTTTAATATGGTTATTGGATAATCAAAAATTTTAGGGATATTAACATTAATATCAATAATATTATCTTTATAATCAATTTTATTTGGATCATTATTTATATACTTTTCAATTTTATTTAAATGCTCCAAAGCTCTATCTGTCCTACATTTTAAGATGAACACGTCATTTGGTAAAATATCTAATGCTGCCTGAAATTGCATAGCTTGACGCATATAATTGATTGAATTTGTTCTATTTATTTCAACTCTATTTTCAATTGAATCAATTTCTATTATCTTAATATTCTGTGCGATTATTTTATCTCTAAGTGAATTGAATTTATCTATGTCATTACTCCATGTACTCAAAATAATACCTTCGATTACACCGTGATCTCTCATCTTCACTAACTTTTTCAGTACAAGAATAAGTTCAAGCTCATCTCTTATGGCACCACAAACAACACACCATGTTTTCATGCATACTCCTTCTTTTTCTAACCAAGATTAGTTTTAAAGTTTTCCAACTCTTCTGGCGTACCTAGTGGAATAAAATATTGTGAACTGATAATTACGGGTTTAATAATTTTATTGCTATCAATTAAATTATTATATAAGGGTGCTATGTAAATTTCACCATATTTTTGTTTTATATCGTTACTTGATTCATTGAATGCTTTGATATAATCACTAGCTTTATCAAAATAATATAAACCAACAGAACCTAAACTAGAAATCGGAATTTTTTCTGCCATTTCAATAATTTTATTTTCATCATCATCAATTTTTGCAAAAGACCAATGAGAACCCTTAGCATCAAAAAGCATAACTGAACCATCATTTGAAACAATTTCAGATTTCAAAACATTTTTAGGATCAATATGAGTATCAATATTGTAAATCAAAACACCCTCATCATCATCAATATTAGTCATAACTTTCATCACAGTATCTGCTTGACCATCAGTCATCTCTTCAAGTACAAATATTTTGTAATCTTTAATACCTAAACTATTTATTTCTTTTCTTAAATATGCTGAAGAGTAATTATTTTTCCTTACTATAAAGTAAAAAGTTTCATCAAAAAAATCTGACAAAGAACTTATGGACCAATTAAATAGTGATTTACCCCCGACTTGAATTTCATGTTTTGGACATTTATAACCAACTTTTTTAAAGCGACTTCCTTGTCCAGCCATTGTTATAATAACTTTCATTTTCCCTCCCTATAGTATGGTGACAATAATTTCATTGCCTGACCATACATTATTTTTTGTCTCTCAGGATAGTCTGCATGAAGCGGAATCATACTTAAAAAGAGTGTGCCTTCAATCAATCTGACTTGGTCTAAATTATATCTTTCAGAAATTTTATCAATTAATAAATTAGTTATTTGATTTTGAAGTTCTGACTTGTTTATGGAATAATTAAAGCCATTATCTTCAATTTCAGTTATAGTAAAATCATCATTAATTATATGGTCATATGAACCATCAAAACTATGTAGTATTTTTGCTATATCATATAACTCATCTCCATATATATCATATGTCCCAAATTTGCCTCTAGGATCTATTAGTTTAATAAGTTGACTATCAACATCATAAAGAATATTACTTATACAATAATCTCCATGAATTATCTTTGCCTCTCTATTTTCTAAGATTCCAAACTGTTCAAATTTCGAAGATAAATCTTTAATAATTTCATTTAACGAAGGATAGACTATCTCATTTATTATAACGTCTTCATTTAAAAATTTTTTAAAATAATCATTTTCCATTAATTTTTTATGACGAGCCATAGTTTTATCTATGTAAATTGATTTTAAATCATTTACAGACAACTTAATATTTTTAGGACTTGCTATACTCATCTCATCTTTGACAAAAAACAATTTTGAAATTATTTTTTTCCATTCATTTAATTCTAATCTACCAAATATGTACAAATTATGCAAAGTTTCATATGGATAATATTCCATACTCACAAATGGTGCTTGAGAATCAATAGAATAAGTATATATCCTAGGAATCATATATTGTAATTCATTTGGAATTTTTATATACCATAAAATCTCTCCAATAAATTTTTCAACATCCTTACTTCTTTTTGTCAAGATACCTCTTTTGGTATCAATATCAATTTCATTAAAATATCTCGCTTTAACAATTTTTTTTGTCTCAAGATATTCATATTCGTGACCAAAATCCCACCAATTAGTCGTATTAACTAAGCTCATAGGTATGAAACTGTTATATTTCTCAATAATATCGTAAAAAGAATGGTGATTAATATTATTATTATCGTTTCTATATTTTTCAATAATATTCAAAAGCAAGTATGCATCTGAAAATTTGAAAACCCCTGCAACTAAATTTTCATTCTTATCAGCAGAAATTGATTCCTTATCGATAAAAATCAATTTATTTTTGTCTTTAACTACGCTTGTCCATGGTGCATATTTATCTCTTTTTCCGACAATTATATAATCATTTAAAGTTCTTTGAGGTAAGTCATCAATGATAGTGTCTCCAAAATTAACAACAAAAGAAAAATTTCCTTCACAGATATTAATTATTCTACTCAGTGATTGGTAAATTACTTCTAAAATACTATCACTTTTTTTATAAGACAAAAGTACTTCATTATATAATTTATGATTAATAATATCTAATTCGTGATTTTCAGAAGATTCATTAGCGATAAATATACTTGATCTCGTGCTATATTGTTCTAATAAGTAATTCTTAATATTTGTATTTTTGAATGGTAAATCAAGAGGATAGATTTCCCCAAAACGGTTGCTCATATCTGAGGATATCTTTTTCGTATTTAGAATTAGAGCTATTTCCATGGTTCACCCTCAATTTTCTCTAAAATTTCATTCTCTGTTAAATTAAGAAATTCACTTGGCCTTATAGCTCTGTCATCAACATAAAATCCCGTTTTCCCACACCATGGTTTTCCAACATATAATTCATCATAAGGAATATCCCATTTATTCAACCATTCTATTATAGTGGGTAGGGTGTCAATATTTATTTTTCCAATATTTTTCTTATGAGTATTCATTTGTCGAGCGGTTTGGAGTATTATCTGATAACCTTTAGACTTATATTGACGCATCATTTCAACAACTTCAGAATATGGTTCCAAATCAATATAGTTTTTTGTACCCTTTTTTTCGCAAATTGTGTTATCAATATCCATTACAATTGCTTTCATAAGTTCTCCTTTAAAATAAAATTATTTTTTCTTTTTTTGTATCACATTAACATAACGTTTTGCATCATCAGAAATGCGTGAAGGTGAATCATCCGTATCAGACTCCCATGGATATAATCCATTCTCATCTTTTGAATAATTTGATAAGTCTTCCTCCTCTTCGATTTTTTTTCTATATCTTATAATTCCTACTACTACGCTTATAAAAGCAATTAATACTAATATTAATCTAACTAAAACTATTGAATATTTAATTAATCCAAGAGGCTTCAATTTATATCATTCCTTTCTTAAATATTAATAAGTAATTTATTAAACCAGACAAGAAATGCTCAGCATCATCAATTCTCATGCGGAATCTATCATGTCGACAATAAAAGCCATTTTCAATTACAGAAGGGTATTTAAAGAACATAGCAAACTCAGGCAGCATAACACCAGAAGTGATTTCATGAAACGCTCTGTAATCTGTAACATCACGAATCTTTTTCTTAGCTCGTAAATATTCATCTTCAGTAGCAAAGACTTCATCTCTTTTGTCAAAAGATTCAAGTTTGTCCATCATCTTATTTGCTGCACAAAGTAATTCTAACATTGTTGGATAAGCAGAATCTCTTTTTTGTATAAATTCTAAATTATCCATCGCATTTCTTACACCAAACTTGTAGTATTCAACATCTTGTTCAAATTTAAGAAATTCATTTACAGCGTAGCTAAGCCAATGATCATGATATTTTTCATAATGATTTTCTACAAATGAGTCCATTAATTTCTTACAAAACTCAAAAATTTCCTCATCCTTCATAAGTTCGTATGCTCTCAAGGTAGCAAATAAAGCTTCACCATCATAATAAACAATGCGGAACTTCTCTTTAATAGACAGGTTCTCTTTTAACACATGTATTGTTTTATTATCAGTACCAATAAAATGTTTTTCTATTGATTTAATAAATTGCTTCATTTTTTCAAAATAAAAATTATCATTAGAAATTTGAGAATATTTTGCAAGTGCTAATATTATCATAGCTTGAGCACCTAACTTATACTCTACACCATCTTTCAATTGCTCTTTTACAAAAATACTTCCATCTTCTTTTGTATCAACTAAATTTTCAAGTCCCCAGTCCAGTCCAAGTTTTACATCTTTCAATACTTTTTCATTTGGAAAATGTTCTACAGATTCTGCGAGAGCGTATAATGAAGAAAAATGTCTAACAGTATTATAGGCAGATAAAGTTCTGCCATAAGCAGGGAAGTAACCATATACAAATTTTCCGTTTTCAAGTAATTGATTATCAAGATATTTAGTACCCTTTAATATGACATCATAAAGTTCATTAGGAAAATTTTCTTCATTAATTTCTCTTACTTGGTTTCCATTTCCATAATCCTCAAGCTCATAAAAATTATTTCCATCATAATATACAGCATAAGTATTGAAAATATATATATCTTCTTTTTTAAAATATGAGATTGAGTCATCCCTTTTTCCATATTTTCTTTTTGTGTATCCCAAGATATTATGTTCATCTAAATCTAAGTTTGGGTTATTAACTCCGACACGATGATTATCATCAGGAACAAACAATGCATTGGCTACTATTTCTTCTTTAATGAAAAGTCTTTTTTTATTTCCCGATGTTCTAAAGCCAAATTCTTCATAATTGTTTCTTGGTACATCTTTTAAAATATTTTGTAATTCATCGTAGCTAACTTTATTCTCATTAGTCACTAGATCCAATCTTATATTTGTATATCTAGAAGGTAATTTCCTAATAAACTGTTCAACCTTTATCCAGTTTCTTTTTAGATTTCCTAAATAGAATTCTTTCACTATTGCTCTTTCATTTGTATCACAATAACTGACAACAACAATCGAATTATCTTCAGTATTTTTTTCTATAAATAAATTTTGAATTTCGTCTAATACACTTGCATTAATTAATACCATACGTACCTCAAATCTAATATTTTTTTATTTTACTATAATAACTATTATATCACATATTGTGATATTTCTAATCAAATAATAATAAGTTTTATGACTGAATTTAAATTTAAAAAATGAATTCAACTACCCATTAGTGGGGTTTGTGTTAGATTATTATACATTATAAACTTAACTCTACAAAAACAAACTAAAATTAAATACTATTAAACGTTTTGTAATAAAAATACAATTTAAAACCAGCACTAGATAATTTATCATAATGCAAGAAAATACATATAAAGTTTATTTAATAGAAAAATTATATAAATAAGAGATTTTTTTGTTAAAAATCATAAACTTTTAAAACTTCTGGTGAGTACGGTTCAACATATATTTTCCTTATTTTTTCTGATGTCAATACTCTATATCATCATTAGCATTGACATCAGAAAATTGATTTGGAGCAAATCTCCACCATTTTGATTCCATTAATTGATCAATTATATCCTTGTCAAATCTATACTTAATTATTTTTGCAGGTATACCTCCAACAACAGCATAGGTGGAACATTCTTTGTAACAATAGCTCCTGCAGCAACCACAGCACCACCAACAACCGTTATAACACTTGATACAAAAGATACATCTTGACCAATCCATACATCATTTCCAATGATTAAAGGGAGTTTTTTATAATTATCATCTGGTATTGGATTGAAATTAGAAGAATTATCAATATTGAATTGATCTCTTGGCCTATTATTAAATTCATATGTTATGTTTGAAGTAGTAAATCTTGATAAAGGGTGATTTCTACCCAATATTTTAAATTTGTTGCAATAGACGAGTACCTAGCAACTATAGTATTTGTAGGTAAATTACTTCTAGAATATGAAAACGAACCCATAGTATATAAATGATTGCTTTGAGCAAAAGTTGTATATGGTTCAATTACAGCCTTTAAATTCATTTCTAAATTATCTAAATTTAATCTTAGTCTATCATAGGCGGTGCTGAAACTTGTATATACACTTTTATCTAATAATGTTTGTTTTGTATCAGGAGTATATTTAATAATTTTCCTATTGTAATCAATTTGATAATTAATATCTCTTTGAAAAAAATTGTTTCTCTTATTTCTTTCATAACATCCTACCTTTAACTTGTAATACAGATCATAAATAACTTTGTTTTGTACTATTAATGGATAATATTTGTTTAGAAAATGTAAACAACAAAAAAAGAACCCTAAATAGATTTATGAGAATTATACTCATATCTCTAAATTTAGAGTTCTTTTTATTTTATGTCAAGATTTGAAAGTAATTAAAAGACTATATCTTACTCTTCATCTTCTCTTTTCTTTCTCTTGAATCCGAACAATCCTGCAAGACCAGCTAAGCCTACGCCGATAATGCCAGCTGCTTGTCCATTTTCTTCACCTGTCTTAGGTAATGAACCTTTGCCTTTATTGATTGTTCCTGTTCCATGACTTCCAGTTCCATGATTTCCTTTTCCACCATTTGGATCTTTGTCGTGTCCATTGTGTCCGTGGTTACCATGATCTGAGTCGCTATCGCTATCTGAGTCTGAATCGCTGTCGCTATCTGAGTCTGAATCGCTGTCGCTGTCGCTATCTGAGTCTGA
>NZ_MKIR01000015.1 GCF_001832905.1 Floricoccus tropicus | reverse complement strand
AATTGCAGGAGAGATACACCTGTTCCCATGTCGAACTCAGAAGTTAAGTCGCATTACGCCGGAAGTAGTGGGGGTTTGCTCCCTGTGAGATAAGGTAGGTGCCAAGTTATAATCCTGCATAGCTCAGTTGGTAGTAGCGCCGGCCTGTTCATCATGATGCCCTAGCTTCGACTCCGGCTGCGGGAGATGAGTATAAGCGCCAGCAACAAATGGTCCGTTGGTCAAGGGGTTAAGACACCGCCTTTTCACGGCGGTAACACGGGTTCGAATCCCGTACGGACTATTTATGGAGGATTACCCAAGTCCGGCTGAAGGGAACGGTCTTGAAAACCGTCAGGCGTGTAAGAGCGTGCAAGGGTTCGAATCCCTTATCCTCCTTTTTAATATCGCGGGATGGAGCAGTTAGGTAGCTCGTCGGGCTCATAACCCGAAGGTCGTAGGTTCAAATCCTGCTCCCGCAATACTTACATTGGTAAGAGCGGTAAACACCGATATGGCTCGGTAGCTCAGTTGGTAGAGCAATGGATTGAAGCTCCATGTGTCGGCGGTTCGATTCCGTCTCGCGCCCTTTTTTATAATAAACGGGGGTAGTTTTGTGGGAAAACTACAGCCTTCCAAGCTGTTGTCGCGGGGTCGATTTTCGTCACCCCCTTTGAACCCCGGTTCAAATTTTTTTAACTTAATTTTTAAAAAATTAGGGCGCATAGCTCAGCTGGTTAGAGCGCACGCCCGATAAGCGTGAGGGCGGTGGTTCGG
>NZ_MKIR01000014.1 GCF_001832905.1 Floricoccus tropicus | reverse complement strand
AAGATACTACTAAACCAGTAGAAACACCTGAAACTAAGACAGAAGACACTACTAAACCAGTAGAGACACCTGAAACTAAGATAGAAGACACTACTAAACCAATAGAAACACCTGAAACTAAGACAGAAGACACTACTAAACCAGTAGAGACACCTGAAACTAAGGCAGATGATAAGAAATTACCTGTTAAAGAAGATGGTGCTGAAAAACTTGAATCAACTAATCCAGTATTAACACCAAAAGATAAAAAAGAAGTTAATGCACTTGCAGCGGATGCTCCTACGGTTACTCCAAAAGGAACACCTACTGAAGTAAAAGATTCAGATAAGATATTTGGTTTTATTTGGACAAAACCAGGTTACGATACAGTTTATCCTGATAGAAACGTTGAAGTAGGTAAAAAAACAAAGCTATATGCTGACCCAGGTATTGATGCAATACGTGGGATTATTCCTCAATCAAAATATTACGTTTGGTACACTTCTACCGATGGAAAAAACTGGAAACCCGTTTTAGGGACAGGTGGTTTTGGTACATATGATAAGGGATCATGGAAACCAGAATTAGAAGTAAGTAGCAGTACAAAAGGAACTGTTTATTATCAACAAAGAGTAGAATTTTATGATCCACTTGCTGGTCAGATTAAAATCCCATTTTTCCCTACTCTATGGTCTAATGTCATCAAGGTTAATTACACAGAAGCTGTAAATACTGAAAGTGTTGAAGTTAAAGTAAAAGATAAATATCTTTTTAATAATTTAAAAGGTTCTGATGGTAAACCTGCTGGTCAATCAACACAAGTCACTGGTCAAACAAGTAATCCTAATGCAACTGGTGAATGGATCAAATGGGAAATCACTAGTGGTGATGCTGCTACAGTTGACGAATTTGGTAAAATTACAGCTATACCTGGTAAGTCAGGAAATGTAACTGTAACAGGTACTTATAAAAACAGTGATGGTTCAATCCTTAAAGCTCACGATACGTTTGAAGTTGGTGGTGGTCTAAAAGATGACACAGTATATAAAGGAAAAGACCTCAAAGTTCCTATAGGTGGTACAAATACTGGTGATTTAGCGGAAGGTACGTCAGTTGAGTGGTTTAAAACAAAAAATGGTGTAACTACAAAAATTGACGGCCAAACTGGTGGTATTTTAAATATTACAAACGCGCAAGAATCAGATGATGCAGATTATTTTGCAATCATTACAATTCAAACAAAGGACAAAGACGGAAAACCGGGTACTCCTAATGTCATTCAAACGAATAATGCTCATATCAAAGTTATTATCCCATACTCTTTAGAAATTGAATTTGTTGATGAAGAGGGTAACAAGATTAAAGACAGTATTATATTTGATAAAAATGAATCTGGTTCATCTTATGACGCCTTTTCAAAAGAAGATCCTAACTCTGTAAAAATCAATGGATATACTTTCTCTAAAACAACAAAAGGAGATTCTCCAAATGGAGTATTTGATAGTGACAAAAAAATTCAATATGTGTTTAATCGTAATGAATACACTATAGATGTCGAATATAAAGATGAAGCTGGTAATCCTATTCTCGGAGACGATGGGAACCCAATCGTTAAAAAGATTACCCAAAAATATAAAGATGAATATAAAGTTGATAAGAACATTCCTGGTTATGAATTTGTTTCGGCAGATAAAGAATTATCTGGTTCAGTAACAGAAAATACTAAAATTATAATAACAGTAAAAGAGTCATCAACTGATGAAAAATTAAAAAAACCAACTGCTGGTATTAATGGAAGTAAGGCTGAAGGTGGTTATAAAATCTCTGGTAATGCTGATGCTGGAACAACAATAACTATCAAAGATTCTGCTGGAGAAGTCGTAGGAACTACAACTGCTGATGAGGATGGAAATTATATAACTGATTTACCAGAAGGAACCAAATCAGGTGATACATTCACAGTTGAATCTTCTAAGAAAAAAGACAATGGGGACAAAATTACTAGTGAGCCTTCAGATATAGCTGTAGTTCCTGAAGATCCTGACTCAGACAGCGATAGCGATTCAGACTCAGATAGCGACAGCGATTCAGATTCAGACAGCGACAGCGACTCAGATTCAGATAGCGACAGCGACTCAGATAGCGACAGCGATTCAGACTCAGATAGCGATAGCGACTCAGACAGCGATAGCGACTCAGATTCAGACAGCGACAGCGACTCAGACTCAGACAGCGACAGCGATTCAGACTCAGATAGCGATAGCGATAGCGATTCAGACTCAGATTCAGACAGCGATAGCGACTCAGATAGCGACAGCGACTCAGATTCAGATAG
>NZ_MKIR01000013.1 GCF_001832905.1 Floricoccus tropicus | reverse complement strand
AAATTATTCAATTTTGAGTGATTGATAAAACAATTACGCATAGTTTGGTGCCAATAGCATGAGAGATACACCTGGTTACATGCCGAACCCAGAAGTTAAGTCTCATAACGCCGGAAGTAGTTGGGGGTTGCCCCCTGTGAGATATGGTAGGTGCCAAGCGAATATTTGATAAGACTTTCTTGAGCAATTGAGAATTTTTTATTATATTCAATAGTATTCCGGCATAGCTCAGTTGGTAGTAGCGCATGACTGTTAATCATGATGTCGTAGGTTCGAGTCCTACTGCCGGAGTAATATTATCTAGTACTTCTCGCGAAGTACTTTTTTTGTTTAAAAAGTTAAATTCCCTCGTATAATCATTATTCTTTTCTTAAAGTTATTAAAGTTCCTATATCCATAAGATTTTATCTTTATTACTTTAATATTGTTGTTCATGGCTTGAAGTCTACCATTGCTGTAAGGTAATATTTTTGTATTTTGAATATCAACGTTAAATCTTCTAAAAGTTCTAATCAAGTTTTAAATCTTGTATCAATATCATTCCTTAGATCTATATAACAT
Organism: Floricoccus tropicus; assembly: GCF_001832905.1. Taxonomy (GTDB): domain Bacteria; phylum Bacillota; class Bacilli; order Lactobacillales; family Streptococcaceae; genus Floricoccus; species Floricoccus tropicus. Next base: position 1,848 of record NZ_MKIR01000013.1, on the reverse strand, counting down.
CTCTTTATAGCACTCAAAATATATTCATAGATTTTATAATGCTTAGGAAGTTTAGTAGAAAATGAAAATTGGTGCATTAGGAAAAATCTTTTTAATTAAATATTTGTAAGGTGCATAAATATCATAACTACATATTTAACTTTTGTTAAGAATATCGATAATATTTCCTTTCACTCCATACATATAGTTAAAGGCCATAGAAGATTTACAGTCTTTAGTTGCTTTGAAATCATCAAAGTGAATTAACTCAGGAAGGTTTGAGAAGTTATTTCTAGCAAGTTTGTAGTAAGATTTGAATACTCTATAAGCAGTTGAAGTTAAAACAAGATTGTCTTTAGCAATATCTTTAATTTATTTCTTATCTTTTAAATCAATTGCAATAGAGTATTTAACATCTTGAGATACATTACAGTTTTTCATAACAATGTGAGTTCTACTTGTTTTAGTAGTATCATATCTTTTACATTTGTATTTATATTTTTTTAATAGTAGATAGGTTTTATATTTTAATGCAGGAGTAAGTAGAATATCAGAGGTGAAGTATCCTTGTTTAATCTAGTTTCTCTTACTAGCCTTGGATTTATATCTTTGAGGTAGTCTAGTTAATTCTGATAGATTCATTATTGAGCATATGTCTTTTCTCCTATGGAATGTTTTTGTCGTTATTAACTATTCTAGCAGAGAGTCATATGCTTTTTTTGTTTGTATCAAAAAAAGTGTGAATGTTTTTTAACCACCTACACTAAAAATTATAGGGCCAAAATTTATATTTTTCTATAGTGTATGCTGACTTACTATTTTAAAAAATGGTTCAAGCATTAGTGTGTAGTTATAACTACTAATGCAGTTTATTATCGTATGTGTAATATGTTAAAAATATTTTGTAAATAATTTGAATTACTTTACGGGTATAAGTGGTAACAGTCTTAATATTACTTTCTTTTTTTTATAGAAATTGTTATTTATATAGTGATGGACATATATAGATGTTGTAAATACATATTTGTTTACTTGTATATTTGGGAGAATGTTTTACTTTTTTTTATATGAGTGGGTACGATCTAGTTCATTTTGATAGTATTAGTGATACATATTTCTTATTTTAGGTACAGTCATTAAAAGTTTAAATATCTATTAAAGTGTAAACCTAAATTCTAATTAAAATTTTGATTAAATTCACTTATCAAATTTTGGTAAATACTATATTTGGGATTTGTTTGAATTAATTCTAATTAGGAATAGGATGTGTTTTTATCTATAATTAATGTTTTATTTTTATGCTGTCGAGTTTGTTTATTAGATGAGCAATGTAACGTTGAATGAATATATCGTAGCGAAATGCATAGGATAATTCTTCAATTCATTTTTTTAATTGATATATTAAGTTTAAAAGATAGTTTATATTGTTTCAACATATTTGTAATATAAGAGTAGCTTAGCTTGATAAAGCATTTGCTTTGGAATCAAAGTGTCGTAGGTTTGAATCCTGTGTTTTATATGAAAACCTTTAAATTATGAAATTTCAAGGCAAAATAACTATAGTTAGATTTTATTAATAAGTATCAAGATTAATTGGATGCATAAGTTCAACTGGAATATTTATATCTAGTGCCAAAGCAAGAGCTATAGTAAAGAGTTTGACAAATCTATATATTACTATTGTGAGTTAGAAAATATCTAGAATGAATTTGCAGTAAAATTTAATATTCTATGAATAAATAAAGTTGAAGTTAAATTTTTAGTTATATCCTTATATATAAGGGTAAACACGTCTGTATTTATAGAATAATTTTATGGTTTTTAGTTATAAGTGTTTGAAATAAGCAATCAACGAAAAGAACTTGTGAA